>CANREV010000039.1 GCA_947629645.1 uncultured Acetatifactor sp. | reverse complement strand
CAGATTCTTTCGAGGTCTGGCAGTTATTTTTTTCATAAAAAGGAGCCGCGCACTAATTTACTTAGTGCGACAGCCCCTTTGCTTTTCTGGCCACTTATTCCACAAAGGATGAAAACGGCAGGGTAAAGCATATGCCTTTGCGCTACGCTCTGACGGAATATGGGGCGCAGAGGGAGAAACTGCTGGAGCTTCTGTCCTGTTTAAACCGTGCCGCGGAAGTGTCGCCCCTGATCGGGGAATTCGTGCAGCGGGGAGAAATGTTCCATCCCCTCAGACTTACGGCGGAGGAAGCCTATCAAATATTGAGGGATGTGCCGGTAATTGAAAAGGCGGGGATTGTCTGCCGGATACCCAACTGGTGGCGCAGGAATGCCGCAGGGATTTCCATGGCGGTGAAACTGGGCGAGGATAAGCCGCCCCTGCTGGGCATGGACGCGATCCTGAGTATGGTGCCGGAACTTATGGCGGACGGGGTTCCCCTGACTCGGGAAGAGGTGGAGCAGCTGCTGAGACAGACAGAGGGACTGGCCTTTTTAAAGGGAAAGTGGGTGGAGGTGAATCATGCGAAGCTGGCAGCTCTCCTGGAGGAGATGGAGAAGTACAGAGGTGAGCTTACGCTGCTGGACGCTTTGCATATGAAGCTGAACCCGAGCGGCAGCGAAGAGACGGAAAACGTAGGACCTGCGGTTACAAACGGTGCGTGGCTTTCCGGACTCCTGCGAAAGCTCACGGCGCCTGCGGAAATACGTTCCGCCGTTTTGCCGAAAAGTTTTCATGCCGTACTGCGTCCTTACCAGAAATCTGGCTATACATGGCTGAATTATATGAATGATCTGCATTTCGGAGCATGTCTGGCGGACGATATGGGGCTGGGGAAAACGGTGCAGGTATTGGCCTTCCTTGAAAAACTCAGAAAAAGCGGCGGCAGAAAAAAAGCGCTGCTTATCGTTCCGGCTTCCCTGCTGGGGAACTGGCAGAAGGAGACAGAAAAATTTGCCCCAGAGATGACATATGATATCCTTCACGGCGGCGGAGCGCAGAATCTGGGAAAGATTGTCCTGCAGAGTACGTCCTTTCTGACGATCACTACATATGGAATGGCAGTCCGTATCAGGGAACTGGACGATATTGCGTGGGACTGCATGATCCTGGATGAGGCGCAGGCTATCAAGAATCCTCTCACAAAACAGACAAAGCGCGTCAAGGGATTAAAGAGCAGGATGCGGATCGCCATGACCGGTACGCCCATAGAAAACGATCTGTCCAACCTGTGGTCGCTGTTTGATTTCCTGAACAAGGGACTTCTGGGCAGTTCAGAAGAGTTTAAGGGATACTGTAAGCGGCTGGAGGATAATCCGGAGGGGTATGCCCGGCTGAAAGCCATGATATCGCCGTTCATGCTCAGGCGGGTGAAAACGGACAAGGCGGTCATAGCTGATCTGCCGGATAAACTGGAGCAGGTGGAATATGTAGAACTTTCTAAAAAACAGACAGTGCTTTACCGCAAGTATGTGGCTGAGCTGGCACAGAAGCTGAACGAACTGGATGGAATCCAGAGAAAGGGCTTTGTGCTGGCATCTCTGACAAAGCTGAAGCAGATCTGCAACCACCCGGATCAGTACCTGGGACAACAGGTCTACGAGGAAAAGGACAGCGGAAAATTTGAGATGCTTAAGGCAATTTGTGAGACTATCTATGAAAAGCGGGAACGGGTGCTGGTGTTTACGCAGTTTAAGGAGATCATTCCCTGGCTGGACAATTTTCTGGCAGAGATCTTTCACCGCAGGGGTTTTACGCTGCATGGAGGAACCTCTGTCTCGGCCAGAAACGAAATGGTGGAGGCTTTTCAAGGGGAAAGCTATATCCCCTATATGATACTGTCCGTGAGAGCGGGAGGAACCGGCCTGAACCTAACCCAGGCCAACCATGTGATCCACTTTGACCGCTGGTGGAACCCGGCTGTGGAAAATCAGGCGACAGACCGGGCGTACCGCATCGGACAGAAAAATAATGTGATGGTGCACAAGCTTGTCTGCAAGGGAACCATAGAGGAAAAGATAAACGCGATGATCGAATCCAAAAAGGAACTTGCAGCCAATGTGATCGGAAGCGGCGGAGAGAATTGGATTACGGAAATGAGTAACGAGGAACTTTTGTCCGTACTGAGACTGGATTAAGGAGACATTATGAGCAAAAGCTATTGGGATACGGGAACAAAATACAGTCAGATAGAACCGGAACAGCTTCTAAAGAACGCCGTACAGACCATACGAAAAGAACGGAGCAAGGGCAAGATCATGGAACCGGTGATTGTCAAGAAGCAAAAACTTGTGCAGAGCTGGTGGGGACAGGCCTGGTGTGATAATCTGGAGCAGTACGCGGATTACGAGAGCCGTCTGGAACGGGGCAGGCGTTATGTGAGGACGGGAGCCGTGGTAGACCTGAAGATTCAGAAAGGGAAAGTATCGGCGAGAGTACAGGGAACGCGCAGAACACCCTACAAGGTGGAGATCAGGATCAGTCCGCTTTCAGAGGATCGCTGCCAGGAGATTATATCGCTCTGCGGCAGGAGGATAGATAATTTGGAACAGTTGTTGAAGGGCAATTTCCCTGAAGAACTGAAAGAATTGTTCCTCGGAAAGAAAGGGCTTTTTCCGGAACCGAGGGAGATCAGTTTCAGCTGCAGCTGTCCGGATTGGGCGCTGATGTGCAAACATGTGGCGGCGGTGTTGTACGGCATCGGGATTCGTTTTGATGAGAATCCGCTCCTTTTCTTTGAATTGAGAGGAATCGATGTTGAGCGCTTTATTGATGTGACTATCGCAAACAGGGTGGAAAGTATGCTGGAACATGCGGATGTGCAAAGCGACAGGATCATCGTTGGAGAAAACTGGGCGGAGCTTTTTGGACTGGAATTGTGATGCACTATCGGAAGAAGAGAGAGTACACTCCCATTCACGCAATTGGTTCGACACCGTTACACCGATTTGAGGATACAACAAATTTGCGAAAGAACATCTCAAGGAATTCCGTTGTCTCATGAACACCGTTTTTCAGATCATTGTATTTTCCCTGACCAGCGAATTCCGAAAATACCATACATTCTCGGCAAAAATGTCGTTCGTTACGTCAAGGCCCGATGTGCGCAGATACTTTATGAAAAACACCGCTGTCGTTCTGGAATTGCCTGCAACTTTATGGCACTGCCATACAGCACATCAACCCTGTATCAAAATTCTATCCTTTCACTGTGTTCCATCTGTTCCAACAATCTCTCATAATACTGCCGCTGATACAGCAATCGCTCAGTTATCATTCGTTGGCCAGTCTTAGTGCCGTATTTCTCTCCCATTCGATGCTGTATCCAATCCAGCTTCTCAAAAAGCCATTTTTTCTTATCGGCTAGCTTGAGATTGCGGAAATCTGCATATGCCATAGCGTCATAAATCCTGTAAGCGTCAAAGTGATCTACATCATCGGCGTCACTAATACTACAGGCAAAAGGTGTTTTCTCTCCCAGAAAATCGGCATTTCCGTCTACATGAATAGCGATACCATAACAAATTTCCTGAACCCGTTCCCTTTCCAAACCAAGCTGCTCGAGAAAAGGCCTAGCTATCCGAGCCGAAATCCGCCCGTGCTCCTGCCAGTCCGGCCAGTTGTCCTCGGTACACAGGCAATACCCAACGTCATGTAAAAGGGCGCCAATGATCAACTCCTCCTCATCCAGTCCCTCTTCGCGAGCAATTTCTCCGGCATTGTGAGCCACCCGGTAAGAATGCTGCAGCCGATACTCCTTATCGGCAGAGTGTTCTTTATAATAGTCACATCCGTCAAACTGTTCTTTCAAAAAAACTTCTGTTTTCTGTATATTTGTCATGACACCGTTCTCCTTCCTGCTAACACCGATTTTTCGGACGGACATATCCTCACCTTTGAATAAAATCATACCTTAAACAGCGTACATCAAAAAGACGCGCTTTTGGGTTTTCCCCAGCTTTTTATCAAACTCTGCAAAATGATATCTATGTTCTTTCTTATTTTGATACAAAGGGAAACCAGGATTTATCTTCTCTGCCATGCCAGCGCTCTTTCGTCTAAGCACTCCAAATCATGAAACAGAGAATATATCTCCTGCTTACACTTTTCGCAAGCATACGCAATAAATTCATCAGCCATCTCCTTTGTGAAGAAGAACGTTGCACCTGTCAAATGGTTTTGAAAGTCGGCTTTCATATCAGCAAAGAATTCATAAATCGAAAAACGCCCCAATTTATTAAGAGGTTCTTCATCAAATGAAACAGGAATCGCAATGGTATTTGAGAGCGCATATTTTTGAATCACATATTGATTTATCAGTGCATAGTCATTATGTAATCTTTCGACATTTCCCAGTGGCAACGGATTCCAATGATAGCGATTATATACAAAATCTCTAAAATACATATCCTGTACCAAATGAAGATAGTAGCCAAGATATAAGTCATCTTCAAGAATTTTGGAACGAAAACCGGAACGAAAACTTGTCAAATCATATGTTTTTTTCGTTCCATTGCAGATGTTGATTTTCAAATGACTATTTCCACTTGTTGCAGCATCAGGCAAAATGGAACCAAGCTCCAGTCTGTTTTTATCTTTGTATTCATATTTTTTTGATATGAGATCTGTTATTGCCAGATGGATAATTCTTGAGGCCATTACCATTTTCTCCTCTATAATCTTGATCTGCCTTTCATCGATTTCCTCAAAAATCTCCTGCTCTGTCTTTTTACCACAAATGTCAGCATCACAAGATCTTCTTAAAAAACCGTCTGCTTTACATAACTATATCTGGAAAATTACCACGCAGAAAATGTCTGTATTCCGGATGATCTTCAGCTTTTTCATATTCTTCCCTGATGTTTTTTTTGATCCATTCCTTCATTTTATCCGACATTTCCTTATATCTAATCAATGTAATCAAACCATCTCTTTCAGCCTGGAAAATTGCTTCATAAGCATCCGGAACATATTCCACATCTGTTACTTCAACCGAGGTACTGCTCGTGACAGCATCAGGAATCTGAACATCAAATCCGGAATTTGTAACTGCTTTAGCACTGTAAATGTAACCAGATACACCGCTATATGTATTGATAAGCGCATTAAGATAATACTCTTCCAGCCTCAGACGACCATCTTTATTAAAGCCATATGGTCCCCACTTTTTCCACTGACCATTATATAAAAAACCTGTTTCCTTACAGTATTTTTCAATCGCATTGCTCAAGTAAACAAGAACATTTTCTCTTTTTTCAGAGAAGTAAATCAGCGGAATACCATGATTGGAAATATGCGGCTCCAATCGCATAATACCTTTTACCGATGATGCGTGATAATACATTTTGCCTCCAACATCTGTCTCACAGCCATTTCAGCTTTCTTTTTGCGAATACATATCTGTTATTTACCCTGTTTATTCTGCACTCACTATTATATAGTAAAAAATACATCATTGCGGTATTGCTGTCCTCCAGTCTCTGAAACCGCCTTTTCATCGGATTCATACAGCACCGGCAGTTCTTTGGTCTTTTCAATCAGTATCTGGATGCCATCGTAACAGATTCTTCGTTATTTCACTTCCCTGCCATGCCAACCGTACGCATACAGACATTTTGATTATATCATACACCTATATTTTACAAAAGATTTAAGTAATAACAGCGTCCGTCTTAATTTTTCCCCCGTATCTGCCGGGCTTCGTAAACAAACCTATTGCATTTCGTTTACTGGGCCAGTCCTTAATAGAGACTGCGTTTTACTATCTTATCGCTTTTTTCACAAAGATCGCAGCCTTACTGATCGGAAAAATTTTCAAATGATATTTCCGCTGCTATGTCTGATTTCCATTGATCGATTTTTATGTCTTTCGCATCAATACCGCCTATGTTATACTGGACGAAACGGGAGTGAAAGACGTTTTCCGATGCGGCTTAAAACCTGTCTGAAGATCATAAAGAAGAACCGCAATGATCCAAAGATTAAAAAATCTTTCGGAGGCTGATCATGAATTTTACGAATACCGACATATTACAAATTGCCATGCGGCAGTCCGCCATAGACGCGAACTGCAACGCGGAAGATTTTCTGAAAGCGGAAAATGTTATCGTTCCATCCGCGGTCAATCCTCTTGCGAGGAAATATCTTGATCTTCCCCTTGACTGCAATCTGATCTATTATGGGAACAACATCGTTGCGTCCATAAATGAAAAATACCGCGCCGTCATATCGAACTATATCGACAGTTTTGAAGCCGAACATTGCTTTGAAACGCCGAATATGCACGTCTTAAACGATAAACTGCAGAAAGAAGGTTTCAGGATCTGCTTTATGGCGGAATATTTCCTGCCAGACCTTCACGAGATGAGAGCGCACGACTGTCCTTATCCCGTAAAACTGTTATACCCGACAGACTTTCAAACGCTTTATACGCCTCAATGGAGCAACGCGCTGTGTGAAAAACGCCGGGAACTGGATATTCTGGGCATCGGCGCATACGATGGCGAAACCTTGATCGGTCTCGCCAGGTGTTCCGCCGACTGCGAAACCATGTGGCAGATCGGTGTGGACGTGCTGCCCGCTTACCGTAGACAGGGTATTGCCTCCGCGCTCACCAGCCGCCTGGCTCTGGAAATTCTGGAACGCAGAAAAGTCCCGTTTTACTGTGCCGCGTGGTCGAACATTAAATCCGTCCGCAACGCCATCCAAAGCGGATTCCGCCCCGCGTGGGTTGAGATGACCGCAAAAGCCGCTTCCTTTGTCAATAAACTCAATCAGAACCAGTAAACAAGGCGTAACAGTCCGGTCCCTGAATAAACCATTACACTAGGATAACAGCCCACGGCGCAAATATATGTCGCCAGGTCAAATATACCGGCTTTACGATGATAAGGCAACGGAACTGTTACAGCAAATTGCGCAAACACAAAAAATCACCTACAGAAAAGAAACATGGGACGATTGCCGGTATCCGCAACGTCCCATTTAAAATGTAAAGAAACGGATTGTAGGGTTTCATGGCGGAAATGGAAACTAACGTTGCTTTACTTTTTTTGACCGGATAACCTAAAATGAGGATACGGTACCGATACGTCCTTGAAAACAGGACAGAAAATCCAAGGAGGAATTATATTATATGGAATTGGGAGAGAAAATCTGCCATCTGCGAAAGCTGTCGGGCATGACGCAGGAACAGTTGGCGGAAAAGCTGAATATTGCCAGACAGACCCTGTCTAAGTGGGAAAATGGAACCAGTATGCCGGATGTGGAAAGCGTTGTCAGACTTTCTTTCCTGTTCCATACCTCTCTGGATGAATTACTACTGGAGGAGGAAAGGCATATGGAAGAAGAAAAGACACAGATCACATTGGAGGATATGATGCGCGTCAACGCACGAAGCAGACGGATGAACCTGCTGCTTTGCGGCGGGCTGGTGTTTCTGGCGATCGGCATCATTATAGCGGCGTTTGAAAAGATGTTGGAAACCACCACCCAAAACATGACCTATATCTTATACAGATATATCGCGGTAGGTGAATTTCAGGCTCCGCCTCTGAATTATGAACTGCTATTGCTTCCGGCGATCCTGGCCGGAGCGGTGGGCGTGGTTTTATGTCTATGCTATTTTGTAATGGGCAGAAAAACAAAATGACAGCACTGTCAAAACGCCTTAATGAATACAATAAAATCAAGAAAAAGCATTACGATGTCCCGATATGTTTTCAGGTACAGGACAAGAGCGAAAAAAGCTTGTGAAATATCGATACACTTGGGAAAAAGCATATGAGAAATGGAGATAAGTGAAAAAATATGAAAAAGATTAACAGAATCCTGCTGCTGGCGATATGTTCTCTGCTGCTGGCCGGATGCGGGAAAAATAACGAAACCAATGATGCAGACAACGGAGAATTGTACGGCGGACTGATCGCCGAGTTGGGAGATGAGGAACAGTTTTCCCTGCGGGATATCGGAGAAGAAAACGATGTTCTCTTTACAACGGATCTGACCTATGACGATGGGCACGGACATAACGCGGCGGTATACTGCACTATGTACTACTCTTTCGGCGGCAAGGTCTATCCGATCGATATTGAAAGCATGGGCACGGCCTATCCGGTCTGCTACGGAGACAAATGCGTCTTTACCTCGTCCGGTCACAGCCTGAATATTTACCGGTTTGACAAAAAGGAAAAACAGTGGGCGGTTTCTCTGTATGAGGAGATTCCCAGTGGGGACACAGACAGCTCTTACCAACTGACGGAGGACGGAAAGACCAAGGCCATTTCAAAGAAAGACTATGAAAAGGCGCTGAATGAATACAGCGAAAGTACGGTAGTCAACTTCGGTTATGGCGCCAGCGATAATCCGTTCTAAACTGCCCCGCCCGGATTATGTATGACCGACAGACAATACGGTATCGGCCGTATTCGTCTAAGGGGACAAAAATTGCCTTGCAAGGGCGATGTTTTCCTCCATGGAAGGCTCGGCCTGCAAGGCTAAATCAAAAAGTTTAGCAATGGCTGGAGCATTGTCATTCATCTGCCCCTGATCACCGGTGTGCAGCTATTTTTGTTTGTCCGGATGAATTTTTCCACTTCATTTGTTACTACACACGGTCCATCTGCTCAAGAGCCCGATAGTCCACCTTGCCGCGCTCTGTTCGAGGAAGGTCATCACAATACATGATTTCTTCGGGAATCATATAGCTGGGCAAAGAATCCATGCAAAGCCGCCTGAGTTCTTCCGTCAACTGCTCTGACTCTCTATAGCCTCGGTTCAGAACCACATACGCCCGAGGATAATAAGTTCTCACTGGATCTGGTATACCGATCACACAGCAGAGATCTACCGCTTCATGCTTCATAACCACCTTTTCGATCCTGTCAGGGAACATTTTTGTTGGTTGCGCGTTAGGCCCCATGGTCGGGAGAATTCTTTTAATACGCCCAGTAATGAACAGGACGCCGTTTTCATTCAGTTGCCCCAGATCACCGGTGTGCAGCCATTTTTGTTTGTCCGGATGGATTTTTATCACTTCATTTGTTGCTTCCGGTTTTTGATAATATCCTAACATCATGGTTTCCCCGGAGAAACAGATTTCGCCGACCTGCCCGTAAGAAAGTTCTCGGAATGTTTCCGGTTCTACGATCTTGCAGTTTACCTTTACAAGCGGAATCCCCACGCTTCCGAGTTCGCGACACGATTCATATGTAAATGTCGCTGCACTGACCATCTCCGTGGCTCCCATCCCTGCTCCAAGTCCCCTCCTTGCCCCGTGAGAACGCAGGAAGCTATTGACTTCTTCTTCCTTGGCAATGCTCATTGCCTCTCCGCCGTAGAACAAATAATCCAAGCAAGACAAATCCATGGTTTTCAATCTTTCATTAGACAATAGCGCTTCCCAATAGTCAGGAATCGAACTGATGTGGTTTGGATGATATTTTTTGACATATTCATCGAATCGATCCGCGTGATAATCCGGAATCAGGACAGTTTGAAAGCCAAACACAAGTGACGCAAGCATGGAATCGACAAGGCTGTAGTTAATAAAAGGCGGCAGCACAACCAAACATCTGTCCTGTCGTTTGAAATCCAGATTGCAGCCGACCTGCCAGATCAGCGCATTGATATTCCTGTCAGAACACATAACGCCTTTCGGCTCCCCAGTTGTTCCTCCTGTATGGGAAATAATCGCCGGTTTATTAATGTCTCTGGGATATTCTTCACAAACATTGCTTTTCCCACAAGAAATAAAATCTCTCCAATTCAGAAATATTTCCTGCCCGCTGATCTTCGGTGCCGCGTTCTTCAACCGAAACAGATGCCGGACTACGAAAGGAAGGGAATCTCCCGCCGAGACAAGGATCGCCTTCTCTACATTGGTAGTATGAATAGATTCCCTGACATCCTGATAAGTCTCTTCAAATAAAAACGCGATTTTTGAATCAACTTCTTTTAGATAGAAAAGTGTCTCACTTTCTCCTGCTAACGGATGGATCATATTAGCAACCGCCCCGATCTTATTCACGGCATATACAATATACAATGTCTCCGGAATGCTGGGCAGTGCCACCGTCACGATATCCCCCGGAACCACCCCCAGCGAAGTCAAAGACTGTGCACATTGGTCGATCTGGCGGAACATTTCCCAGTAGGTAATCTTCCTTCCAAAATATACAAGAGCGATATCTTTCGGATGATCCTTGTTATTTTCCCGCATATATCCATAAATACTTTGTTCGGGCAAATTTGCATTTACAGCTTCTTCCTTATAATATTTCAGCCACGGTTTATCTATAGACGGATAGCCTGTTAATTTTTTGTTCATTTTTCTTTCCTCCATTGTATATGAATTTAATAATTATTACTCATCCAGCGGTAGGTCATTGATCGGATGAAACCGGTAAAATTCCTCCCGAGCCCCACGGATATGATCCCGTTCCACATTGATGTCGATCCCTCCCATCTGCAGATTACGAAGATTTCCTTTCAGATAATTACTATATTCCTGATCTGACACATCCTTTCTTGAAAAGCAGCCTTTCTCTTCAATCAATTCCCAACGCATAGTGGAAATGGCTGCAGAATATTCCTCTAACTTTTCCGCTAGATTATCAGAAGCATTTACTACAATTGCCTGTCCGTAACGAATATGTATCTTTGTAATACGCTCCTTATCTGTGGATGTATCATAAGTAAATTCCATAGCCACCGGCACTACAGGAACATCTGTTTTACGCGCTATATCAAGAAAACCGTAACTCATGGGCAGGTGTAGCCTGTTAGGTGACAGATTCCATGCGCTTTCCGGAAAATAAGCAATAGAATGTCCTCGCAATAAGATTTGCAACATATCCATCCGAGCATTCTGCCTGTTTTCCGTATCTTCATCTTTTTTACTCACCAGAATCAGTCCGGTATTCAACTGTGCCAGTTTTAGGAACGTTTTCACCTTTGCGGAATGCAGGATCACGCAATGACATGGCGTCTCCGGAATCCAGACAAAATTATCCAAAATGCCCTGATGGGTGAAAGCGAAAATAACTGTCCTTTTCGGAATATTTTCCTGCCCGTCAGACACCACTTCCACTGGACCGCGGCATAAGATTTTCGTTAACTTATTTACAATCTTATCCGTAACGCCCTTTAGATGCGGTGCAATGGTTAAGGCTCCGGGAGTGGTGTTCGTTAACTTCCTCTGTAGGGCATAAGTGCAAAGATTGGTGTAATATTGGACAAGTTCTTCGGGAGAAAGCTTTTTCTCGTCCCTTAAAGACAGAATATGAAATTGAGATTTATATTTATGTTTTGTTTCCATCTAATTTCCTCTTAAAATAGTTAAGCGCTATCTTCTTCAGATGATCTTTGTTATTTTCCCATAGATATTTATAAACCGTCCCCTTCGGCAAAGGCGCTTTGACAGCTTCCTCACTGTAATATTTCAACCACGGTTTATCCTGACTCGGATAACCGCTTGGCTGCCATCCTTCTATTTCCCCCAATGCAGCTTTTCTAAGATATAAATCCCTTTTCTCCTGTTCTGTTAAGTTCTCCATAATTGCATGTTCCTCCAATATATTTTCATTTACTTACTTTCTCTAACAGCTCTTCATCAATCCCTTTTTCCAACAATTTCTTTTCCAGCTCTTCCAACAGCCTGAAGTTTTGTTTAGGATTGCCAGTGTATGGATTCCGAAGTCTACTTCAAAAAATATTTTGCTGTTTAGTTACAAATTCCTTCGCCAGTTTTTCAAGGGTAAGAAAATCCTGCTTACCCCCATTATCTTTATGAGGAATCTTATCTATAATTTCAAAAAACTTCGGGCACTCATAATCTTTCAGATTTTCACGACATCCTGATTTAATTGTATCTAATAAGGATTCTATGCCTGCTCTTTGGGATTCAAGTTCGATAAAAGCCATAGGCACAGTGTCATTTTCAGCAACTTCAACACCTACAACAACGCATTCACGAACAAAAGGAAAACTTTGAATGTAGTTTTCACTATTATCAGGGGATATTTTGTAGCCTAACTTATCAATAATCAGCCGCCTCGTCCTTCCACGCAGAAAAATATAGCCGTCAGAATCAATATAGGCAAGGTCACCAGTTTTAACCCACTCTATTCCCGAAGCAGTATATTTAATATTTTGGGTTGCTTCCTTATTGTCCAAGTACTCTGTGAAAATGGTATCTCCGCCAATATAAAGTTCGCCCACTTCTCCATCAGGAAGCATTTGCCCATTATCTGAATCAAAGGTCTTAACAATAGTGCCATGCATGGGAATACCAATAGAGCCTAATCTGTTTGCGAAACGAGGAGAAACGATTGCAGCACCTGTGACTTCGTTATTACCATATCCATTTATAATTGGGACATCAAATTCAATTTGCCAATTTATTAGTTCATTTTCTGCGACTTTATCGCCACCGGAGATAAATACGCTGACTTGACGAAGAATAGAACGAATCCTCTTTAACTCTGCTTTACCAATTTCTCCAGCAAAAGTCAGTTCCTGCATTTTATTATATAAGTAGCGATAATAAACCGGAACTCCATATATAAAATTAAATTCCCCGAGGTGTTTATATATCATATCTTCTGCCGGGAGAGTGGTAAAAACAGTTGTAATCCCAAATACTAGACCAGAATAAATGGAATTCACAAGTCCGTATATAATCCAAGGCGGAGCACAGACCAAGGCACGCTGGCGAATGTAAAATGGGAGATCACAGTAGGCCATTTTCTTGACGGCAGCATTGAAGTTGTAATCAGTATGCACAATAGATTTTGGCATACCGGTACTTCCGCTTGACTGTACAATGACAGCCGCCTTACCATCCTCATATTCGACTGGAGATACATCTTCAAAAGAATTTCTTCTATAATCAGAAATACTTACAATACGAGAATCAGGCATAGAATGGACCAAATCTGGAAAACCAAGCGCCTTATCAGCAGGAACTACAATAATCCGCTTGAGAGACAGCAATGAGGAAATTTGAGCTATAACAGGCAGCAAGGTCTCGTGAACAATAAGAATTGTCAGCTGACGTGCCTCCAAGTAATGCAGCATATCTGCCGGCTTCAAGCTTGCGTCAAGCCAATAAGAAATTGCGCCAATCTTGTTAATTGCCAAAAGTACAGAATCAACTTCTGGAACAGTCAAAAGGCATACGCCGACAATAGTATTTTTCCTGACTCCATCATGGTATAAGGCTGCTGCGAGAGTATCGGTTTCTGACTTTAATTGAGAAAAAGGATATTCCTTTCCAAAATACATAGCGTATGAATAATCCATATTATTAGCATTAATTGACATTACTAAATCATACATCGTTTGGCGAGCGGAAAAATCTCTTATAGGATTTTGACGGTGATACTTTGACAAAAATCTGTTTTCCATGTAGACCTCCCAAAAATTGATTTTTTACTATCATCAGACAGCGCTTTCGTATTTTTATGACATGCAGTTTATGATTTAAGTATTCATTCTTCAAAACCATCTAAACTACAACGATGATATCCATTGCTTACGAATCATTTTTTCACAACTCTCCCCCACTCTCTTTCCCATCCACTATATCCAACATTCTCTCAATCATGTCATTCCTGCCTGCTTGATCCATATATTCTTCCTCACAGATTCTCAGCAGTTTTCCAAGACAATCCAGTTTATCTCTGACGCCTTTGGATGTAATGATTTGCCTTTCTTTTTCCGCTGGCTGAGAGAGATTATCCAGACCTTCCTGCCTTTTCACCAGATTTTCCACATGCAGTTTCACCTGTTTAAATACTTCCTGCCCTAAAGCAAAGGAAGTAACAAACAAGCGTATGGTGGTGTCAAGCAACTTACTGTCCGTTGCTTTATTCTGTATGCTGCGCCACAACATCACTTTTGATAAATACCGGAAAGCGCTTGTATAATGTTTCATGTGCAGATAATAATCTCCCATAAACTGCATTTGCTCCATCATTTGAGCTGGTATGTTACACAACTCTCTGCGGCTTTCTTCTGTTAATGCCTGTTGATTGCAGAGGTATCGGCACAGAACATTGTCCGATTCATCGTTTTTAAGGATGTCCTCTAACTTCTTTTGCATTTGCTCCGCATTTTCATTATGAGGCAGCAGATTCTTGCTGTCCTCAAGCACCTCATGTTCTAAAAGACATGCTTCCTGTATCCTTCCGGTCTTGTATAGGTATACGCATATATTATGGTGACTGGTTTCCATGTTTCTTCTAGCGCGATTCAATTCCTTCTTATCCTGTGATGAAGTATCAAACATCAATTCCTGGTGTGCCTGGGCCAATGCCTTACGCATCCAATAAGTTCTCACCCCAAACAAAACTCCTTCTTCATCCGTCAGATTATCTGGTCTCTCCTCCATATTCAGAACATACCAGAAATAATTGCCCCTCAGTTGCGAATAATTGTTCAACAGATCCACCAAAATCTTCATTACAGTATCTTCTTTAGAATCATAAACAATTATCTTTTTGTACAATGCCACCATACTTTGAAACAGATCAGCGGAAATTTCCATCTGGTCATTAACCCAAAATTTCTCCGAATTTTCAGGATCGAGAATAATCTTCAGTATATCTTTTTCGTGATCCGTTAAATCTTCACATTTGGCAATCAGTTCTTCTGCCAGGCTATTCATCTCCTTTATACCTTCGCTGCCATACATAAAAGCGCGTTCATACGCATGTTCCGCCGATAAGTCATATGCGAACGCGTTGTATGCTTTTACTGTTTGCTGTCTGCATCTATAATGTTTCAAAGTATCAGTTTCGGCATAAAAATCCTTCATTTTCTGCCAAAAAGTCAGACACAACCCTTCTATTTGATAAGCCACATCCGTCTGGCTGTTGTCCGTATAGAGATCGGCCAAGTCCATACATGCTTCCATATAGCCTGGAATTTCTTTCCACATTTTCTCCCATATGTTCTGATCCAGAGTTGCATCTTGAAACAACGTATCTATTTCACATTCGTATTTTTCAAGATTGATAGCATTTCTAAATGAATAATCCCCAAGTTCTACAAAAGGGATGCCCCATATACCTTTCCAAGTGTCAATATATTTCGTATATACACGAATAAAACTATCATTTACAGTCTCCCGCGTATGATGATATTTCTGAAGCTTTTTCATAACGGGCTGCAATTTTTTTATTTTACTTTTGCCCTCCTCACCAATTTCCTGCAGATAGGCCGCCACTACCTCCATAAAAGTATTCATTCGCTCCGCTTCATACCATATTTGCAGATTGTCTTTCGTCCTGTCACTGCTGTATATTTGAATGAAGCACTCAAATAAATATTCCAAGACATCCTGCTTAATATAATTTTGTGTGCTATTATACAAGCCGTCTTTTACCGCTTCATGCAGTTTAAAACGACCATCGCCCAATTCTTCCATAGGCGCCGTATGAAAAAGAACATTTTTGGCATTGAGCAAATGATTGTCAAAACGCTCTCTTACCATCCCAATCCAGACCGGATCCCAAACCATAATGCAGGAAAGTATCTGGAATGCGTTAATCATCAGATCCGACAAATCTTTATAAAAATAGTAGCCAAAAAATTCTTCCCTGCTTTTCAGCTTTGCGAACGCCTCTCGGGTTATTGTGCATGTCGGATCTGCTAATAATTTCTGATAGTACAGGACCAGCAGACGAAGAAGGTAAGGAAGATATTTTACTTCCTCTCTGAATTCAAATGTTTCTTTCTTCTCTCCCTCGGCTTGTAATATTTCTTCCTTTTTGCACAGAACCTTTTCCTTAAAACCGCACACTTCTAAAATGCGATCCACTATGGCATCATAATCTTCATCCCCCGCTCCGTCCCATTTTTTACAATTATTGCGGACATATTGCTCCGCTTTTTCCTTACTCAATCCACCCAAAACGATTTCTTCACATATATAACCGTTTTCTGCAAAAATTCCTTCAAAATGCGGCCGGATTTCATTTCGCCCAATAATGACCCATACCGCATCCAACATACTGATCAGTCCTCCCGGCTCTGATAACCATGTGTGATCTCTCCCCAGATCATTGGATTGCGTCAGTTGAAAATTATCCAAAATAATTACACTGCGTATTCTGTCATACTGTGGTTTTCCACTTCCTACATCCTTTCCGGTAAGCGCATAGACCAATAAATTGCGAAGCAAAATTTCTCTGGTTTTATGAACAGAAAAAGCCTCTGCTACCTCTTCCATGAGCTGCTTCATATATATAGCTTTGTCATGCTGCACTTTGATCTGTGCTATCGCAGAAATAAGCTTGACATAGGGAATCTTATCCGCAACATTACATAGAATATCGTAGACCGCGCTCAAGCTTCCCATATCAAATGTAGAGCTTCCTTGTAAATCCTCAGAATTTCCTGAGATAAAATCGTTAATTTTTTCCTTAAGGATCTCTGCCACTTCCCGTATTTTATCTGTTGACGGTTCCGGCGCAGGAGATATTTCACTTCCATAGATCCAACCGTATATTGTCAAAAACTGCTTTACGGCCTCTTTCCTTCCCGTAGTATTCACTTCCGGAATATGTTCAAAAAATTCTTTTTCTTGCAGAGCAATCTTATAGTATACTGTCACTTCATCCGCGCAGTCAGATAAGTCAACATAAGCAGAAAACAAATTTTCATATGTTTCATTTTCTTTCAATCTTCTGCAGACTTCACGGGCAATAAAGGTCTTCCCTGCGCCTGCCAGCCCATGGAAAGGTACAAGAATCTTTTCATGATCCTGATCGGTAACACTCTTCTCAACTTGAGAAAGAAGCTGTTCTGTTTCTGATCTGTCAACTGACATCAAATTCTCATTAATTACCAAATTCCCCTTTTGTGCTTTCATCTGTTCTTTCATTTGTTTTCTCTCCGTTATATTCTATTATTTAATATTTTATTTGCCGACAAAATAATGGAACGAATCTCCTGTAAATAATTTGCCGCAGTCTGCAATCCCTGCATACTGCCGGACCATTCCCTCGGAAAACCTACCGTTTCTATTTCAAAACCGCATGGCAGCCCAAGGGTACGGACAGCTTCCAGATGCTGATACGGCACATAAATCTGGCTTGTCACCATAAGAATGTCTTTGCAGCCCTGGCTTTCACTTAATTGACTCCAAAACAAAAGCGTGTCCGCCGTATTGGCCCGCCGCTCTTTGGGACGCGAGGACGGTGCAGCCAGTACACTGATTGTCGGCGCTTTTTCATAAGTTTCCAACACCCATGAACTATTCGTTTCCTTCAAACCCTCCCCTCTTTTTTTCCAATTTCCATTCAGCCCAAATTCCAGAATTATCGCTGTTTTCATTAAATCGTACTCCGTAGAGGCATCCGGAGCATAGGTATCCGTAGCCGTTCTCTCAGAGTCCGCTACTGGCCGCAATCCAGTTAATGCCGTAACTTTAACTGCCTTTATACCCTGCTTCTGCACTAACTGTTTGGCATACCGTGTCCTATACAGGCAGGACATTCTGGCTCCTCCCAGAATCAAGATTGCGTCATACTTCTTTTTACATGGAAGCGTATGTACTGCCATTCCCCACTTCTGCGCAAGTGCCAATGCTGCTTCTTCCTGTTCTGTACTCAAAGAATCATTCTGAATCAGCCAACGCGCATTTTCCTTTGCAGAAATATCCTGTTCCTTCTTTTGCCTGGCACGAAAATCCCACACACTGCTGAAATCAGCAAGCCATTTTACACGATCCCGTATATTATTAAATTCAGGTATATGATCATGAAATTGCTGAACCAGCTTTTCCAGTTCGGGAGCGTTTATGCATTGTTCCATATACACCACCAGGTCTCGCTCATTCTTAAATACATGTTTGTCCATGTTTTTCCTTTTCCGACTTATCTGAAAGTCTTACCTATACCCCGCTTTCCTCTGCCATCTTCTCCAACGCACGATAGTCTACTTTGCCGATTGGAGTCAAAGGCAGCTCATCCACAAATTGAATATCTATCGGTTGCGCATACTCAGGGAGTTCCCCGCCGCATAATTTCATGATTTGCTGATAAATTTCTTTCTCCTGCCCCTTGTATGGGTTTTTTACTACTGCGTAAACCAATGGCAGCATTCCATGACTGTACCGAGAATCTTTTACTCCCACTGCACAACAGCTTTCTATTTTTTGAAGTCTGGAAACAACTTCCTCAATGTAGGATGGAAAGATCTTAAACCCATCGTAGCGGATAATCATACGCTTTACTCTGCCAACAATAAACAAACTTCCATTTTCATCCATATATCCCAAATCGCCGGAATGGATCCACGCCATGCCATCCTTATGTTTTCGGATGATTTCCTTTGTCGCATCTTGGTTCTTGTAATAACCAATCATGATATTAGGTCCGGCAATACACACTTCGCCGACCTGATTGTAGGGCAGTTCATTTCCTGTTTCCAAATCGAAAACACTGATAACTGACTTTGAAAAAGGAATCCCTACACTGCCAATTTCATTATTACTGTCAACCGTTCCCGTTACGCCTGCACAAACTTCCGTCATACCATATCCTTTGGTAATTTTGTAATTACAGTTATGCTCTTTCAAAAAACAATTTACGGCTTTCTCCAAATCTGGGAGCAAGGAATCTCCTCCTACTGTAGGCGCTATCATATATGACAAATCAGCGTTTTTAAGTCGTTTGCTTTGCAAAATAGTATTCCAGTAAGAAGGTACGCCGACCATATGTACCGGCTTATATTTTTTTAATAATACATCAAATTTTTGAGGATCAAATTGTGGAATCAGGTATACTGTCATTCCTATGACCAGCGGTAAATGCAGCCCCATCCCAAAACCATATGCAATAAAAGGCGGCATAATATCCAGCCATGTATGCTCCCGTTTCATATCAATTCCCGTATCAATACTTTGACGTACCAACGCATTCAAATTATCATTAGACAGCATTACACATTTAGGTGCTCCAGTAGTTCCTCCCGTATGAACCATAAGACAACATTGCCCATTTATATGTTCAACATCCTGAAATGAAGATGCCTGCCCGTTTTTCCAAAAAACTTTCCACGCAATACATACATCTACATATGTGCTGCGTCTTTCATAATTCATCATTTGAAACAATCTCTTTTTTACCGGAGGCAATGAATCCGCCGGTGATACTACGATTATTTTTTTGACGGAGGTATCTTTAACAATCTGCAACATTTTATTTAAAACAGCATTTAAAATTAAAACAAACCTTGCGTCCGCTTCCAATATATAATCTTTTATTCCATTAACACTTGTTCGCGGGTCCACCATATTAGGAATAGCTCCTATACGACTCAGTGCATACAATGAGTAGATTGTTTCTGGAGTCGTAACAGTAATCATCACCACAATGTCTCCTTTTTTTATACCAATAGCCCTAAACGCTTTCGCTGTCTTTTCAATATTTTCAAACAAATCCCGATAGGTAATCTTCCTATTAAAATAGTTAAGTGCTACCTTCTCCAGATGATCTTTGTTATTTTCCCATAGATATTCATAAACCGTCCCCTTCGGCAAAGGCGCTTTTACAGCTTCCTCACTGTAATATTTCAGCCACGGTTTATCCTGACTTGGATAGCCGGTGGGCTGCCATCCCTCAATTTCTCCCAACGCAGCTTTTCTAAGATATAAATCTCTTTTCTGTTGTTCTGTTATGTTTTCCATGTAGACCTCCCAAAAACTTGATTTTTACTATAATTAGACAGTACTCTCATATCTTTTAATAACATGCAGTTTATGATTTAAATATTTATTCTTCAAAACTATCTAAACTAAAACGACAGTATTCATAGTTTAAGAAACATTTTTTCACAACTCTCCTCTTTCCTTCTCCTCCACTTTGTCCAACATCTTTTCAATTATGTCATTCCTGTCTGCCTGATCTACATATTCTTCCTTGCCCATTCTCAGCCATTTTCCAATACAGTCCGGTTTATTTGGATGTAATGACTTGCCTTTCTTTTTCCGCTGGTTGAGAAATATGCTTCTGACTTTCCTGACTTATCACCAAATTTCCTACATACAACTTCTTCCTGTTCTGTACTCAAAGAATCATTCTGAATCAGCCAACGCGCATTTTCCTTTGCAGAAATATCCTGTTCCTTCTTTTGCCTGGCACGAAAATCCCACACACTGCTGAAATCAGCAAGCCATTTTACACGATCCCGTATATTATTAAATTCAGGTATATGATCATGAAATTGCTGAACCAGCTTTTCCAGTTCGGGAGCGTTTATGCATTGTTCCATATACACCACCAGGTCTCGCTCATTCTTAAATACATGTTTGTCCATGTTTTTCCTTTTCCGACTTATCTGAAAGTCTTACCTATACCCCGCTTTCCTCCGCCATCTTCTCCAACGCACGATAGTCTACCTTGCCGATTTTAGTCAGCGGAAAAGAATCAACAAAATAGTATTTTACTGGACGTTGTTCGATAGGAAGCTTTTCACGGCAGTATTGAGTTAATATTGTGCTTAAATCAGTCTGTTTTTTATAATTGTTGTCAATTATAATATAAGCAACAGCAGCTTGGAGGGATTTTTCATCTGCAACAGGTACAACTGCACAGTTGTCAACCGCCGGATGCTCAGCAAGACTTTTTTCAATATCTATACTGAATACTTTGTGATGTACCCCATTATGTGCATAAGCAAAGTATCGTTTAAGTCGCCCACTTACAAATATGAATCCGTCTTTATCCACATATCCCAAATCACCAGAATGTACCCAAATTGTTCTGTCAATGTGGCTGCACATAATTTTTTTGGTTTCAGTTTCATTATTTACATAGCCAATCATCATGCTGGGCGATGCAAAGCATAATTCACCCTCTTCTCCATAGGGCATTTCTTCTCCAGTATCTGGATCAAAAGCCGCTATAACAGACTTAACTGTTGGAATACCCACGCTGCCAGAACGATAAGCCCAAGGATAATTTAATGTACCTCCCGCAGCGACTTCGGTCATAGCGTAACCATTCATAATGGTTACGTCACTCCCGTGTCTATGAATATAATCATTGATTTTCTTTTCAACGGACTGACGCAAAATATCGCCTCCTGAAAGCACTGCTGTTAAAAAAGAGAGATCAATATCTTCGTTGTCATCAGCAAATTTCTCCCAGTAAGCAGGACCTGTCAGCAAATAATTAGGTTTAAATTTCTTACATATATAATTAAGTGAATCCGCCATCGGAATGCGTATAATCTGTGTCATACCAATTGCAAGCGGAAGAAGCATAGAACATGTAACGCCATATGCTATAAAAAGCGGCAATGTCTGCATCCAATGATGATTGCGACTATAATTATGCTCACTTGCAATATACTGCTGTGCCACTACATTAACTGCTTTACTACTTAACAAAACTCCCTTCGATCCACCTGTCGTTCCTCCTGTATAAGTAATTACTGCTGGTGTTTCCCCATCATGGCAGGTCCGAGAAGGCAATTTCTTTTTTTCAAAAAATTTCTTCCAAGTACAAAACCTAGTATCTTCAGGTAGTGCCTTAGGCTTCATTTTTTTGAACCATTGAGCTGCTATACGCGTCATAGGAGCCATTTCCGCCGTAATGTTGGTTACAATAATCCGTTTAAGATTTGCCTCATCTGCAATAGAAGCAAACTTCTCCTGAAACATGTCCAAAGTAAACACAACTGTTGATTTCGCATCCATAAGGTGTCTTTTAAGAGTTGCGGGCGTATCTGCACCATATACCATATTAGCTATGGCGCCAATTTTGTTAAGCGCAAACAGCAAACATACTGTATCTGGCCCGTTTATCATACAAATAGTTACGATTTCTCCCTCGCTAATTCCTGCGGCCTGTAAGCAACCAGCCATTTGATCTATACGTTCAAACATCTTTTCGTATGTCGTGTCAGCACCATAATAATTCATAGCTATACGTTTTAAATTATCCTGATTTTGTTTGTAAATATACTCATACATTGTGTAATTAGGCAAAGGCGCTTTTACAGCTTCCTCACTGTAATATTTCAGCCACGGTTTATCCTGACTCGGATAGCCGGTGGGCTGCCATCCCTCAATTTCTCCCAACGCAGCTTTTCTAAGATATAAATCCTTTTTCTGCTGTTCTGTTATGTTTTCCATGATTGCATATTCCTCCATCACTAAATTGATAGGTAATAGTAAAAATAATCTGATGTGTTTCACAAAGTAGACTTTTTGAAACGCATCAGATATAATGTTTTTATTATGTATAATTTTCATTGATAAAGAGGCAATTTGTGTCTGTTTCATTTTGTCTACAATTTGAAACTATTTTCTCAGCATTTTCTTTTTCTTTACATCTGCGGTAAAAAGTACTGTAGTTCATCCGACATAGTTCAGCCGCTTTTCGTACAGATATTTTACGTTCCTTCCACAAAGCGTAACAGGTTTCAAAACCATCCGGCGTATCCAGTCTCCGACAGCCAAACCGCACGCCTTTCCGCTTTGCCGCAGCGATTCCTTCCGCCTGCCTTTGCCTGATAAATGTCCTCTCTGTTTCCGCCACATACGCAAGAATCTGAAGTACCAGATCTGCAATAAATACCCCCGTCAGATCTTCCCGCACGCCTCCCGTATTAAGAAGCGGCATGTCAAGCACCTGAATCTCGGCGCCGATCTCCTTAGTTATCATTCTCCACTGTTCCAGTATCTCTCCATAATTCCTTCCCAGTCGGTCGATACTCTTAATGACAAAGACGTCTCCCTTATGCAGTTTCCGCAACAGCCTGTGATACTGCGGCCTTGCAAAATCCTTACCCGACATCTGATCCAGGTAGATATTACACTTTTTAATCTTTTGTTCCTGCATCGCCAGTAACTGTCTGTCCGGATTCTGGTCTTTAGATGAAACTCTGATATATCCGTATCTTTCCATATTGATCTGCCTCCTTACATGTAATGTTCTTTTATTATAAGTAGCAGACAAAAGAACAAACCCGCAAACCTCCCTCCTCAAAATATTATGTACTTAAATTAAGTCCATATAAAACATAATACCACATAATGTACTTAAAATATACTTAAATCAAGTTTGTAAAGGGTAAAGATTGAAAATAAAATTTTTCGATCAATGGAAAAACCATGAATAAAGATAAACATTTAGGATTACGGATTGATTCCGAAACACATGAAAAATTGAAGAACCTTGCCGAATATGACGGCAGATCGATCAACGGAGAGGTATTATATCTGATTCGTCAGGCGATCATTCAGCATGAAAAGGAACAAGGGAAAGATTCCCTGATGAATTAGAACAGCATTGAATCAGTTTGCTCTGTAATAGCAAGTATTTTTCCCTGAACCTTCTCGTTTCAATTCACCGGAAACTACAAGCTTTCGCAACGCACCCTCTATGGAGCTAACGCTGAGAGAAGGGCACAGCTCTCGAATGTCCTGTTTTGTGAAACGGCCGATCTTATTCATAGTAGCGCGCCTCACCGTTTCAAGCGCGGAAAGTTTTGTTTCTACCAAGGCAAATCGATCCTCAAAGTCCCTACAGGCAGCAAGGATCGTTCCAAGCAGATACTTGATGAACGGAACCACATCCTCATTGCCCTCGTGCCAGCCAATTTGCGCTTGGCTGAGCGCGTTATAATATAAATCTTTATTTTTCGCGATTTTTGCTTCCAGCGAAATATATTTTCCGACATAGAAGCCGCTTCTGTATAAAAGCAGCGTTGTCTGTAACCGACTCATTCTTCCGTTCCCATCATTGAAGGGATGAATGCAAAGAAAGTCGTGAATGAAAACAGGAATCGCAATAAGCGGTTCTAATTCCATGTTTCCGGTAACACGGTTGTATTCCTCGCAAATTTTGTCCAACGCCTCCGGCGTCTCGCAGGGTGGCAATGGTGTAAACAAGGTTTCCACATGACCATCCGGATAGGTTGCTCTGACATAATTTTGCACGTTTTTCGTTCTTCCCGCCATCGGGTTGTTCATATGGCTATATAGGATTTTATGAAGCTGAAGAATGTAATTCTGCGTGACTGGAATTACGTCAAAACTCTCATGAATCAGATTGAGGACATCTCGGTATCCGGCGATTTCCTGTTCATTACGATTCTTTGGCATCGTTTTTTCCTCGACCAACTGCCGGATGCGCGTATTGGTCGTTACAATCCCTTCGATTGCGTTAGAGGCCTCAGTGCTTTGTACCTTTGCAATCTCCACCAGCTTTTCCAGTTCTTCCGGACGCTGCTTCAGATACAGTTCCTGCTTTCCGGCTTCTTTATAAATCGCGGCAATCAGGCCGAGCGTTTCCGAATCCCACTTTTGGTTTTTGATTGTATTCCATATTTAAGGGAAAACATTCGCGCGATCAAATAAACAAAATGTCACGGCTGTTATAAACTGAAGCGGAGGTATCGTTGCCGCATTAAATCGCCCAGTCGAGCGCTGTGATGGCGCCGATGGCGCCATCGATCTTCTGTATACCTATACTCTCTTTCATGTCCGACATATTTTTCCCAACTATCGTTTTGTATTTCTGACACCGATTGTTTCATAAAACCCAAAAGTTGATCATCGGTCATACTAAGCTGCTTCTGATAATTTTGAACGGCATTGCAAAGTTCGTTGTAGTTTTATTTCATTTCTGGTTGTTTTCTATATCTCCAAATTCAGAAAGCACCCCTTTTTCAACAAATTATTTCTGGTTACATAGATTTTTAGTACCAATCCAGTACCACTGTCATTTTTCATTATTGTGTGTAGTTCCAGTGGCTTGCAGATGTGCTGATGTTATTACAAAAAATCATCCATTAATTGCAAGATCACCAATGAAAATCATAAACGGAAAATATGGCAACCGAAAACTTTGTGGTACTAAGCAGTAGTACCACAAAACGTATTCTCTGAACTACCACAAACACGCTTATAAATTTCATCAACACTCTTAATTTTTTCGTGCTTTATCAAAACATCCACAATAACTCCGATTCTATCCGATTCAAGTCTATTCATTATTCTTTCTTCTTCAGTAACAATACTCTTCATAGGTCTTTTATCGTTATAACAGAATTTGTCCTGTATATTTTCCATCATTTCAATCGTCTTGTAATCTTTTCTCAATCTTTTGTCTACACCATACAGATTGAAGCATGTCTTAACTCCACTGAGAATTGTATCCAACACATACAAATCCTCTGCGGCTTTCATATCATCTTCGTTACTTTTCTCTTTAATCAATCCATATGCTAATTCAATCAGCATATCGTCATACGCAACCATATACTCCATCGCATTTACCTCCTTCGCCAAAATCAAACCAATATTTACCTTCTATAAATCTTCTCTTTCTTCATTTGCCTGTTTCAGATTTTCTGCCAATCAAATTATCATATCAATAGTAAGTACGGACTTTAGTGCATGCTCTTTCGTACCAAAGTTCATTTACATTCCATGACACACTTTATTTCTACATGGATGACTGCTTTCATTCATAGATTTTTTTTGAAGTCAAAATTATATTATATATGTATTCTATCGCCTTTATCCAATATAAAATTCCATCTTCTGCATCTGTTATAAACCATAATAACTGAGTCTTTTCACTATCCGTTTTTATATAAGGCTTCTGTATCTTCGTATTAAAATTTTTATATGCCTCTTCCACACCTTCTTTATCAAATTTCCTTCCGTACTGCTTATGCATTTCATATGTATCCGTAATTATCCCATTAAGTTGACGAGACAATACAGACACACAACCGTAGTATAATTCAGCATTAAACATGACAATTGCTCCTTTTAAAATAGGCAGTCTTCTCTTCTCAATTACACTTGATTTTTTCCAATCTGAAAGCAAATTTTCAATAAATTCTGAAATACAATACTGAACTTACCTCTTCCACATTATCTGCTGATATACGTGAATAAGGAGACAGTTATCATCATACACAAAATACAAAGGCCACTATATGTCTTCTAATTTATTAAGAATGTTGTATCTTTCAAATTCTTTTATGGCATCTTTTGAAATAGTCGGCATTTTGATACCATTAATCTGTTCTGCCATTCTATAAAAAGCCTGCATTGCTTCACTTTGTGCGAGTGTCCGAGCTGCATTTGCTAATAGTGAAGCGATTTTCGATGTATTTCTATTGCCTTCTTAAATTCCGGACTCTGTGCATAGTCTAGTAATTTACTTAACGAATTACTAATGTCGCTAAGTTTCTGTATGTAATTATCACATTCCATAATTGTTTTCACCTTGAGCAACTTTACTATATGCATTTCAGGGTACGATTATAGTTGCATAGTTTTACATGTTTTATCTTCAAATCTACACTTCCTTTTTAATACACCTGTCTACTGCTAAATTTAAGTTTAAAGGATAACATCACCAATCACTTTTTGTACCTTCTCTGACTGTATCAGCATCCGCACCTTCTCACTTCCATCTTCAACCTCCGGCTTACCACACCTAAGACTATCCGGATGTTCAGATATACAACAATCCTTGTACCAGCACTCACCCATAAGCAAACCTTTAACGGACCACTTCTCGTTTTGCGTAAATTCACTTACCAAGGATTTCATCACTCGTTCTGTGGAGTATCTTTTAAAACCAGCCAAGTACTGCAATGTCTTCTCGTCACCAATTCTTGAAAAGTTAATTCTATGATTCTCAATAGCAGACAAAACTTCTTCACGAATCTTGATTTTATCTGTCTTTCCAGTACCTGTCCATTTCACCAATTTATCGAAAGCAAGAATAAGATATTCAAAACAAATCATATCAAGAATTATAATCTTCCCTTCCGCATTATCGGCAATTGATTTCAACAGACGATACTTGTTACGAATATCCTGATTATCAACCACATAATCAAATGCAATATAATACTCATCATCCTCTTTCATCTTTAGTTCTGACAATGCATCCAATATGCCCTGATTGCTTTCTTTACTTTCGATTACAAGTGCATCATCAAAAAAAAGTTGGTTAACCAATTTCCAGAAGTGAAGTCCTGCACCCGTATCTTCTGTCCATAAATATTTCATATCACAACTCCTCTACCAGTGTTATCCTGTTATTATCAAGCTTCAATACCTTAAAACTCTTATCAGATACATTGATTCCATCACAATTTCTTAAGAAAAGCATATACTGATTTGAAAACTCAAAATTAATAAATCTTCTAACCTCATCAGTAATCAAAATATCTGCATTATCAATTACAATAAAACTATCTCTGCATTGCTTTATTGTTTCTAAAAGATTATCTGATTTGTAATTAAACAATTTTATAGCCTTATACTCATCAGTTAATCTTAAATCCTCAAGTATTTCATAAAGGACTGTTTTACCGGTACCGCTATCTCCACCAACAAGAGTTATTCTATCATCAAACACTAAATCGTATGAAAACGGATCCGCTTTAAATGTAATATTCTTATAAATCATCTGCTTCTCTCCTTTCATACTCCTTGCCCCACCAAGCATTATATCCTTTGCTTCCAGTCACTATATCTGAATCATTGAATCTGATTTTCGCATTCTCCGGAATATCTGCAAGAGTTGGTCTTGACATATAAATCTTTATATTATCCATTCTAAAAATAATTTTAAGCACATTAGGACCACATTCCTCTACACACACCACTTTGTCCGGATGTTTAACGATATTAAGTAATGTCTTACAGCCAGATGACAAATTACGGATTGTGCCTAATCCATATTTTGTTTCAATGTGCTTATCTTGGGTCAGCTTAGCCTCATCCACCTGTTGAATAAGATTTATTTCATTTTGGGACATTTCTTCATTACCTGTATTCAAATTGAAATACAAATCATTTTGAAGAATCCAGTCTTTTGACTCTTTTTTCTCTGTATATATATCAATCATTAAGTGTCACTCCTTTAAACAGATTTCATTCTTGATTATTGATAATTTTTACATAAAATATCTAAAATTATATGGTCTATCATAGACCACTAAGTCTTGCTTAGCAACACGGGATAAGGCCTTAGCAAAATCCAGCGTTACAGGCAATATCTTGTATAATCCATCCCCACTATTCCAATTCATTTTAGTAAGCATTAGAATTTCATTGACTAATTCCTGCGCCGATGATTTCCCCATAAATCGTTTTACCAATAATGGAGCAGGTATTCCTCTACCATTTTTATAATAGTTCAAGTTTTTTCCAGCCAATTCATCATGCTGAACACTTCCATGTGTCCAGATTAAAAATGTATCCTTGTCAAGTGGAATAACAGTTCCTCTTTGAATGGGAAATGGTGTTGCAATATCATTCTGAAATCTTATAGCTCTCCATGCAGAAAATTCCTGAATTTGTAACAATTCAATATTATCTACACCTGCAAGACCTTTTGTTATTCCCTCCATTTCTTCCTTTGTAAACTGTGTTGTCT
>CANREV010000038.1 GCA_947629645.1 uncultured Acetatifactor sp. | reverse complement strand
ATTTCAGGGGCCGGCGTAACTCAAACGAGTCACGCCGGCCCCTGTTTGGAGCTATCTATTTTCCGACAGCCCCTTTTAAGTGTTATTGATTTTTACTGTGTACCGTGTTACAGCCTTTTCTTTGGGGATATCTTTTCCCTTACTGTGCTTTGGTTACAGAAGTAATGTGGGGATTTACGCCATTGTACCAGTACAGGAATCCTTCCATATCGATCACATCGCCTACCTGGAGATCTTTAACGGCTGCGTAAACATCAGTAGTATTGTCGCAGAGATAAGACTCTACGGTGAAAGTATAAGTATTGCCGTTTAAGGAAACATTGAAGTACAGGTCGCTGCCGTCCTCACCGGATCCATCGTAATTATACAGGAATGCGGCGCCGCTCTCATTGGCAGGTTCAACGGTCATACCCTTGAAAGATACAAACTGATTCTGGTAATCGATCAAATCATCGGCGCCGAGTTTGTCGGTTACATCAAGGGCGGATGCGATATAATTTCCATCCAGAATCTCAAAGGTGGCATCGATGATTTCAACCTCGCCGGACCATTCGGATTTGTGGCCGGTTACTTTAATCTTGGTGCCGGGGGTCAGCTTTTCGTAATCTTCCTCGGAACAAGCCATGTCGTAAATGAAGTATGCGCCGTCTTTATCCTGGGTGTAAAGGGTCGCTTTGTCCTCCCACCAGGACTGTTTAGCCTGAACGTAAGTCTCCACTACGACTTCGCTGTCCAGCGCAGCCGCAACATACTCATCATAGGTCATAACGCCTTCGGACTTTACATCTTCCGCCTGATTTGCCGCGCTGCTGCCGTCTGCACCGGCATCGCCGCAGCCAGTGAAAGCAAAAGTCAAAGCAAGCGCCAAAGCTACAACTACAGATTTTTTCATAGGTTCTCCTCTTTTCTGAAAATATTGGTTAAAAAGTTAACGGAAACAATGTTATTATACCTTAAAATTCCAATAAATCAATGGGTTATTTCTTTTTTCTCAAAAATACTGTTACCACATACACTAAGATCAATATCCATGCTGCGCCAAGCGCCGCTAAAAGGATCACTGAAGTGACGGGCAGCGGACCTAACTCCTGCCTGCCTGCGGCGGATCTGTTGTGCTGGTCCAGACGGTACAAGGAAGTCACATTATCAAACAGCGCATCCAGATAGGCATCGTCCACCGTTTCATGACGCCGGATGGATTTGGTCACATCTTCGATCAGCTGCCCCGCAGCGTCCCTTAAGGAAGCGGAACCATTGAACACCGGGGTGACAAAAGTGTTATCCACATTTTCAAGGAGCAGCTTGGAAGCCTTGATCTTTACTTCGTAGTATTGATTGTTATCTTCCCCGCAGCGGGAGAGATAATCCTGATACTCCGCAGAGTTCTGGGCCTTGGAGGTCACGGGCACATATCCCTCCGTCCCGGCGTAGGCAATCTGCACATCGTTGGTCAGAAGATACTGAGTAAACAACCACGAGGCCAGAACCTCCTGTGGATCCGCTTTGTTAAAGATACAGATGGAAGGACCCTGGGAAATCATCTGGGGGTGTTGAGGATCAAACTGAGGTACAGTCATCACTGCTGTCTCAAAGTCTACCAGATCTTCCTCGCTGATGTCTGACAGGGGGGCATTGGTACCCATCCATGTAGCGCCGGCGGTGGAATCGATGGCGAAAACACATTGTCCGGCGTTCAGAAAATTGGCCGGATAGCTGGAGATCTTAAAGGTGGAAAAAGCGCCTTTTGCCGCGTGCTCTGCAATGGTGGCAAGAAGCTCTTTTGTAGTGTCGTTAAAAAGCTGGATGTCGCCCTCCGCCGTGGAGTACCCCGCATCCTTCTGCTTTAACATCTGAATCATCATATTGTCCGTGGATTTGTAAAGAAAAGGGATCATCACTTTCTGACCATTCAGCAGATAGGTTCCCTCGCTGTCCTGCGCGGCGGCCGCGTCCGCCACCTCCCAGATAAAATCCCATGTCAGAGTGTCCGGCAGCGTATAGCCGAGGGCTTCCACATAAGTCTTGTTGACGTAACAGGCTTCCGTGGAACGCATATAGGGTACGGCATAATAATGGCCGTCAAAAGAACACTCCTCCAGAAACCGGGGGATGATCTCCGAAAACGCGGGAGAATCAAAACGCAGATCGCTGCCGCCCAGTCCGTATTTCTCATTGGTAAACAGATCATCCAGGGGCACCACGGTGTTGACGCCGGTCAGGTAGGTAGCGATGTGGTCGGGATAGGTAATGCAGACGTTTGGAGTGGTGTTGGTGGCAATATTGGTAATCACATCGTTATAGATTCTGCCGTAGTCGGTATACAGGCGCAGATTGACTGTAATGTTCGGGTACAGATCCTGAAAGTCGGCGATGGCCTTTTTATAAATGTCCGTCTGTGTCTTGTTGGTATCGTTTTTTGCCCAGAATGTAATCTCGTAATTGCGGGAGTCATCGAAAGCCTGGGGAAGGCTGAATTCCTCCAGTCCCTTGGACCCGTGGCAGCCTGTCAGCGTCAGAGAGCCCAAAACAGCGGACAGGACAAAGATGAAATGTTTTAATTTTTTTGCGCTCATCCCTTGGTACCTCCTCTCGCCACGCCTTCCATGATCTTTCTGCGGAAGATCAGGAACAAAAGAATCAGAGGAATGGAGATGACTACCACCGCGGCCATCATGGCAGGGATATTCTCGCGTCCGAAGCCGTTTTCACGGATCTCCTGGATCCCGTTGGACACCAGATAATAGTCCGGGTCATCGGTGATCAGTCTGGGCCACACATAGGAGTTCCAGCATTCAATGACTTTTAAGATCACAATGGTGATCAGAGTGGGCCTGCAGATCGGGATCATCACTTTTCTTAAATACCGCAGATCCGGCGTGCCGTCTACCTTGGCCGCATAATACAGCTCATCGGGGATCTGGGCAAAATTTTCCCGCAGAAGATAAATATAAAATACGGACGTTACGGAAGGAAGGATGAGGCCGATAAAAGTATTGCGCCATCCCAGATTGGTAATGGTGGTGAAATTGGTGATGACTACCAGTTCTGTGGGGATCATCATCAGGGAGAGAAAAAGCGTAAAGGCAAAATTTTTCCCTTTAAATTCCAGCCGCGCAAAAGCGAAAGCCGCAAGGACGATCACTGCCAGCATCAGGGCGGTGGTGATCACGGTAAAGATCAGCGTATTGATCAGATACTGTCCTAAGGATACGCTGGTAAAGGCGTCCGCGTAATTTTGCAGTGTGGGGGATAGTGTGAAAAAGGACGGCACATATTCCCCGTTGTAGGAACTGTAGCTTTTGACTGACGTCAGCACCATCCAGTAAAAGGGAAACAGCACGATCAGAGCCCAGAAGGCCAGCAGAAGGTAGATCAGCACATGGAGGACATTGCCTTTGACCCGCAGGGCCTTTTCCAATTTCCGGTAATCAGTCTGTGTTTCCTTTTCCGTTGACACGTTGGTTTTCCGCCGCGTTTCTGTTTCAGGTTGCATTTTTGTCTGGGATTCTTTTTTCATTCCGGTTTTCTCCTTAAATGTAGTGCACATGTTTCTTGCTGATCAGAAGATTGATGCAGGTGATAGTCAGGACAATGGCAAACAAAAGGATGGCGGCCGCGGATGCGTAAGAAGGGTATCCTCCGCTGTCCCCGTAAAGCATATCGTAAATATAACCCACAATCGTGTTCATGCGGGCCGCATTTAAATTGGTGCCGAACAGCGCAACGGCATCGCTGTATGCTTTGAACGCTCCGATAAAGCCTGTGATGATCAGATAAAAAATCATGGGGGAGATCATGGGCAGGGTGATCTTTCTAAAGATCCTGAAACGGGAAGTGCCGTCCACTCTTGCCGCGTTGTAATACACCGGATCAACGGAGGCGAGAGCGCTGGTCAATATCAGAATCTTGAAAGGCATGACCACCCATATCGTATAAAAGCACAGGACAAACATCTTTGCCCAGTAGGGCCCGTCAATAAAGTCAACGGAACTGCCTCCGAACTGTTGGATCAGGAGATTGACCAGCCCGTCGGAGTAAGCTGTCTTTTTGAACAGGATCATGAACACCAGACCTACCGCCAGCGTGTTAGTCACATAGGGCAGAAAGTAGATCGTCTGAAACAGTTCCCGCAGCGGTCTGATGGAGCTGAGCGCAAGGGAGATCAGCAGCGCGAAGCCTGTGGAGAGGGGAACAGTGATGATGACAAGGATAAAGGTATTTTTTACCGCCTGCAGGAAATAGGGGTCGTGCAGCACATAGGAGTAATTATACATGCCTGTGTCATAAAAAGTCTGAGAGGCGGAATTATATCCCTCTTCAAAGGAGTAGACGAATACATCGATCAGCGGATAGATCATAAAAGCTCCCAGAAACAAAAATGCCGGAAGCAGATACAGCCATCCTTTCAAATTATTTTTTTCCAATTGTGTTTTCTCCTTTCTGTCATGATCCGTTTCTCGTTTCCGGAGACCTTTTGAAACGAAGCGGCACCTTATGTCCGGCTGGCCGTTTCAAAACGGATCCGCTCCTGCGTTTCCTTGTGGAAAAGAAAGATTTTGTTCGGTTTTACGCTGAAGCGGACGGTATCTGAGGCAAGGTCCAGATGGTTTTCGGCGTTGATGATTGAGCGCACCCTGGGGGATTCGCAGCATTCGTGGGAAGAGACTACGCTGATATCCCGGCCCATGACCTCGATGCGGTCCAAATGGCAGCAAAGAGGGCCGTCCGCCTTAAGTTGAAAACCCTCGGGACGAATGCCGACAAACACTTCCTGATCGGGCACTCCCTTTACGGTGAGAACCGCGTCCTCTCCCACATAAAGCTGTTCCTGCTTCACACGTCCCTGAAAGACATTGATGGGCGGCGTACCCAGGAATTTTGCCACAAAAAGATTTACAGGATCATCGTAAACTTCCTGCGGTTTGCCGATCTGCTGCACTACGCCGTCTTTCATGACCACGATAATGTCAGAGATACTCATGGCTTCATCCTGATCGTGGGTGACAAAAACAGTGGTGATCTGTGTCTGTTTCTGGATCCGCCGGATTTCTTCCCGCGTCTGAAGTCTCAGCCGGGCATCCAGGTTGGAAAGGGGTTCATCCAGCAAAAGCACTCGCGGCGTCTTTACCAAGGCTCTGGCGATAGCTACACGCTGCTGCTGTCCGCCGGACAGTTCGTTTGGCTTGCGGTCCATCAAAGACTCGATCTGTACCAGTCGGGCCGCCTGTAGGGCGCGTTCCTCCATCTGGGCTTTGGTCAGCTTCTGGGCGCCTTTGAGATTTTCCAGAGGGAATGTGATATTTTTTTTCACTGTCAGATGGGGATAGAGCGCATAATTTTGAAAGACCAGCCCCACGCCCCTGTGTTCCGGAGCAAGGTCGGTGACGTCATCATCGCCGAAATAAATCCTGCCCTCCGTGGGCTTTTGCAGGCCGCAGATCAGGTTCAGTGTGGTGCTCTTACCGCATCCGGAGGGACCTAACAGCCCTACCAGTTTTCCATCGGGAATCTCAAAGTCAAAATCATGGACGGCGATCACTTCCTCATGGCTTTTTCGGTTCCTGCTTGGAAATTTTTTAGTCAGATGTTCCAGTGTGATTTTCATGCTTAGCCTCCATGCTGCGACTGTTTTTTGATGCTTTTTTGAGTGGTTCATGACCGCAGGTTTCGGCGCAGCACAAAATCCGCAGATCGATCATTTCAATTTTGCCATCTTTTCCCATTCCGCCTTAAACAACGGCATGGTACGTCACGTTATATATTGTAAGAATGTTTTAACTCGCTGGAGATATGGTCCAGGTCGGGATATATAAAACTCTCCGTGATGCCGAACACATGCAGACTGTCAATGAAGTATTTTTTCCGGCTGCGGGGGATCACGATCTTGTAAAGAGTATTCTCATCACAGATATCTTCTAAACGGCGCATGGAGTTGTGGATCGTGAAGCTTGCCTGCTGGTAGTACATGCGCAGATTGTTTTCCGTGGAATGACAGGCAAGAATTTTATCCCTCAGCGCCGGATTGTGGTGGGAATGCTTGAAGGCGGGCAGCAGCATTTCCTGACTGGTATCCGCATCGATAGGGTAGATGCAGCGGCCGAACCCCTCCTGCTCGTTTAAGATGTCCGGCGCCAGTACCCAGATGCCCGCGTCCTGATCGGAAGTATCCAGGTAGGTCTCCGTGGCGAAAAAGGATGCGATCAGGGGAGACTGGCTCCAGTCCAGCATTCTTGTGGGCAGGCCGTAATGCTGCATCAGGGATACCCATGCCGCGTAGTTATGTTTTTCCGGCGCCTTCTGCAGGATCTGTTTTGCGCGGATGTAGAAATCGTTTGTGATATAACGCTCCGTATCCACCCTTTTTTGACTTCGCTGGATAGAAGGAATGAGCGCCATATCGGCGTTTTCCTCCCCCCGGTACCACAGCCTGAGGCCGTGTTTTTGATAGAGACCATTGACAAACTGAAGCAGTTCGTCAATAGTCCGGACTTCCTCTACGATCATAGGGCTGACTTCCTTCTTGTTCTTGATTTTAACATCTATGATTATAGGAGATTTTGGACATGGGTGCAAGAATAAACAAAATAAAAATAAAATTCAGGAGAGAGCGGACCGGACAATTTTTGTCCCGATATACAAAAGGGCGGACATAAAAAGCGCCTCTTTCGGTTAGACTATCTGAAAAAGGAGGTAGCAGATGGAAGACGATACGATCAAATTGTTGAGAGAATGCAACGCGGGGATCAAGATGGGAGTGTCCTCTCTGGATGATGTCATTGAACATGTAAAGAGCGACAATCTGAGGACTCTTCTTGCGAAGAGCAAGGAGACCCACACCAAATTAGGCAACGTAACCCACCAGTATCTACAGGATTATCATGACGATGGCAAAGAGCCTGCCGCTATGGCGAAGATGATGTCAAAGATCAAATCCAATATGACCATAAACGAAGAAAACGCAGACCACAAGGCGGCGGATCTTATCACCGATGGCTGCAACATGGGTGTAAAAAGTCTGTATAAGTATCTGAATCAGTATCCGGCGGCGGAGGAAAAGATTAAGAAGCTTGCCCGGGATGTGGCGGACGCGGAAGAGACGCTGGTGAAAGATTTGAGAGGCTATTTGTAAGGACCGTAAAACAGGTCCTGTGAAAAGCTAAAAAGGGGTTGGGGACAATGTGATGTATTTTGCCGCAGCCCCTTTACTTGTGGGAAAAACCATGAGATAATATACCCATATGCGGTTTGCTTAAGCTTGCAGTCTCACATGGCGGACCCGGATGTTAATGTCGGTTGGAGGGAAGCTTTTGCGCCGGATTTATTTGCCTTTTTACGGGTGGAATCGAGGTTGTCATGCAAATAGACAGGCAGAAAGCGCTGCGGGCGTTTGCGGATTATGTGGAGGGTTACGATGCACAGGACCCAAAAGTACGGTTAAAGATCGATCATACTTATCGTGTGGCCGGATTTTGCCAAAAGATTGCCAGGTCCATAGAACTTTCGGAGGAAGATGTGGATCTGAGCTGGCTCTGCGGCATACTTCATGATGTGGGAAGGTTTGAGCAGCTGAAAAATTATGGCACTTTTATTGACGCCCAGTCTATCGATCACGCTTTGTACGGCGCCCGGATTCTTTTCGAGCAGGGAAAGATCCGCGACTATCTGGAGGACCAAAGCGAGGATGAATTTTTAAAGAAAGTGGTCGCCTGCCACAGCGCCTATCGGATCCCCCGGGAGTACGATGAGAGAACAACGCTTTTTTCTGATATTTTGCGGGATGCGGATAAGATAGATATCCTGCGCGTGAATGTGGAGACGCCCCTGGAGGAGATCTACAATGTGTCCACCCGGGTGCTTCGTACAGAGCCGGTGACTCCCGCGGTATTGCAGGCGTTTTTAGAGGAACATACGGTTTTGAGGGCGTTAAAACGGACAGCAGTTGACAACGTGGTGGGGCATATTTCGCTGGTGTATGAGCTGGTGTTTCCCGCCAGCTTACATATGGTAAAAGAACAGGGATATCTGGGGCGGCTGATGGATTTTCAGTCCCAAAATCCGGATACTGAAAAAGATTTTGAACTGATTCGGCAAAAGATGACGGCTTACCTGAATAGGAAACTCGGGGAAGAGGGAGAGAAACGTTGACTGGATTGATGACAGAGTTTAAGCAGATACTGCGAAAAGGCGGCGAAAAACGGTCTAAGCTGCGCATGGAGCTGCAGCGCGCCTTTACACAGATGAAGAAGCCTTTTTTCATTCTGTGTGCCGTTTACATCATGGCAATCAGCGCTATTATCCGCGCTGACTTTGACTATTATGACGATATGGGGAGGATCGCAGGCGGCAGCAGCGGTTGGGGATTCAGCAGGCATCTTTCCAATCTGCTGAGCTGTCTGCTGCACGCAGACACCTGGCTGACGGATATCTCGCCTTTGCCACAGATTCTGGCAGCGGTGATGATGGCGGCGGCAAGCGCGGTGATTCTCTATGTTTTTGACCCTTCCACAGATGGAAAGACAGGGTTCTTAAATATTGCTGCGGTCATTCCTGCGGGGATCTGCCCTTATTTTTTAGAGTGCTATTCCTATAAATTTGACGCCCCTTATATGGCGCTGTCCGTGCTGGTCAGTGTGGCGCCCATCCTGTTTTTGAGCGGAGGCCCCTTTGTGTACGGGGCGGCTGTTGTCGCAGGCAGTCTGATCATGTGCATGACGTATCAGGTATCCGCCGGTGTATTTCCGCTTATGATCATTTTTTATTCGCTGCATTTGTGGCGGAAATCTGTGGATCTGAAAAAGATCCTGAAATTTATCCTCCTGTCCGCCTTATCCTATGCGGGGGCGCTGCTGTTTTTCAGTATTTTTATTATGAAAACAGAATATTATGGATATGCCAACAACGAATTGCTTTCCCTGCGGGAGATGCTGGAGGGGAAGATCTTCGTTCATTTAAAGAATTATTACGGGATCATGTTCCGGGATTTTAAAGATGTCTGGATTTTTCTGATGGCTTTCATCACACTTGCTTTCGGGGGATATTTTTTGTACTATTGCAGGCAAAAGAAGCTTCTGACACTGTTGTGGCTGGTCCTTTCCGGAGCCTGTTCCCTGATGGTGCTGTTCGGGCTTCATCCCGCTTTTACCATGAGCCTGACCGCGCCCAGAACAATGTACGGCATTGGTATTGTAGTGGCGCTGATGGCGGTAATGCTTTCCTATTTTCCTAAAACCCTGCCTGTGAAGCTGGTTGCTTTTGCTCTGAGCTGGTGTTTTTTCGCGTTTTCTTTTACTTATGGGAATGCTCTGAAATTACAGAAAGATTATACGCTCTACCGGATGGAACTGGTGGCGCAGGATCTGAACGAGTTGGAGTGTGCTGTTTCGGATGACATCAAGGCTGTCCGATTAGTCGGAAATATCGGCCATTCCCCTATTATTGAGAACATGCCGGATGATTATGATATGCTGATGCGCCTTGTGCCTGAGACTTTTGGCGGGGATCTGATGTGGAACGAGTATTATTTTTTCCATTACCTTGATTTGAGGAATGTGGTCAAAACGGATTCAGGGTATTTGCTGAAGATGGATCTCCCTGTGTTGAAAGATACCATGTATCACACGATAAGGGGAAACCGGAATTATATTGTCATAGAGTTAAAATAGGGGAGACGGGGAGCGGTTTGGGGCAGGATTGCCTTTTCATCGTATTGATTTTTCCTCTGACATATAGTAAAATAGTACCGATATGTGATTGACTGGGTGATAACCGGAAAGTGGTGACGGACTATGAAATCTTTAAAAGATAAATTTATGAAATATTTCGATATAACCGTATTGTCTGCGAAACATATTCTGTTGAATGTCATTGTGGTCGTAGCGCTGCTGGTCGGAGCTTCCTCCTTAGTGGCCAGTCTCGTGGGCGACCTTCCCCCGATGAATAATTTTGTGATCCTTTTGACGATGATCACGCTGGCGGTCTGTTTTTATGTCGCAAACTGGAAAAAAAAGGTAGAGGAAGCCTCCCTGCTGCTGTGTCTGCTGGTGGCTTTGTTCTTCCTGCCCGTGATGTATTTTACGGGAGGGGGCATCAGCAGCGGCATGCCTTTGTGGCTGGCGCTGGGAGTGTTGTTTACTTTCCTGATGATCGAGAGCAAGTTGTGCGCGGTGCTGGTGGTTTTGGAATTTCTGATAGATACGGCCTGCATGACGATTGAGTTTTACTATCCCCAGACAGTTATCACTTACGTGTCAAAGAGCAGTACCTATTTTGACATCGGGCAGAGTATGGTGTCGGTATGCCTGTGCGTGGGACTGGTGCTCCGGTTTCAGAGTTTTATTTACGACAAGCAGCTTTCCGTCAATGAGGATCAGAAAAAACAGTTGATCGAGCTGAATCGGGAAGCGGAAGAGTCCAAGAAGGAGGCGGAAGTCGCCAACAAGGCCAAGAGCGGATTTCTCGCCAATATGTCCCATGAGATCCGCACGCCTATCAACGCGGTGCTGGGCATGGATGAGATGATACTCAGGGAATGCAAGGACGTCAATATTCTGGAGTACGCGCAAAATATTGAAAATTCCGGCAGGGCGCTCCTGTCGCTGATCAACGATATCCTGGATTTCTCTAAGATCGAGGCGGGCAAGATGGAGCTTGTCACAGCGGACTATGAACTGGGCAGCCTGCTCCACGATTGTTATAATATGGTACATATCAGGGCGGAGGATAAGAACCTGAAATTCATCCTTGAGAACGATCCCATGCTTCCCAAGATCCTGTACGGGGATGAGGTCCGGCTGAGGCAGATTTTTGTGAACCTTTTAACGAACGCGGTGAAATACACCAATGAAGGTTCTGTTACATTCTCCATAAAGGGAGAAAAGATCAATGAAAACAAGCTGATGCTGATCGTTTCCGTAAAGGATACGGGCATCGGTATCTCTGAGGAAAATCAGAAGCTGCTGTTCCAGTCTTTCCAGCGTTTGGAGGAGAAGCGCAATCGAAGCATCGAGGGAACGGGACTGGGCCTTACGATCGTAAAAAGGCTGATCGATCTGATGGATGCCGAGATGGAGCTGCACAGTGTCTATGGAGAGGGATCGGAGTTTATCGTGAAAATTCCCCAGATTGTCATTGACTGGCAGGAGATGGGAGACTTTACAGAGAGATACAGCAGAGTTTATGCGAGCCGGAAAACATACAACCACAATTTTGTCGCTCCCGATGCCAGAGTGCTGGTGGTAGACGATGTGGAGATAAATCTTCAGGTAGTGCGCAATCTTTTAAAGAACACCAAGGCGCGGATCGATACTGCCGGAAGCGGTGAGGAATGTCTGAAGCTGGTGGAGAAAAATAAGTATGACATTATTTTCATGGATCACATGATGCCTTATATGGACGGCGTGGAGACCATGGAAAGAATGAAGCTCCCGCAGTATGAGCGAAACATGAATACGCCGGTGATCATGCTTACGGCCAACGCTATCTTAGGCGTGCGCGAACAGTATCTTCAGGCAGGATTCTGCGATTATCTGTCAAAGCCTATGACGGGAATGGATCTGGAAAATATGCTGTTAAAATATCTGCCGGAGGAACTGATCATAGAGGCGGGTATGGAAGAGACGGAAGAAGAAGGGACGGAGGATGTTTCTTTGAAAGTGGAGAATTCTGCTGGCCGACAGACAGATCCGCATGAGAGCGGGCAGTCTGAGGCGCTTGAAAGCGAACAGGTACAAACGCGTATGATCAGGCGGTTAAAGCAGCGGATCAAAGAAATCGATATTCCTTTAGGTATCGAGCACTGCGGGGACAGCGAGGAGCTTTATCTGGAGATCCTGAAAGATTATGCAGAGGGAGAAACGCTGGAGACTGTGGAGAATCTTTATCAGTCCGAAAAGTGGGAGGATTATATCGTGCAGGTGCACGCTTTAAAGTCTACTTCGCTGACCGTAGGACTTCCGGTATTGTCTGAAAGATTTAAGGAGCTGGAGCTTTCCGCCAGGGAAAAGAATTATGATTTTCTGCACGAAAATCATGATGCGGTCATGAACGAATACAGACAGGTACTTTCCGATCTGCGCGATGCCTTGGAGATGGATTAGGTACTGTCTGTATCTTGGAGGTTTGACATGCTGAAATTTATAAAAGCTCATACGGATAAATATAAGATTGCGGAAGAGGAATACAGGGTTTTACCCATTTTGGAGGAAATGGGAAGGGAATTTTCAGAAGAGATCGGAGATAGAAAGATAGAGCTTATTTTCGACATAGACAAAAATCTTCCTGCGGTATTATACGGCGACAGTTTTCGCATTCGGCAGATCGTGACCAGCCTGATGAAGAATGCCATAGCGTATACACAGGAGGGTTATATACGTCTTTTGGTCAAAGTTTATCCTTTGTCGGAGGATGGAGCCACTGAGGTCTATGTGTCGGTAAGGGATACCGGCAGCGGGATTAACGAGCGTGAGATTCATACGCTTTTCAGACAGAATATATTTAAAAAATATAACAGTGTCAATAAGGACCAGGGCCTGTACGGGGCGCAGCGTCTGGCGCAAAAAATGGGCGGAGAGATCCATGTGAAAAGCGAAGCGGGAAAGGGCAGCGAATTTTGGTTTTCCATCCGGCAGGGGGTGGCGGATCCCGCGATGGCGGCGTCTGTTCGTCTGTCCGATGAAAACCGTATCCCGAGGGTCAGCTCAAAATTCGCCAATTCTTACCGCGAGGAAGCGCTGATGCTTTTGATCAACGCCTATCGGCTGTCCTATATCCCCTACGACATCCTGCAGGATGTGGGAATGACGGTGGATTATATTTTTACGGATCCCGAGAGCTATCAGGAAGCGGGACAGGAGATGACTAAACTGGTGAGAAAACGGAAAGATATCTGTATCCTTCAAAACCCCTTTAGCGAATATGAAAAGCCGGAAGGGGTCACGATCGAAGACAGGCCTTTCTTTTCCCTTAATTTCTGCCGTTTTTTAAACCATGAAGAGGAAATAGCCCCGGACGTGGAAATGATGCGTGCGGCGGCGAAAGCGTGACCATGAAAAATTATAAGATGATGATCGAATATGATGGCGGCAGATATTACGGCTGGCAGAGACAGCCGAATCACGAGACGATACAGGGCAAGCTGGAGAAAGTTCTGTCGCTTATGTGCGGCAGCGAGGTTGAAGTGATCGGCGCCGGACGTACGGACGCGGGGGTGCATGCCAGGGGAATGGTGGCAAATGTGAATCTGGAAACGGATATGTCCGCGACAGAGATCCGGAACTATTTAAACCGCTATCTGCCGGACGATATCGCCGTGCGGGAAGTCAGAGAGGCTTCCGCCAGATTTCACGCGCGTTATAACGCGGTGGGAAAAACGTACCGCTACACCTGCTATGACGGCGAGGTAAAATCAGTTTTTGACAGAAAGTACGCCGCCCGTCTGGAGGAACGGCCGGATGTGGCGAAAATGCAGCGTGCGGCGCAAATTTTAAAGGGAGAGCATGACTTTAGAAATTTCTGCGTCAATCCGAGGATGAAGAAATCTACCGTGCGCCGCGTGGATCAGATAGAGATCGTCCGCGAGGGGGATTATATTTTCTTTACGATTCACGGCACCGGATTTTTACAGAATATGGTCCGCATCATGGTAGGTACTTTGCTGGAAGTGGGATGCGGCAGGATGACCTGCGAGGACGTGCTCGCTGTGCTGAACGCCTCGGAAAGACAGAAAGCGGGTCCCACCGCTCCGGCGCAGGGGCTTTGTCTGATGAGCGTGGATTATTAGCGGGTCAGAAGCAGGCATGCGCCCAACAGTATGATCAGGAAGATCACATTATATATCGTAAAAGTTTTCAGGTAACTGCCCTTCCGGGCAGTTTTTTCATTGCAGTAACTCTTGAAGGAAATAACGCTGGCAAGAGAAGCGATCAGCGTGCCCAGGCCGCCGATGTTTACTCCGTATAAAAGGGGGCGTACCTGGTCCGTGAAGCCGGACAGCAGAATCGCCGCGGGAACATTGCTGATACACTGGCTTAAAAGCGTGCCAAGAAGCAGTTCCCTGCCGCTGATGATGTCCCGGAGAAATTCCGATACGGCGGGAATCCGCTCCATATTTCCAATAAAGAGAAAGAAGCAGACAAAAGTAAGAAGCAGAAAATAGTCTACAGAGCGGAAAATACTTCTGTCTATGAAGAAGACGCACAGAGTTAAAATGGCCAGCATGGCCTGCCAGGGGAGGATTCTCAGCACGCATGACAGGCACACACAGAACAGCAAAAGATACAGGATCAAAGGCCTTCGCTGGGGAGCGGGAACATCCTGCGTTGTATGTAGCTTTAGTGTTTTCCTGGGAAGCAGGATGGAGGCAGCCGCTAACAGAAAAAATGACAAAAGTGTCAGAGGAAACATAAAACCCAGGAACTCTCCCATGGTCAGGTCAAAGGAGGAGTAAAGATAAAGATTCTGGGGATTTCCGATCGGCGTCAGCATACTGCCCAGATTGGCTGCAATGGTCTGAAGGACGATCACGGGAATCATAAGCTTTTCCTGCTTAGCCATGGACAGCAGCATGATGGCGAAAGGTACAAAAGTGATCAGCGCCACATCGTTAGTGATAAACATACTGGTAAAAAAACAGAGCCCCACCAGCAGAAGCGTTAACTGCCGCGTGTCGGAGGCTTTTTTTAATAAGGAGGACCCAAGGAAGCGGAATACGCCGATACTCTGCAGTCCTGATACCACCAGCATCAGGCAGAACAAAAGCGCCAGCACGCGAAAGTCCAGATAGGAAATATACTCTGTGGAAGGCGGCACAAAGAAAGCGGACAAAAGCGCCAGCAGCGCGGCGATGCAAAGTACGGTTTCCTTTTGGAAAAAGGCGAGAATTTTTTTCATAACAATCTTTTTTTTCATATGTTCAAGGATTCCTTTCTGGTTTTACGGCCTGCACACGCCGCAGGGGTCGTATCCCTGCCGCAGCAGATCCTCCCTTGTCCGGTTGCTGCCTCTGCGGTTCTTCGCGGACATATCCGCAACGCTTCCGCAATCCGGCAGGTGAAACTTGTGGGTCCTGGTGTTCAGGATATAAACGTAGTCATGAGGGTTAAAATCACTGTCATCCAGAGACATATCCCTGCCACAGGTATAATCGCTGCAGGGAGGCTCCGCAAACACAGCGCCCTCCGGCTGCAGAACAAAATCAATATTGCCCTGGAGATCGGTCCGGTATAGAGGAATTCTGCTTTCTTCCAGCAAAGAGACAACCCGGTCCGAAGGATGTCCGTAATCGTTTCCCAGACCGCAGCTGATCACGGCGAAGTCAGGGGAGACGGCGGTTAAAAATTCTTCTTTTGTGGAGCCCGCGCTGCCATGGTGTCCGATCAGCAGGACATCGGATTCCAAAAGATCGCCGTGGGAAAGCATTTCCTCCTCGCTTTCAAAGGCCGCGTCTCCGGTCAGCAAAAGTGAAGTATCGCCCAGGGAGAGTTTCACGACCACAGAATAGTCGTTCTCGTCCTCATAATCTGCGCCCAGGGGAGCCAGTATCCTGAACGTACCGTCCCCGAGAAGATATTCTGTACCGGGCGCGGGGGAGACGATGGAAAGCCGGTGTTTTGCCGCCGCCGTCAGAAAAGAACGGTAAACAGGTGAATCCGCTTCATAGTCCGGCGCGATCAGCGTTCCGATGGGAAACGCGCTTATAACGCCTACAATACCGCTTAAATGGTCGGAGTCATAGTGAGAGGCTATCACATAATCAAGTTTTTCCACGCCCTGGCGCTTCAGGTAGGAAACGACAAAAGAGGATGCGGTTTCCCGCCCTCCATCGTAGAGCAGGCAGCAATCCTTAGAACGGACGAAAACGGACAGTCCCTGTCCCACGTCCAGAACATGAACTTCCACGATCCCGTCCGCAGGGTTCGCAAAAGCTTCCGGGGAAGTGTCCGCACAGGCCTGTCCGGATCCCCGGGCTTTTCCGGAATCCTCCGGGGCCGCTCCAAAAGAGGGGGCTTCCTGCCAGGAAGGCAGGGATAAATCCTGCGGAATCAGCTGGCAGGAAGTGAAACACAGAAAGCCCGCCGCTAGCAGGAAGGCAGCGGTCAGTTTATGCAGATGTCTCCATCGTTTCATCATGTTATCAGATCCCATGTCAGATTTTTCTTATAAAGTATAGCACACTTTTGAGAGGAATCCTATTCTTTTCGCGGCAAGAGAATGAGATATGAAATTTACCTTGTTTTTGTCCTTGGGCGGTATTACACTGTAAAAAGAGAAAGATGTCAGGCCCTCGTGAGGATCTGACAGGCTAAAAAAGCGGGGCGGGTTGCCCATGAGCGGTGCGTTCCAATCGAAAAATGGAGGATGAGGGAGAAGACAATGTTTGTATTGAAAGAGCGAAAATACAACTGGCTGGACATGTGGCGCATGCCCTTTGCGTGTGCTCCTTTCAGTACGTTGGCGGTGACGCTGCAGAAGTTCAGCACCGCTCTCGCCAACGTGTTCCAGGTGATCGCGGTAGCGAGGTTTTTGGACAGCGCTATCTCATCGCTGGAAAGAAAGAGTTTTGACAGGGAGACCGTCATCTGGCTTATACTGACACTGTTGGTTACTGGGTGGAAGCGGATTTCCTTTTCCGTAGGAGCTATTTTTACCCAGCGGGTTATCATTCAGGCTAACAGGCAGATTTCCTGGGAGGCCGCAAAGAAACGGGACAGGCTGGAATATTATCTGTTGGAGGATCCGAAGACGGAGGAACTGTCTAACCGCATTACCGGGAAGCTGGAGCTGACTTTGTGGAGATATCTGCAATGGTTTCTGAATTTGTTTGCGCTCAACATTCCCAGGATTGCGGGAGTGCTGATTATCATGGCGGGCTATGTCTGGTGGCTGCCGCTTTTGATGCTGGCCCTGACCCTGCCTGTGTTTTTCTTTTCCTTAAAAAATGGGAAAAGAGTGTATCAGGCAGTTGGGGAAGCGGCTCTCTATGAGAGGCGGCACAAGTATCTCTTCGATATCCTCACCGGCAGGGATGCAGTGGAGGAGAGAAGTCTGTTCGGTTATACCGGTCAGGTCAACGAAAGATGGCATGATCAGTATGAGGAGGCAAGAAAGTTAAATTTAAAGTCCGAAATGATGTATATCAATAATGCGCTGCGGGGAACGGCTATGAACTGTGTCCTGACAATGGTGGTGGTTCTGGTGATGATTCCGCTGCTTGTGAAGGGACAGCTGACGGCGGGCATCTTTATTTCTTTGCTCACCTCACTGTACGACCTGATCGAGCTAATGGGCGGCAATACTTCCAGAGCACTGAACCAGGTGGCGGAAGCCCAGGAGTTCATGAAGGATTTCACCGCTTTTGCATCGCTGCCGGAACGGGTGGACGATGATGTGACGCCGAAAGGAGAGGGCGCCGCGCTAGGCAGTGTGGGCAAAAGGCTTCCAGAGCTTGAGACGCTGGAATTTCGGAATGTGACTTTCCGGTATCCGGGCACGGATGTGGACATTTTAAGGGACTTTTCCATGACCCTGGAGAGAGGCAGACATTATGCCATTGTTGGGGAGAACGGTGCGGGAAAGTCTACGCTGATTAAGCTGCTTACAGGGCTGTATCGGGAATATAAGGGAGAGATTCTTTACAATGGGGAGGAACTCCGCACTTTTCCCAGGGAGGAGTGGTTCCGGAATTTTTCCTGTGTCTTTCAGGACTTTGCCAGGTATTATCTGTCCGTGGAGGAGAATATCTGCCTGGGAACGGGGGATATGAGCCGGGAGGAAGAGGAAACCGATGAACAGAGAAAGCGGCGGCTAAAGCGCATGGAGGAGGCCGCAAGAGGGCTGGATATTCACGATGTTGTATCCGATTTAAAGGACGGTTACGCTACCAGGCTGGGAAAGCTGGACGAGGATAGCGTGGATCTCTCCGGCGGACAGTGGCAGAGAGTGGCTATGGCCAGGGCGTTGATGAACGATGCCGCGTTTCTGATTCTGGACGAGCCCACGGCGGCGCTGGATCCGATCAGCGAGAGCAGACTGTATGAGGAGTTTGGACGGATCAGCAGGGACCGCACTACCATTTTCATCAGTCACCGGTTGGGCTCCACCAAGCTGTCGGACTATATTTTTGTGCTGAAGGACGGTCAGGTAAAAGAGAAAGGGAGTCATGAGGAACTGATGGACTCAGACGGCATCTACGCTGAAATGTATCGGACTCAGCAGAGTTGGTATCAGGCAGAGAAAGGAGGCCGGGAGAATGAAAATTGACAGTCAGGTAAAAAAGAAAAAATACGGTCTGTTTTCCATGACCTTCTATGTGTTTGCCCTGGGGATGAAGAAGCGGCCGTTTCTGCTGCCGTCTTTGGCTTTCTTTTTCCTGTTTATGGGGATTGCCACAACGGGGAAAACTTTTTTAAAGCAGATGCTCTTCGAGGCCGTGGGTGATTTGGCGGAAGGCCGGACCAGCGCTTCCCTGGTGGCGGGGTATGGGGTGATCATGGCGTTGATACCCATCTTTTTCGCAGCCATGAATGCTGTGAGCACATGGATCGATCAGACTTTTTATGGGGTGACCCGAGGGTATATGGGGGAGCGTCTCAACGAAAAGGCGGCAAAGGTGGATCCGCTGGTGTACGAGGACAATCGTTTCCTGGATCAGGTGAACAAGGCCTATGTAGGACTGGAGGCGGTAGGTGAAGTGGTGTGCAGTATACTGCATATCATGATGGAGCAGTGTGTTTACCTGGTTTCTATGATACTCTATCTATACCTGGTAAAGCCCCAGCTTCTTTTTGCTTTTCTGCTCTCACTGATTCCCACCGCCGTCAGCGCTTCCCTGCGCCGGAGGATGCATGCCGCTAAGGAGCATAAGGCGGCGCCCTACCGCAGAAAATATGAATACTTTAACAGATGCTTCTGCAGCAGGGAGTATGTGAAGGAGACCAGGCTTTGGAGGGCGGAGGGATTTTTTAAAAAGCTGTACTATCGGAATCTTTCGGAGTATGCCCGGCTGGATTGGGAGACTCATAGAAAATCGACTCTGATAGATCTGGGGCTTAAGATCCTGCAGATGGCAGGATATGTTGGAACCGTTATACTGCTGTTTTACTATGTGTTCCGAGGGGAACTGGGCATAGGCATTTTCGCGGCGGTGTTCACATCTTTGGATGATCTGGACGGGAGAGTCTCCGCGCTGTTTGGAAGTGAGATAGGAACGATTAACACCAGATTTGGTCAGGCCCAAAACTACTTTGATTTTCTGCAGCTGCCCGAGCGTGCGGGGCAGGACCGGTTGCCCTTAAGGCGGGAGCGGATAGAGCTCCGGGATGTATCTTTTACCTATCCGGGAAGTGAAAAACCGGCTTTGTCACACGTTGATCTGACCATTCAAAAAGGTGAGACCATTGCCATTGTGGGTGTGAACGGTTCTGGAAAATCTACGCTTACCAGGCTGCTCACAGGATTGTATCTGCCCACATCCGGGCAGATCCTGATCGATGGAAAAGATGTGTCGGAAATCGCGCCGCAGACCCTTTACGAAGATGTGTCTGCAGTTTTTCAGCGGTATCAGTCTTATAAGATGACGGTGGCGGAAAATGTGCAGATTTCGGAGACGGAGAAAACGGCCGGACCAGATGGATCCGAATCGAAACTGCCCAGGATAAGTGGGACTGAATCGAAACTGACCAGGATAAGTGGAGCTGGGATCGGACTGGCCGAGAGACAAAAAGACGGTGCAGATCCGTCCGGAATGGTGCGGTCTGACGTAGAGAAAGCTTTGGAAGAAGCGGATTTTCCTCTGGAAAACGATAAACTCACGGAAGGGCTGGAAACCATGCTGGGCAAGGACTTCGGCGGTATTGATCTCTCCGGCGGACAGTGGCAGAGGCTTGCCATCGCCAGAGGGCTGTACCGCGCTCATGATATGATTGTCCTGGACGAGCCTACTGCGGCCATCGATCCCTTGGAGGAAGCGCGGATTTATCACAAGTTCGCTGAGATTTCCCGTGGAAAGACTGCATTGATTGTCACCCACAGGCTGGGCTCCGCTCAGATCGCGGATCGGATCATCGTCATGGACGGTGGACATATCGTGGACCTGGGGACCCATGAGGAGCTGATGCAGCGGGAGGGGAAGTATCGGGAAATGTACCTGGCCCAGGCGAAGTGGTATCAGTGACGGAGGCAAATCTATAGGACAGGATAGGAAAGTGTATGTTTGATGACAGTGAAATCTGCCTGCGGAAGGGCACGATATTAAAAAAGCGGTACGAGGTGATTTCCGTTCTGGGAATGGGCGGTTTCGGCATCACCTGTCAGGCGGTGGATCAGCTTTTAAACTGTTATGCGGCAGTAAAAGAATTTAAAATAGCAATGGTGCAAATATAATAAATAATAATTGGATTTTGCCATATCTTTTGTTATATTAATAGAGAAGATAAAAATAAAAATAGCATCTTTCGATGCTATTAATCCACCAATGTGGGCTCCAAAGGAGCGGTTTGAATAAATTTTTATTTGAACTTATGATGTAAATTTAGTATGGGACTAAATTTATATAAACTTTAACATGACAATTCATAATTGTCAAGACAAAATTAAATTGATTTAGAGATTAAAAATGCAGCAAAAATTTTCAAAAAGAAAAATAAAACGCAAAGGAGAAGACGCTATGGCAGAAAAGGAATACTTTCTGGGATTGGACATGGGAACGGGTTCTTTAGGCTGGGCGGTAACGGATCAGGAATATCAGCTGTTAAGGGCGCACGGAAAAGACTTGTGGGGAATCCGGCTGTTTGAAACAGCCAATACTGCGGAAGAAAGACGTCAGTTTCGGTGCGGCAGAAGACGTCTTGACAGAAGAAACAGAAGAATACAACTGCTTCAGGAGATCTTTGCGGAAGAGATCAATAAAGTGGACGCCGGATTTTTCCTGCGCCTGAAGGAAAGTAAGTATCAGCCGGAGGATAAGAGAGATGCGGAAGGCCGCACTCCCATATTGCCATATGCTTTATTTGTAGATCCGGATTTTACAGATAAGGAATATCATAAAAAATATCCTACCATTTATCATTTGCGGCGAGAACTTGTTCGATCGTCCCAGCCCCATGATGTCAGACTGGTGTATCTGGCGCTGCATCATATCGTGAAACACAGAGGGCATTTCCTGTTCCCTAATTTGCAGGCGGAGGAAATCACAGGTTTTTCAAATGTATTTCAGAACTTTTTGGATCAGGTAAGCGCCTCGGAGTTAGAGTTTTCACTGGAATGCGGGAAAAGCGATTTCGAGATGGTACAGGTCATTTTGGAAGATAACAAATCGTCAAAGACAGATAAAGCAAAAAAACTTTGCACGTCATTATCTGTATCATCCAAAGGCGCGAAAGAACTCCTAAAACTTGTGGCGGGTTGTAAAGTAAAGCTGGGAGATATTTTCGGAGAGGAATACGCTGAGACAGAACACGCGAAAATCTCTTTTTCAGAAGCGGGATATGAGGAGATTGCCGAAACATTAGAGAGTGAAATCGGTGAGTATTACAGTGTGGTTGGGGCGGCGAAAGCTCTTTATGACTGGTCTGTTCTCGTCAATATTCTGGGAGGGGAAAACTATATTTCCGATGCAAAAGTAAAGTCCTATGAGAAGCATAGGAATGATTTAGCTTTTTTGAAAAAACTGGTACGGGAAGAACTGCCGGAATACTATAAGAAGACATTTGTGGTAACAGACAGTAAATATGCAAATTACTGTGCGTATATCGGAATGACTAAAGTGAATGGCAGGAAGGTATCTTTAGACGGGAAACTGTGTTCCAGAGAAGAATTTTACAGCTTTTTAAAGAAAGAGATCTGCGGCAGGCTGCAGGATTCAGAGAGAAAAGATATCCTGCTGCGTGAACTGGAGGCAGGTACTTTTCTGCCGAGACAGGTCAGCAAAGAGAATAGTGTGATCCCTTATCAGCTGCATTTAGCGGAATTGCGGGAAATTGTAAAAAACGCGGGTGTTTATTTTCCGTTTGTAAAAGATCATGAAAAACAGATTGAACAGATCATGACTTTCAGGATCCCTTATTATGTGGGGCCGCTGGGCGCTGGAAAAACCGAGTCCCGGTTCGCCTGGGCAGTCAGGAAAAAAGAAGGTGCGGTTTATCCTTGGAATTTTGAAGAAATGATAGATACGGAGACAAGCGCGGAGCAGTTCATACGCCGCATGACCAATAAATGCACTTATCTTGCAATGGAGGATGTATTGCCGAAAGAATCTTTGCTGTATAGTAAATTTATGGTCTTAAATGAGTTAAATAATTTACGCATCGATGGAGAAAAAGTAACTGTAGCGCTCAAGCAGCAGCTGTATAAAGATTTGTTTGAACGTTTTCGGAAAGTGACTGGAAAAAAATTGAAGGATTATCTTGTCAGGGAAGGGATTGCGGATAAAAATGCTGAAATATCCGGAATAGATGGAGATTTTAAGGCGTCTCTGCGTTCCTATCATGACTTTAAAGAAATAACAGGACTGAATCTGACGGACGAAGAGAAAGAAAATCTGATTTTAAATGTCACATTGTTTGGCGAGGATAAGGATCTGTTAAAAAAGAGAATAAGAAAGATGTATCCGCAGATGACGGACGGGCAGTTGAAAACACTCTGCAGGCTTTCTTATAACGGGTGGGGCAGACTGTCCAGAAGATTTTTGGAAGAGATCACTTCTCCTGACCAGGAGACAGGAGAAGCAATAAGCATTATCCGCGCTTTATGGGAGACAAATGAAAATCTGATGCAATTATTGAGCAGACAATATCATTATATGCAGGCGGTCGAAGATGCTAATGGATATAAAGAAAGCACAGATATCCAATATGATCTGGTCGAAGAACTGTATGTGTCTCCCGCGGTTAAAAGGCAGATCTGGCAGACGCTGAAGGTGGTTAAGGAACTGCAGGAAGTCATGGGCGGCGCACCCAAAAGAGTATTTCTGGAGGTGGCCAGAGAGGCGCAGAATACGGGGAGGACATTATCCCGAAAAGGGAAGCTGATCAGTCTGTACCAGAGCTGTAAAAAGGAGGAGAGAGATTGGCTGGACGAGTTGGGCCATTGGGATGAACATACGCTGAAAAGCGACAGACTGTATTTGTATTACACGCAAAAAGGGAAATGTATGTACTGTGGGAAAAACATTGATTTGAATGAATTGTGGGACAGCAATGTGTACGATATAGACCATATTTATCCGCAGTCCAGAGTTATGGATGACAGTCTGCGCAACAGGGTTTTGACACATAAAATCTGCAATCAGGATAAAAAGGAAATTTATCCGGTCAGAAGCGAGATCAGAGAAAAAATGCGCCCATTTTGGCATGAACTGCGCAATGGAGGATTTATTGAGGAAGAAAAGTATAAAAGGCTGATTCGCAGTGATGGATTCACCGCGGAAGAACTGGCTGGTTTTATTGAGAGACAGCTGGTGGAAACACGTCAGAGTACAAAGGCTGTAGCTGACATATTAAAACGGACGATGCCGGATACGGAGATCGTGTATGTAAAAGCAAAAACGGTTTCCGCTTTTCGTCAGGATTTTGAGCTTATAAAAGTCAGAGAAGTGAATGATCTGCATCATGCAAAAGACGCTTATTTAAATATAGTGGTTGGCAATACTTACTATGTAAAATTTAACAAAGACGCTGCGCGTTTTATCGCCAATCATCCTGACAAAAGTTATAATCTTAAAAAGATGTTTACCGGAAAGGACGTTACCGGGGCCGGAGAAACCGCGTGGCGGGCGGGAGAAAAAGGAACGATTGTCACGGTTAAAAAAATGATGCGCAAAAACAGTGTGCTGTTCACCAGAAGAAATTATGAAGTGCAGGGAGCTCTTTTTGACCAGCAATTAATGAAAAAGGGAAAAGGGCAGGTGCCTGTTAAGAGCAGCGATGATAGGCTTTGTTCCATCGAAAAATACGGCGGCTATAACAAAGCGACCGGAGCTTATTTTGTACTGGTGGAGTCTGTGGGAAAGAAAGGCGCTTTGAAGCGGACGCTGGAATTCGTACCCGTTTATAAAAAGGAGGAATTTCAGAAAGATGAAAGAAAACTGCTGGAATATCTAAGAAGCGGAGAAAACCCTTTAACTGATCCCAGAATACTGATTCCTAAGATCAAGATGGATTCTCTGTTTGAGTGTGACGGGTTTAAGATGCATTTGTCTGGGAGGACTGGAAATCAGTTAGTTTTTAAAGGAGCGGATCAGTTATTGTTAAATGATAGTCAGACGCGTACCGTCAAAAAGATTGTCAAAACTGTGGAACAAATGAAGGAAAATAAAAACTATAAATTGAACGCCCACGATGGATTAGAAGAAACGCAGCTGGTGGAATTGTATGATGTTTTAACCGATAAGATCCGCAACACACCCTATAAAATACGGCTGGGAAGCCAGCTTGAGACGCTGGAAAAAGGCAGGGAGAAGTTTATAGGACAAGATATGGAGGAGAAGTGCAAAACGCTGTATGAAGTCTTGCATTTATTCCAGTGCAATAGCAGCAAGGCTGATCTGACCGGCATTGGGGGACCGGCGAATGGAGGAGCTTTGCTTCTTGCTAAAGAGGTAAGTAAATACGAAAAAATAACTCTTATCAATCAGTCTCCTGCGGGAATTTTTGAGCAGGCTATTGATTTAAAGGATACCTTTTTATGAGTTGGAGGACGGTGGTAATCGCCAGCAGGGCAAAACTGGATCTGCAGTTAGGTTTTCTGGTGGTCAGGGGAGAAGAGACGGTAAAGATCCATCTGGGTGAGATCGGGACGCTGCTTGTGGAAAACACGGCGGTATCCCTGACTGCCAGTCTGTTGGCGGAATTAACTAAACGTAAGATTAAAGTGATTTTCTGTGATGAAAAACGCAATCCGTCCTCGGAACTGGTAGGATATTACGGCAGTCATGATACCAGCAATAAAATGCGAAGCCAGATCGCGTGGAAGGAGAAAACGAAAGAAGCGGTCTGGACGGAAATTGTCACGGAAAAGATACGGAAACAAAAAGAGTTGTTAGAAAGCCTGGGAAAGGAGGAGGCGAATCTGCTGGCGTCATATTTGCGGCAAATGACTTGGAATGATGAGACGAACAGGGAAGGTCATGCTGCGAAAGTTTATTTTAACGCGCTCTTTGGAATGAATTTTACAAGGACGGCGGATAACGCTGTGAATGCCGCGTTAAATTACGGTTATTCCATCGTTTTATCCGCGTTTAACAGAGAAGTGGTGTCAAACGGCTATCTGACTCAGCTGGGATTATTTCATGACAATATGTTTAATCAGTTTAATCTGTCTTCCGATCTGATGGAACCGTTTCGGGTACTGGTAGACAAATGTGTTTTGCAGATGCCTTTGCTGGAATTCGGACATCCGGAGAAAATGCTTCTGGTCAATCTTCTGAATGATGAGGTTATGATAGATGGAAGAACCCAGAATGTCGGCAACGCAATTAAAATTTACAGCAAGAGTGTTTTTGACGCTTTAAATGAAGACGACAGTTCCATGATTCGCTTTTACGAGGTTGAGCTATAGGTTTATGAGAGTTTTAGTGATGTTTGATCTGCCGGTAGGCACGGGCGAACAAAGGAGAGAATACGCCAGATTCAGAAAATTTTTGACGAAAAACGGATTTTTAATGATGCAGGAGTCAGTTTATTGCAAGCTGGCTCTCAATGGCACGGCGACAAATGCAATTATTGAAAATGTCCGCAAAAATAAGCCTAAAGAGGGACTGGTGCAATTATTGTCAATTACAGAAAAACAATATGAAAAAATGGAATTTATTATTGGCGAGACACATCACAATGTATTGGACACGGATGAAAGGTTGGTGATCTTATAAAACTGGTACATACGGATTTACAAATGCAGTTGGAATTTCAGGAAAATCAGGTGATTGTCTGGGTTATGGAATCCCCGCGGATTTTCAGAAGGTACGCGGAAGAACTTATGGCGCAGGCGGATGGCGCGGAAGGCGGTTTTGTCCTGTCGGAAAAAGATTGTATTCTTGATATGAGGCAGAAGGCGGAAGTGGTTTTAAGCCCTTATATGGTTGACCTGAATGATAAGAGGTGCCTGGGGAAATTGTATGCTGAATTGAAGGAATTAGCTTATGGAGAGCAGTATTATATGCAGACTCAGTCCATATTGGCGCAATTACAAAGCTATCTTTTGGGATTGGAACAAGATGCCAGTATAGAGTTGAATTATGCAGAACCGGATCTTACACAGATCTTTAAGGTGTGCGGGATAAAACCGGATGTTTCCCAACAGGATCTGGTAACCAGATTGGCGCAATATTTAAAAGCTGCTGTGCGGTTGCTGGATAAAAAAGTAATTTTTTTTGTGAATTTGTCTTTTTATATGACTGTAGATGAGTTGGAAGCACTTTTAAAAGAGGCATTTTACTTAAAAATTGCAGTGGTTTTGATAGAATCACGCGAGATAAACTTTTCAGTCTGCACAAAATGTTATACAATAGATAGGGATGATTGTGAAATTTTTTGATAGGTGTTTGGGTTCCACATATTAAATCTGATGGGATTTGTCTTCTTGAATTTTGAGGTTTGAGAATGATGTAAATATGTATGGGATTCAAACGGTCGCGTCATCATGTACGCCCTCGTTGCTGTTTGAGAATGATGTAAATATGTATGGGATTCAAACCGTCAAATTGTAGATCATGATGACCGTGAGTTTGAGAATGATGTAAATATGTATGGGATTCAAACAGCGTCTGCTGGAAACGTAGTGTAGGCTGGTTTGAGAATGATGTAAATATGTATGGGATTCAAACATTTCATAAGGGATATTGTTCAGATTCGCGTTTGAGAATGATGTAAATATGTATGGGATTCAAACCAGTAAGCTTCATATCAACCTCCAAAATGGTTTGAGAATGATGTAAATATGTATGGGATTCAAACGGCTACTCCTGCAAATACGGTAGACTGTGCGTTTGAGAATGATGTAAATATGTATGGGATTCAAACACTGAGGATCTGATCTATCGTCCGACTATGTTTGAGAATGATGTAAATATGTATGGGATTCAAACCTCTCTCGGACAGGGAGAAAGTCGGAGGGGGTTTGAGAATGATGTAAATATGTATGGGATTCAAACGCAACTGATTGCGAGTGAAGAGAACAACCGGTTTGAGAATGATGTAAATATGTATGGGATTCAAACGGTAGAAGAATAAAATTGTTGACAGATGAGTTTGAGAATGATGTAAATATGTATGGGATTCAAACCATCCGTGCAATGTGATACATGCGTTTGGGTTTGAGAATGATGTAAATATGTATGGGATTCAAACCTACAATCTCGTGGAAATTGATCGGTATAGTTTGAGAATGATGTAAATATGTATGGGATTCAAACTTACAATGATTGTACCGTGTCCACCGTCCGTTTGAGAATGATGTAAATATGTATGGGATTCAAACTCTTTTGGTTTATAAAATCCCGCCATGCGGTTTGAGAATGATGTAAATATGTATGGGATTCAAACTGATATTGATACTATTAATCAGATTATTGAGTTTGAGAATGATGTAAATATGTATGGGATTCAAACCCTTCCTATTCCTTTTTCAGGCGTGGTCATGTTTGAGAATGATGTAAATATGTATGGGATTCAAACGGGCAAGAGCCTGTGAAGATGTTCCTCTGTGTTTGAGAATGATGTAAATATGTATGGGATTCAAACATATCTGTTACAGCTTTATGAATGGCAGATGTTTGAGAATGATGTAAATATGTATGGGATTCAAACTCATGAAAGCGGAATAAATGATGATAAGAGTTTGAGAATGATGTAAATATGTATGGGATTCAAACAAAAAGTGTTGACAATGCTCTTAATGAGAGGTTTGAGAATGATGTAAATATGTATGGGATTCAAACGGCTTTCTTCCGTAAGTTCTGGATTAATGGGTTTGAGAATGATGTAAATATGTATGGGATTCAAACCGCTTTCCGCGTCTACCTGTCTTTGTATCGTTTGAGAATGATGTAAATATGTATGGGATTCAAACTGGAGCGGATGGCGTTCCAGCACTCTTCTTGTTTGAGAATGATGTAAATATGTATGGGATTCAAACAAATTACTATCATTAAACGGTGAAGTACTGTTTGAGAATGATGTAAATATGTATGGGATTCAAACACATTCTGACCATAGACACAGAATGCCTCGTTTGAGAATGATGTAAATATGTATGGGATTCAAACGATGCCATGGGCTTTATGGAAAGTGAGGTTGTTTGAGAATGATGTAAATATGTATGGGATTCAAACTCTTATCAGTTCCGCATGGTAAACCTTGAGTTTGAGAATGATGTAAATATGTATGGGATTCAAACTAGCGGATTTGGAGGAATTGAAAGTTATCTGTTTGAGAATGATGTAAATATGTATGGGATTCAAACACGGCTGTCTACGGCGCGGGTCAGTCTTTTGTTTGAGAATGATGTAAATATGTATGGGATTCAAACACTAATAGTGACCATTTAGTAGTTGATTATGTTTGAGAATGATGTAAATATGTATGGGATTCAAACTGTGGCTTGTGTCCCTTGCCTTAACTCTGAGTTTGAGAATGATGTAAATATGTATGGGATTCAAACAAAAATAGATTGCTTCACCATCGCAACGGGGTTTGAGAATGATGTAAATATGTATGGGATTCAAACCTATTAAACTACTGAATGTGTCAGGTATAGTTTGAGAATGATGTAAATATGTATGGGATTCAAACAAGCATGACCCTCGGTGCATCTTCCTGCTGTTTGAGAATGATGTAAATATGTATGGGATTCAAACAAACAGGGGAAGTGTGCGCTATGGTCACAGTTTGAGAATGATGTAAATATGTATGGGATTCAAACTTCACTCAATGGAGCTAACAATTCACCTAGTTTGAGAATGATGTAAATATGTATGGGATTCAAACATCTGGTAAACACTGTTTACACTCATTTTTGTTTGAGAATGATGTAAATATGTATGGGATTCAAACTTTTCTCCGGCAAAAGATGTGAAAGACGCGTTTGAGAATGATGTAAATATGTATGGGATTCAAACTTCTCCGCTTACCATCTTTTTGGCGGTCAGTTTGAGAATGATGTAAATATGTATGGGATTCAAAC
>CANREV010000037.1 GCA_947629645.1 uncultured Acetatifactor sp. | reverse complement strand
TTGGTTTCCCCGTCAAGTTCTTTGATCTGCCGGATCAGGTCATTGATGGCGGACTGGGTGTGGGGGATGTCGCAGGGAGGCAGGATGACTACATCACTGGGCCTGCGGATGGTGATAGTGCTTTTGCCTTTGGAAACATCGATACCAACAGCGTTCATAAAAGATACTCCTTTGGAATGGATTAGCAATGGTCAATACCAGGTTTATTCATTGCCTGTTCAATCTACTGGGTATCACATGAACGCTCCTGGGTTCAACCTGCGTAAAACGAATGCTGCGAATGAGGGCTGGTTGGCTGACTGCTTTACGGACGTGAAGTCTTGGGAAATGACGGCCAGACCTATTGCCATACTCATTCTAACAGCTTAAGCAATAAGATGGGCAATTCCTTACTGGCTGTAAGGGATATTAATCATAAATATATTGTAGTAAGAGAAGAAACGTCTGTGCCATATCGTGGCACAAGTATACCTGATGAGATGGCGTATAGAGGAATATTTCAGGTTCAAGAAGCAGCAGTTTGAACCGGAAGACCTGCGGGTAATGTCCCTGCAATCCATCCGGAACCTGAATCTGTCTGCCACCCTTGCGGCAGGATATATTAGACTGACATCGTCTGTCCACAGCGAAAGCATCTACCTGAAAGAATTAAAGGAATGCTCAAAGCGTATTTATGAGATTCCAAAATTCATTTTTTACGCGCCTGGTTATGCAATAGAGCGTGTCCTGTCCATGAGCCGAAAGGGATAAACAGCCATTTCCCGAAAAAGGGTAAATCACAACAGCTAAACCCGTTTGAACACTTTAAAATAGAGGGTGCAGGGGCATTCGTATTCTAAAAATGGGGAAAACCAAATTACAGCAGCATATTCCGTCATTCTGCCATACCGCAAGGCATCCTGAGAGAGTGAAATACAGAGTCTTTTTTCAAGTTTCGGATTATCTGCCACATGCCCGTCCTGCGCCGTATGATCGTAACAGGGCTGGGCAGATTGACGCAGGCATTCCTTATTTTCAGAATGGGAAAACAACAGAAATTTCTACGTTTTTCACAAATGATCCCTGCATCCTTACACTGTTTTCAATGCCTTAAGCTGTTCGATATCCAGACCGGACATCAGCCGGTCGAACTGCTGCCAGGTAATGGGCTTCACTTCAACGCTGTTCCTCGGCCAGCGGAATCTTCCCTGGACTACGTCCAGGCGTTTATATAAGAGCACATATCCATTAGGTATGCGGAGCAGAACCTTGATCCGGTCGCAGCGTTTTCCGCAGAACAGATAGACCGCATGGTTATCTGTCCCATGATGATGGCATATAACCCATCAATGCTCTTGCGCATATCGGTATAGTCTGTTATGATGTAAACATGGTCAGCAGCGGAGATATCACCAAGCATGCACGTTACCTCCTATCAGCTGCAGTACACTCTGTATCACTTTTACATCTGCGCCGTTGTAGATACGGATGGTCATGCTGCCGGAGTCTATTTCTATAGTCGTCTGGAGAGTTGTTGTTGGACTGTTGGCATTTTGCCCTGTCATCCTGCCAGCTGTTGTCTCACTGTCACCCACGGGAAGTTTTACTACTTCCTGTCTGACTGGAACGGCTTTGCGTCCGGCTGCAGTGTCAGGGATCGCATAACCGGCTTTTCTCAGTCGGCTGACCCACATGTAAAATGTTCTCGGCAGTACGCCATTGGCTTCGCATCCCTGATAATCGGAAAGACCGCTCCTGCGGCATTCCATGATGAGCTGAAACGGCTCATCCCTGCTGATCCGCTTTGCTCTCATAATGATTGCTCCTTTGATAGTAAAGTAAAACGCTTACTTCCCACATGAGTAGTAGGGTATAATGCCAACGTTTTCTAACAGCCATTATAGAACTTATGGGGAAACAATAAAATCCGCCGTTTTACTTAGCGCTTATGGATTATCTCGCTGACTCAATTCAATTTATAGGTTTTATTGTCGATGTTGAAAAAACATTTGAAATGGAAATGCCAGATGAATATTTATTGTATGATTCCATTGCTTCATTGCATTCTTTTGCGGAAATAATAAGGAATTATTTCATAGAAAACATGATTCTGCTTTACGCTGTGGAAGGTGGAACAAATCACAATAGTTGCAACTCCGTAGCAGGTTGTTAGTCTAATATGTTATTTAGTCGTTATGAGACTATGAAATGTATGGGGAGGGTGAAACTGATGCAAAAGAAAAACTCTTCATTTACAACTGTTGTAAAAAATATTTTGTTTGTGGTGGGTTACAGCTATCATAATTGTAAAATGCGTGTAATCAGTATTTTTATTATAGCACTGTTTAGCGGTATCAACGCGGCAAATGTTGCATTATTTTATAAATACGCAATAGAGTCTTTAAAGCGTGATACACCTTTCCTTTTCTTATCGATCACAATCTTAATATATTTATTAATACATTTATCTGACATGGTAGTAAATAGCATATTTACTAATGTGAAATTTCCCGTATGGAATTTGAAAATAAAAAACGGGATCTCTAAAAAACTTTATGACAAATATATTTCTATCGATCTTCTTGATATGAATAATTCAGAATTTTATAACAAGTATGTCAGAGCGTTGAGTGAAGCGGACCAACGTTCTGTGCAGGTCCTTAATACATTTCAATACTTTTTGTCGCATTTGTTTTCTGCTTTGGGTTTATTATCTGTGATTGCAATATTGGATCCTGTTCTGATTATTTTTGCGATTCTTCCTGTGATCAGTTCATTTTATATCAACATAAGAATAACGAAAGAACGATATAATTATGAAATGGCATTGACACCGGAGAACCGAAAAATTGATTATATAAAACGCATATTTTCTTTGCCTCAATATAGAGAGGAAATCAGAACGAACGATTATAATGAATTGCTATATAATAAATATTCAAATTCAAATAATGAAATTATCAATATAATAAAGGCTAAAATGCCTTCCATTATAATCAAATCTGTTTTTGGCTCGAATCTGTTTTCATTAATAAACTATGGCGTTCCGGTCGTGTATTTAGGCTGTCAGATCTTAAATAAGTTAATTAGTATCGGCGATTTTTCCACACTTCTCATTGGTACTGCAAACCTGAGCAGTTCGATTTTTTACATGGTAATTTTAGCTCCCCAACTGGCAGAGCACTCGTTGTTTATCAACAATCTGCGAGAGATACTGGATTATAGATCCTCCATGGAGCCGACAGGAGACGTAAAGACTGTGCGGGAGGACAAAAGTCATTCCATAGTATTCGATCATGTGTCGTTCAGGTATAATTCCAACTCACAGAATATTCTGAAGGATATTTCTCTCAGGATAAACAAGGGTGAAAAAATAGCGCTGGTTGGAGAAAACGGCGCCGGCAAATCGACTTTAGTAAAATTGATCTTAAGGCTGTATGACCCACAAAGCGGTGGCGTGTACTTCGATGGTGAAAACTATAAAGATCTGAATGTGGATTCCTTAAGAAAAGAAATTGCCGTTGTTTATCAGGATTTTCAATCTTTTGCCTTTTCCATCGGAGAAAATGTGCTGACAAGGGAACTGGATGGAGACGAGGATGAACAGGAAGTATGGGAAGCTCTAAGAGCAAGCGGTCTATACGCAAAAGTTGAGTCTCTGCCGGAAAAGATATATACGCCTTTAACAGAAGAGTTTGAAGAAAACGGGACAAATCTTTCAGGTGGCCAGAATCAAAAACTGGCCATTGCAAGAGCGGTATGCAAAGATGCCGGTGTGATTATAATGGATGAGCCGTCAAGCAGTCTGGATCCATTATCCGAACATGAAATGTATTTGCGTATGTTTAATATGTGTAAAGATAAGACGTTAGTTCTTATTTCGCACCGTTTGTATTCCACGAAAATGGTAGATAAAATATATTATATGGAGCATGGTTCCGTATTGGAAAGCGGGAACCATGAGGAATTGATCAGGCTAAACGGGAAATACGCACGTTTATATAATATTCAGGCTGAGCAGTATAAATAGAGGTGATGAGAATAATGAAAATTATTAATAATAACTTGTATTTGCTCAAAATGGTTTACGCCAGTGATAAAAAAAGAATTTTGTATATGATTCTTCTTTCATTCATTTCAACATTGAACAATATTATTAGCGTTTTGTTTATCAAGATAGCGTTAGATTGTATAATCATGTACCAGTCATTTCAATATCTTGTGCTGCTTGTTCTGATTGAAAGAGCGGTTTCATTCATGTTAAGCTATTTTGAATGTCTTCTTCAATGGAAGAAATGTCCCATAAGTGACAGTATTATCAAAGAGCATATACTAAAAAGAGTATATACCCAATCTTTAAAAATAGGATTATCCGAACTGGATAATTCAGAATTTTATGATAAGTTTAGCAGAGCTATTGGCGAAGCCGAGCAAAGACCATTTGCGATGCTTTCTACGATTGAAAAATTTTTGACTTCATTACTTTCAATATTTTCTATTGCAACCGTGATAATACTTCTTGACTGGAAATTAATATTTTTATCTGTTTTTTCATCCGTAATTAGTGTTTTAATTAATATGGTTATTTCACGATACAAATTTAAGGCAAACAATGCTTTGACAAGAACAAATCGCAAGATCGGATATGTGCAGCGTTTGTTCTATTTGCCGCAGTATATAGAAGAAATGAAAACCAATAATTATAATAAACTTCTGTTTTCAAAACTTGAAAGTGGAACCAGGGAATATAGTTTGCAAATAAAAAAATATCAACCCCCAATTGCCTTTCTGGGTATCATTCGGAATTGGCAGACTTTTGTGATAAACTTTGGTATTACATCTTTTTTTATTGGTGAGAAAATCATCAGCGGAGTGATTGACGCGGCATCATTTACAAGTCTGATTTACGCCTCGACTACATTAAGCGGTTCTTTATCAAATTTATTTTCTGTTATTCCCCAACTGGCAGAGCACTCGTTGTTTATCAACAATCTGCGAGAGATACTGGATTATAGATCCTCCATGGAGCCGACAGGAGACGTAAAGACTGTGCGGGAGGACAAAAGTCATTCCATAGTATTCGATCATGTGTCGTTCAGGTATAATTCCAACTCACAGAATATTCTGAAGGATATTTCTCTCAGGATAAACAAGGGTGAAAAAATAGCGCTGGTTGGAGAAAACGGCGCCGGCAAATCGACTTTAGTAAAATTGATCTTAAGGCTGTATGACCCACAAAGCGGTGGCGTGTACTTCGATGGTGAAAACTATAAAGATCTGAATGTGGATTCCTTAAGAAAAGAAATTGCCGTTGTTTATCAGGATTTTCAATCTTTTGCCTTTTCCATCGGAGAAAATGTGCTGACAAGGGAACTGGATGGAGACGAGGATGAACAGGAAGTATGGGAAGCTCTAAGAGCAAGCGGTCTATACGCAAAAGTTGAGTCTCTGCCGGAAAAGATATATACGCCTTTAACAGAAGAGTTTGAAGAAAACGGGACAAATCTTTCAGGTGGCCAGAATCAAAAACTGGCCATTGCAAGAGCGGTATGCAAAGATGCCGGTGTGATTATAATGGATGAGCCGTCAAGCAGTCTGGATCCATTATCCGAACATGAAATGTATTTGCGTATGTTTAATATGTGTAAAGATAAGACGTTAGTTCTTATTTCGCACCGTTTGTATTCCACGAAAATGGTAGATAAAATATATTATATGGAACATGGTTCCGTATTGGAAAGCGGGAGCCATGAGGAATTGATCAGGCTAAACGGGAAATATGCACGTTTATATAATATTCAGGCTGAGCAGTATAAATAGAGGCGATGAGATGACGTAACCTGGTATATTGACATATTGATCTTAAGCTGCACTCGCAGAATGCCCTTTCCCAGTATAATTCTTGACAAAAAAATTGGGGGGGGGGGGTATAATTTAGGGGAAAATTGAAAGATTGCCGGAGTAAATTCAGAAGTGAAAAAACGAGGAAGGAACAAGATGTTTTTCTGAACATCATTTAAGAAAATGACTTTTGCAATAAAACATAAATTTCTTTTTGGGAGCATGGTGGCGCTTTCCATTATGCTTGGGGTGATCAGTCCTGTATTATTATTAGCGCAGACGGAGCTGGTAAACAGGGTTGACCGGGTTGTGAACGGACAACTTCAGCTTAGCGCCCTGTATGTGCCGTTGATTCTGAATTTTGTTTTGATGCTCGGTACGAATCTGAACCTGCTTTACGATTATCTGAATTTAAAAGTTACCAATATTATAGAGACCATGAATGTAAAAAGGGTGAGGGATATCTTACAGGGCATATCATATGCGGCGTTTGAGGATTCCGCTGTATATGACAAAATAAAATATCTGGGAAATAATAATATATACGAATCGGAACTGAATCTTATCCTGCAGATTTTAAGATTTGTAATAAGCGCAATTTTCTATATCGCTATTTTGGTACAATATTCCTGGGTGTTGCCGGTCGCGGTCTTTGCTTTTGTGCCTGTGACAGTGTATTTTTCCTCTAAATATTCGCGTATTTTTTACAAAAAGCAGTTTTCTCTTGCGGGAGATGAACGTGCCGCAAGGTACAAGGCGGAAATCTTAAAACAGCGGGAGTATGCAAAAGAAGTAAGGATTTATCGTGCGGGGAAATTTATTCTGGCTGACTGGGAACAAAGGATCAGGGCGTCTAACAGCAAGTTTTTAAAAAACCTGTTGAAATATACCTCTATTTCAAAGGGGATTGCTTTAAGCCAGTTCGCTGTTTCATTTTTGAATCTGCTGTTTGTCTTCCATCTGCTCTGTAAGGGGGATATAGGCATTGCGGTATTTGTGGTTTTGTCAAACCATCTGCTCAGTATTGATGTGATCGGATCTGTTACCAAAATTGCCGATATGGTCACAAAAATAAAACATATCAATGAGATAACAGATGAATTGTCCCGATATGAAGTAAAGAAGGAAGAATGGGAATTTACATACGGAACAGAGATTACAATAGAGTTCAGGAATGTATTTTTCCACTATCCTAACAGTGAGGAGCTTGTTTTAAAAGGCGTTTCCTTTCAGATTAAGTCTGGGGAAAGTTATGTTCTTGTGGGAGAAAACGGAGCTGGGAAGAGTACTGTCATTAAACTGATGCTTGGCCTGTATCAACCTATAAAGGGTGAAATCCTGATAAACGGGGTTGATATCAAATACATTCCGGATCGTATTTTAACGCAGATAGCAGGGTGTACTTTTCAGGATTACGCCCGGTATGCGTTGAGCCTGAAAGAGAACATTGGCTTTGACATGGAACTTGAGGACATAAGGAAGAGAACGGCATTTTTGGATATTGACAGAATAGCGGAGAACTTTGAACAGCAATATGAAACGCTTCTTGGAAAGACTTACGGGAATGCCTTGGATTTATCTGGCGGACAGTGGCAGAAGATTGCCATAGCCAGGGCATTCGCTAATCGGAAAGACGTGATGATCTTTGACGAGCCTACGGCGGCGCTGGATCCTGTCACGGAGATAGAGACCTTTAAGGGGATTCTGGAAAATAGCGGAAAATCGCTTGTTCTGCTTGTAACGCACCGGCTTGGTATTTCTGCGAAAGCGGATAAAATACTCGTACTGGATCATGGGACCATGGCAGAGTATGGGGACTTTGGACAACTGATGGAGGCCAAAGGAAAATTTTACGAACTTTTTGAAAGCCAGCGGCAGCTTTATGTAAGGGGGGAGGCATAGTATGGACGCGGGGCATTCCAGGGATAGGACGTATTGTTACGAACAAAGCATAGATCAGATTGATACGGCGCGGATTCCGCCTGTTAGGATTTTTATGAGACTTTTTTCCTTCGTTTTACGGAAACAGTCGTTGATATTTGTGTTATACATTGTTTTATCCGCAGGATCCGGGCTGCTGATGCCTTTTACCATATCAATGTGGAAAAAGTATATTGATCTGGCGGGAAATGCGGGTCATGCGGCAAGGCTTCTTTCAGGCGCAATGAGCGCCCTTGGAATATACATACTGTTGAGCGCTTTGCAGAGCGTCTTTCGGACGGTCATGGAAAACGTATCGGCAAGGTTTAATTTTGCCTCTTGGTTCAACATGGATAAGGAAATCAATGTCAAAGCCATGGAGCTGGAACCGGAATTTTTTGAAATACCAAAGACACAGGCGATGATCGACAGGGCCTGGTATTTTACAAGAGCGGGTTTTGTTCTTATATTTCAGCTTGGTCTGACGGTTTTCGGCAACATATCCGCAGTGGCCGGATTGTTTGTTTCCATGTATCTTTTGGATAAAAGGATCTGTCTGGTGAGTACATTGACGATTATTCCGGCAATCTTCGGCAAATTCGTGAGCGACAGAGAGAACTATGAAAAGGACCAGAAAACCTCTGTGGAAATGCTGGAATATAATTATTTTAAAGATATTTTTACGGATAAGCAGTTATACAGGGAAATAAAACTGAATGACAGGTTTGCATTCTTTACGAAGAAATTTGAGGATAAAAACAGGACAATCCTGGGAATCAGGCAGAAATTTTACAAAAAGAAGGCGGCATTCCTTTTTGCGGGCAGTTTCAGCCAGAATGCCATACTGACCGTCTGCCTGTTTATGGCAGCCTGCGGGATGGCGGCAGGGACGGTTACGATGGGCGGTTTTGCGGCTATTTATAAGCTGATCGCGGAACTGATCCGTTCCATGACGGATATGGCGGGCCATGTTACAAGTATCATCACATCCTCCTATAGTGTGAATGAGTTTTTTAAATTTATTGATCTGAAGAAAGCGGAAACAGAAAAAGCAGGAGAAAACCAAGAAACAGAACAAAACCAAGAAACAGAACAAAACCAAGAAACGGAACAAAACCAAGAAACAGAACAAAGCAAAGAAACAGAACAAGGAATCGCCAAACAGGGATGTCTGGAATTTGACCATGTTTCTTTCCGGTATCCGCTCAGTGATACGAATGTGCTGGAGGATATTTCCCTGAAAATAAAGAAGGGGGAACATGTGGCTGTTGTGGGAGCCAATGGAAGCGGGAAATCAACCTTTATAAAACTCCTCACCAGAATGGCAGAGCCTTCCTGCGGAACGATCAGACTGGGAGGAAAAGATATTATGGGAATCTCCCCGGAGGATTATTGGCGTTATTTTGTGGCTGTTTTCCAAGATTATAACAAATATAAAGAGAGTCTGGGATACAATGTTTTCATATCTGATATTTCCCAAAAAGATCAGGAGAATCGGATAAGGGAAGCGCTTGCTTTTGCGGGCTTTCAGAAAGATATACCGCTGGATACGGTTCTGTCGGCGGAATTTGGCGGAATCGATCTGTCAGGCGGAGAATGGCAGAAAGTTGCAATTGCGAGGGCATTTTTTGGAAATAAGGATATTGTGATCCTGGACGAGCCAACGGCGGCTATTGACCCGCTGAAAGAGGCGGAGATTTATAATGCTTTTGACAAGATCGGGAAAGGGAAGACAGTCTTTTTTGTAACTCACAGACTGGGCTCTGTGCTGTCCGCGGACAGAATCCTGTTCTTTGAAAATGGGAGGATTGTCGAAAATGGCACACATCAGGAGTTGGTCGGGCTCAATGGCAGATATGCCGGGTTCTGGCAGGCCCAGGCTGGTCTGTATCTTTAGTTTTACTGCCACATTATGTTGCAGCAGGCTCAGGCCGGTCTGTATCAATAGCTTAATTATCAGGGAGGCGTACGACACATATTATACATTTCAGCGCCTGAGCAAAGCGAAAGGAAGGAAAATAAAGATGAAAGGATTTTGGTATTTTTTTAAATATGCGTTAATAAAACAGCCGAGTTATATCGTGTTCAGCGTTTTTTCCACTTTGCTGAATTCCTTAAGTCCCGTGCTGCTTATTTATGTTCCTAAACTGGTTTTAGATGCGGCGCTCGCCGGATTTAAGCGGGATGCGGTGCTTTTTGTGCTGCTGTATGTGTTGAGTTATCTGGGCGTACATATAGCAAGTTCGTGGATTGGCTATGGAGCCAATGTCAGCGGAGGAAAACTGTTTGCCGAGTTTCAAATGGATATGGGTGAAAAATTGATCGATGCGGACCTGGACAAACTGGAATCCAATGCCTTTAAAGAGCAGAGTGAAAGGGCAAAAAAATACATTTATGCGGACGGCTGGGGTTTTGGATATATATTCAGCTGTTTCCTCCAGATCATAGAGTATGCTATTACAGCCGCAGCCTACATCTATATCATATATAAGTTCAGTATTATACTGGTGTTTATCAATCTGTTTTTTACGTTTATTTCTTTTCGCGTGGGAGGTAAGATCAAGGAAAAGGAGAAACTGGATCAGGATCAAAAAATCAAACATGAGCGTAAAACAAAGTATTATACCGATATTGTCTCCGATCACCGATATATGAAAGATATACGCATTTTCTCTTACAAATCAACTTTGATGCGTAAGATGCGGAAGCATTATGAGACAAACACAAAATTCTATGCGAGAATTAACAGAAGGCATGTTTTCAGTGAAATGTTGACCAGCATATTTTATATCATACAGATATGTCTGGGATATTGCGTGATCATTCCCATGCTGGCGGGGAAAACGATTTCGGTTGGCGATTTTACACTCTATATATCGGCACTGACGAGTTATGCGGGCATTATGGGAAAAATTCTGGATAAAATCGTTTATGTGCATTCCTATGATATGTACTTTAACGACTTTAAGGAGTATATGAGTATTCCTCCCATGCGGTCCGGCCGGAATCGGGCGGTTGATAACTCAGGAAAAGTTACCATTGAATTTAGAAACGTATCGTTTCGTTATGGCAGCTCGTCTGAATATGCGCTGAAAAATGTAAATGTCAAATTAGACAACACAGACAGAATTGCCATTGTGGGGGAAAACGGAAGCGGAAAATCAACGTTCATCAAACTTCTGCTGCGGTTATATGATCCGGTGGAGGGTACGATACTGGTGAACGGCGTTGATATCAGGGAGTATTCTTATGATGAATATATCAACCAGTTTTCTGTGGCGTTTCAGGATTATTCCCTGTTTGCGGCTACGATAGAAGAAAATATTACCATGGACGACCAAAAGAAACTGGACGGGAAATTTATCGATGAACTGTCTGACATAGGACTGTTAAATAAAGTGATCAGACAGTATCCTAAGCACTTTGACACAAATGTGTATCGGATCTTTGACGATAGCGGTATTGAACCAAGCGGCGGGGAGGGCCAGCAGATAGCCATTGCCCGCTCATTATACAGAGACAGCAGAATTAAAGTCTTAGATGAACCGACAGCCGCGTTGGATCCTAAGATGGAGCATGAACTGTATCAAAAGTATGATCGCATTACAAAGGGAAATCTGTCGCTTTTTGTTTCTCACAGATTAGGAAGCTGTAAATTTGCTAACAGGATCCTGGTTTTTGATAAGGGTAATATTGTGGAGGATGGCTCCCATACTGAACTGATGGAAAAAGAGGGGCATTATGCAAAACTGTTTCATTATCAGGCGAATCTCTATTCTATGCCCGGAAAATAATGGATGATGAGAGTAAAAATTCTTAGAAAGTCACGTTTCTGCGATATTATTGCTGTGCTTGACAATGGCGGGATTGTGGAATATGGGATGCATGAGGAAAAATGGAAACCAGATGCGTATCGAAAGTATTCTGGCGGGACAAATGATTGGAAAGGCCTTGGATTATGAGAGAAAAAAAACAGGGAAAGCGTGATTTCCGGGTTACGCAACTGTTCGTGATCAAAACAGTGGCGCAATATGCTCCCTCGAAGATTGCGCTGGAGTTTTTGCTGGAAGCGTTAAAAAATGTCATGACGACTTTAAACGCCGTGTGGCTTCTGCACTATATTGTGGACAGCATGGAAAACAATTCCGGGTTTTCGGTGATCGTCAGGGTGCTGGTTATTTTTCTCTTTGCCAACATGATATGCGCCGCTGCGATGCAATGGTATCGGAATTACTATAAACCGAAGATCGAGCTGACTTTATATGACAGGCTCAGCGAACGGCTGATCGAAAAGGCGGAGCAATTATCCATCAAATATTATGAGCAGCCGGAATTTTACACGATTGTGTCGAGGACTCAGAAAGCCATGGAAAGCACGCTGCTTCTGGCTTTTGCAAATCTGGCCCAGGTATTTGGATATGTGATCGCGGTATTCAGCGCAGTGCTGGTGGTGACAGGCATTGATCCGGCGCTGAGCGTCTTCGCCATCTTTGCGGTTCCAATGCTTTTTATCGGGGAAAAATACGGGAAGCTTTTTTCGGACAAGCAGAAGGATCTGGCGTATAGCGAGAGAGTGAAAAATTATATGCAGGAAACCTGGCTCGCCAAGGAGTATGCCAGAGTGTTTAAGGTCAGTATGGCCGCGAGGATACCGGATCAATATTACGAAAAAGCCTATCAGGAAAGCGTGGACATACACCGAAGGTATCAGGGCGGACTGATGCGGTGGGATTTTATGAACAGCGGTATGTCTGTCAATTTTGTCGCGATCGTATGTTATGCGTACGCGTTCGTACGCCTGGTATTTATGCGCAATTACAGTATTGCGGAATTTTCGATCATGTTTGTGGCGATCATGAATATGATCTCGAGAATAAGCAGGATATCAAAATGTTATGAAAAGGCTAACCGATATCAGAGCGATATGGATGCCGTAAGGCAGTTTATGGATCTGCAGGCAGAGGACGTAAGCGGGCCGCAGGCTTTGGAACCCGCGGCGTTTGAGACATTGGAGTTTAAACATGTGAGCTTTTCATACGATGGGGTACATAAGGTCTTAAAGGATGTAAGCTTTCAGATCCGGGCCGGTGAAAAAGTCGCTCTTGCCGGATATAACGGAGCGGGGAAATCCACGCTGGTCAAACTGCTGCTTCGTTTTTATGAACCGCAGGAGGGAGTGATATTATATAACGGCATTGATATCGGCAAATACCGATTGAAGGCATGGAGAAAGATGTTTTCTACCGTTTTTCAGGATTTTTATATTTTCAATCTGTCTTTAGCGGATAATATCCTGCTGCAAAAGAAACCGGATAGCGGGTATCAAAACGGTATGGACGAATGCCTGATGCGGCTCAGGGCAGGTGAATTGTGCGGATCGAAAGACAAGATCCTGGGACGGCAGTATGATGACAACGGTATTATATTGTCCGGCGGCCAGAAGCAGAAGCTGGCGGTTGCAAGGATGTTTTTCAGCAGATTTCAGATCGCGGTCATGGACGAACCCTCATCGGCAATGGATCCCGTTTCCGAAGAGGAAGTGATGGAAAGCGTTGACCGGAATTTAGGCGGGCGTACTCTGATCCTGATTTCCCACAATATGGGAATGGTGAGAAAGGCGGACAAAGTACTGTTTTTTGAAAACGGAACGCTGACCGGCAATGCGCCCCACGAAACGCTGGTGCGTTCCAACAGCATCTATAAAGAGTTTTATGACAGTCAGGCGGAAAAATATAGTTCCAGAGAGAGCGGGAAACTATGAAAGTATACCTTCGCAGTTTAAAGAAAATATTTATAAAAATGCCGCTGTATACCGTAGGGAAATTGATCTATTTTATTCTGCAGTATATGCAGGGTTATGTGGTCAATGTGCTGTTTTTAAAAGTGATCGTTGATTATATTGCGGCAGGGCGGAATCTGCCCCACATATTTGTGTACTTATTTTATCTGGCTGCATTTTTGATCATATGCGACCTGTACGCGGCCGCTTTCCGGCAGGGAATAGAACCCGTGGCCATTGAAAAATTAAAGAAACTGGCGTATGAGGAAATCAGGGAATTGGTCTCCGGACAGGAATTGTATTGTTATGACGATACGAAATTTTATAATGAGGTGGTTTACATCTCCCGGAATATCGTGGATACACAGCAGTCTGTGATCGAGAGTATATTCAGTGTTCTTGCGGGCGGGCTAAGCGTTATTATGGTCTTTCACACCTTTTGGCAGGTGGGAGGGGGATTGATTATAATATCCGTCATAGCGGTAGTTTTTACCCTGTTGATCGACACGCCGATCATCAAATGGCAAAATCAGAAAAAGGTTACGAACGTACCCTTTGAACGGAAGAAAAAATACCTTTTCTCATCTTTTTTTAACAGGGAAAGCTGCAAGGAAATCCGGACCACGGACGTATCAGAGCTTTTAAAGGAAAATCTGCGGGAGACTGCCCGCTCTTTAAAAGAAAATCACAAAAAATATAATATGCGGCTTTTCGGATTAAGTTTTATCAAAGAGTTTGTCTCTTCCGCGCTGATTATGAAGTTTGTGCTGATCCTTTATCTGCTGCACAGGATCATCGTACAGCACACTTTGTCGTACGGTGAGTTTATCTCCTGTTTTAATGGCGCTGACATGGCGATTTCCACTGTTTTACAGCTGCTTTCCTACATCTCTGTGATCAGGAGCGACAGTATGGTTTTAAAGCAATATGAGAATGTTATGGCCAGGCGGGGGCAGGATATCGGAGAGCAGAAAACTGAGGATGTGCTGGATTTTCAGAGCATTGAATTGAAAGATGTCTCTTTTGCGTACCCCGGAACGGACAAGACGATCCTGAAACATATCTGTATGAAGATCAACAGGAATGACAAGATTGCCATCGTGGGGAAAAACGGTTCGGGAAAAACCACATTATGTCATCTCCTGATGGGATTATACGAGCCAACGTCCGGCGAGATCCTGATAGACGGGACGCTGCTGGACAGACGCGATCTTGCTGCGTACAGGGCGGCATTCTCGAGTTATTTTCAGGAATCAAAAGTTTTTTCGGCGACCATTGCCGAAAACGTGGCGTTGAATACGGAATATGATGATACGAATGTCCATCGGACGTTAAACCGACTCTCGCCGGAAAAACTGGGGCAATTGCAACAGGACCGTGTTCTGGGGCGGGAATTTGACAGAAACGGGCTGCTTCTTTCGGGGGGAGAACTTCAGAAGCTGTTGATCGCCAACAGTCTATACAGCAAAAAGCGATACATAATGATGGATGAACCGTCTTCCGCATTAGATCCCGTGGCGGAGAAAAAGTTCAACCAGATCTTATTTGATCTGACAGTTGACGCCACAACGGTTTTGATTTCCCACCGTTTGTCAACGGTGCGGATGGCAGACTATATATATGTGCTGGAGAATGGATGTATTGTGGAGCGGGGGACTCATGAAGAACTGCTAAACCGCCGGGGCGTGTATAGTGAAATGTGGAGGATTCAGGCTGAGAAATATGGACAATAGGGTGCGTGATTTGAAAAGATAGATTATGCTTTTCGATTTGCGATCGCCTGTGCGATCAATCGCTTCGGAATGGAGATGAGGATATATGCTAAGCGGTATGCGCAGAGAAAGGAGACTAAATGAAGGATTATTAATATGAAGGGGAGGGCTGTATGAGCGGTTCACAAACGAATGAAATGAAACAAATTAAAGGTTATCCTCTGTATCTGGGCGGTATTCTGGCTGCAAGCCTGTCAGTGGAAATTTTTAATTTTCTGTATATTCTGCTGATTAGTTACCTGGAAAACGTATCCGGCCGGGATTCGTCATCTTTCCTCCTTCACCTAATCCGCATCTGTGTCTTTTTGATGGCGGGCTGGGGAGGAACATTATTCCTGAGAGACTTCCTGAAGGAAAAACTGCGGAAAAAAATAAATGACGCGCTGAAACAAAAGTGGCTGGAACAGATTTTTTTGAAAAAAGGCGAAGCACTGGAAAAATTCGGTTCCGGAAGCTTCCAGTATGCCTTTTGGAAGCTGGGCGCACGCGTCAACTGCTTTTACAGAATCATTTCAATTTACATTTCGATGGCCATGATAGCCGTAATGGCAGTTTACATGATTGTAAAGATGAATTATAAATTTCTCCTTTTTGTGGTGGGACTGATTTTTGTAATGTTTTTGTTTCAGGTATTGTCGGGCCCTCTTGAGAACAAAAGAAGAAAGGTCAACGATGCTGAGAAAAAAAGCGTTGCGCTGACGAACAACATGTTCAAGGGGATCGATGTTGTAAAAAATTACGGGATGGAGAAACCGATTCATTCCGGGTTTATGAAAAACCTGGAAGAGATTGCCCGAAAGCAATGTGACGAAAAAAAGTACGAATTATCGCTTTATGTGTATAATCATATTCAGGTTTATAGAGGTGGCTTCCTCCATAAGGAATACGCGGATCATCCTGAGGAGGCTGAATGAATTTATCAGGCTGCAGAATGGGATAGAATACAGAAAAAGACGTTTTTCCATTGCCTTTGAAGTGCTCTCGCGAATGTGCAGTATCGGGAGAGAAATATTTGTCATCCTGTATGGGCTGGGGTACGGAGGGTTTGATGTCGGGACGGTTGTGGCCATGTTGAACATAACAAGTTTCTTTAACGAACTGGTCAATGCCTCCGGTGATTTCGTTATCAAGTTTGCGCAGATCAGGTTTCCTCTCGAAAGGATTAACGCGGTATTAGCGCAGGAGGATGAGGAGGAGGAAGAAGAACCGGCTCAAAAACTGAGCGATATCCGGGAGATACAGATCCGCAATCTGACGTACTTATACGATGAGAAAAATGGTATTTCCAACGTTTCCTTCCACGCGTCCAAAGGCTGTATGCATGTGATCAGGGGAGAGATCGGAAGCGGGAAAAGTACGGTTGGAAAGCTTTTAAGCGGCGTCCTTGCGGGCTGCCGGGGAGACATCCTGGCGGATGGCAGGCCGTTAAGCTCAGAAAGTCTTCGCAGGAATGTGGCATATGTAGACCAGGAGGCCGTGATGAGCATTGGAAGCATTGAGGAAAATATAACGGCATATGCTAAGAAGGTTGACTATGAAAGACTTCATCGCGTGATTGAAAAATGCGGATTGAAGGAGTGGATTGACGGTCTTGCGGAGGGACTGGACACGCCTCTTTACAGCGAAGAGATCAATATTTCGGGCGGGCAGAAGCAGAGGATCGCCATTGCGCGGGCAATGTATAAGGATGCCCCTGTGATGGTATTGGATGAGCCCACCTCTGCGCTTGATGAAGAAAATGCCATGGTCATCTGGTCGCTTCTCAGAAAACAGAAGGAAACGAAAATCCTGCTGGTCATCACCCATGATATGCGCATTATAAAGGAGGGAACTGACAAAATTCATCAGATTATCATGCAGGACGGCAAAGTGGTTTCCGATGGGGCTGCAGGCTGATTGATCTGCCGCTTTCATCTTTTCCCAAAAGAAGAAATATCCCTGACAGAAACCTGTTCCATATTCCGGGAATTTGTGATAAAATATCATATATGCGCCTGGGGATAGGAATAGGATTTCCGGCAGAACGCGGGAATGGAAAATAATTTTCGGAAGGGTGAAATGCAGCGATGAGGATTATACTCGGATTTCTGTTTACGATCATGATAGCGGCTATATGTGTCAGCATTTATCAGACCAAAAAGGTAAAAGGCAGGCTGGCGCAAAAGATCAGCGTTTTTTTGATTATGGCGCTCATTACTTTGATAGTAAATGCGATCTCATATATCACCACCAGTTACTTTTGGGCTGTGGTTGCGGTAAATGCTTATTGCGCCTGCATCGACTGGACCCTGTTGTGCATGCTGCACTATGTGGAGGAATATACCCAGATTTTGAAGATAAACAGAACGGTGCGGGGAATTTTGTTCGGCGCCATTATGGTAGACAATCTTATTCTTGCTGGCAATATATTTCTGAATCTTGTGTTTAAAGTGGACCCCGTGGTGGTGGAGGGTGAGGTGTTTTATACCGCGGCGGCTTACCAGAGCAAATCCCTGTTTCATATCCTGGTTGCTTATTCGCTGGTGGCGTTGAATGCCATCCTGCTGATTGTAAAGGCGATGAAAACGCCGCGATTCTACCGCACCCAGTATTTTGTGATCCTGAGCCTGTTTACGCTGGTGGTAGTGGCGTGTGTGGCGAGCCTGGCGATGGGAAGCCTGATCGATCTGTCGGTGTTCTTTTACTTTATCATGGCGCTTGCGGTCAGTCCTTTTTCGCTGTATTTCATCCCGAGAAAACTGGCCGACAGGACGATGAACTTTGCCTTAAACGATATGAGCGAGATGGTATTCTGCTTTGATCTGCAGGGCAGCTGTGTCTATTTTAACAAGCGCGTTGCCACGGACTTTGAGTATATTGATATCAAAGCGGCGGCGGAACAGTCCTTTGCCGAATGGTTTGCGCAAAACCAGATGGAAAATAAAGAAAATCTCCAATGGATCGAAAAAAAGCTGGTAGGCGGAAAGGTGCGCCATTTGGAGAGTGTGTATCATAAGCTGACGGACGGCAGAAACGAGTGTATAGGGTATTTTTTTGTGGTGACAGACAGGACGGAGGAAGTGGAAAATTACCGCAAAGAGCACTACAGGGTGACTCATGATGAATTGACCGGCCTCTATAATAAAGAGTACTTTTTTGAGCAGGTGGAGCAGGTTTTGAAGAACAATCCGGACAAGACCTATTATCTGCTCTGTACCAATATTTACGGATTTAAAATATATAATGAGCTGTTCGGAGAGGCCAGCGGTGATGAAGTGCTGCTGACGCAGGCGGATTTGATGAGAAAGACCACCGGCATCTCGGATGTCTATGGACGTCTTTCGGAAGATGAGTTCGGCATGCTGGTCGCCGAGGAGTTCTTTTTCGAGGATAAGATTATCCAGCATACGCTTACTCTGCGGAATGAATTCAGCAATTCCCTCTACAGCATGCATATTTATGTCGGCGTGTATGTGGCGAAGAATCTGGAGGAGCCGGTAGAGCAGATGTGCAATAAGGCAAGGCTGGCCATTGACTCCATCAAAGGTAAATATGACACTGTGTTCGCATATTTTGACGAGAGCCTTTTGGAGAAGACGCTGTCAGAACAGAAGCTGGTGGGGCAGTTGGAAAAAGCTCTGGATGAAGAACAGTTCTGTATTTATCTGCAGCCTCAGGTGACGGCGGACGGTACGGTTGTGGGAGCGGAGGCTCTGATGCGCTGGCAGCATCCGGAGCGGGGGCTTTTGTCTCCCGGAAGTTTTGTGGCCGCATCCGAGCATACGGGCCTGCTTTGGAAAGTGGACCGCTATATTTGGGAGGAAGCGGTAAGGCGTCTGAAGATCTGGCAGTCCATACAGAAGACGGACTGGTATATCTCCGTCAATATCTCTCTCAGTGACTTTTTCCATATCGATATCTATGAAACGCTTGTGGGATTGGTGGAAAAATATAAGATTGAACCCCGCAATCTGAAATTGGAACTGGGGGAGTCCATGCTGATGCAGGAACATCAGGAACAGATGGATATGCTGCTGAAACTGAGAAATTACGGGTTTGAAATCCTGATCGATGACTTCGGAAGCGGTTATTCTTCTCTGAATATGTTAAAAGACAACAATGTGGATGCGTTGAAGATCGATATGAAATTTTTGCAGGGCGGCGGCAAGAAGGAGCGAAGCTGGGCTATCCTTCAGTCCATTATTGATCTGGCAAAGGAATTGGAAATGCAGGTGGTGGCGGAGGGCGTTGAGACCGAGGAACAGATGCAGCGGCTGAAGGCTGTGGGCTGCAGCTGTTACCAGGGTTACTACTTTGCAAAACCTATGCCGGTAGATGAGTTTGAGTATCAATATATGTAGATACGCTCTGGCAGGACAAACGATGTTTCAGGAACGAAGGGGAGGCGTAAGGTGGGCAGGCTTTTATATGCGGTTGTGGAGATCATCGCAGAGATACATAACAGGCTGTTAAAGCTGAACGATACTTTTGAGTACAATTTTTCGGACAAGGAACTGCATTTCCTGATCATTGGAGGACTGGGGATGGCCATGATCTTTGTGGTTCATCCTTTGTTTAAAATGCTGGCCAGGACCGATCATATCATGGTGATCAGTTGGACTTATGTTTTTACGCTGATTATCGTGGTCACTTTTGCCATTGAAATCGGCCAGAGGATCACCCACACGGGGAAAATGGAATTTTTGGATATCATGTTCGGGGTTGTGGGATTCCTCTGTATGTTTCTGGTGTTTTCCGTTTTTCGGGGAATTTATCATATCATCTGCCGGGTCATAGGCAGATACCGGAACGGATATGATGACTATGATGAGGAAAGGTAGAAAGCGCTATGCTGCGGATTGAAAACATGATAACGGATCATACAAAGGAGCCGGTGGGCATTACGCGGACACCGGCATTTTCGTGGCAGCTGGTATCTGACCACAGAGACACCAGGCAGACCTCCTATCATTTGGAGATAGCGCTGGATCCGGCCTTTACCCGGAAAGTGTACGAAAAAGAGGAACGGGAGGAAGGATCGGTCTGCCGCAGATTTGAGGACTTCGCCATGCAGTCTCTGACCAGATATTACTGGAGAGTAAAAGTGACGGACAACCACGGGGAGGAGAGCGCTTTTTGTACGCCTGCCAGCTTTGTCACAGGGCTGATGGATGAAAGGGAATGGAAGGGAAAATTTATTTCCGCGGAAACGGAGGCGGACAAAGACAATTCCAAAGGCACTTATCTCAGAAAGCGGTTCCGCAAGAGAGGGGAGATAAAGGAAGCTTATATCTGTGCTACCGCACTGGGGTTGTATCAGCTTTTTCTGAATGGAGAAAGAGTGGGAGAGGATGAGATGACGCCCGGATGGACTTCCTATCATAAGCATCTGTGCTATCAGGTTTACGATATTACGAAGAAGCTGCAGGAAGCGGATCAGGAATTTTGCATCGGAGCGCTTGTAGGAGCAGGATACTATAAAGGAGAAATGGGATTTTTGCATATACGCAACAATTATGGCGTTCAAACGGCTTTTTTGTGTCAGCTGCGGGTCCGGTATGAGGATGGCAGTATGGAGGAGTCTTGCACGGATGAAAGCTGGAGAGGATTGGATTCTCCCATCGTCTTTTCGGAAATCTATGACGGCGAGATTTACGATGCCCGTTTGGAGACGGAAGGCTGGTGCAGTCCCCACACCCTTGAGGAAGGCTGGAGAGCGGTTTTAGCGATCCCTTTTGACAAGAAAGCGCTGACCTCTCAGTTTGCGGCAAAGGTGGGGTGCATGGAGGAATTTCCGGCAAAGCGTATCTTCACCACTCCCAAGGGGGAGCTGGTGGCGGATTTTGGGCAGAATATGGCGGGCTGGGTCATGGGAACGCTTCGAGGCGCCATGCGGGGAGACAAGCTGGAACTTCGCTGCTTTGAGACTTTGGACAAGGACGGAAATGTGTATACGGAGAATCTGCGCAGAGCCAAGGCTTCCTATACCTACTACTGTAAAGGCACAGAGCGGGAAGAGTATCGTCCCCATTTCACCTACATGGGATTTCGGTATGTGCACATCGTCCATACTCCCTGTGAAATAAAACCGGAAGATATCAGGGCGCAGGCGCTCTATTCCCGTATGGAGCGGACCGGTGATTTCGTCTGTTCTAACAGTGATATTAATCAGCTCTGGTCCAATATCGTCTGGGGGCTGAAAAGTAATTTCTTTGACATTCCCACGGATTGCCCTCAGAGGGATGAGCGCATGGGGTGGACAGGGGATGCCCAGATCTTTTGCAGAACGGCAAGTTTTATCATGGACACCTATGTGTTTTTTGAGAAGTGGCTGAAGGATGTGGCGGCGGACCAGACCCGGGAGGGCGGCGTGCCGCATGTGGTGCCGGATATCGTCACTCCCAATATCGGGAAGGTAGAGGACTGGCTTTTGAGCCAGGGGACCCATTCGGCGGCGGCGTGGGGAGATGCGGCGGTGCTGAACCCATGGAATCTTTATCTCACTTTTGGGGATCCGCAGATTCTGAAGGACCAATATGAAAGTATGAAAGCGTGGATACGCTTTATGGAATCCCATGCGGAAGGTATTCATTGGAACTATCGGCATCAGTTGGGAGACTGGCTGGCCTTGGACGCGGAGGAAGGCAGCTATTATGGCGCCACGCCCACGGACTTTACCTGTGCCGCCTACTACGCTTACTCTGCCACGATTTTTGCCAAAATTGCAAAGCTTTTGGATGAAAGGAAAGATGTTGCTTATTTTGGGGCATTGGCCGAATCTCTCCGGCAGGCGTTTGCGGAGGAGTATTTTGACCCGCAGACGAAAGGCATGCGGATACAAACTCAGACGGCCCATATCGTTGCCTTGTATTTTGGCCTGACGCCGGAGGCGTATCGTGAGCAGACGGTGAGGGAGCTTTTAGAACTTCTGGAGAAGGAGAATGGCCATCTGGTCACGGGATTTATCGGGACGCCTTATTTTACCCATGCACTCAGTCAGAACGGACACCTGAAAGAAGCTTACGAACTGCTTTTGAAGGAGGATTTCCCTTCGTGGCTTTATCAGGTAAAGCGGGGCGCCACTACCGTCTGGGAACACTGGGATGGCATCAAGCCCGATGGCAGCATGTGGAGCGCGGACATGAATTCTTTGAATCATTATGCCTACGGTTCTATCGGGGAATGGCTGGTGAGAGCGGCAGCCGGGCTGGAAATTGATGAGCGGGTGCCCGGATACCGCAGGGTTATCCTGTATCCTCAGTGGGGCGGCGGGCTGAACTTTGCATCGGCAAGCTACCGTTCCCTTTACGGCGAAGTGAAATGCAGCTGGAAGCGGGAAAAAGACCGGCTGGAGGCTGCGTTTCAAATTCCCGCCAACACGGATGCCCGGATCCGGCTGGATCATGTCGTTAGTGTGGAAGAGGCGGACGGGCTTGTCTGCGATATCGATCAGGACGGCACGCTGCGGGCCGAGGCGGGTTCGGGAGACTATAAGATTTGTGTAACTGTGGAAAGGGATAGCCGCTGACTGCGGCAGAATGAGAGGATAGCATGGCAGAGACAGCGGAAATCAGTTTGGAAAAAATGCAGCTTGCGGTACTTATTGACGCCGACAATATCAGTTCAAAGTACGCCGCGACCATCTTTGAGGAGTTAGAGAATTATGGATTGTCCACCTATCGCAGGATCTACGGCAACTGGTCTAAGAGCAACGGGTGGACAGAAGGGATCCTGCTGGAGCATTCCATTATGCCCGTGCAGCAGTTTTCCTACACCACCGGCAAGAATGCTACGGATATGGCGATGGTTATAGACGCCATGGATATCTTATACAAAAATAAGGTTCAGGGATTTTGCCTGGTGACCAGTGACAGTGACTTCACCAGACTTGCCATGCGGCTTCGGGAGGAAAACATGTTCGTCCTGGGCATGGGAGAGTCCAAGACCCCGCAGGCGTTGACCAGAGCCTGCAACAAGTTTATCCACTTAAATCTGGTGGCTGAGCAGAATAAAGCTGAGAGCGGCACAGATGAGCAGAATGTGACTTCTATTGCGGAGGTAAGACAGGTTATTCTGACGCTGATCAATCAGGATGACGAGGGGATTGTGGATTTGGCGCAAATCGGGAACCGTCTCAATGAGAAGTTTTCCGATTTTGATGTAAGAAATTACGGATACTTTAAGCTCAGTACTTTCATCGGAGAAAAGATTTCGGACGTACAGGTGGTAAAGATTGACAATCAGCTCTATGTAAAAAGGCAGTCCTCGCTGACCAAGGAGGAACTGGAGGCGGAAATCTGCCGCGTGATTGAAAAGAACGGAGGCGTGATAGACAATCTGTCCACTCTCAATGACGAACTGCACAAAAAGTATAAGCAACTTGATCTGAAGGAATTCGGATACAGCCGTATCTCCAGTTTCCTGCGAAGCCTTCGTTCCGTGACGGTGCGCGAAAACCAGGTGTCGCTGAAAAAGTAAAGAGGGGCGGTCATTATGGATCTGTTTGAGTATATGCGAAGCGCAAATCAGGAGAAAGAGTCGCCATTGGCGGCGCGTATGCGGCCCCGAACGCTGGAGGAAGTGGTGGGGCAGGGACATATTCTTGGGAAGGATAAGCTTCTCTATCGCGCCATCAAGGCGGATAAGATCAGTTCTCTGATCTTTTACGGACCGCCGGGAACGGGAAAGACCACCCTCGCAAAAGTGATTGCGAACACCACCAGCGCGGAATTTACTCAACTTAACGCCACCGTGGCGGGCAAAAAAGATATGGAGGAAGTGGTGGAAAAGGCCAAGGCTGCACGGGGCATGTATGGAAAGCGCACTATACTGTTCATCGATGAGATCCATCGCTTTCACAAGGGGCAGCAGGACTATCTGCTGCCTTTTGTGGAGGACGGCACGCTGATTCTGATCGGCGCTACCACAGAGAATCCCTATTTTGAGGTAAACGGGGCGCTTCTGTCCCGTTCCGCCATCTTTGAACTGAAGCCGCTTTCCATAGAGGATGTGAAAGAATTGATCCGCAGGGCGTTCAGTGACTGCGACCGTGGGATGGGAGCTTACAATGCTGAGATAGAGGAGGATGCGCTGGAATTTCTGGCGGATCTGTCCGGAGGGGATGCCAGACACGCCTTAAATGCGGTGGAACTGGGGATCATGACTACCCCCCGCGGCGAGGACGGAAAGATCCATATCACACTGGAAGTGGCGCAGGAATGTATTCAGAGGAGAGCGGTTCGATATGATAAGTCGGGAGATAAACATTACGACACTATTTCTGCGTTTATCAAGAGTATGCGGGGTTCTGATCCGGATGCGGCGGTGTATTATCTGGCGCGGATGCTGTACGCGGGGGAGAGCGTGACTTTTATTGCCCGCAGGATCATGATCTGCGCGGCGGAAGATGTGGGCAATGCGGACCCCAACGCTTTGGTGGTGGCAGCTAACGCTTCCATGGCAGTGGAGAGGGTAGGCATGCCGGAAGCTCAGATCATTTTAGCGCAGGCGGTGAGCTATGTGGCCTGTGCGCCGAAAAGCAACGCCGCCTGCAGGGCGATCGAAAAGGCCATGCAGGCGGTAGAGCAGACGGGCGACCTGCCTATCCCCACGCATCTTCAGGACGCCCATTACAAAGGGGCGGCTCAACTGGGGCACGGTACAGGGTATCAATACGCCCATGATTATCCGAATCATTATGTGAAACAGCAATATCTGCCCTATGAGTTGAACGGGCGGGAGTTTTACAATCCTACGGGAAACGGATATGAGAAAAAGATTCGGGAGCACATGAAAAAGATCAGGAGCGAAGCGGATTCAGAATAATTTCCGTACCAGAAACTGATAGATTTCCTGATTGTTTTTCTGCCAGTTGTCGCAGATTGCGGAAGCCGTCTCCTGCGTGGGAACGGACAGGGTGATATCCACAAGGACAATGTCTCTGTCCTTGGCAACCAGATGGGCCTCGTACTCTCCCGAAGTGGATTTGTAATAATCTCCGAGAATGGATACTTCATTGCGCAGGGCATATTCCTTTTCCCGAAGATATTCGTTGATATCTTTCTTGATGGCTTCGCTGACGCGGTTTTCAAAGAAATGCAGGGTGTTCCTGCCCTCTTCGGTGATGGTCAGCAAAGTGCGGTTCCCGACCGTTTCCGGAGCCGTGAGTCCGGCGTCCGATAATTCGCTGAAAACCTGCTGCAGCGTGAGAAAGCTGGTATATTCTTTTCCCAGTACAAAGTCGCTGACCTGTGCCGCCGTCAGGGGAAAGGTGACGCGGTTGAGCATGTAGAGAACAATCAGTTTATAGATCGTCAAAGGGTCTTGCAACATAATTCATCCTTCTTTAATGTGAGACTTTGTCATTTTGGTATCTGCATCCCTGAACGGTGCCGCGCTCTTTCAGATATCGGTGCAGACGGTTCAGTACGTCCCGCTTATTGCCGCTCCAGAGAGGGGCAATGAGCAGATTTTTGGGGCCGTCTCCGGTGAGCCGGTGAATGACTATGCGGGGCGAGAGATGTTCCAGACAGTCCGCTACCAGTTCCAGATAAGCGTCTTTTTCCAAAACCGCAAAACGCCCCTCCGCATAATATTTTGCCAGATCGGTGCCCTTCAGCACATGGAGCAGCTGCAGCTTCACGCCGAAAGGATTTATGCGGTTTAAGTAGGCGATAGTCTCCAGCATATGTTTCCGGGATTCTCCCGGCAGTCCTAAGATCACATGGACAATGACCGGAACAGAGAGACGAAAGAGCGCCCAGAACGCTTCTTCAAAGCAGGGCAGCTCATAGCCTCTGCGGATCAGTCGCGCGGTGTTTTCATGGATAGTCTGCAGTCCCAGCTCTATCCAGATAAATTTGTGGGGAAACCGGTCCTTCAAAGCGCCCAGAAGTTCCAGAACGTCCCGCGGCAGGCAGTCCGGTCTGGTGGCGATGGAGATGCCGCACACTCTGGGGGAGGAAAGGGTCTGGGAAAAAATTTTTTCCAGATATTCCACAGGGGCGTAAGTGTTCGTGTATGCCTGAAAATAAGCGATGATGCAGGGGGCGTCCTGCGGAAGGGATACCTTTTTGGCAAGGAGGGATACCCCCGTCCGAAGCTGTTCTTCCACCGGTATGCCTGCGGTGGGGACTGCAAACTCACCGCTGCCGCCGCCGCTGCAGAACAGGCATCCGCCGACTCCTTTGGAGCCGTCCCGATTGGGGCAGGTCATATGTGCGTTTAAAGCTATTTTATAACATTTGCGGTGAAGCGTCCCTTTACACCAGGCATCCAGAGAGTAGTACGGTCGACCCTGCCAGTTTACTTCGTTTTCCATATCAGTTTAAAAATGTGTTATCTGCTTTTTCAGCGGATGTGAGATTTTACGGCTTCGGCTACCAGTTCCGCTACTTTCGGGTTGAAAGCCTCCGGCATGATATTGTCTTCGCTCAATTCCTCCTCGGGCACAAGACCGGCGATGGCCTGAGCGGCGGCCAGTTTCATCTCCTCCGTAATCTGTCTGGCGCGTCCTTCCAGGGCGCCTTTGAAAATGCCGGGGAAAGCTACCACATTGTTGACCTGATTGGGGAAGTCGCTGCGGCCCGTTCCCACCACCCGCGCACCGGCGGCTTTGGCCGCGTCCGGCATGATCTCGGGAACCGGGTTGGCCATAGCGAACAAAATGGCGTCATGATTCATGGAAGATACCATCCCGGGGGTCACGATATTGGGAGCGGACACTCCCACAAAGATATCGGAGCCTTTTAGAGCATCTGCAAGCGTACCCGTTTTGTTCTCAGGATTTGTCACTTCGGTCATCTTCTGCTGCATCCAGTTTAAACCTTTTGTGGATTTGGAAACAATTCCTACTTTATCGCACAGCGTGATATAGGGAAATCCGTAGGTCAGAAGCAGCCTGGTAATGGCTATGCCGGCGCTTCCCGCGCCGTTTACGACCACCTTGCAGTCCTCCTTCTTTTTGCGCACTACTTTCAGCGCATTGATGATGCCGGCAAGGACCACAATAGCGGTGCCGTGCTGGTCATCGTGGAATACGGGGATATCCAGGGCGGCCTTCAGGCGCTCCTCGATTTCAAAACAGCGGGGAGCGGAGATGTCCTCCAGATTGATGCCGCCGAAAGCGGGAGCCAGCCATGTGACAGCCTTGATGATCTCTTCGGTATCCTGTGTATCCAGACAGATGGGAACCGCGTTGACACCGCCGAATTCCTTAAACAGTACTGCTTTTCCCTCCATGACGGGCAGGGCGGCGCGGGGACCGATATTGCCTAATCCCAACACGGCGCTTCCATCGGAGACTACGGCCACCGTATTTGCTTTCATGGTATATTTATAAGCGGCTTCTTTGTCTTTGGCAATGACCTTGCAAGGTTCTGCCACGCCGGGAGTGTAAGCGATGGCAAGGTCCTCGCGGGATCTGACAGGAGCCTTGGAAACGGTTTCCAGCTTGCCGTTCCACTTTTCATGCATCATAAGGGCTTTTTCATTTGTTGTCATGAGAGTACCTCTTTCTTCCATATTGATATCTATCGGTATCATCATATAATAGTTTGCATGGCTTCGCAAGTGATTCTTTTACGGAGTTTGTGTCAGGCGCCCGTTGCGCTTTTTCCGTATTCCTGCATGGCTGAAAGGTTATCGGCAATTTAGAAAAGTTAAAATAGGGACTTCCTATTTTCATAACTCTGTATTATAATGTTTGTGAGAACATGATATGTCGTTCATGAAGTCAAGGAAGCACGTCCATGACACATCTTGCCAAGACCCCACCATAAAGGAAATTTAAGATACCGTTTTTTATGGATGGTTTATGACTTTTTATTCAGGAGGAATTTATGAGAGAAAAATATGAATCATTGGCGCTTGTGCAGTTGAGAGAACTGGCAAAAGTACGGGGATTGAAGGGTACGTCCACCATGAAAAAAGCAGAGTTGGTGGAGGCTATGCTGGCAGAGGATGAGAGACTGAAGAAAACAGAGGATGCCAAGGGCGAGCGGAAAAGTGAGATTAAGTATATAGTGAAAAACGAGACCAGGAGTGAGCCGCCGCAGCGGCCCATGCAAAAAAGGACGGAGGCCGCTCCGGTTTCCGCTGTGAGAAATGATAGTACTTACCGCGCGGAAGCGGGTGCGGGTAGCCCCCAGAGAGCGGAAGGCTTCCCCAGGACAGATGCATCGCAGGCAGCCCGTCCCAACCGCGCTAACGAAGTTTATGACGAGAAGAATTATCCCAAGGAGCTGGACAGCGGGGAGGAGGCCAGCGGGATTCTGGAAGTCATGCCGGACGGTTACGGTTTTATCCGCTGTGAAAATTACCTGCCCGGAGAGAACGATGTCTATGTGGCGCCCAGCCAGATCCGCCGCTTCGGATTGAAGACGGGAGATATCTTAAAAGGAAATAAGAGAATTAAAACCCAGCAGGAAAAGTTCAGTGCCTTGCTGTTTATCCGTACCATCAACGGTTACACCATTGAAGAGTCGGCAAAACGTATGAATTTTGAGGATATGACGCCTGTTTTTCCCGATGACAGGATCCGGCTGGAAACCCCGGGATGCAGTATCGCCATGAGGGCTATGGATCTGGTGAGCCCTGTGGGAAAGGGGCAGCGCGGTATGATCGTGTCTCCGCCGAAAGCCGGTAAGACAACGTTGCTAAAGGAAGTGGCAAAGTCTGTTTTGCGGGCGAATCCGCAGATGCATATGCTGATCCTGCTGATCGATGAGCGGCCTGAGGAAGTCACGGATATCAAGGAGGCCATTGTGGGCCCCAACGTGGAAGTAATCTACTCCACCTTTGACGAGCTGCCGGAACATCATAAAAGAGTTTCCGAGATGGTGATCGAGCGGGCAAAGCGGCTGGTGGAGCACAGAAAGGATGTCGTGATTCTGCTTGACAGCATTACCCGTCTGACCAGAGCGTATAACCTGGTAGTCCCTCCCAGCGGCAGGACTCTCTCCGGCGGTCTGGATCCGGCGGCGCTGCATATGCCGAAAAGATTTTTCGGCGCGGCAAGAAATATGCGGGAGGGCGGAAGCCTTACGATCCTTGCCACAGCGCTTGTGGATACGGGCAGTAAAATGGACGATGTAGTATACGAGGAATTCAAGGGCACCGGCAATATGGAGATGGTGCTGGACCGTAAGCTTTCCGAGAAGAGAATCTTCCCCGCCATCGATCTTTCCAAGTCCAGTACCAGAAGAGAAGATCTTCTGCTGGACGGGGAGGAACTTGAAGCTATCAATATTATGCGGAAAGCGTTAAACAGCCTTAAGCCGGATGAAGCAACGGACCGGATTCTGGATATGTTTGCCAAGACGAGGAACAACAGCGAGTTTGTCCAGATGGTAAAAAAGAACAAATTTATTTAAAATAGGACTTGCAAGGGCAGGGTCCATGTGTTACAATCTCAAGTTTTGAAGCAAAATCGGCGAAACTCCAGTATTTGCAGGTGTTTCGCCGATTTATCTATATAGGGAACAAACTTGTTCCCGAGCCTTGCCTGCTGATAAAAAGAGGAGTAAAGGTGGTATTATGTCAATGAGGAGGAGCATAAAAAAACTACTATAGGATGCCTAACGTGTGCGATTTTGACAAAATTGCAAAAACGCACACGTTAGACTTGAAAGCAGCTTTCCGATCTGTTAATGTAATCATATAAAACAGAATGGAGGTGAAAAGGATGAAGTGGTTTCCAAGAGAAAATTATCTAAAAAAAATTCGCGACTTTTACCATGCGGCGGATATCATCAAGGTGATCACCGGCGTCAGAAGATGCGGGAAATCCTGCCTGATGGAAACGATTGCAGATGAATTGA
>CANREV010000036.1 GCA_947629645.1 uncultured Acetatifactor sp. | reverse complement strand
AGGAATGCCGCCGTGATCATTCCCGCACATATGCGCAGGAACCATCTGTTTACATGATTTGTTTTCCGGATTTCCATTGTTACCTCCCATTTTTATTAAATTTTATAATTATTCTACCCCCCCCCCCTGCAAATTTTGTCAAGATTTATATGCGGATCCGTTAACAAACCTACACTACCTGAATACCGGACAGTTGCTTTCCTGAACAGAGCGGGTTCTAAAACACGTTCGCATCTGATTGCATTCTGCGAGATTGACACTCCGCCATATAACTCAGGACAATTTCATGCATACAACCGGCACATTACTAAACGCTGCAATAAATACCTCCGTAATCATTCCAATTATCCCCTTGATATACTCTCCGCCACGCAAAGCTTTCCCCAACCCACTTTTGAACTTGGATAAGCGGTCTCTCCCCTCAATGGCCGGGCTCCTTTCCGCAGATACGCTTTTAATTTTTCCCCGTACAAAAAGGGATCGTTCCCACGGACGATGCCCCATTCCATCAAAAGGGCCGCGCTGCCGCTGACGATGGGCGTGGCAAACGAAGTTCCCGTGACGGCACTGTAGCCGCCGTAAATGTCGGGAGCTAAGATATTTACTCCCGGCGCCGCCAGATCCGGTTTTGCCAGCCCCGATGCCACTACGCCCACTGTCCGTTCACTGTCCGCATACCCCCTGCCGGAAAAGTCCGCATACGCATCATATCTGCTGTCGTAAGCTCCCACCGTGATCACCTTGGATGCGGTGGAGGGAATGGTAAGCGTCACCTCCGGCGTTGGCCGGAAGAAACCGGTGCCCTCGTTTCGCACGGCTGCGGAAGGCAGATAAAAATAGTAATTTCCCGTAACCACCTCCATCGGTTCCAGCCGGATGGTCCAGACCCCGCTGTTGATATAGGGGCCATCCGCCGGTATCATTTCTAAATAGATCTCCTGCGCAGCCGTATAGGGCAGCGGCTCCCCAAAATACACCAGAATATCCGTCTGCTCCAGCCGCAGCGTATATTTCCCTCCCTCAATACCTGCAGGCAGCCCGGTCTCCTGTCCTGCGGGAGAGCGCAGATAAATACGGTAAACATCGCTGTAATTTTTCCAAAACTGGACATTTAAAGAGCGTTCATACCCGGCAACAGCCAATTCTATTTCGGCGGGCCGGTAGGAAGCTGCCGACAGATTTGCGCCTGCCGCGCCCTGTATCCGTTCAAGGCTTCCCGCCAGATGACCGCCGTTTGCTCCTTCGTTTCCGCTGCCCACGCAGATAAGCGTCCGGCCGATCTCCGACACATTGTCCAAAAATCTCTCCAACAGGGAACTGCCGTCATGGGCGCCGTAAGTATTTCCAAAGCTTAAATTCACCACAAGAGGCTGCCCCAGCTCTATCGCCTTATTGACCGCATAAGTCATCGCCCGCATGATCTCTGTGGTGCGGGGAAATCCCAGGCTGTCCGGCGCCCCCAGCTTTACTGCCAAAAGGTCCGCGGACACCGCTATCCCCCGATATCTTCCGCTGCTTCCCACCGCGATTCCTGCCACCGCTGTACCATGGCCGCTGGTATCCACGCTGGGCAGCCGCAGAAACTGTTCTTGGGAATTCGCTGCCGCCAGCGCGTCATCAATCTCCTGCGCCGTAAACTCCACGCCCTGTGAAAATCCCTGCGGGGGGCGCCGCTCCCCCGCAGAGCGAAGCGTCTGATCCCACAAAAACCGGATCCTCGTATTCCCCGAGCCGTCCCGAAACTCCGGAAGTGTATAATCGATGCCGGAATCGATGACCGCCACCAAAACACCCCTTCCGGTAAGATTCGGATCCCGGAAGATCACCGGTTCCAGACAGGAGCCTTCTGTGGGAAGAATCTGCTGGTAAAAATATCGTTTCGGCTTCTCCACATACTCGATCTGTTCCAACGCCGCGATCTCTTCCACCGCTCCTTCCGGCACGGTGAGTATGGCGTATCCGGCAATCAGATATTCCACCCTGATTTCGGACGCCTGCAGACCATCCAGACTGCCGTGATATTTCACGATCAACTCCCATGTACGGCCCGCTGTATCAAATCCTACGTTCAGATCCTCCGTCTCCTGCCGGATCTCCTCCGGCGTCTGCAAGGCAAGCTGCAGCTGATTTTCCAGTTTCTGATTCATTGTCATCCCCATTCCGAAGCGTCTCAAAGCTTCCTATCCTTACAAAAAAGATATCCCCCACAGGCTGTCTTTTATGCCTGCGAGGGATATGGACAAAATTCTTCCAAAATTCAAATATGCGCCTCTGCTCCTACAAAAATTTAACTCATAAAATTTTCCATAGAATATTACGGTTCCTCCTGCGTATGACAGAGAAGATCTGTCACAAAATCCCAATACAGAGCGGTATCCACCTCCAAAATGAAAGCGGCGCGGACGCCTTCCTGCCCTTCCCCTTTCCGGGTGGTCGTCCTGCCATACCCGGCTTCCCTCACTTCCGTGTCAACGGTCACATACCGTTCCTCCTGCAGCCGCACTACATCGGGATTTAACAAAACCACCGCGGCGATGGCATCGACACAGTCGGTCTTTCGGCTGCTATCGCGCCGATACAGGCTGTACTGGCCGTCCAGCCACATCTGAGCCGTAAGCGTATCTCCCTTTTTATCCAACAGATCAAAGACCGCCTTGTCAAGCCTTGCCCACTGCGAAGTCTCGCTGGGAATAATGGTCTGGGAAGGAAAACCGCTGTTCAGACAGACATCGAACGCCTCCGCATCATAAAAAACATTAAAGTCCGCATACGGGGTATAAGAACCCTGTCCATTTAAGGTGGTTCCCATATAAATAACTCCCGCCGTATCCGGCGCGAAAGATGGATCCAGAAGACAGGCCAGCGCCAGGTCCGTGGCGGGACCCACCGACAAAATGGTCACTTCTCCGGGATACTGTCTTACCTGTTCCGTCATAAAATCCGCCGCGCTCTGCGCCTCGGGATCCGTCTCGGAATATCCCCATTTTCTGTCATAGCCGGATCCCAGATCATGGTATCTCTCAGGTTCCACATATTCCTCCATGCGGTACATGACGCCCCAGTGATCTATTTTACCCACAATCTTTTCCTGTTCTTTCAGATCCCGAAAACCGCCCAATGGCTCATCCGTCCCCATATAGACCGGAATGTCTTCCCGCCCTATCCTCTCCAGCTGGTTTAACGTTGCGTTTGTTCCTTCCGCCACAAAAGAATTTCCGCCCGTGACCGCAACGCCCAGCAGATCGATCAGTCCCAGTCTGTCAGCCTCCGCCAGAATACACAGGCACATCGCATCGTCTCCCAGATACGTCATATCGCAGTCTAAAATGACCTTTGGCACAGTACCTTCCGATACCGTGCCATATTTTTCCCTCAGATATTCGGCGGCTTTCCGCTCCGCTCCCCCCTGGGAAGCACATGCTGTCAGAAACAACCCTATAGCCAGCACAATGCATAATCCTTTTTGCATGCACAATCCTTTTTGCATGCACAATCCTTTTTGCATCCGCATCTTTTGGCGAAACCTTATATTCCGCATTACCATCCGTTTCATCTCATCCTGTCTTTTGCGGCTGCCATACCGCTTTGCGCTTATCTTCCCGGCGGACCATACCGTGGCTTTGGCCATTCCCATTTCCGGGGTGCTTTCCCTATGCCTGTTCTTTTTGTCTTCTCTCCTTAATCCGGGCTTCGATCTCCTGTATCTTTTCCTCAGTCAGCTTATATTTTTTCCGGAAAAAGAATACGGCGATCAAAAGACCGATAATCGGGATTACCGTCATAGTCATGCGCAGTCCTACCACAGAACCCGCCGCGGCGCTAGTGCTCTGAGTGGTATCCTTGTCTATATGGAAAATACCCAGACACAGAGCAGTCATCATTGCCGCCACACCGCTTGCCAGCTTGACCACAAAAGTCTGCATGGAAAAGATCACGCTCTCATCTCTCCTGTGATTTTTCAGCTCGCCGTAATCCACCGTATTGGCAAGGAAAACTGTAGTCAGTACAGACAGCATGCCATTAGCCGCAAAGATGAAAAAACCGGGGATAAACAGCAAAAACACATTGGACATATTAGTGAAAGCAAGCGTCAGAAGCACCACATATCCCACGATTGCCATGCCAAAGCTGACAAAGAAGATCCTCAGGGTACTCATAAACTTTCGCAAAAGCGGAAACAGAACCATCATGGCAAGGATCTGCATCGCTCCGCCAAAGGTGTTAAACAGCGTGTAGGCATTCTCCCAGCCCTCTCCGCCAAAGTCATACTTAAAGAAATAGATTACCAGATTGGAAGTGATATAAATAGACGTATTGATCAAAACAATGGCCACCACCACCGTCATAGCCTGATCGTTTTGCAAAAGCGCCTTAAACATCTGCCCCACCGAGGGCGCCTCCACATCCACCGTAGACTTCTCCCTGATATTCAGACATGTGATAATGATAAACAGCACAAACAACAGGGCTACGATCAGGCTGAACCACTGAAACCCTTTCCGTTCATCGCCTTGTCCCAGCAGGAAGACGCATTTTACCGTGATGACCGTTACCAGAGCGGAGCCCACGCCGGCGCAGGATCTGGCAAGCGTGGTAAGCCCCTCCCTTTCCCTGCCTCCCTCGGTAAAAGCGGGAATCATGGACCAGTAAGGGATATCCATCATGGTATAGGTTACGCCCCACAAAATATAGATCACCGCCGCGTAAGCCACCAGACCCGCTCCATCCAGGGCGGGAGGCGCCGCAAACATCAAACAGAGGATCACCGCATTCAACAGCGTACCCACAAGCAGCCAGGGCCGGAACCTGCCCCATTTCGTCCTCGTTTTTGCCACCAGGACGCCCATGATGGGATCGTTAAAGGCGTCAAAGATTCTTGCCGCCATCAGAATGATCCCCATAGCAAAGGCGTTCACTCCCAGAATATCCTGATAATAATACAAAATATAGCTGGCCGACAGCATGTAGACCATATCTTTTCCCACTGCTCCCAGACCGTAAGAAAACTTTTCTCTCACCGATAATTTCATAGCAATCCCCCATCTTTTTACGATTTTTTGTTTCCGCCAAAACGATTACCGAAAATAAATCCGCCGGACCGCGTCCGTTAAAATCTCTTTATTCCCCGAAAAATACTTTGAACGCTTTCACGGCGTATTCCGTATCCTTTGCGCCTCCCGTCTCCACCGCCGAGTGCATGGCAAGCTGCGCCAGCCCGATGTCCACGCCGCGAAGCGGCACATGGGAAACGGCGATATTGCCTAACGTGGAACCTCCCGCGATATCCGACCGGTTGGCATAGGTCTGATACGGCACTCCCGCCCTTACGCAGAGATCTTTCATCCGGGCCGCGGACACCGCATCCGTCATATATTTCTGACTGCCGTGATATTTGATCACGATCCCGCCGTTTAAGTATGGACGGTTAGTAGGATCCGCCTTCTCAGGATGATTAGGATGCACCGCGTGAGCGTTGTCCGCGGAGATCAGAAAGCTCTCCGAAAGCATCCGCAGATACCTCTCCCGCTCATATCCCAATCCTTTCGCAACGCGGTACAGCGTATCCTCCAGAAAGGTGGAGTCCGCGCCCTGGCCGGTGGAACTGCCCACTTCCTCATTGTCAAACACCGCGCATACCCCGATATAGTGCTTTGGCATGGTTTGGGCAAAGGCGCTGACACAGGAAAACACGCACTGCAGATCGTCCAGTCTGGGAGAAAGCACAAATTCCCCGCTCTCCCCGAACACGCGTCCCTTCTCCCTGACATATAAAAACAGGTCCTGTCCCAGAATCTCCTCCGGTTTCACTCCGGCAGCCTTAGCGACCTTTTTCATCAGGCCGTTTTTCTTCCTGCCAAAAGAAGCGTCCGCATAGAGCGGCAGCATATCCGTCTGAGGATTATACTCCACTCCCTGATTCATCTTCCTGTCCATATGGATGGCCACATTGGGAATCACCAGAAGGTCCTTGTCGATATTGACCAGTTTAGTCACTATCCGGCCCTGTTCCTTCACCGCCACACGTCCGGCAACGGACAGCGGCCTGTCCAGCCAGGTTGACAGGATCATGCCTCCGTATTTTTCCGTATTCAGCCTGACATAATGTTCCTCCACCGCCATCTCCGGCGACTCCTTCACCTTAAAAGCGGGAGAATCGCTGTGCGCCGCAACGATATGAAACCCTGACGCCTCTTTTGATTCAGGCAGTCTGAACGCGATCAGAGACGAATCATTCCGCAGCACATAGTAACCTTTCCCGACTTCCGGTTTCCACTCCCCGCTCTCCCGGAGTTCTTCAAAACCGCACCTTCGCAGCGTTTCGCAGACATTCGCCGCCGCGTGATAGGCACTGGGACTCTTCTCAACAAACTCCAGCATATCCCTGACTAATTTCAACATGCTACCTCCGCTCTCCCAAAAACCTTTAACAAAACGCGCTCACAGCCTTCCCGCACAGAAACCGTTACCGCTCGGCCCTCATGGGATTATTGCAAAAGTCCTCGTAAGCCAGCCGGATACCATCCTCCAATTCGGTAGTATAGTGATACCCCAGACTCTCCAGTTTACTCACATCCAAAAGTTTCCGGGGCGTACCGTCAGGCTTGGAGGGATCCCATCTGATCTCGCCCTCATACCCCACTACTTTCGCCACAAGTTCCGTCAGTTCCCTGATCGTCAATTCCTTTCCGGTTCCCAGATTCACCGTCTCGTTTCCGCTGTAAGTATTCATCAGAAATACGCAGGCATCCGCCAGATCGTCCACATAGAGAAATTCCCGAAGGGGCGTTCCCGTGCCCCAGCAGACCACTTCCCGGGCTCCGGATTCTTTTGCTTCATGAAATCTGCGAATCAGCGCGGGCAGCACATGACTGTGGGTGGGATGGTAATTGTCGTTTGGCCCGTACAGATTGGTAGGCATGACGCTGATGTAGTCCGTTCCGTACTGACGGTTTAAAAATTCACAATATTTTAATCCCGAGATCTTGGCAAGCGCATACGCCTCGTTGGTCTTTTCCAGCTCCGATGTCAGAAGACAGCTCTCCTTCATAGGCTGGGGCGCCATTCTGGGATAGATACAGCTGCTGCCCAGAAATAACAGTTTTTTGCAGCCGCATTTCCAGGCTGAATGGATCACATTCATCTCGAGGATCATGTTCTCGTACATAAAATCCGCGGGAGCTTCATCATTCGCCACGATACCTCCCACTTTTGCCGCCGCCAAAAACACATAATCCGGCTTTTCCTGCCGGAAGAACGATTCCACTTCCTCCTGCCTGCACAGATTCAGTTCCTTGTGAGTGCGGGTGACCAGATTGGTATAACCGTTCTTTTCCAGCGCGCGGCAGATGGCGCTTCCCACCATGCCTCTGTGTCCCGCCACATAAATCTTCGCATCTTTTTCCATCATGTTTTTATCCTTGCCTCTCCTGTTCAATGGTATCGATCCATCGCAGCTTCCCTTCTGGCAATCTGCAGATCATGTTCCGCCATCAGGCGGCACAATTCCTCATAGCTGGTCTTTAGCGGATTCCAGCCAAGCACCGTGCGCGCTTTGGTGGGATCCCCCCAGAGGTTTACCACATCCGTAGGACGGTAAAATTCCCTGCTTACTTCTACCACAACCTTACCGGAAGCTTTGTCGATTCCCTTTTCCTCCATTCCTTTTCCCTGCCATTCCAGTTCGATCCCCGCATAGTGGAAGGCCAGCGTGGTAAATTCCCTGACCGTATGCTGCACGCCGGTGGCAATAACGAAATCCTCCGGCTGATCAGCCTGCAACATCAGCCACATACACTCCACATAATCCCTGGCGTAGCCCCAGTCCCGCAGGGAATCCAGATTGCCCAGATAAAGCTTATCCTGAAGGCCGCAGGCTATGCGCCCCGCCGCCAGGGTGATCTTTCTGGTCACGAAATTTTCACCCCGCCGCTCCGATTCGTGATTAAAGAGAATACCGTTGACCGCAAACATATGATAAGCCTCCCTGTATTCCTTCACGATCCAGAATCCGTACTGTTTCGCCACCGCGTAAGGGCTGTAAGGGTGGAACGGCGTTTTCTCATTCTGCGGCACCTCCTCCACCTTACCGTACAGCTCCGAGGTGGACGCCTGATAAATGCGGCAGCTTTCTGTCAGCCCCGCGATCCTTACCGCCTCCAGAATACGCACCACGCCCAGCGCGTCCACATCTCCGGAATACTCCGGCGCCTGGAAACTGACATGGACATGGCTCTGGGCCGCCAGATTATAGATCTCATCCGGGCAGACTTCCATCACCACTCGTATGATACTGGAAGAATCCGACAAGTCCCCCTCATGGATCGTAACCTTATTCTCCCGCAGCAGATGGTCGATCCGCGATGTCGTGCTGACGGAAGCACGGCGGACGATCCCGTGCACCTCATACCCCTTCTCCAGCAGAAACTCCGCCAAAAAGGAGCCGTCCTGTCCTGTAATACCCGTAATAAGCGCTTTTTTCATCTCTTCTCCATTCCGAAGCGCCTTAAATGTCCCGCTTACCAATCATCCGCGGATACAGCCGCTTCATTTTTTATCAATATGACGCGAATCCTTCTCAGGCTCTTTTGTAGACAATAGCCTCCGCGGTCTGATCCGCTTTCTCTTTACCGGCCAATATCCCCGCAATGGCAAGGCCGAAATCTATAGCGGTGCCCATTCCTCTGGAGGTGATCACATGATCTGAGATTTCCACCGGCCCTTGTGTCACATCCGCGCCCTCCAGATGGCTTTCAAAACTGGGATAAGAGCAGGCTCTGCGGCCCTTTAAGATACCCTTGTGCCCGAAAATGCTGGGAGCGGCGCAGATCGCCGCGATATATTTCCCGCTCTCATAAAACTGATCAATCCGGGCCATCAGCGGCCCGTGAGCCTCCAGATTCTTCGTGCCCGGCATACCGCCCGGCAGGATCAACATCTCATATTCGTCAAAATCCGCCTGGGAATACGGCTTGTCTGCCTCCACCGTGATACCATGGGAGCCCTTCACCCGCGTTTCCTCCCCAATGGCGACCATATCGATATCCGCCCCGCATCTGCGGCAGATATCCACAACGGTCAGAGCCTCTATTTCCTCAAAACCTTCCGCCAAAAAAACAGCCGCTTTTTTACTCATCTGTCTCATTCTCCTTTTCCTCTTTTCTATTTCCCATTATCAGTATACACGCTTATGGCAAATATTTCAATTATTGCTTGGAAATCAGGGAAATTGTGGTATAATAACCTTATGCGGAACAGAAAACGGCCAAAGGCAATCGAAAGGACAAAACGGCCGGATAAAGGGTGAAACAATTCATGGAAATCGAGCGAAAATTTACGATCAAAAAGCTTCCTGAAGATTTGGACAGGTATCCATTTTATCATATCGAACAGGCTTATTTGAACACCTCTCCTGTAGTCCGTGTCCGCAAAGAGGACGAAGAATATTATCTGACCTATAAGGGCAGCGGCATGCTGGCGCGGGAGGAACATAATCTGGCATTGAATAAAGAATCTTATTACCATTTGCGGGAAAAGGCGGATGGTAATATTATCTCCAAAATGCGGTACCGGATTCCCTTAGATCATCCCGCATTCTGCAAGGGCTTTCCCCCTCCGCCGGAGGATTATTCCCTGACGATCGAGCTTGATATCTTTGATCCGCCTTTCGCTCCGCTGATACTGGCCGAAGTGGAATTCGGAAGCAAAGAAGCGGCGGAAGCTTTTGTACCTCCGGATTGGTTCTCAGAGGATGTAACATACCGTCAGGAATACCACAATTCCTACATGGCAATGCAGAACTTATCGTAAAACAGTCTATGAAAAAAGCAGAAGTTTCCGCTTCTGCTTTTTATTAACATAAGGGCGGCTCGCGTAAGCGTGCCGTCCGTTGTTTATGCGAGCCATGAACCGGGCTGACAAGCTTGCTGCTCTGGTCTTTTACCGCACCGTCACCTGATCAGATACGCGAAATAAGCCGCATATCCTGCCAGCATCACCGAACCGCCCAGTCTGCCCAGTCTCTGTTTTCTCAGAACGCAGACCAGCAGCAGCACAGCTGCCGCAACCGCCACGATACTGTCAACCAGGAAATTGGCGCTGTATGCTACCGGCGTGATCAAAGCGGAGGTGCCTACCACAAACAGAATATTGAAAATATTGCTGCCTACAATATTTCCCACGGCGATGTCTGTCTTTCCTTTCAATGCAGCCGTGACACTGGTCACCAGCTCCGGAAGAGATGTCCCGAAAGCTACGATAGTCAGGCCGATCACTCTGTCACTCATGCCAAAGATAACAGCAAGTTCCGTGGCGGCATCCACAGTCACGTCACTGCCGATTACGATCATGGCGGCTCCCGCCACGACCATCAGTATCATTTGAAACAGACTGCTCTTCTTTTGTACTTCCTGCTCTTTTTCCTCTTCCTGCGGGCCATTGCCACTTTTCGCCATTTTCAGCAGATACAAAAGATACAGGATCATAAAAACCCAAAGAACCGCGCCCTCCACGCGGCTTATCTGATGATCCGCCAGTCCTAAAACGGACAGCAGCACTGTCACACCAATGGTAAAAGGAATCTCGTAACGGATGGTGGACTTCTGAACCGGAATAGCGCAGATCACCGATGTCAGGCCAAGTATCACCAGAATATTCATGATATTGCTGCCTACCACGTTGCCGATTGTGATACCGGCGCTGCCTTTCAAGGCGGAAGTGATGCTGACAGCCGCCTCGGGGAGTGATGTTCCCATGGCCACAATGGTCAGACCGATCACAAGCTGCGGGATCCCGAACTTGTCCGCGATCCGGGAAGCGCCTTCCACAAACCAGTCCGCTCCTTTCATCAACAGTACAAATCCTGCCACCAGCAGCAGAAGCTGTATCGCGATAGCCATCTTTCCGTTCCTCCTTACATCACGCCAACTTTTGTAAAAAATCCTGTTCCGGCACAGGTTTAGAGAAGTAATACCCCTGAAGATAATGACATCCCAGCTTCTCCAGAATATCCAACTGTTCCCGCGTCTCCACGCCTTCCGCCACAATATGTTTGTTCAGCTCCTGCATCATCGTCACAGTATGGCGCAGCGCGCACATGGCATGTTCGTTCTCCATAGCGTACCACACCATGCTCTTATCCAGCTTCACGATATGGAACGGATACTTTAATACGCTGGTCAGGTTGGAATAGCCGGTACCGTAATCATCCAGCGAGAACGTCACACCGCCCACAGTCATTCTCTCCATCGTGTTCCACAGGATGTCTCTGGCGATCACAGTCTCCGTCACCTCCAGATTGATACAGGAGTACGGAATGTCATACTCATCCATAATACCGTAAAGCATCTCGCAGATATCCTCCTGCATACACTGTACGATGGAAAGATTCACCTCTACATAGTCAATGCCCTTCTCCCAGATCTTCTCCCGCGCGATCATCTCGCAGACCGTGCGGAATACAAACTCGCCTATCTTTAATATCATGCCGTTCTTTTCCGCCATGGGGATAAATTCATCGGGACTGATAAAACCCAGTTCGTCATCGATCAGGCGGATCAGGGCTTCGGCGGAGTTAAACCGCTTCTCCTTGGTGGAATAGATCGGCTGATAAAACACTTTAAACGTCCCGTTGTCCAAAGCCTGCTGCATAGCCTGCTGGATCCGGTTCTCCCGCCGCAGATTCTTCAGGATCTGTCCGCTGCTGTGCAGGATCTCGTCATCATTACCCTCCACCTGAAAAGCCGCCGCGTAATCGATGGAATCCATCACATCCTCGATGGAAGCCGCCTCCTCGGGATAGTCGATCCTCAAAATACTGATATTCATCTGAATATTCATATCTTCGGACACAATAGGCCGGGCAAATTCCTGCTGCAGCAGCGCTGTAATCCTATCCACATTCCCGTGTTGATCCACCATGACAGCGAATCTGCCGTCAGCGATGGAAAACATGGGACAGGGTTTCACTTCCGCCTTCAGGTGCTCCACCGCTTTCTTCATCATCACCTGACAGAAGTCCATGCCTGCCATCTCACGCACCGTCTGATAATTTTTGATGCTCACCACCAGCAGTTGAAAACGTTTCTCCGACTCGATGGCGCCATTAACGATTTTCTCAAAGCCCCTGCGGTTGTAAATCCCCAAAAGCTTATCCTCATCATCGTCCGGATTCTCCAAGGACATATACAGCATCAAAAGCGACAGGCAGGCCACAAACTGCATCAGCAGGACGTTCGGCATAATGACCTGGAAAACAATGCCGCTGGCGGATACCAGAAGATACAGATAGACCGCCGTTCTCTGCCATGCCGTCATCTGCTGACGGTAAATAACCGTCAGTTCCACCGTTCCCGCCATATAGATGACAGTGGCTGCATACAATATCGGAAAACCTGCACCGTGACAGTAGCCGTCCGTCAGATTATAATAAAAGATAAAATGAGTCCAGGGAGATGTTGCCACCAACACAATGACGCACGCTAACGGTGCATAAAGGATCAGCTTATCCCGATGCGACCACAAATCTTTTCGCTTGTTCATGGTCAAAAGATACAGATAATATAAAAAAGGCGCCGTGTTAAACCCGATCAGATAGATCACATTTATCGTATTCACGATACCGGCGGACATCCGTTTCTCATCTGCAATGACCGTCAAAATATCTATGATATCCGTCACAAAGGACAGCCATAAAAGCATGTTAAAAACATGGCTCTGAGACTCCTTGATGCTTTTCTTATGGTAATAATGGATCAGAATGATAATGGTCAATACCATAGCCGCAATATCATAATGAAAATTATATTTTACCCCTGCTCCCATATTATTTATACCCACGCCTTTCCCCCGCAGCCCTGCAGTGCGGATCTGTTCGGACTTAAATTTCGTTTATCATATAACCGGATTCTCTCAACTTGTAAACTGCGGATAGTGGGACTCGAACCCACACGCCTCCCGGCACAAGAACCTAAATCTTGCATGTCTGCCAATTCCATCATATCCGCATCAAAATACCGTCTGTCAGTTATTTTATTGTAACTTGCAAACCTGTCTTTGTCAATGTCCCGGGGCCTTATTCCTCACCCTTATCACCATCCGCTGCCTGTTCCTGCGGCCTGCTTTCGCCGATGTGGCTGATGATCTTTTTGTTGATCCGGACCAGAAAAAATGTACTCATGCACAAGCTCATCAGTTCCGCGATGGGAAACGCCCACCAGATCAGATTTACATTGCCGCTCAAAGAGAGCAGATAGGCTACGGGCAGCAGCACACAGAGCTGTCTGGCAATGGATACGACCATACTGTAGACGCCGTTTCCCAATGCCTGAAATACGCTCCCCACCACGATACAGTAACCGGCAAAACAAAAGCTTAAACAGATTGTCCGCAGGGCCGGCACACCGATCACTAAAATTTCCGGCGTTGCGTTAAACAGGCCGATCAACCGGGCCGGGAAGATCTCCATGACTGTAAGACCGGCCAGCATGATGATCAACGCATACCTGATACTGCTCTTCATAACCTTTACCACTCTTTCCTGATTGCCCGCCCCGTAATTGTAGGCGATGATGGGCACCATACCGTTATTCAGACCGAATATAGGCATGAAGATAAAACTCTGCAGTTTAAAATAAATACCGAACACGGTCTGTGCTGCGCCGAACGCTTCCAGGATCAGGTTCATACCGTAAGTCATCACGGAACCGATGGCCTGCACCACAATAGAGGGGATGCCTACCTTATATATGTGCCGGATCAGTCTGCCGTTTGGCCGAAATCCCTTAAAGGAAAGACGGATTTCCTTATTGTATTTTACATTGAACAAAACCGCAAGAATCGCTGCCACGATCTGTCCCGCAACAGTTGCCGCAGCGGCTCCCGCCACACCCATCCTTGGCATGCCAAGATAACCAAAGATCAGAACAGGGTCCAGGATCAGATTGATGATGGCGCCCACTCCCTGCGTGATCATGGCGTAAAAAGTCTTTCCCGTTGACTGCAGCAAACGCTCAAAAGTAGTCTGCATAAAGATACCGATACCGGCGGTACAGCAGATCGTCAGATAGACAGTCCCATACTCCCGCACTTCAGAGATCTCAGTCTGGCTGGCAAAGAAAGGGCCGCTGGCAAATATGCCGATCAGCGCAAAGGCCACATAGCTGATCAGCTCAATAAAAATGCCGTTGGCGGCAATGGTATCCGCCTTGGCAAAATCTTTCTCCCCCAGCGTTTTAGACAGAAACGCATTCATACCCACCGCCGTGCCTACCGACACCGCGATCATCAGCGTCTGTATGGGAAACGCGAGAGATACCGCCCGCAAAGCATACTCATTGATCCTGGATACAAAGATACTGTCCACAATATTGTAGAGCGCCTGTACCAGCATTGAAATCATCATGGGCAGCGACATGCTGATCAACAGTTTGTCTATAGGCATCACGCCCATCTTGTTTTCCTGTTTTGTTTTTTCCAATCTTTCTTCCTCCTGTCATTCCACGGGAATGTCTCCCACCTTCACCCTTATACGCAAACAACGGACGACACGCTTACGCGAGCCGCCCTTACGTTAAAAATGCCCATGATTGATCATGGGCCTGGAACGGACAGCCATCACCGACTGCCGGAAGTGAGACACGGGGGATTCGAACCCCCGACAACTTGATTAAAAGTCAAGTGCTCTACCGCCTGAGCTAGTGTCCCATATGAAAGTATATCCGCACACCTGTATCAGATAAGCAGATAACAGGGCTAGCTGGATTCGAACCAGCGAATGCAGCAGTCAAAGTGCTGTGCCTTACCGCTTGGCGATAGCCCTATGATATGACACCAAGCATGTCATTGCGATACAATCGTAATGAAGGTGGATAAAGGGATTCGAACCCTTGGCCTCCAGAGCCACAATCTGGCGCGCTAACCAGCTGCGCTATACCCACCATATCTCAAGTGTGCCCGAAGGGATTCGAACCCCCGACCCACGGCTTAGAAGGCCGTTGCTCTATCCAGCTGAGCTACGGACACACACCACTGCCGGTATTAAGCCGACATGTGATATTTTAACTTATTATCCCACCCTTGTCAACAGTTTTGTAGAAAAAACAACCTCTTGGTATGCAAGGACTCATTGTTCTTAATTTTTTTCATATAAATCCGCAAACTTTTCCAGTTCTCCGCGAATTCCGATATGCTGGGGACAGATCTTCTCACACTTTCCGCACTTGATGCAATCCAATGCTTTTCCGTGATTCAGAGAAGCCCTCTCATAATACATATTCGTCTTCTGCCCTGTGGCGGCATACATATTATACAGTCCGAAATACGCAGGAATATTGATGTTCTTAGGACACTCTTCCATACAGTATCTGCAGTTGGTGCAGGGTGTGATGCTGCTGTTTAGAATCCCGGTGATCCGCTGCAGCATTTTCCGTTCTCCTTCTGTCAAAGGCTGAAAATCTTTCATGTACGCGGTGTTATCCGCAAGCTGATCAAAACTGCTCATACCGCTCAGCACCATAAAACAGTTTTCCAGCGATGCGGCAAATCGAATGGCATAAGATGCAGGCGAACCCCCGGCGCCGGCTGCATCAAGCTCTTTCAGCGCTGCCTCGGGAAGCCTTGCAAGGATACCTCCCTTTACCGGCTCCATGACAATGACCTTTTTCCCGTGCCGGCATGCGGTATCATAGCAGGCGCCGGACTGGATTATGGCGCTGTTCCAATCCAGATAATTGATCTGCAGCTGCACAAAATCCACCTCGGGATGTTCCGTCAGGATCCGGTCCAAAAGCGGAGCGTCATCGTGATAAGAAAAACCGATGTGTTTTGCCAGCTTCTTTTCTTTCAAACCGCTGAGGAATTGAAAACCTCCGCATTTCTCAGTTTTCGCATACCGCTCATTCCCGATGTTGTGCAGCAGATAATAATCAAAATAATCTACGCCGCAGCGTTTCAGCTGCTCCTCAAAATATCCGGGATACTCCTCCGTCCTGTTCACCCGCACAACAGGCATCTTATCCGCCAGGACAAAACGGTCCCTGGGATACCGATCCACAAGGCAGCGTTTCACCGCGCCCTCCGACAGTTCCTTGTGGTACATATACGCCGTGTCAAAATAAGTAAATCCCTGCTCCAAAAAGTGATCCGCCATGCGGCATACCTGATCGTAGTCAATGCTCTTTTCATCCTCCGGATCTGTCAACGGAAGCCGCATTGTGCCAAAACCCAGCTTTTTCATTGTCAATTTCCCCTTTCCTTTCACTGTAAAATTATATCATTCTTTCATTCCGTCCACAACGCTGTTTCCTTTGCTATTTTTCCAAAACCACTTATTTTTTGTCTATTGTTCTGACATTTTTGTGCATTTTAAATTGTTGGCATACGCTGCGCAGATTTGCTATAATAGTCAACAGAAAAAATACTGAGAAAAGCATTTCAGAAAGCACCATAAAGAATTGCTTCAAAACAGGGAAAAAGGAGACTATACATGGAATTTTTATATCTGCTGGAAGAGATTCGTACCCCCGCACTATCAGCTTTTATGGCTTTGATCACCCGCTTCGGCGATGAAACTTTCTTTATGGTACTTGCCATCGCCATATACTGGTGCGTGAACAAGCGGGACGGCTACTATGTCCTGATCGCAGGTTTTCTGGGAACGGTAGCGAACCAGTTTCTAAAACTCTGGTTCAGGATCCCCCGGCCATGGGTGCTGGATCCCGACTTTACCATTGTGGAAAACGCCAGGGCAGCCGCCACAGGCTACTCTTTCCCCTCGGGACACACGCAGAACATTGTTGGCACTATGACCTGCGTTGCTCTGATCACCAGACAGAAAATAATTCGTGCCGCGGCCATCGCGCTGATGCTGCTTGTGCCTTTTTCCCGCATGTATCTGGGCTGCCATACCCCCCTGGATGTGGGGGTATCCTTTGCGCTTGCCCTGATCCTTGCCTTCACGCTAAGGCCCCTGATCTTAAAAAGCGAACAGAAGCCCCTGCTGCTGTGGGGGCTTCTGGCTCTCTCTTTTTTATGCGTCCTCCTGTACTGGGGCTTCGTGTCTTTTTATCATTTCCCGTTGGATGTGGACCCCGCGAATCTTTCCTCCGGCATAAGGAACGCCTATACGTTAGCCGGATGTCTGCTGGGTCTGGCTGTATCGAAAGCTCTCGATGACCGCTTTGTCCGCTTTAACGTCCACGCTCCCCTGGGGGCGCAGATTTTGAAGACTGTTCTGGGATTTCTGTGTCTCCTCGCCATAAGGATCGGCCTGAAAGCTCCCCTTCAGTCGCTTATGCCGGAGTATCCCGCCGTCTTTGTGCGGTACTTTATCATGGTACTGTTTGCGGGAATCGTCTGGCCGCTGACATTTGGGTGGTTTGCAAAGCCTGGCAGGAAAACCAGAGCATAAAAATACCCGCCTATTTTGCGCTCCACCTGGAAAATTCCTCGTCCGTACATTTTACATAATGAGTGCCCGACACCAGATGACTGGTTCCCAGATCATACTGTATGCCTGACGTCTTATAATCGTAACTCTCCGCTGCCCGTCTTTTTTCCACCACAGGATTGGGAGCCGGAATGGCGGAGAGAAGACTTCTTGTGTACGGATGAACAGGATTTTCAAAGATTTCCTCCGTTGTCCCCGTTTCCAAAAGATGTCCTAAATGCAGCACACCGATACGATCTGAAATATATTTTACCATGGAGAGATCATGCGCGATAAAAAGGTATGCCGTACCTGTCTCCTGCTGAATATCCTTCATCAGATTGACCACCTGCGCCTGGATCGATACGTCCAGCGCCGAGATGCACTCGTCCGCAATGATCAGTTTAGGCTGCATGATTAACGCCCTGGCAATTCCCACTCGCTGTCTCTGACCTCCCGAAAACTGATGAGGATAACGTGTCGCATGCTCCGGGGAAAGCCCCACTTTCTGCAGGATCTCCCGAATCACCTTATCCCGCTCCGCACGGGTCTTATAGCGGTGATGGATATCCAGTCCCTCGCCAACGATATCTCCCACTTTCTTGCGGGGATTTAAAGATGCCATGGGATCCTGGAAAATCATCTGCATCTGCGTGCGCAGCCGGTTCTTTTCTTCTTTGCTCATTTTCCCGCTGATATCGATATCGCTGAAAGTGATCCTGCCCGCGGTGGGATCATAAAGGCGGATAATGCTTCGTCCGATGGTTGATTTGCCGGAGCCGGACTCTCCTACCAGCCCGTAAGTCTCGCCGGCGTAGATCTCAAAGCTGACGCCTTCCACCGCGCGGACCGTGTAACCGCCGCTTACTTTAAAGTGCTGTTTTAAGTCCTCCACTACCAGAAGCGGTTTCCTGTTATCATTCTCCGCCATGCAGATTCGCCTCCTTCTTCATTCGCTCGATGCGCGCTGCCAGCTCTTTGGGCAGCTCCGCTTTGGGCGCCCTGGGATCCAGCAGCCAGGTTGCCGCGAAATGGGTGTCCGTGACCCGGAACATGGGCGGCTCCGCCTTGTCGTCCACCTCAAGCGCGTAACGGTTGCGGGGAGAAAAAGCATCTCCCGGTTTCTCGTTGAGCAGATTGGGCGGAGAACCGGGAATGGTATACAAACGCTCATCATCCGTATCCAGATCCGGCATGGCGGACAAAAGTCCCCAGGTGTAAGGATGTCTGGGATCGTAAAAAATTTCGTTTATGTTGCCCTTCTCCACAATCTTTCCGGCGTACATGACATTGACATAATCCGCCACCTTTGCCACCACGCCCAGATCGTGGGTGATATAGATTACCGAGATGCCCCGCTCTTTTTGCACTCTCCTGATCAGCTCAATAATCTTAGCCTGAATGGTCACATCCAGCGCCGTTGTCGGCTCATCGCAGATCAACAGGTCAGGATTGCAGGAAAGGGCGATGGCGATGACCACACGCTGACGCATACCGCCGGACAGCTGATGAGGATAATTCTTCATACGCTTCTCGGCATCTTCAATCCCCACCTCTTTGAGCAGATCCACCGCCCGCTGCCACGCCTCTTTTTTGGGCGTTTTAAAGTGCCAGATCATGCCCTCCATGATCTGTTTTCCTATGGTCATTGTGGGATCCAGACTGGTCATGGGATCCTGAAAGACCATGGCGATCCGCTTGCCGTTGATATGGCGCCTGATCCATTTTTTGTCCTTTGTCAGGATATCCACCGTCTCCGAGGAGCCGTCCGCATGATGGTAGGAAAATTCAATGCTTCCCCCCGTCACAGAGGCATTGGACGCCAGAATTCCCATGGCAGCCTTCATGGTGACGGATTTTCCCGAGCCGGATTCTCCCACAATAGCCACGGTCTCTCCTTTATGCAGATCGATATTCACGCCGCGGATCGCGTGAACTTCCCCGGCTGTGGTCTTGAAGGAGATATCCAGATCGCGAATTTTTAAAATCAAATCTTTCTCTTCTGCCATAGATTTCTCCTCCTTACATTTCTTTCAGCTTCGGATCCAGCGCCTCGCGCAGGCCGTCCGCCACCAGGTTAAAGCTGAGCATCAGAAGCGCCATAACCACAATCGGCGGTATGATCTGATACGGGTGCGTTGTAAAACTGTTGAATCCTTCGGATATCAAAGACCCCAGCGAACATTGGGGCACAGGGATTCCCAGTCCCACAAAGCTTAAAAACGCTTCCGTAAAGATTGCCGTAGGGATGGAAAACATAACCTGTGTGATAATAGGGCCGATGATATTGGGCAGCACTTCCTTAAAAATAATGAAAAAGCTTCCCGCTCCCAGCGTCCTGGATGCCAGCACAAATTCCTGTTCCTTCAGTTTCAGCATCTCCGCCCGGGCGATACGGCTCATTCCCACCCACTCCGTCAGCATCAGCGCAAAGATGATCGTCAGCATTCCGGGCTCAAGAACCAGCAGAAGCAGGGTGACGATGACAAGACGGGGAATACCGTTCGCGATCTCAAGAAAACGCTGCATCACCATGTCCGTCTTACCGCCGAAATACCCGGATATCAGACCGTAGCTCATACCGATGACCATATCGATCAGCGCCGCGGCCACCGCAATGATCAGTGACACTCTGGCCCCGGACCAGACGCGGGTCCAGATATCCCGTCCGAAGTTATCGCTTCCGAACCAGTAATACAGATCGTCCAGTCCCTTTTGTTCATAATAATTAACCTGAGCGCTTCCGGTGGTGGTCTTCATACTTTCCGTGCCGTCAAAGATTCCGAACCGCTCTAAAGACGCAATGCGGGGCGCAAAGTTTTTCTGGTCCAGATACTGGGTCGAGTATGTAAACTCGTTCATATCGGGGCCGATGATGGCAAACACCGTGATAATGATAATGAGAAACAGGCCCACCACAGCGCTGATCTTCCTAAAAAAGCGCAGGATAACGTCCTTCCAGAAGCTTTGCGCCGCAAAATTCTCATCGATGTTGATCTCATCCGCGTTATTCTTCCACTTGAAATCCGTCTCCACAGGTATGTAATCGGAGACTGCATTCTGCACGGCTGTCATATTTTCTTTCATTTCCATCAGTCTCCTTTCTTTGCCAGTCGGATACGGGGATCGATCACGCCATAGAGGATATCTACCACCAGCATGATCAGAATATACATGGCCGAATAGATAAAGCTCAGGGCAATGACCACGTTGTAATCATTGGACTGGATCGCGTTCACCAGCAGGCTTCCAACGCCCGGTATGGCAAAAATCTTCTCCACCACCAGCGAACCTGTCATCAGATCCACGATCAGCGGCGCCAGTACCGTGATGATAGGTATTAAGGCGTTTCGCAAAGCGTGGCGGAAGATCAGCGCCGCGCCGGATATTCCCTTGCTCTCCGCAAGGAGCATATAATCGCTCCCCAATACTTCCAGCATTTCACTTCTGGTAAACCTCGCAATGGACGCCATGGTAAACATGGAAAGCGAGATGCTGGGCAGAACACTGGATTTAAAGATGTCATTGGGGGAAAAGAGCAAGGGAAACCAGCCCAGCTTAAATCCGAAATTATAACTCAGCGCCAGCGCAAATACATAGGACGGAACCGACACCCCGATCACGGAAATCACCGTGGCCAGTGAATCCCATATGGTATTGTGTTTAAGCGCCGCGATCAATCCCAAAAGCAGTCCTGCCACCGCTCCCAGAAGCACCGCATAGCCGCCGATCTGGATAGATATGGGCAGACGCGTCCGGATCAGCTGGGAGATCGGCGTATTCTTGGAAATATTGTAGCTGACGCCCAGATCGCCCTTCAGCATATTTCCCACATATTTTATAAATTGTACGACTACCGGCTGGTCCAGCCCGTACTTCACATAAAGCGCCTCACGCTGGTCAGCGTTCAGCTTCTCATCGTTGAACGGTGATCCCGGCATCAGATGCATTAAGATAAAGAGTACCAGCAGGATCGCCAGCAGCGTAAAAAGCGCTGTGACAATTCGTTTCAGTGTGTATTTCCCCAAGTTCTTCCCTCCTCAATCAGTTCTTATTACCAAAAAACCGCACAAAAGTGATACACTTTCGTGCGGCTCTTCTGTCACATCAAGTTACTCTGCCTTTACAGCATTCTTATACACACGGTTCAATGCAACGGGATGGAACTCGATCCCCGTCACCTTTGAGGAAAGCATCTCCGCATTACACTGTGTATAAAGCGGGAAGATCACTGCCTCGTCCATTACGATCTGCTCTGCATCGTACAGCCGCGCCCAGCGTCCCTCTGCATCGGTACAAAGATCTCCGGTGGTACACTCATCGATGATCGCATCATACTCCGCGTTGCTCCACAGACCGTAGTTGTTGGAGTTATCGGTAATCCACATACCAAGATAGGTCATGGGATCTGCATAGTCGGGGCCCCATCTGGTCAGACCCAGCTGGAAGTTGCCGCTCTGCATATCTTCCACTCTCTGCTTCTTAGGCTCTACCGTCAGATTTACGGTCAGGCCGGGAAGTGTGGTCTCCCACTGCTCCTTCAATACCTGTGCCACCTTCTGAGGCGCGTCATCCGCATCCACTACCATATCCAGCGTCAGCTCCGTGATGCCTAACTCGCTCAGACCCTTTGACCAGTAATCTGCTGCCTTTGTGGCATCATCTGCGCAGACTGTGGAAAACTTCGTCTGGTCGCCGGAGAAATCGGAACCGTCAGGACCTGCTGCAAACTCAATAGGCACTGCGGTGTAAGTCGGTGTGGAACCGTCCTTGAGCACATCGGTCGTGATCGCCTGACGATCGATCGCCATGGTCAGCGCCATACGGATATTCAGGTTTGCAAGTTCGGGAACGGCAGCCATATTGGGGCTGACATACCACAGATAACCTGCGCCGATCGTCATAAATTCAGGATCGTCCTTCACCTGATCCACCTGTTCGCCGTTTACCAGCGTGGTGTCAAGGGCGCCGGTCTGATAGCTCATCAGCGCCTGCTGGGAATCCTGGATCACCTGATAGTTCAAACCAAGCAGCTGCACTCTTGCAGCGTCATAGTAACTCTCATTCTTGGACAAATGGAAAGTGGTCGTGGCAGGCTCATAGGAATCCAGCACGAACGCGCCATTGGAAAGAGTCGTCTCGGGACTGGTTCCGAAAGTATCCGCACAAGTGTTGAAAAATTCCTCGTTTACCGGATAAAACGTAGGGAAGTACATCAAAGACAGGAAATAGCTGACAGGTACGTTCAGTTCTACCTGAAGCGTCTTGTCATCCACCGCTGTCACGCCCAGTTCGCTCTTATCCATCTCGCCCGCGATGATCTCAGCCGCATTTTTCACCTGACCGATATCGCTGAGCATGTACGCATACTCGGATGCCACTGCGGGATCTACCGCTCTCTGCCATGCAAACACAAAGTCTGCCGCTGTTACCGGCGTACCGTTGCTCCATACTGCATCCTGACGGATATGGAAGGTGTATGTAAGACCATCCTCCGACAGCTCATAACTCTCCGCCAGAGCGTTTACCGCCTGACCGTCCGCGTCCATCTGCATCAGACCATCGGTGAAATCCGCAATGACCTCAAAGGATGTACCGTCAGTAGCCTGCTGGGGATCCAGAGATTCTACCGGTGTCTCCAGCATGATGTTCAGATCTGAACCGCCGGCCGCTGCAGAACCACCCGCGCTTTCACTGCCTGCGGCCGAACCGGTCGCTCCGGCATCCGCCGCATCGCTGCCGCATCCTGTCAGACCCAACAGCATCGTGGAAGCCATCAGTACCGCTAACACTGCTTTTGCTTTCTTCATAATAGTTTCCTCCTATATAGAAATAAGCGATGGCGCACTTCATCCTGCCATGCCCCCTCGCTCCGTATCTACGTTACCACATTGTATACAAAAATACAAGAGTTTTTTTATACAAATTATTTCCAACATAATATTTTTCATTACAGAATGTCCGCATTACTGTTTTCCCTGTTCCCTTTCCAGCTTTTTGATCAGCCGCCAGAGTACGATCACAGCGGCAACGGACAAAACGACCTCCGCCGTAAACTGCGCGTAGGCAAGGCCGTACAGTGGAAAGAGCGCATTCAAGATAAACAGCGCCGGAATTTCCAAGACGATTTTCCGCAGGACGGCAAAAAGCAACGCGTTGCGGCCCAGTCCGCAGGACTGAAATACGCCCACGCCCAGGAAATCCATGCAAAGAAACGGCATGGCAAGACAAAGCCCCCGCAAAAATCTTGTCCCATATGCGACAACTGCGGGATTTTCCATAAACAGTGCGGAAAGAGCTCCCGCTCCGATATAATATCCCACAGTCACCACCGCCATAAACGTCATGATGATCTTTCCTGCAAACAGGATCGTCTTCTTCAATCGGCCCGTGTCCCTCGCCGCATAACTGTATCCCACTAACGGCATAATGCCCTGTGAGAAACCGAGAGCGATCTGCACCGGCACCATATTGACCTTTTGCGCGATACCCATTGCCGCCACGGCGTCCGAACCGAAAGAGGAGGTAAAATTGTTCAGTACCGTCATGCCGGTGACATTTAAGAGATTTTGAATGGCAGCCGGAATTCCCACCGCGCAAATTCCCAGCATAACAGACTTCTCAAATTTAAGCCGGGCCGGGCTGATACAGACATAGGTTTTTCCCCGCCTTAAAAACAAAAACAGGAAAAAATACCCGCATGCCACACAGTTGGAAAGAAACGTTGCCAGTCCGGCGCCCGCCGCTTTCATGTTGAGCCCCCAGGGCAAAATAAAAATCGGATCCAGAAAAATATTGAGCAGACATCCGCTCATGGTGCCGATACTTGCATGGAGCGATGAACCCTCGCTCCGCACAAGATAAGCCATCACAACATTCAAGATGGACGGAATCGCACCGAAGGAAACCGTCCACTTTAAGTAAGCCGCCGTGGCCCCGGATGTCGCCGCGTCCGCGCCGAGAAGATTCAAAAAGGGCGTGTGGAAAGCCGTGTAAAACACGGAAAACAAAGCGGCAAAAAGCAGCGCGCAGTAAAATCCCAGCGCACTGCTGCCATATACCGTATCGTAATCCTTCCGCCCAAGCGCCCTGCTCATCATGCTGGAAGCGCCCACGCCGAACAGATTGTTGACCGCGTTAAAAGCCAGCAGCACAGGCGCCGCCAGAGTGACCGCCGCGTTTTGGACGGGGTCGTTCAGCATCCCCACAAAATAAGTGTCTGCAAGATTATAGATCACCATCACAAGCGAACTGACGATCGTGGGAATTGCAAGCTTCATCACCGCTTTCGGGACAGGCGTATGTTCAAACAGTTGTACTTTCTGGGCATCTTCCATTAATATGACCTCCCGTCAATGATTGTCTTTATGATCGTCTTTATGATCCTTCTTTTGTCTGACCATTTCCGCGATACCAAGCACCACAATTACCAAAGTTGCTATTTCCACAATTCCTTTCACCATATCGTACATATCCATTTCCTCCTCGTATATTAATTTCAGTTTTCCGTTATACCACATAACGTTTTATCTTATTAGAAAGCAGTTTCCTGAGTTTTTCCTCACACGAAAAAATGCTAAGCCATCGTTTCCGACAAACTGCGGCTTAGCATTTATCGCGATCATTTTTTATCGGTAGTATTGTCGGTATTATCATCTATTTTTCCTTTTTCTGACCACCTGAACCAACGCAGCCGCTGCCCACACAAAAAATGCGGCTTCCAGCCGTCTCAACGGAAAATGAAATTGGTCCGGCCCGGCAAAAATCGGGGTGACAGGATTCGAACCTGCGGCCTCCTGGTCCCAAACCAGGCGCTCTGACCAAACTGAGCCACACCCCGCAACGCACTGTTAAATTATATCGGATTCCTGAAACCATGTCAAGTTTCGGAAAGTCGTATACTCCCAGGCATTTTATATTTATAAATAACAAATCTGAAAACGGGGGCTTACCCCTTTGTTTAGTTCCATCAGCACATAGGAAGGCCTTCTGCCCTCCTGTCTGGGATAAGACAGGCTTCCGGGATTGACTGCGATCACCTTGTCATCCGTGTCCACCACAGGGCGATGGGTATGCCCGAAACAAACGATATCCATCCCTTTTATCACGGCTTCACGCTTGATCGTCTCTCTTCCCATGGACACATAATAATTATGCCCGTGGGTCACCCATACCTTATAACCTTCTATGTCCAGTTCCCGCTCTCTGGGAAGATCCGAGAAAAAATCATTATTTCCCAGCACAATTTCCACCGGACAATCCGCGGCTTCGGACAATTCCTCCTCGCTGCCCTCGGCATCTCCGCAATGGATGACCAGATCCGGTTTCACCTGCCTGAGTACGGCATAATAATTCGTGTTATACCTGTGTGTATCGCTAACAATCAATACATTCATATTTCTTCAGTTCCTCTTTCATAAGTCTGAGGGCTTTCCCCCGGTGGCTGACTTCATTCTTCTCCGCCTCGGTCAATTCGGCTGTGGTCTTATGTAATTTTGGCACATAGAAAATCGGATCATAGCCAAATCCGCCGCTGCCTTTCTCCTCATAGCCGATGCGTCCTTCTATGGCCGCTCTGACCGTAATTTCTTTTCCGTCCGGCATCACTGCGGCGATGGCACATACGAAACGGGCGGTGCGCTGTTCATCCGGCACACCCTCCAGACGCCTGACAAGCTCCGCGTTTTTCACGCTGTAAGGAGTATCCTCCCCAAGATACCTGGCGGAATAGATACCCGGTTCCCCATTCAGATAGTCAATCTCCAGACCGGAATCATCCGCCAGGACGATATCCTGCGTCAAGGCTGCCGCCGCTCTGGCTTTGATCAGCGCATTCTCCTCGTAAGTACAGCCGTTTTCCTCGGCGTCCGCGCAGATTCCCGCCTCTTTCATTGAAATCACCGACACGCCCATATCCGACAAGATTGCATTGATCTCTTTGATCTTCCCCGCATTTTTGGTAGCAAATATGATTCGTTTCATAAGTTTACTCTTCCTCCCGCTCTCTAAGACGGGCTATCCTTTCACAGCTTTCTTCTATGGCGTCCAGTATGCCCCCCGCCAGCTTCTCCTGATAGACCTCCTGCTGCAGCAGGCCGCGCTCCTGCTCATTGGACAGAAATCCCACCGATACCTGCGCTGCGGGAATCTGAATCTGTGCCAAAATACTGTCTTCATCCGCCGGTATCAGGCCCAGGGCGCGGTTGTTGGCGGCGATCGTCACCGCCCTGGTTGTGATATCCGCCAGATCCGCATTCCCGAAATCGGGGATAAAAAATTCCTCGTTATAGTAACACTGTATGCCGTACCTGTTCACATCCGAGGGCTCTTGCGCAGCGCCGATTCCAAGATACAGATCCGCATCCACCGCCTGAATCAAAGACAATCTCTCTTCCCGTGAGACTTCCGTATCGTCCAACCTGGTAAGGTAGAGTTTTACATCCGGCAGATCGACATCTTTCTGCACCTGTCTCGCAATCTGCAATGCCAGCTCTTTCTCCTCATATCCGTATCCGCAGAAGCCTTTCTCACTCCCGCCCCCCGCAGGATCCACCACCACCACATAGGAATACAGTTCCTTCGGCAAAAAGCCTTCCACCCGCAGAATGTTTCCTTCCATGGTGCTGTGATATTCCTTTACAGTGTCCATATTGAATTTCAACAATACGCCATCCGGCTGTTCCTCATAACGGCCCCTCAGAACAGCCGACAGATCTGCGCTCACAGAAGCGTTGTCATAAAACTTTGTATCTTTACATTGGATGTGGATCCAAAGTTCTCTGTCCATGTAACGGTTTTCCATGATCAGGTTTTCCGCTTTCACGTCTGCAGGCAGCGGAATCTCCAGCGCGCCCGGGCTGTCCGCGATCTGCGCCAGCCGCAATTCTTTTCCATCCTGCTCTGTGTCCCGCACGATCCCCTCCGGATCCTGTGTCACATCCGCGATCACAATGGTTTTATGGGCAGAGAGATACAGCATTGCCGTCATACCGGTTCCAAACAGCAAAATCCACAGCGCCAGCGTGACTATCAAATTCTCTCTTCCAAAATCTTTCTGCTTCGTCTCCATGTTTATCTGTGAATCGTTTCCTTTCCGCTCTTTGACGGCTTCGGACCCAGAAACTGATAATAATATGCCTTTATCATCCCGTTATAGATCTTCCTGTTCTTATCCGCCTTGCGGCCAATATCCTGTTCCGCCCTCCCGTATGCGGAGATCAGATACATACTCCAGAAGTCAAGCTCCCGAAAACGCTGCCCGATGGTACGATAAATCATGGAAATTTGTTTCTTATCCTGCAGTCTCTCTCCATAAGGCGGATTGGTAATCAGAAAACCGTATTTCTTCGGATGACTTAACTGATCTATTCCTCTTCTCTGAAAATGAATCAGCCGGTCCACCCCTGCCGCCCTGGCATTTTCCCTCGCAATCGTTACCATTTCATTGTCGATATCATATCCCTGAATATCCGGATCAATATTCATATTTATCATCTCGCGGGCTTCGTCCAGCGCATCATACCAATATCGCTTCGCTGCAATGTGATGCCATTTCTGCGCCGCAAAGCTACGGTTCATCCCCGGCGCTATGCCTGCCGCCATCATCGCCGACTCTATAGGGATCGTACCGCTTCCGCAAAAAGGATCCACCAGGATCCGGTCCTTATTCCATGGTGTCAGCATGATCAGTCCCGCTGCCAGATTCTCTGCAATGGGCGCCTTTGCGGTCAGCTTCCTATAGCCTCGTTTATGTAAAGATTCTCCTGTAGTGTCAAGGCCTACCGTAACCTCGTCCTTCATCAAAAAGACTCTCACCGGAAAACTATCGCCGTCCTCCTCAAACCAATCCTTCCGATAAATGCCTTTGAGCCGCTCCACCATTGCTTTTTTCATAATAGATTGTATGTCCGGGAGGCTAAAAAGTTTAGACTTCACACTGGCGGCTTTCGTAACCCAGAATTTCCCGTTCACCGGAATATATTCTTCCCAGGGCAGGTCCCGCGTTCCCTGAAACAACTCCTCAAAGGTCTCCGCATGAAAGCTTCCTACTTTGATCAGGATACGCTTCGCGGTACGCAAAAAAATATTTGCCCGGCAAAGGGCTTCCTCATCGCCCAAAAAAGTGATCCTGCCATCCGCCGTCTCCGTGATATCATACCCGAGATCCACGATTTCTCTTTTCAACACGGATTCCATGCCAAAGTAACATGGCGCAATCAATTCAAATCTGTGCATAAGATCCCCCGTCCATCTGCTTCTCGCTTTTGAAAAACATAACCCTAGTATACAATCATTTTGAAAATATGTAAACAGGGACACCTCTGTGTCCCTGTTTGCCGGAAAAACCTTAGTAGTTGCTGTTCTGGTTATTCTGGTTCTTGCTCTGATTCTGATTCTTGTTCTGATTCTGATTGTTGTTCTGATTCTGGTTGTTCTGATTCTGGTTGTTGTTCTGGCTGTTCTTGCAATTATCCATTTTCTACCTCACATCCCGCCGCAAACGCGGCTTGAACACAGGAGGTTACCCTCCTTCTGGTTGATAGTTACAGGAAGTAGTATGGCAAAACGCACAAAAAAATATACATATTTTTATAGTACTTTGGTACTATTTTAATATTGATTTTTTGTGACTATAGTACTATAATAAATTTGTAAGAGATGAACCCCTATCATCTACTTATTAACCCTTATATAATAATATTTATACTCCCCTCATTATGAGCCGCAGATTCTGATCTGTGGCTCATAATCTTTTCATGCACTTAATTGATCCAATCCCGAAACAGCTTCACCAGCGATATAACCGCAAAAATAATGATGACAGGAAGCAATACAGGCCACAAAAAAGACAACAGGGAAAGCACCGCGCTGAATACCAATACCACGATCAATATGCCCATGATCAGCCAGCACCAGACCGGAAAGCGTCTCTTTCCGCCGCCTGGAGCCTCGTCAGCGCGATACTCCCGATATTCACCGGTCTCCGTGGTCGCTTTCCGGCCGCTGGTGGTAATGATCGTTCTGGCAATCAGTCTGGGATCTCCCAGAGAAGCCAGCACTTCCTCTTCGCTCCTGCCCTTGCGAATCTCCGTATTAATATAATCCTCATAATATTGAAGATTTTCCGTGACAACATTTCCGGCCACTTTTCCGTTCAGGGCCAGACGCAGTTTTTCCAAAAATTCCTGTTTTGTCATTGATACTTATTCCATGCCCTTCCCGCTCGGACTGCTCCAAGCTTTCACCGCCACATCAATCCCGCCTGCGCGCTAATACATTTGATCCATTCCCTGTCCCGCAGTGAGTCTTCGCACATAAGTGTCCGGATCCTTCTTCATATCTGCCATTGTGCGGAAAGCATTCAGAACCATCGCCTCTTTATTGCAGCTCTTCGTATTTTTCCCGATATCACGGATCAGGTTATAACGATCCATCTGCCATACATACAGATCGGCGAGGCCGTAACCGCGGCATCTTTCCTCATCACAAAATGTATGATGATCCAGATAATACATAAATTCCCTCATCAGGCCATTATCCGGTATCAGATCTTCCCACAGCTTATTCAGCCATTTTGTTTCTTTGCCTGCATATTCGCCCAACGCGATCAGCCCTTCATAAGCTTTGACCTTGCGCGCATCATAAACGATCCCGCTCATATCTCCTCGATTTCCGCCTGCCATTTTCGGTCGGGGCAGGCATTTTTTGCCACAATGGCCCGCAGTTCCACATAACAGCCGCATTTTCTGCACATTCCCTGAAGCAGCATTTCACAATCCCTGCACAGGTCCAGACGCGCCTCGTAGACTGCGGGAGAAACCTTGATGTCCTGATCCAGATTGTCAATATAATCCCGCAGAGAACGGAAATATTCCTCCTGTCCTGCCATATCCCTTATCAGACACCGTCTGCAGATCCTGGGATTTGCTCTGCCCTGTTCCATTTCGATTTCCACTCCCCATGAGATAAAAAAACAGCAGCCCACTGAAAAGTCAATGTTCCTGCTGTTTCATCTCATGCACAACCGTACATAAAACCGTGCGCGAAACGTGCGTTAGAGGATTCGAACCCCCGACCTTTTGGTCCGTAGCCAAACGCTCTATCCAGCTGAGCTAAACGCACATTCAATGTCACGATATAGTATTCGCAACACCACATATAATAACCGCAAATATCTAAAAAGTCAAGTAGTATTTTTAAAATTGACCAGAAAACTATAAGTCATTTATGATAATGTCTTAATAAACCACAAGAGAAAATGTCTCAAGTGTGGTAAACTTACCTCTGGAAA
>CANREV010000035.1 GCA_947629645.1 uncultured Acetatifactor sp. | reverse complement strand
GAGATGGTTACATTTGCAAACAACAACATTCTGGCACAGGCTGGTCAGGCAATGCTGGCACAGGCAAACCAGGGCAATCAGGGTGTTCTGTCACTGCTTGGTTAATTGGACCAGAAAGCATCGAACAGGTAATGCGGGGAGACCGATTTTATCGGTCTCCCCTTTTTAACTTTTTCTCCTATTTCTATAAACTTTTTATGAAATATTCCGATAAAAGATTTAGATACGCTGACATGGCATGAACAGCATCTAAACACAAGAATCACACGGAGGTGGAGAACATGGCTATTGAACCGATTTCAAGTATGATGACAGTACAGGCACAGGGAAGTGCGGTACAGAGGCCTCAGGTTTCCGCGCAGACGGAGAAGCCCGAGAATGTATCTAACAGTGCGCAGGCGGCGGAGCTTGTGGATAAAACGACTAATGTGGTGGAAAATGCGCGGGAGAAAGGGACTTCCGACAACGGGGAGCAGAAGAAGGACCAGCAGGCCACCAACGAACAGATCCGCAAAGCGGTGGAGAAACTGAATAAGAATATGCGAAACTCCGAGGCGGTATTTGGGATTCATGAGGATACCAACCGCGTCACGATCAAGATCATCGATAAGAACACCAAGGAAGTGATCAAGGAACTGCCTCCGGAGAAAACGTTGGATATGATCGCCAAGGTATGGGAGATGGCGGGGATCCTGGTGGATGAAAAGAGATAGGAGGGCGTAAAAATGGCAATGCGGTTAAGCGGACTGATGTCCGGAATGGATACGGAAAGTATCATAGAACAGCTGGTGGAGGCGAGGAAAACCAAAGTCACCACGGCGAAAAAAGCGCAGATGAAACTGAATTATAAGCAGGACGCCTGGAAAAGCCTGAATACAAAGTTGAAAAATCTGCAGTCCAAGTATCTCAGCACTATGCGATTCAGCGATGCTTACAGCAAAAAGACGACTAAAGTATCCAACGACAGCAGGGTCAGCGTGCTGACCGGCGAGAACGCGGTGTTGGGCGTACAGTCTCTGGAGGTGAATCAGCTGGCAAAGACCGGTTATCTGACCGGAGGCAAAGTTGCTTCACAGAGCGGTGAAGATGTTACCGCCCTGACGAAACTCAGCGAACTTAAAGGCGGTTTTTCCGGCGATGGGACCATTAATATTAAATCCGGAGACAAGTCCGTAGATATCAGGCTTACGGCGGATTCCACTATTTCCGATGTGCTGACGCAGGCGCGCCAGGCAGGATTGAACGCCAGCTTTGACGCTAAGCAGCAGAGAATCTTTATCAGCGCGAAAGAATCCGGCGCGGATAATGACTTCAGCATTACCGCCGTGGATGCGGACGGAGCGGCGGCGTTATCGGCCATGAAGCTGCAGGTAAATCTGAATCAGGACGCGGCTACGCTGCAGGAGTATCAGAAGTGGGCTGCATATTTTGACGGCGGCGACAAAAATGCTACTCTCGCCAATATGCAGAGTATGATCGATGCGGATGTGGCCTCTAAGGTATCCGCTTACCTGGAGCAGTATAAAACTTTGACAGCTTCCCGCGATGCTGCCCAGAAGAAGATTGATGAGATCAATGAGAAATACAAAGGCAGCACTTTAGAGTCTGCAGATACCTATGCTTCCCAGATCGAGAGCAAAAACGAAGAGATTACAAAGCTTCAGGAACAGCTGGACGCCAAAGATTCTTCTTTGTCAGCCGATGACAGGCAAGGAAAAGAGAAACAACTGGCTCAGCTGAAATCAGAGGTAGAGGATCTGACGACCAAAAAGACTGACGCGGAGACGCTGGCTTCCAGAACAGCGGATGTTCAAAAGGCGGACGGGCAGATCGCGGAAGTAGAGAAATATGTGACGGTACAATCCAATGTCGCAGACGGAAATACCACTTATACGGCAGAGGCCACGCAGACACTGAAAGGGGAAGTGGAAGACCGTTATTATGAAAAAGCAAAGTACGCATCGGAAGTGATAGAAGCCTACGATCCGGACGATATGACGTCCACCGGCGCGACAAAGGTATCCGGACAGGATGCGGTTATTACTTTAAACGGCGCTACCTTTGAGAACAGCACCAATGTTTTTGAGATCAACGGCCTGACGTTCACCGCGTTGAGCGAGACGCAGCCTGGGGAAACTGTCACTGTCACCACGGAGCAGGATACCGATGGTATTTATGACATGGTGAAGAACTTCCTGAAGGAATACAATTCCATCATCAACGAGATGGATAAACTCTACAACGCGGAATCCGCCAAAGGATACGAGCCTCTTACCAGCGAAGAGAAAGAGGCAATGTCCGAGTCCGAGATCAAGGAGTGGGAGGATAAGATCAAAGAGTCCATTCTGCGCAGGGATGAGAATGTAAATTCTGTCAGCAGCGCGTTAAAGAGCGTGATGTCTTCCGGATTTGAGATCGATGGGAAAACGTATCATCTGTTTGATTTCGGCATTGAAACGCTGGGGTATTTCAGTTCCTCTGACAATGAGAAAAACGCTTATCATATTGCGGGGGATCCTGATGATGACGCTACTTCGGGGAATGCGGACAAATTAAAGAGCATGATCGCCAGCGATCCGGATACGGTGGTGTCTTTCTTCACCAAGCTGTCCCAGACGCTTTACAATAAGATGAGCGATCTGTCTAAGTCTATAGACGGGTACCGCAGCTTTGGAAGCTTTTATGACGACAAAAAGATGAAGTCGGAATATGATGATTACACTTCCAAGATTGCTGATCTGGAGCAGAAACTGAACGATTATGAGGATAGCTGGTACGCTAAATTTTCCAGGATGGAGTCGGCTATGGCAAAGATGCAGCAGAACGCGAACGCGGTTACTTCGCTGCTGGGAGGTTGATAACATGGCGCTGCCCAGTGCATATACACAGTACACTAACAACAAGATCCTGACGGCGTCTCCCATGGAATTGACGCTGATGCTGTATGAGGGGGCTATTAAATTTTGCAATATCGCTATGGCGGCGGTGGAACAGAAGGATGTTCCCAAAGCTCATACTAATATCATAAAGGTACAGAATATCATTACTTATCTCAGGGAAACTCTGGATATGAAGTATCCGGTGGCACAGGAATTTGAAAATATTTATGTCTATCTTCTTTCCCGCCTGTTTGACGCTAATGTCAAGAAGGATGCAACGATTCTAAAGGAAATCAGTGTCAATCTGCATGCCGTGCGGGATACTTGGAAAGAAGTCATGCGGATCAACAGAGAGAAAGGGAGAACGTAATGGAGAGCCAGCTGCAGATTTTGTCCGAGAGTCTGGATAAAAAGCTTGAAGTACTGCGGGAAATACGGGAATATAATATACAACAGGAGAAAGCGTTTTCCGCAGACCAAGTGGATATGGGCAGTTTTGACGAGGCGATCGCGGAGAAAGAGCGGTTGATCGAAAAAGTGACGGCGCTGGATTCCGGCTTTGAGATGCTGTACGAAAAACTGGCGCAGGAGCTGGACGGAAACCGCGAAAGATATCAGACCCAGATTAAGACTTTGCAGGAAAAAATTTCCAAAGTCATGGAGATGAGCGTGACGGTTCAGGCGCAGGAAGCCCGCAATAAGAAACTGATCGAACAGTATTTTGGCAAGGAAAGGCAGAATCTGCAGCAAAGCCGCAGACATTCCGCAGCCGCCTATCAATATTATAAGAATCTGAACGCGGCCGGTACGGCGGAGCCTCGGTTCATGGACAGTAAAAAATAAGAAATAAATTTTTAAAATGTACTAAAGTTTTTTAGAATCGTTCCGATATATTTATCAAGTAAAGCAAAAGGAACTAAGTTCCAAAGCTTTCTGACCAGTGGCTGTAAATCCATCCGCACAATGGAGGCGCACCACAGATAACATGCCGGGAGACGGTAAGTGCGAATCGTGCGAACGGCAGGAAAATCACCGCAAGGATGCGGTATTATATTCAAGGAGGAATAAATTATGGTAGTAAAACACAACTTAACAGCAATGAACTCTAACAGAATGCTGGGACTGACAACTGCATCCCAGGCAAAGTCCACCGAGAAGCTTTCTTCCGGTTACAAGATCAACCGTGCAGCAGATGACGCGGCAGGTCTGGCAATTTCCGAGAAGATGAGACGTCAGGTAAGAGGTCTGACCCAGGCGGTTGCAAACGCACAGGACGGCGTGTCCATGGTGCAGACGGCAGAAGGCGCGCTGAATGAAGTTCACGATATGCTGCAGCGTATCAACGAGCTGGCAGTAAAGGGCGAGACCGGAACGTTGACCTCCAGCGACCGTAGCTACATCGACAGCGAAGTAAAACAGCTGATGAGCGAGATCGACCGCGTGGCATCCACCACTACCTTTAATGAGAAGAATCTGCTGACAGGTTCCTGCTCTAACGTAAATCTGCATGTAGGCGCAGAGGCAAGCCAGTATATCGCACTGAAGATTACTTCCATGAAGTGCAGTTCCATTGGTCTGAACGGAAGCGCTACGTCAGTATCAAGCTCCGCATCACTTAATAAGTCCGTAAAGAGTGCGATTGCGGCTGTCAATCAGCAGCGTTCTACCCTTGGTGCGGTACAGAACCGTCTGGAGCACACCATCAACAACCTGAACAACGTTGTGGAGAACACCACCAGCGCAGAGGCAGCTATCCGCGATACCGATATGGCAACGGAGATGGTTACATTTGCAAACAACAACATTCTGGCACAGGCTGGTCAGGCAATGCTGGCACAGGCAAACCAGGGCAACCAGGGCGTATTGTCACTGCTTGGTTAATTTTGGAAGAGTTAAATGCAAACTACCGGGAAAAGGTTGGCGTAAGCCAGCCTTTTCTTTTTAGAAAGATTGCATATATGCAAAAGATAATGTGGAAATAAGAATTGCGACATTATATAACGAAACTATATCAGGAGATGCACGTTAAGAAATAGGTTGGTATCGGTATGGATGAAAGATTGAGTCAGTGGGGAGAATTAAAAATTTGGGAAGCGGAAACAGATGAAGCTTTACATGCTAAGGTTCTTAGCGTTCTGGAGTATACGCCGGAAGTGTCTGATGCCGATATGATTTTGTTTTTGGATGGGGGAGATAAGGAAAAACTTTTGTTTAAAGGGGCGGCTTCGGTCAGTATGGATGCTGCGGAACCGGAAGTTATAAGATTGGATGAAAAAAATGTTTACAGCTTAGTTGGAACAGATATTTTGGCGATCGCGTATGCCAAAGAACTGACAAAAGATGCTGGGAATCTGAACACTTTGTTGCCGGCAATGCGGGGATTTGAGTGGGCCTGTCGGCTGGCGGAATATATCGAAAAATGTGTAGCGGTATCGTGCTGTGGCGATCAGTTTGGAAGCAGGCTGCAGAAATTGGAAAAAGCACAGCAGGATGGTAAGCTGCAGGATTGGGCTGTGCCGGATACAGGCACAGCGGCCCCAGAACAACTCGCTTATACCTGCGCCTATATCATCCGCCATCATTTAAAGCGACTGACATCTTTAGGAATTATGGATCAGGTTTTTCAGCAGTTCTGCGCGTATATGCAGAAAATAGAAGCGTTTTCCCAGTTCCAGAAGGCTATGAACAGGTTCTTGTCAGATGAAGCGGAATATGAAAAAATCGCCAGACAGACGGCGCCTTTTGTCGTTCTTCGGGGAGATGAGACCTGTTATGGTGTCCTGCAAAATTTTGCAGATGACTTGTCTGAGGCTTTGATCAGACAGGGGGAAGCGGTCGTTAAGGTAGGAGGCTGGTTTTCAGAGTATGAAAAGCTTCAAAATATCTGTGTGAAAGGCGTGGTCGGATTTCAGGCAAAAGCGTTGGGGATAGATTTTTTTAAGAATATGCGGGGACCGAAATTCCAATTTTGGCTGGATTATCCCCTGTATTCAAGAAAATCATTTGAAAATATAACGGAAGATTATTATTTTCTGTGTCAGGATGAAAATTATGCGGTATTAATGAGAGATTATTATCATGTCCAAAACGCGATCCAGTTTCCGCCTGCGGGTAAAGAATGCCTGAAAGGTAAGCAGGAAAAATGCTATGATATCGTTTTTATCGGAACGTATTTTGAAACGGATGAGGATCAGCTGTCGAATGAGGAGCGTATCTTTTATGATTATATGATCGTACACCCTGTTCTGACTTTTGAACAGGGACTAAAAGAACTGCTTATCCAGAATGGAAAAAGCATTACAAGAGAAGAATTTGCTGATCTGATGATATCGTTAAAGCCTGCCTGCAGGAGCGTCATCGGATATTTCAGAACTCGGGTGATCTCCGTGATTCTGGAAGCGGGATTCACCGTGCATGTTTACGGAAACAGCTGGGAGAACTATCAGGGTCCTGGAAAAGAGCGATTGGCGATCCATCCCCAGGTTACTGTGGAGGAGTCTTTGCAGGAACTGGCAAAGGCCAGGATTGGATTAAATATCATGAGCTGGCACAAAGCCGGTATGACGGAGCGGGTGGCTAATATTATGCTTTCAGGAGCGGTGTGCGTCACGGAAGAGACTGCTTACATCAAAGACCATATGCGGGACGGGGAAGAGGTCGTCTGCTTTACTCTGGACCAGCTTGCGGATCTGCCGGGCAAGATCAGAAAATTACTGGAAGATCCACAAAAACGGGAAAAAATTGCGGATAACGCTTATGAAAAGGCTTTAAAAGAACATACCTGGGAGCGGCGCGCGCAACAATTAGCTGAGCTGGCATCCAGAGTTTCAGCGGAAAAGCTTTGAAGCGGAGAAAAATATATGACAGAGAAAAAGAGACTGGTCTTGTTTCAGGGAGAGCTGGATACGATTAATTTATTCAGCAATGAACTGAAAGCAGGGTTGAAGGAACTGGGTTATGAGATTTTTGATTTTGACCTGCGGGAGAGTACGAGAAGTCTTGGATTACTGTATCAATATATTCAGGAAAAGCCTGTTACGGCGATGATTGCTTTTAACAGTCAGTTTTTCGGGATGAGATCGCCTTCCGGAGAAAATGTCTGGGAAGTGTTGGGGATTCCATGTATCAATATTCTGGTGGATCACCCGTACTGGTATCACAATATCTTATTGAAAATGCCCGCTACAGGGATCGTATTGTGCATCGACAAAAACCACATGAATTATGTAGAGCGTTTTTATCCCAATATTCCATTTAACGGTTTTTTGGCTCATGGAGGGACTGGCACCTGCGAACCGATTAAACCCATAACTACCCGCAAAATAGAAGTATTATATGGGGGAAGCCTTTACGCGGACCGTATACCGCCTAAGCCGACTTCAATGGACTGGCATTTTCCCGCGGAAGAAGTGTATGACCGAAGCGTTGCCTATCTGCTTGCTCATCCGGATGAAACCGTTGAATCGGTGATAGAACGTCAGCTTCAAAAAGAAGGTGTGATGCTTTCTGAGGAAGAATTGCGAAGATTCATTTCTTCCTGTGTCTCCGTGGAGCGGGTGGTGAGTTCTCATTTCAGGGAACGGATTGTTGGTTCTGTGGCAAAAGCGGGAATTTTGCTGGAGTTGTATGGGGACGGCTGGTCGGACTGCGAGTGGGTTGGACTTCCCAACGTGCATTACGGCGGTAAGGTTTCACCGGATGAGATCCTTTCTAAAATGGCAGACAGTAAGATCGTTTTAAATACGCTGCCTTGGTTTAAGGACGGCAGCCATGAAAGGGTGTTTAACGCTATGTTGTGCGGCGCGGCGGTGGTATCGGAAACGTCCCGATATTTTGAGGAGATACTGCCCGCTGCAGCATGGGTGAATTTTGATCTGACTGAGGATGGATTAGTGACGCTGCCCCAGCGTATCAAGGACCTGCTATCCAATGAAGAAAAGCTGCAGGAAATTGCATCCGCAGGATGCGCATTGGCTTCCTCTGAACACACATGGAAAGCCAGAGCGCAGGAATTGCACAGAGATTTGCTGACATTTTTGTAGCGGTAAAGTTAATTCAGAACGGAGAGAGATATGTTACATATAGCGGTTTTCGGTAATACAAAGTGGAGCGAATTGATGAAGGAGATTCTGGAGAAAGAATATTCCGGACTTCTTGCGCAGGACAGCGGAGAAACTCTGTCTGTAGATGCTTTTGTGGTATTGGGGCGGACGCAAAAGAAAGAGGAGATCACAGTGGAGGAGTTTGGAGAGAAATATGCCGCGCAGGAATTGGCCGCCATTGTGATTCCGAAAGAATATTATATGCAGCAGAATGAGCTGGTTCTGGCTTTGCTTCGCGCGGGAGTGGAGCCGCAGGATATCTATGACGGTCTGCGCCTGAATGCGCAGACCAGAAATCAGCCGGAAGCGATAGCCGGTCTGATCACCCCTATGTTGTATGATCCTTATTTGCCCTATCTGGAATTTCATGTGACGGATCATTGCAATTTGAACTGTAAATACTGCACTCACTATTCCCCACTTGTGGCGCAGCCTGTTTTTACAGAGTATGAACGTTTTGCGGCCGATCTGAAACAGTTAAAAAAGTATATCGCAGATATCGGGGTGATTCGGATCTTAGGGGGAGAGCCGCTCTTAAATCCGGAACTTGGGAAATTTGTGGAACTGACCAGAAGCTTATATCCGGCCAGCATTATTACGGTAGTGACCAACGGTTTGTTGATTCGGAGAATAGACGATTCACTGATAGATGTTATGAAGAAAAATATGGCGTTTTTCCATATTTCTTTTTATCCGCCTTTGCAGGACGAAGTGCAGGGAATCCAAAAGTTTCTGTATGAGAAGGGAATACCTTACACGATCACGCCGATGATTACAGAGTTTAATAAAATCCAGACGTCAGAGCCTGATTCGGATGAAGAATTTTTCTATCGTTGTTTTCAGGCGACCTGTACCTGTCTGCATGAGGGGAAAGCCGCGCCCTGTTATGCACCTTTTACCACAAAATATTTTAACAAAGCGTTTGGACAAACGCTGCCCACAGACGAAGGGATTGATCTCTATGATCCGGAACTGACGACTCCGGTCTTGAAAGCGAGATTATTAATCCCTATGGAACGCTGCGGTTATTGCTTCGAGGGAAAACCATGCCAGTGGGAAATTCTGGGTAAGCACAGTGTGCTGGAGGACTGGGTGGTCTGACAGGAGAAGATGACTATTGCACTGCTACAGATCGCTTAGAATCTCTTGCGCACGGTGGACGTAAGTGTGGTCTGCGGAGATCTTCCGCAGGCCGTTTTTTGCAATGGCGACGCGCTCTTCTTTGTGTTTGAGGTAATATGCTATTTTGTCCAATAAATCGGACTTGCTTTCAAAAAAGACAAAATCTTCATCCGGAGTAAAAAAGTCCAGAAAATCCGCCTGATAATTCGTCAGCAGGAAACCGCCCGCTCCCATAATGTCAAAGGCTCTTAAGGGAATGCCTGTCTGGATGCTGCGCAGAGTGATATTTAAGTTGATCTTTGCCTGTTTAAAAACATACGGAGCGAAATCATAATAGTCCACAGCGCCGTGATTGATACAATTTTTGATCTGTAAATTTTTGTCCGGCGTATAGAGATCCAGCGAGAATCGCTCCGACACGGCGGTGAGCAGTTCCAGACGTTCGGTGGCGGTGATCTGGCGGTTGATTACATACTGCGCAAAAAGATATTCCACGCTTTCCACACTGTCTGCGGCAGGAGTGAGGGGCAATGCTTTCTGCATATCCGCGATAATATCCCGTGGCAGGGATTCCTGGATAAAATTGTAGCCGTACACAAGTTTCTGGGCGGCCATCAGCCCTTCCAGATATCCTCTTGTGTAGGAAGAAATTTTTTCCATACGCTGGTAAAATTGGTGCTTTTCCGTGTAGAGGGAGCCCACGAAAGCCACGGAATGCTGATTCAGCCAGGGAGTTTTGCGGAAAGTGTCGAAATCTTTCATGGCGGATAAACGTTTTGTGTTTGCCGCCATGGGAAGATAGTGCACTGTAGAGATGCCGCCGTTATGAAATTCCAGAAACTGCTGCTTGTCAAATACGAAGACATGGTTGGTGGGATAATTGATGGTATAGTGATAAAGCCTTACATAAGGACTGTCATAAACCCAGGATACATAGGGAATATCCAGTTTCCGGCATGCCAAGGAAGCCACGGGAAAATAATTGAAAGAAAAAAGCAGATCCGGCCCAGTCTGTTTTATACTGGATATCAAATCTTCTTCCAGTTCATTGTCTGGTTTCTCGCCTTTGTCGGAAAAGGGCAGCTCTATGACCTGATGCTCCAGCGTCTGAAAGGCGTCTGTCATATCTTCGTTTCCAAAACTTTTCCATGTCAGCATCAAGATTTTCATGAGAATGCTCCTAAACCAGTTTGTAGGTAAATTAATATAAATTCTGATCAGATATATATTTAGGATTATAACATTTTGGTAAATATAGGTCAAATTTTTGCGACACTCCACCGATTGCCTGTATTGGTTTAGATACAAAATGCGGCGTAGAGAGGAACGGTCTTTTTCCCGTCCTCAAAGCCAAAGTTTTTCGCAGAGAGTTTGATAGCGTAATCGGGCTTGTAGGTTTCCATATAGACCTTTAAACTTTTGGCTTTTGTGTTGTCTGCGGACTTGACCTCAATGGGAATGAGCCTGCCCTCCCTCTGAATGATAAAATCAATTTCCGCACCACGCTCGGACTCCCAATAATAGGTCTGGTAGCCGCTTATAGCAAGCTGCACATTCACATAGTTTTCCACAAGTCCGCCCTTAAAGTCGTTCAGTTCCTTCACCATGTAGAGAACATCGTTTGCGGCTAAATCCTTTTTAGCGGCAAGCAGACCCAGATCGGAAACATAAATCTTGAAAGCGTTGATGTCACGGTAGTTTTCTAAAGGCTTTTTTACCTGTTCCACCTTGAACACCTGCGACACGATGCCAGACAGACAGAGCCATTCGATGGCGTTCTCAAATTCGGAAGCCCGTCCTCCCTTCTTGATCAGCTTATATTGAAAACGAGTGTTCTTCTTTGAAAGCTGCACGGTAATGTTGTCATAGGCAAGCCGCGTCTTTTTAATCTCGTTCAAGTTGTTGTACTTGCTCATGTCGTTGAGATAGCCTGTCAGAATGGTGTCCTGCGCATGGCGCACAAGGATATAATCCTTTGTCTGGGCAAACTGCATGACGCACTCCGGCATACCGCCCACCACAAGATACTGTCGGTAAAGCAGCATCGCCGCATCGTGCAAAGCGGAAGGTATCGGCGTGTTGGCCTGGAAGGACTTTTTGATTTGGTCTATCAGAGCGTCCTCCCCCAGCGCAAGCATAAATTCTTCCATGTCCATCGGGTAAAGGGTTTTCATATCGACCTTGCCCACGGGAAAAGAGAACTTTGCACGGTTTACCGCAACGCCTAAAAGACTGCCTGCCACGATGATGTGATAATCGGGAGCGTCCTCGCAAAAATACTTGAGTGACGTCAGCGCACGTTCGCAAAGCTGCACCTCGTCAAAGACGATCAGCGTTTTGCCTCTGACGATGGTTTGCCCTGCGATATGGGACAGAATAGGGATCAGATAATCGGGACTGATATTTTCATCAAAGGTTTCTGAGAGCTTCGGATTTGTTTCAAAGTTGAAATACGCCACATTCTCATAGTGTGTGCGCCCAAACTCCAAAAGGGAATAAGTCTTGCCGACCTGCCTCGCTCCCTGCAAAATCAGCGGCTTGCGGTGTTCGTTTTCTTTCCATGTTTCTAAAAAAGCCATGATTTTTCGGTACATAAATGCCTCCCCTTTTCAGAAGTCACCTATAGTATAGCAAATAATCGTGTGAAATTCAATTAATTTTATATTAATATTTGCATTAAATTACACGAATATTTACTGCGATATCGCACAAATCAACGCAAAACACCGCAGGCAGACATTTTTACACTTCTCAATTTGAGTGTTATTAGTTTATAAAGTTTGGTATTATGTGGAATACAAACGTCAGCCTAAATTTTTTTGCAGTATGAGCCGATATATGTTATAATTGAATTATTAATTTGAAAAAAGATTGCATGGAGGCAGTATAGAGATTGAGAAAAATGCTTTCGTGGAATGCGGAGCATTTTTTGTTTATTGCGCAGGGAGGAGCGGACATGCTGGAATTTCCGGAAAGTTTTTTTAAACAGGAGATCAGGGAAGGATTTTATCTGGATACCACAATGAAAACATTGTGGGCTGCGGAGCTGGAACTGTTACAGAAAGTCGCGGAAGTATGCGATAAATACGGATTAAAGTGGTTCGCGGCGTGCGGTACCCTGTTGGGAGCGATCCGTCATGAAGGTTTTGTACCCTGGGATGACGATATGGATATCTGGATGATCAGAAACGATTATAATACATTAATGAAAGTGCTCCCTAAAGAATTGCCGGAAGATTATCGTGCCAGAAGTCCTCTGACAGAGGAAGGATATGATCAGTTTCATACATGTGTTAATAACGGGAGTGGCATTAGTATCGCCAAGGATTGGCTGGAACGGAACCATAACTGCCCTTTTACGGTGGGGCTTGACATTTTCCCTCTGGACTATTTACCTCGGAATGAGACGGACAGAGAACTGCAGAAAAACTTATTTACTTTGGCGGGGCGTGTCGCACAGGTGGCCAAACAAATGGCCCGCGGAGATTTTGATGCAAAAGAAGGAGAGACGGAAGAAGAAGTTCAGGCAAGGTTACAATATTTTAAACAGGAAATGGAAGATGGCATTGTTTATTTGAAAGAAAGCTGCAAGCTGCCCATTAATCAGCAGCTGCTGGAGGAAGAAAAGTGGTATGATTTATCTTCTGAAATGTGGAAATGGGCTAATCATATCGCCATGATGTATAACGAAGACGAGGCGGATGTTCTGGTAGAGTATGTGGATTATACATTATGGGAAGTAAAAAAATATCCAAAGGAATGGTTTGCGGAAACATATGCGGCTTCCTTTGAAGGATTTATGCTTCCGGTTCCAGCAGAATATGACCGGATTCTGAGACAAATTTATGGGAACTATGAGCTTTATCATATTAATGGAGGAGCACATGAATATCCATATTATAAGAGACAGTTGGAGCAGTTAAGAGAATATGTAAAAAAAATAGAGAAGGAAACGGTAAAGGCGGGTTTAGTAAAGATAGAAGATATCGTTGTAGAAGAGGAATCAACGGAGATTCCCGAACCATGGTTTCCTGTTGTGATGAGAGAAGATGGAAGCCGTAAAAAACTGATGTTGACGGCAAATGATCCCAAAGTGTTTGCACAATATGGCGATAAAGCTTTGGACAAACTGGAGGAGGTCCTGAAAGTATTTGAAGACCGGAAAGAACAGATCGCCCTTTGGTGGAGGCCGCATCCTGCCATGAAAAAAATCCTGGATCAGGTGTCAACGAAACTGGGAGAGCGGTATCAGAAGATTTTAGATCAGTACAAAGCCGCAGGCTGGGGAATTTGTGATGAAACTAATCAGACAGAGCGCGCTGTGGCAAATTGTGATGCTTATTATGGAAATATGAATGCGATTCTGCAGCCGTTTCAAAATGCAGGGAAACCGATTATGATTATGCAAATGGATGGGGGATAGAGTGGCTTGGAAAATTAATTTGAAAGTGTATTCAAGAAATTGCCTGTATTTATTTGTGCGGAATTAGGAGGACTATAGTTCTCTTTATTGAAGACGTAGAAGGATGGGACCTGGAAAAGTTTCTGTGTCATTGCGGAGAAGTGGATGATGAGGTCACAAAGAATAAAGAGTTTTATAATGTTCAAGTGATTTTTGACTTTGAATTGGGAAATAACAAGAAGCTTTCTGGAGTATATTTGAGATCAGATTGCTTTTAATGCTGTTACGCAAGGACCACGGCTTTATGTGGAGTGAATTGCGTAGAAAGTGTGATGAATACTTTTTACAGAGGGGGAATGCCAGCTAATACTTATGATGATATTTTTGCGAAATGTTTACTAAGAAGATAAAGAAACTTTGTAAAGAAAAATTTGAAATGAGTGATTTGGTATTTTTCATTAGTTGGAAGGAGATTAAAAGATAGGATATATGGATATTACATACTTACAAGCAGATTCCCGATACAATAGATGGCTACTTCAAACAATTGATGATAAAACTGTGATAGAACATACATTAGATAAGGTAAAAGGACTAAATTGTTCTGAAATTGTGGTAGCTATATATGATTGTGCGGAAAATGATGCGTTGATAGAAATGGTGAAAAGAAAACTAAAAAATACGGGGGGGGGGGTTAAATTACTACTCTCAAAAGACGAAAATGTAAATTCGAGATTTGTTAATCTGATGACAGAGGAAACGGCAGATTATATTTTTCGTGTAGGTGCAGATCAAGTTTTTCTTAATGTTGAAATGTCCAATAATATTTTAAGTGATATGAAAAAGCAGAATAAAGAATTTTTTTATCATGTAGGTTTAAACAGTGTACTTCCAGATATCGTGAGTGTGAACTGTTTAAAAAGAAAAAAAGAAAGTATTTTGCAATATGACAGGTATTTTAAGGCATTATTTTTAGATGAATCCATTAAGCGTTATTATATTCCTGATTTTTGTGTCTTGTTATATGATTTTCGTATAAATTCAAATATGAGTTATAAAATATGTAAAAATATAATGGAGAGCAAAAGAGATATTTATGAGCTTTCGATGCAGTTATCGGATTGTCTTCGGAATAAAAATAATTATCTGAATAAAACGGGATTAATGGGAAGTTGGATATTGGGAAATACATATGAAGAATTTTTTTGGGATGAGAACGAAAATGTAAATCCTTGGTTGGGAAAAAGTATTATTGATTTCATAGTAAAAAGGTTAAATAAAACAATGAGAGTATTTGAATGGGGAATGGGAAATAGCACTTTGTTTTGGAGTCAATATGTTGGTGAAGTGGTTTCTATTGAATCAGATATGGAGTGGTATCAAAAAATGTGTGAAATTATTCCAGAGAATGTTTTGCCAAGATATTGCAAATTAGAATATGATGGTGAATATTGCCGTCAAATTCTTAATGTAGATGGTGAGTTTGATATTATTTTTATTGATGGGCGTGATAGAGTCAGATGTTCTTACAACTCTGTGACAAAGCTGAAACCAGATGGAGTTATTATTTGGGATGATACAGACAGAGAGTCTTATAACAACGGTTATGAGTTTTTAAAAAACAATGGGTTTAAACAGCTGGAATTAAGTAGTGTTGTTTATGGGATCCCTGGACAGGAAGTATACACGTCTTTATTTTATCGTAAAGAAAATAATATGGGATTGTAAATAGATACAAATAGTTTGCATTGCAACTGCTAACAGAATAACAGGAAAATTTTTTTATAGGATAAGGAAAAAGATATGAAAGTGTTGCCGATACGTACTGCCAGTGTTGTATTTGTTGATAATGTTATATATTGTTTTTCTTATGATTTTAATGGATTAATTTATAAGAATATTGATGAAGTTTATGGACATATAGCATGTACATTGTCTGAGGAGAAATCTGTTAAAGAAGAGCTTGTTGCAACAATAATAGAAAATGAAGGCAAAATATATATGTTGCCTTTTGCAGCTTCTAATATTTATATATACGACATTAAAAACGGTAATGTGGAATGTATTTCATTACCTACAGAAATTAATGATGAAAAATATAAGTTTATGGGAGCAAAATTAATTGATAATAAAATATATATGACAGGAGTATATAAACCTGTTATTTATTGTTTTGATCTTGAATCAAATACAGTAGAAGAACTTTTTAGTGTGGAGAAAGATTTATTAGACAAAATTGTTTTTGACAAAAAAGATGCCTTCTTCCGACAACAAATAGAACATTGGAACGGTAAATTGTTTGTTCCGTTTTGTAATGCAAACGCCGTATTGATTTATGATTTATATGAAAATAAATATTTTGTAAAAATATTTGGAGAAGAAGAAAATGGTTATTCTGGAATTATGCATAATGGTACAGGTACTTTTTTTATTTCTCCCAGAAAAGCAAATGGATATGGATTAAAATGGTCTTTTGTAGATGATTCGGTTGCTAAAGTGGAAAAATTGAAAAAATCATTTGCAGGGGTTCCGATTGGAGCAATAGCTTATAATAATGAAATTAACTATTGCTTAAGTACTCAATACTTGTTTGCGGAAAGAAAAAATAATTCTTTGATTATGTATGATGATGCAAAACATAGTGTGGTGATTGCAAATGATAATTTGACTACAGAATACAAGATGGAGATTCAAATTGAAGAAGATGTTGCAGAGAAACTAAAAACTTTTCCCCCAATACAATATGAAAATGGCTTATACAGCTTAAAAATGTATCTTGATTTAGTAATAGAGAAACATAAAGACATATAAATTTATATTTTATACATGGCTTATTAGCATATGGAGATATTCCTTTTGTGATGGCATTTAGGTATTATTTAGAAGATTAATGATAGTAGGTATATGTAGAAGTGATAAAAGTTTTAATAGTATTTGGAACACGACCGGAAGCAATAAAAATGTGTCCCGTTATAAAAAAATTAGAAGAATATTCTCAAATAAAGACAGTTGTCTGCCTGACAGGACAGCATAGGGAAATGCTATTGCCGATATTAAACATATTTCAAGTTGCACCTAAATATGATTTAAATATCATGAAAGATAGACAAACTTTGTTTGATATTACGATCGCTGTTTTATCCAAAATAAAAGATGTGCTTGATCAAGAGAAACCGACAGTTGTATTAGTTCATGGGGATACAACATCGGCATTTGCTGCAGCAGTAGCGTGTTTTTATAAAGGGATTCCTATAGGCCATGTAGAGGCAGGTTTAAGGACATATAATCATTATTCTCCATATCCGGAGGAGTTTAACAGGCAAGCCATTGATTCTATAACAGATATTTTTTTTGCACCAACTGTAAGCGCAAAGGAAAACTTGCTTAAGGAAGGAAAATACGAAAAAAATATTTTTGTAACAGGAAATACAGTCATAGATGCATTGAAAACGACTATACATGCGGAATATTCACATGAAGTGCTTAAATGGGCTGAAAACAATAGATTAATACTGTTTACAGCGCATAGACGAGAGAACATCGGCACTTCAATGCGTAAAATTTTTGAGGCTGTTAATGAGGTTGTGGATGAATTTGAAGATGTGCGGGTGGTTTATCCTGTGCATTTAAATCCGAAAGTACAGGAAATTGCCAATGAAATATTTAATAATACAGAAAAAATCAAGTTGATTGCGCCGCTGGATGTGATTGACTTTCATAATATAATGAGTAGATCATATATGGTCATAACAGATAGCGGTGGAGTCCAAGAAGAAGCACCTTCATTGGGGAAACCGGTATTGGTTATACGAAACACAACTGAGCGTCCAGAAGGAGTAGCAGCAGGAACATTGAAATTGGTTGGGACAGAAAAAGATAATATAAAAAAAGCTTTGAAAGAGTTGCTTACTAATAAAGAAACGTATCGTAAAATGTCTGAGGCAAAAAATCCATATGGGGATGGAAAAGCATCAGAAAGGATTGGTCAAGTAATACTAAAAAGGTGGGGAGAATAGCCATGATAGATAGTTACAAACCTAATTTGGATAGACTTCCAGAGGGGATACGTAAATTAAGTAGTGAAGAAAAAATATATTTATATGGAAATGGCGGATATGCCCAAAGAATGCTTGGCATATTGGACAAGTTTCATATCGTAATAGAGGGTATATTAGTTAGTCGCAAGTACTATGAAGAAAAAATGGGGGGGGGCATTTAAGACATATGAGGCAGAAACATTCCTTGAAAATGTGCAGGAAAATGTTGTGATTGTAGCTGGTTTTAATGTGTTATTGCATAAAGAACTTACAGAAAAACTGATTGCAACAAGCTGTATCAAAAAGGTGTATGTGCTTGATGGGGATCAAGTGTTGTGGGCAAATAGTTTCCGTTTTTTGAATCCTAAAATATTTTTAATTGATAATTATTATGAAGGTCTTATAAAAAGGGACTTAAATTATGAATATTTTATGAATAATTATGCTCTTTTTGCTCAGACATATGACTGGCTTGAAGATGAAAAATCAAAGAAAACGATGGAAGATTATTTAAGAGGGCATATTGAACTGACTAATTTCCCTATGATGGAAGTATGGGAAACAGCAGATGTGAAAAAACAGTATTTTCCAGAAGATATTATACATTTGAGTGATCAAGAAGTTTTTGTTGACTGCGGAGCATATACAGGAGATACGCTTGACAGTTTTCTGAAAAGAACAGGGAATTTTAAAAAATATTATGCATTAGAGCCAGACAGGAGGTTGTTTAAAGAGTTAAAACAGAAGGTTACGGATAATAAGATTATTCATTTTCCTGTCGGGGCATGGGACAGGAAAGATTCTTTAAAACTTGATATTGAGAATGGGTGTGGAACAATTCAAAGTACAAAAACTGATAATGTATGTGACGAAAACCGAGTTGATGTTGATAAAATAGACAATCTGGTATCGGAAAAAGATAAAGTCACATTTATAAAAATGGATATCGAAGGCGCTGAACTTAAAGCATTATACGGTGCAGAAAATATCATAAAGAGAGATAAGCCAACGCTGGCTGTATGTGTTTATCATAAAAGAGAAGATTTAATCACGCTGCCACAATATATTAAAAGCTTGGAGAAAAATTATAAACTTTATCTTCGTGCGCACTTTGCTTATGCAAGTGAGGTGGTGTTGTATGCAATTTACCAACAGGGGCAATAGAATATTATGAAAGAATTGATTAATGTTATAGGTTTAGGTTATATCGGATTGCCAACAGCGCTTATGCTTGCGTCTAAAGGATTAAGTGTGGTGGGTACTGATTTAAATGTTGAAAAAGTAAGACAGTTGCAAAATGGGGCTCTTACATTTGAAGAAGAAGGTCTTAAGTGTCTTTATAATAAAGCATTGGAAAATGGCATTAAATTTTCTAATGTATATGAGACTGCAGAAATGTATATTGTTGCAGTGCCAACGCCATTTAATAAATTCAGTAAAAAGGTTGTTGCGGATTATTTAATTAATGCAGTTGGTAATATTGCAAAAGTCTGCAAGAATGGTTCAATTGTTGTGGTCGAATCAACAATATCTCCTGGAACAATTGAAAGATTCATCAGGCCTATTGCTGAAAACTTATTTGAGGATGAAGGGAAAAAAATGCATCTTGCGCATGCTCCCGAAAGAATTATTCCAGGAAATATGATTAATGAGTTGATACATAATAACAGAACAATCGGTGCAGATAATCTGCAGATAGCGCAAAAGGTTAAAGGTATTTACAGCATGTTCTGTGAAGGAGAGATAGAATTAACTGACATAAAAACTGCAGAAATGTCAAAAGTGGTTGAAAATGCTTATCGTGATATAAATATTGCATACGCAAATGAACTGGTAAAAATTTGTAAAGTAGCGGATGTTGATGTATATGAACTTATTCGTATTGCAAACAAACATCCTCGGGTTAATATCCTGTCTCCGGGTCCTGGTGTAGGGGGGCATTGTATATCGGTTGATCCGTGGTTTTTGGTAGGAGATTATCCGGGACTCGCCAATATTATATTATCAGCAAGGAAAATAAATGATTCAATGCCGGAATATGTTCTTGAACGGATTGATGAGATAATGGCTCAGAATAATATTGAGTTAGTTGAAAGAGTAGGTTTGTATGGTTTAACATACAAGGAAAATGTAGATGATATCAGAGAAAGTCCAACGTTGCAATTGCTTGATTGCATGAAACGTCATTTGGCAAAAGGTATTAAAGTATATGATCCTTATATAAAAGAAGATATTGTTGAAAATCAATATCATGATTTTGAAACCTTTGTTTCAAATATTGATATGATAGTAATTATGGTTGGGCATGATGAAATAAAGAGAAGGCAAAAGGATATCGATCATTTGTTAATACTTGATACGCGTAATGTTATTACAAGTAAAAATGTGTTTAAACTTTAAGCAAAAGCAGAAGGAGAGCGACCGTGATCGGATTAGCATTTTTTGTATATAAAAGACCCGAACTTACAAAAAAGGTTATTGAAAGTATTGAAAAGAATCATTTTGAAAAAGTATATATTTTTCAGGATGGACTGAAAAATGAAGCGGACAGGGAATCGTGGGAAACAGTTTCGAGAATAATTAAGAAAATAGATTTTGCTGAAACGGAAATTTTTATTTCAAAAAAAAATAATGGGCTGGCTAATTCTATTATAGGTGGTATGAATTATGTGTTTGAAAGGCATGAGGAAGCGATTGCTTTAGAGGATGACATAGTATTGTCGGAAGGCTATAAGAGCTTGGCAGAAGCGTTGTTCGAAAAATACAAAGATAACAAAAAGGTTATGGGTATATGCGGTGGAGGATTGGGAATTGTTGTTCCGGAAAACTATAAGTATGATGTTTATTTCAATTACCGTATGTCAAGTGTTGCATTTGGGACATGGAAAGACAGATGGGCTGGATTTGAGAGAAATCCTAAGATATTGACTGAAATTTACAAAGATGAGCAGAAGAAAAAAATGCTTGAATGTGCCGGTACTGATATCCCAGCAATGGTATATGCTTCTTTGGAAGGAAAAATTGATACATGGGCGACTTATTGGGTATTACATCAGATTAACCAAGAAGGATATCATATTGCTCCGGTTGATGGATATGCCACAGATATTGGAAGAAGCGGAGGAGGTACAAATACTGTAAACTGTACCTATAGGTATGATATTGAATTAAACGGAAGGAAGAAAGAAAAATATAATTTGCCAGAGGACATTTTTATAGAGGATGAAATCATACAAGAAACGAAATCTTTGATGGACATAGCAGAAAATAAGTTTCAGAAGTATTTTGACATATTGTGTATGTGGATGCGGCTGTATCAGGAACATAGGGGTGTAGGAGATTATTTTTGCGATCATGGTATTTCCAATATATACATTTATGGGCAGGGAAATCTTGCAGAATTTCTTTATCACGATATATATCCAAGCGTTGGCATTGCAGGGTATATAGTAGAGATGAGAAAAATGGCAGTGTATAACGGCAGGAATGTTTTTGATATGAAAAATTATGAAGGAATTGAGGAGAATGTCCCAATCGTGATTACACCATCATATGATTTGGCTTTTATAAAACATTTCTTTAAAAAATGCCATATAAAAAATGAAGTGATAGCAATAGATGATATTGTAAAGTATGTAATTAATAAAGGCGGGGAAATCTGTTGATGGTAGAAGGAGCAAGAGAAAAATTTAGGGATGGAAATTATATTTGCTTTACAAGCGATTTGGATTGGGCACCGGAAATAGCCATTGAAGAAACATTAAAATTATTTCTTGATAATGGAATACGTCCGACTGTATTTGTGACACATCCGAGCAATGTAATTAACAAATATAGAGAGAAAATTGATTTGGGCATACATCCTAATTTTATTCAGCCGAGCAGCCAGGGAAGTAATATGGATGAGGTGATAAGTTACTGTATGCAACTTGTGCCGGAAGCCAAGGTATTCAGAGCACATCGTTGGTATGCGGATAATGATGTATATGACAAGCTGTTGGAGAAAGGTATTATGTATGAATCAAATCTGTGTACGAATATGGATGTGGTGCAGCCCTTTATTCATCGATCGGGAATGATAGGATTCCCGGTATTTTTTGAAGATGGCGCATATATTTTACATACCCAAAGTATAGATTTTGCATTGGTAAAAAACAAATTTATGCAGAAAGGGCTTAAAGTGGTAAATATTCATCCAATGCATTATGCACTTAATACGCCCTATTTCAAATATACAAGGCAAATCAAAGATCAATTGTCCAGAGAGGACTGGAATAGAATGGATGCAATACAATTGGAAAATCTGAGGTATAAAGGGATTGGCATAACAAATTTTATAGAGAGCATGATCCGTTTTGTAAAGGAAAATAAGATTAAAATAATTACATTGGAAAAGGCGTATAAGCTGTGTACGGAAGGAAAAATGAATATATGATGGATTTTATAAAAGAATACATTTGTTCACAAGCGGCCACAAAACGTATAGGCATATTTGGAACTGGAACTATGTCAGAAATTGCAGAAAAATTCTTGCTTGAATTGAGCATAAATGAATATGTGTTTTTTGATAATGATGTAAAAAAGCAAGAGATAGGTCATATGCATAACATGCCAATATTAAGTCCTATAGAGATTAAAAAAAATGATTTTATTTTGATTTCTACAGTGCAATTTAAAGAGATAGAAAAGCAACTGAAAGCCATTGGATTACAAGAATGGAATAATTATATTTGGGCATTGGAGATGGACTATTATGACATGGCACTTCGGTATAATAAAGCACCGAAAGTTCCTGAAATAAGTTTTCGTGATCTTGATGATATAGAACGTGAATTGTCTGGATATGTAGATGTTGTGAAAGTTGACTGGTTTGATGAAAAAGAGTTTGGTTCATATGAGAGCGCTATAGGATTTCAAAAGATATATGATAAGCGCAATAATAAAAGATACAGAAGAAAAATTATGGAGTATTTTATAGTTGAAAAGCTTTTTAATTTTGATGAGTGGAGTGGGGATTCTGTCTATGTAGATATTGGAGCTGCGGGAAGTCCGTTTGCAAAGTATTTACGTGAAAAAAGAAGAATTGAGGCATATGCGTTAGACCTTAATAAAGGGATATATGATGAATTACCATATTACATACAGGGAGACGCAGCAAATATGCCTTGGACTGATAATGAAGTGTTAGGAATATCAATGCAGTCTGCGTTTGAAATGTTTGTTGGGAAAGCGGATGAGGTTTTTATCAAAGAGGCTGCAAGAGTACTCAAATACGGAGGAAAAGTAATAATAAGTCCACTGTATATGCATAAACAGTATTTGTCAACAGTTTCCCCTAATTATTACCATACAGGAACGGCGGATGAAGATTCTTTGGAATGCATCAGAAACGATTGTAGAGGATATATTCCGCTAGGAAGATTTTATAATGCTAAAGCACTTGACAGAAGAGTGCTTAAAAATGCAAGACGGTACGGATTAAAGCCGACAATTTATTCGTTGCCACAGGAGTTAGTAGAAAAAGATGAATTTGTTTACTTGAAATTTATTTTGCAATTGGAGAAAGTGTGTAGAGAGCCATCGAAAAAATATTGATTGTAGAATGAAAGACAAATTATACGAGGAGATTTAGAATGAATGAAATAGAAAAATTATTTAACGAGCATAAAATATCTGTATATGCCAGCATAGGTGATAGATTTATGCTTCCATATCTAACAAGGCATTTAGGGTATGGGGTTTTGATGTATGGAGCAGGTAATATGGCGATGGCATCTTTAAAGTATATGAAAGATGTCACGGGCATTATGCCTGAATTTATTGTTGATGCTTCTCCTAAATGCACAGTTATAGATAATATTCCAGTGATCAATGTAAAAGAATTTGAAAAAATGAAGAAAAATAAAAAATATTGTGCAGTTGTCTCAAATTCGTTTTTTACATGTAATAATGATGAAAAATTAGCAATTGGCAATATGTTGAGTATAAATGGAATTGATAAGATAATAGATATTTATAGCGATGTATGTGCCATTATAAAAAATAATTGGTATGTTTACCTAAATAAAAATAAGGGATTTTTTGTTGAAAATTATGATTTATTTGAAGACAAGATATCAAAGGATACATATTATCATTTTTTAAAGGCAATTATAGAAGGACATGAATATCAAGGAAGAACATTTTCAGAACAAGATAAATATTTTGCATCCGAAGAAGACAGCAGGTTATATAATCATTTAAGTAATGAAAAGTGGATTAATATGGGAAGCTATAGGGGGGATACAATATATCATTTTATTAACAATGGTTTTGACTTTGATAAAATATATGCTATTGAAGGGGATAAGGATGTATTAGGAACACTGGAAAGAAATTTAAGCTTTTTGCCAAATAATATACGAAAAAAAATTGAAGTAGTTCCATATTATTTTGGATTGGATGCAAAGAAACTTGATGATTATTTTAGAAAAGAGGAAATTTCTCTAATAAATATGGATATAGAAGGCACAGAACTGGAAGCGCTGAAATCGGCAGAAAAATTAATACAAGCATCAAGGCCTGTATTAGCAGTTTGTGTATATCATAGACCGGAGGATTTGCTAAAAATACCGAATTATATTTCTTCGATTGTAAATGAATATGCTTTTTATTTACGTAAATATCCGTCATTGCGTGGTGGATATTATGATGGGATGTATTGTGTAAATGAATTTGTATTATATGCAATACCTAAAGAACGTAGAATTTGAAAAGAAGATAGGTGGTATGACACTTTATATGTTGTTAATCATTCAATGTTGAATTTGTCCATTGACAAAAATGGGATAGGACGTTATTTGTCGACATGTGCGCATACACATTATTTTAAGTAGAATAATTTTAGTAACTATATTAAATGTATGAATGATGAATGGGATAAGTATATTAATGATCTCTAGTAATAATCAATAATTACTTAAATTTGCGGATAGTGTATTATGTTAGCATTTTGTGTTATAAGATGAATGTCAATGAAATCATAGAAAAAATTATAAGAAGGCATCAGTAGAACTATGTGGTTTGGGAGGATATATAATAAACAATATTCTTTCTTGTATATAACTGTTTAAAGAGTACAAATGTTACAACATTTTTAATGTGTTTAAGTGCAGAAAATCATGTCGTTTACTATTAGCCATTTAAGGGTATGATGCAAGAATAGTATGGAAAAAAATTTGAATGAGCATTTGACAGTGATTGCGGGGGCAAAATAGTGAATAATTCAATCAAAAATATAATGTATATTTTCAATGATGGTTTGCTCGGTGGAGCGGGGTATTCATTGTTGGATACTGTAAAAGAGATTCGGAAGTACATTAATCCGACTATTGTAATGCCCAAAGCAGCAGAGGCAAGGATCGTTTTTGAAACATTAGATATACATTGCTATGAATTGGACTTTGCAGTTGATTATGTAAAAATGGGGGAAGTCACTGCAGAAAAGCAGGAGGTCGATTATAAACAGAGCTATGAAGCTGCATTACAGCTTTTGCCTATTATTGTAAAAGAAAATGTACAGTTAATACATATCAATTCAAGCGTAAGTTATTTCGCGGCGATTGCGGCATTAATGGCAGGAATACCATATATTTATCATATCCGAGAGCTGATGGAGGAGCAGTTTGGGTGCGAATTTATAAACAGACAACTGAAGCAGCAATTATATTTGCAGGCAGATAAATTGATTGCAATATCTGATTATGTCCAGAAGATATATAAGGAAAAGTATTTTGTCGAAACAGAAAGGATTTACGATGGCATAGATATTCAAAAATACAAACTTGATCTAGATAATGATAAAAAATTTGAAAATCAGTTTTTGGCAGTAGCTGTGATATCGCAAGGAAAAGGTCAGATAGATGCAATACATGCAATGGAAATTCTGATAGATAAAGGATATGTGGATATTCAACTAGTGATTGTGGGGGCTGATGACAGTACATATGTATGGGCGTTAAAAAAATATATCAAAAGCAAGAGACTAGAAAAAAATATAAAAATTCTGCCGTTTCAAAGTGATTTAAAAAAACTGCATAGACAGGCATCATATGCCTTGACCTGTTCTCAAAACGAAGCGCTTGGAAGAGTGACAATAGAAGCTATGTTGGGAGGAAATGTCATAATAGGGGCTGACAGCGGTGGCACTACAGAGATTATTGGAAGGGATGAGAATAGGGGATTTTTGTATGAGTTGCATAATAGTGAGGCATTGGCAGATGCAATGTTAAAAGCCATGCAGTGTTCGAATAAAACTAAAAGGAAGATGTTGGAAGACGCACAGAAGTATGCAGAGAATGTGTTTAGTATCAGTAAGTATTGTGCAAAAATTTTGAATATATATAAAGAAGTGCTCTCATCATTTCATGGCGAGGATAATACGATTTTCCTTAAAAGATTAAAAGAAAAATATGAATCGGTTAAAAATAAAGATTCATACAAGAAAAAGGACCTTGATAATCGAAACTTAAAGGCAGAAGCAGCATTTTCAATGGCGGCAAAATGGTTAGAAATTAGACAAAATGGTCATAAACTGTTAGAATATTTTGAAAAGTATGGTTATAAAAGTGTAGCTATTTATGGTATGGCACGTTTGGGGTGCAGATTATATGATGAACTGGAAAATACAGGAATTGAAATAAAGTATTTGCTGGATAGAGCTCCTGGCGATAGTGCAAAAGTATTGAGATTTACTTCACTGGGCAGTGAAAAGCTTAAGGTGGACGTGATTGTAGTTACAGTAGCGTCAGCAGAAAGAGAAATTGTAAAAAAAATAAAAACTTATGGATACAGCAATGTAATAGGATTAAGTGATATTTTGAATGAACTTGTTTTGATGGAATAATGCAAGGCATATGTATATATCTGTAAAATATAAAATTTGTAGCCAATAATGGCACATTGATAATTCCATACTTTACATTAGATTTGAAAACGCCGCATGAATCTGCTTGTAATACATTCACTGTAAAAGGAGGCGGTTTCAAAATGAAAGGAGCAATTTTACACCAGATGGATGCGAACTTAAAGGAACAGGCAGAAGAATTATGCAGCCAGCTTGGAACTTCATTTGCGGAAGCTGTGAGGATCTTTGTAAGGTAGAGTGTACAGGAAAAGGCAATGTCGTTTAGGATATGCATGGACGAATCCAAAACAGCTCAAAAACTGGTTTGGCAGAAGGCGAGTTTACTGTGCCGAATAATATAGACAAGTACAATGATGAGATCGTGGATTTGTTTGAGGTGTTTCATGAAAGTACTGCTTGATATGTATATTATTTTATGGGCGCTTACGAAAGACCATCGGTTTCCGTTAAAAGCAAAAGAAATTATTCTGCAGGAAGATAAAACGAAATTTGGTACAGTACGACATCGGTCTGGGTAGTGGCAGTGAAGCACAGGAATCATCCTGATTATATATTGATATCAGGGCATCTTTTTTGCTGAATAAAGTATAGACCGAATTATTGATATGGAAAGGAAGATAGGCAAAGCAGGAATGAATGAGCAAATGAAAATAACATCATCGGACCCATTGGTTACAGTCATTACAGTAGTTTATAACGGTGCGGCGACCATAGAACAGACGATACAGAGTGTTATCAATCAGACATATAAAAATATTGAATACATAATCATAGATGGCGCATCGACAGACGGCACACAAAATATTATTAGTCAATACAAGGAACATGTTGCATATTTTCTTAGTGAAAAGGATGATGGCCTTTATGATGCGATGAATAAAGGCATTCAGCATGCGAACGGTGATATTATCGGAATTATTAACAGTGATGACTGGTATGAGCCGGATGCGGTGGAGAGGGCTGTCAGTTGTTTTGAAAATCCAGATGTGGATGTGGCCTATGGGGAGATATGGTTTATCGGAGTAAATGGGGAAATCGAAGATTGTACGAAACATTCTCCGTTTCCACAGCATCCAAGTACGTTTATCAGGCGTTCTGCCTACCAAAAATATGGGCTGTATAATACGGATTATAGAATCGCTGCGGATCGGGAGCTGCTGTTGCGTTTTATTGCAGATGGAGTCAGATTTGCACATATAGATAGGGTGCTTGCCAATTTCAGGAAGACTGGCATCAGTAGTATAGAATGTATGGAATGTGCAAAGGAAATATATGAAGCTGATATGAAATATCTGGATAAATGCCCTGAAAATGTTTTAGACAAAGAAAATATAGAAGAACGGTTTCGCAGGGACAAAATGTTGCATATCAGTGAAAAAAAGCCTGCTGTGATCAGGGAGGCGTTAAGCAGATTTTGCTGTATATCAGACGGATTGGTGGTTTTTGGAACAGGTGTCTTCGGAAAAGAATGTGAGACAGCTTTTAGAAAGAGTGGGATTCCTATTCGCTTTTTTGTGGACAATGACGAAAATAAATGGGGACTGGAGCTAAAAGGGAAAAGGATTTTTTCACCGGAAATTTTAAGATTTGGTAACGCACATGTAATCGTAACTCCTACCAGATTTCAGAAAGAAATTTGTAAACAGCTTAAGAGTTATTCTAATCCAGGGATAACATGGAGTATTTTAGATGAAATAAGGAAAGAAGCAGTAGATCAATATGAAAGATTGATGAAATAGAGATTGTGTGGGAGAAATGGTATGAGCCCCTTTTTTTCAATTATTATACCGGTTTATAATGTGGAAAAGTACCTAGTTGAATGCTTGGATAGTATATTAGGTCAGGATTTTTCGGATTTTGAAATGATATGTGTGGATGACGGCTCTACGGATGCGTCATCTGCAATTTTAGAAGAGTATCGAAAGAAAGATCCACGGGTTCATGTTGTTACGCAAAAAAACAGTGGTCAAAGTGTAGCGAGAAATGTGGGAATAAAAAATGCCCATGGAAAATATCTTTGTTTTGTTGATAGCGATGATATGCTGGTGCAGGGTGCTTTGAACACATTATGGAATACTGCCTGCGTGAATCAGGATATCCAGGTGGTTGGATATGAAACAGCACCATTGCTGTTTGAGGATCCGGAAATGCCCGGAAATATGGACAAAGAAAGATATTATAAGATAACGGGAGATTATCCGAGAGTAAGGGCGGGAAGGGAATTTTTTGTGGAACTAATGGAAAATGATGACTTTGTGGATTCCGCATGGTTACTGATGATAGATCGGGCATGGCTTGCAGAGCAAAGGATCACATTTGTCCCAGGGGCATATTTTGAAGATGCGGTTTTTGCTTTAGAATGTTATTTCGCCGCCCAAAAGATGATCCATATGAAAGACAGGTTATATGTATACCGGGTTCGTGAAAATTCCACTATGACCAGCAAACATACATATCAGCATGAGAAGTGGAGAATCTGGCAATACGGCGAGTGCATGAAACATATCTATACCAGTGCCCGAAATCCCCGTGAAGTGGCTGCGCTTGCAAAATATGCGAGACAAGTCATGAGCAATATTAAATGCATTTATGATGATTTGGACATGGATGACCGAGAGAAGATAAATGGCTTGACGTCTCTTGACGGGCTTATCGTTGAAAGCATGGGGCTAAATCCTGCAGGAGCGTTTAATAGAGATCTGGCATTGGAGGGTCTTTTGGCCGTTCTTGGAAGGAAAAGAAATGTTCTGTTATATGGCGCCGGTTTGGTGGGGAGGAAATTTCAGAGATTACTCAAAATGGAACATCTCGATGACAGGATATGCGGATTTGCGGTGTCATCCCTGGCGGGCAAAAAAATGGAGATGTTAAATGGGATTGCAGTAAAAAACATTGAGGAATATGATCCCGCTCAAATTGATCTTTTGGTTATTTCGGCATGCAATCATCATTTTGAAATGACCAGGACAGCAGAAATGCTGGGGTTCAAGGAGATTCTGCTAATAGATTATAACATGGAACATGCAATGGACAGGCGTTTCCTCGAACAGCCATGTTATAGCTGAAGCTGGTTGCGACATCGGGGGGCTGTGATTTCCAATAGCATTGTGCAAAATAGCGGAGGGAAAGCTGGACGGATGAAAAACTATGGCGAGGATGATCAGTGTTATCAAGATGCAGGTAAAGCCCTTGAAATAATGCAGAAAGCTATTCAGATGGAAGATAAACTGCTTTTTTACGGCGCAGGCCTGCGGAGCGAGGAAATTCTCCAGATGCAGAAAGAGGGTTTTGGTTTTTTGAGAACCCCCGATGCTTTTATAGTAAGTGATGGCAGAGGATGTAAGGAGAGATTAAACGGGATACCTGTTTACCAGCTGGATGGAAATGAAGGTTTTATAGAGGATGCGTGTATTGTAGTCATTGCAATGGATATTTACCATGAGGAAATAAAAAAGAAGCTTGCGGGACTCCGATATAAAAGCCTTTTTTTCCTGACGGATGACATGGAGCATCTGCTCACAAGGGAATTTTTGAGACATTATTTACAGCAGCATGGTCTTTTGGCGGATTTTTTGCCGTTTGTGCGGGAAAATCATGTGAAAAGGGAAATGTATGAGGGATTGGTTCAAACATATAGGGTGATGTGCCTGAGTGATGTGAAACTGACCCATAACGTGGAACAGCATGGATGGATAGCTGACTTGCAGGTAGGGGCGGCATTGACAGATAGGCGCATTGCAAGGTTGTGTGATAATACAGGCAATCATATTTCAGAAAAAAATTTGTATTATAACGAATTGACAGGATTATATTGGGTGTGGAAGAATACGGACATACCGTATTCGGGAATCTGTCATTACCGGAGGCAGTTTGAGTCAGATATTGTGCTTGCGCCGGTCATAGACGGTACGGCAGATGTGGTGCTGCCGCTCCCCTTTGTGGTGGGGGACAGCCTGGCGGAGTATTATCTGCATTGGGGCGAAAGAGCTTATTATGCGGAAATGTTTGCGGTAATCCGGGAAAAATTCCCTGATTATCTTGAATGTGCCGAGTGGTGCGGCTCGCATATTATGTTCGTGCCGAACAATATTTGTATTGCCAGCCGTGAGATATTGAATGATTACTGTAACTTTTTGTTTGGAGTGGTTGACGGAGTAGAGGAGAGAATGAAATGTTTTGCTGGGAAAAAGCAATCCAGATGCTGGCTCTCTGAACATGTTTCAACCATATATTTTGTAAGACATTTAAAAGATTACCGGACTGTATTTGCAAACCTGAAAAGATACTGGTAGAAAAATATATTGGAACATTATGGCGGGGATATAATATGGATCAATTAGTGAGTGTTATTGTACCTGTGTATAATGCGGAAGCATACTTGGACAAGTGTATAAGTAGTATATTAGGGCAGTCTTATGGAGGCTTTGAGCTAGTGCTGGTTGATGATGGTTCTACTGACTGCTCGAAGGCCATATGTGAAAGATATGCCAGATGCGATGGTCGAATAAAACTGGTATCTCAGGAAAACCAGGGTGTCCTGTCCGCAAGGATAAGGGGAATTAGAGAAGCAGCCGGCTCTTTGATTGGATGGGCGGATGCGGATGACTGGATGGAAGCCGATTATCTGGAACAGCTTGTAAAGCTTCAGCAGGGGTCTGGGGCGGACATTGTTGCGGCGGCTCATTTCCATGATATTGGAGATGATCATGCGGTTTTAAAAAACAGCATTGAAAGTGGTATTTATCTCTGTAGGGAAATATCCGGCAGGATGCTGTATGCGGGGAAATTTTTTGAATATGGGATTACGCCGCAGCTATATTCCAAACTATTTAAGGCGGAACTTTTAAAGAGTGTTATGGAAATAGATAGCAGGATTATAGCCGGAGATGACGCGGCGATTTTATATCCGGCAGTTTTGGATGCGGATACGATTTGTATTTCTGAGGTATGTGGTTATCATTATGTGCAGCATCCAAAATCAATAACAAAAAGTTTATATGCCAATGAAGCGGAACGGATTGAGAGATTAATAGGATATTTAATGAAACAGGCGGATAAGCGACATGTAATGGATATCATGCAGAAACAGCTGGTGATTTACAGAAGATATCTATTGGTATTACGTCAGATTGACTTTTTTGACAAGGACAGACAGGATCATGTTGTTTTAAGCCCCTATGGAGGTGTGCGCAGGGAAGAGAAAATAATCATATATGGCGCAGGGGTGCTGGGGCAGAGAATATACGGGTACATAACAGGAGAGGACAAGCAGATGGTCCGAGATTGGGTTGATAAAAATTATGTGCTGTATCGGGAAGAAGGCTTGGCTGTCAATCCTCCGGAAGCAGTGCTGGACAGGCTTTCCGAGATTGATTATGTGATCATTGCAAACATAACGGAAACGGTTGCGGAAGCCATCCGGACGTATCTGCTGAAGATGGGGGTCCCGCCGGAAAAAATACGGTGGTTTACCAATGAATTCAGGGGGATGGGATAGATGGGAGTTGGGAGCATGGAGAAAGACCTTTATAAGTGGATTGCCTGCCATCTTAAGGATGATACGTCAAAAGTGGTTTTTTCCAACAGGCTCATGTTCAGCCTGACAGGTGACAAGATCATTGATATTTCGGCACGGGTCCGAGATTCATGGTAAGCGCCTAATTTCGGGGTGGATTCCTTCCACCAACAATTATCTCTATAATTGTTAGCAGGAAATGTGTGCATTT
>CANREV010000034.1 GCA_947629645.1 uncultured Acetatifactor sp. | reverse complement strand
CAAAATTGACATTGGAAGATGCGAAAGAACTTGAAGCCGAGCTTATGCAGTTGGCATAATTAACAAAATAATTTAATTTCAAAATAGCAGCGTAAAGGCGCATGGAACAGTAATTGTAAACTATGCGCTTTTTTGCGTCCAAAGCCAAGAAAAAGTGATGAAAAATGATGAATACGTCCTTGGCAAGTAGCAACAGGAGCTGTATAATGTTCTCTCCATTTTGCTGATAAGCATGGTTTTAGTGGCATTTTGCAACAAAATATGTTATAATCAAAAAGAATAGAGGAGATACATACAAGATGGAAGTTGATATTTTAATTGACAAGATTACAGACTGCCTGATAGATACAAGAACCGGTGAGAAAGTGGAAACGGAATATCGGATGCGAGAAACGCCGATAAGACCGAAGGATTATGAAGGATGGAAATTTAACTGGAGTATCACAGAGAAAAACGGGTATGATATATATGAGCTGTTCTTAAAGGGTGACGATACGGTTCAGGGTAGGGTTTCGTTGAAAATTGACGGCGGCGTAGCTGATGTGGATATTGTAGAAACTGCACCGCATAATTACAGTCACACAGGAATATATGAAGGGGTTGGTGCACATTTGTTTGCAATTGCCTGTCAGGTAAGTCTTGAGGCTGGATGCAACGGTTTTGTAGCATTTACATCAAAAAGTGATTTGGTGGAATACTATAAAGAAAAGCTGAATGCAGGAGTATTTCGTGACAGAAGAATGTATATTGATGAGAATGCTGCGCAGATATTGTTAGACAAATATATGAGAAAGTAGGTGTTAGTATGTTGGCGATGGTTGAAAAAACAGCAGAGTATACACATGATATTGCTTATTATGCAAAAGACAGCAGATTGACGGAACCGTCTGATGGTAAGAGATATGAGTGGCGGAAAATGATTGAGTTTTCAAAAGAGCTAGGCAGACCGCTTACAGATGAAGAGGCAGAGGAATTTAGAATAGAATAACGGAAAAGAATAGCTATGAGAGCAGAGATTCGAGAGAGTCCCTGCTTTTTTGTTGAGTTGTAAATAATGGCATAATTATTTGATTTTTTCGACACATACATATATTTTTCTTCATAAATCTGGAAAAATCTTTTACACCATTATTGACAAGTCCCTGAGCGGCAGCCCCATCATCCAGAACGGCAAATTCATCGGCGCGGTCACACATGTCCTGGTGCAGGACAGCACCAGGGGTTACGGCATTTTTATCGAAAATATGCTGCAGTGACTGAAAAAGCATGATGTTTTGCTATTTTTTGATAGCGGCGCGTTTGCGCAGGGTAGGATCCAGGATTTTTTTGCGGATTCTCAGGCTGGCAGGAGTTACCTCCAGCAGTTCATCCGTATCGATGAAGTCCAGCGCCTGTTCCAGAGAGAGAATCCTGGGGGGAGTCAGGTGCAGCGCTTCGTCCGCGCTGGAAGAGCGGGTATTGGTAAGCTGCTTTTTCTTGCAGACGTTCACTTCTATATCTTCGCTGCGTCCGGTCTGACCGATGACCATACCGGCATATACCTTTTCGCCCGGACCAATGAAAAGGGCGCCCCTCTCCTGGGCATTGAACAGGCCGTAAGTGATGGCTTCCCCTGCTTCAAAAGCGATCAGCGAGCCCTGCTTTCTGTACTGGATATCTCCCTTGTAGGGGGCATATCCATCGAAGACAGTGTTCATGATGCCGTTTCCTTTTGTGTCGGTCAAAAATTCTCCGCGGTACCCGATCAGTCCTCTGGCAGGGATGGAAAATTCCAGGCGGGTGTATGTGCCGCCGGAGATCGATCCCATATTGCGCAGTTCACCTTTTCTTTGCCCCAGCTTTTCAATGACGGCGCCGGAGAATTCGTTGGGAACGTCAATGTAAGCCAGTTCCATGGGCTCCGTGCGTTTGCCGTTCTCATCTGTATGGTAGAGGACCTCTGCCTTGCTGACGGCGAATTCGTAGCCCTCTCTTCGCATGTTTTCGATCAGCACGGAGAGATGCAGCTCGCCTCTGCCGGATACTTTGAAACAGTCGGTGGAATCCGTCTCCTCCACTCTGAGAGAAACATCCGTATTCAGCTCGCGGAACAGTCTTTCCCGGATATGGCGGCTGGTGACGAATTTGCCCTCCTGTCCTGACAGGGGAGAATCGTTTACCATAAACTGCATGGCAATGGTAGGTTCGCTGATTTTCTGGAAGGGAATGGGCTGGGGATCGTTCACATCGCAGAGCGTGTCGCCGATATGGATGTCGCTGATGCCGGAGATGGCAACGATAGAGCCGAAGTTGGCCTCCTTTACCTCTATTTTGTTTAAACCGTCAAATTCGTATAATTTACTGACTTTTACCTTCGTCTGTTTGTCCGGCTCGTGGTGATTGCAGATCACCACTTCCTGATTGACTCTGATGGAGCCGTTATCCACCTTGCCTACGCCGATGCGTCCTACATATTCATTGTAGTCGATGGTGCTGATCAGCACCTGAGTGCCGGCTTCGGGATCTCCTTCGGGGGCCGGAATGTAGTTTAAGATAGTTTCAAACAATGGTTCCATGTCAGTGCCCTGCATGGCGGCATCGAGAGAAGCCACACCGACTTTGGCGGAGGCGTAGACGAAGGGGCAGTCTAACTGCGCGTCATCCGCGTCCAACTCCAAAAACAGCTCCAGAACTTCTTCCACAACCTCGTCCGGTCTTGCCTCGGGACGGTCGATCTTGTTGATGCAGACAATGACAGGGAGTTTTAACTCCAGCGCTTTTTTAAGCACGAATTTGGTCTGGGGCATGGCGCCCTCGAAAGCGTCTACCACGAGGATGACGCCGTTTACCATTTTCAGCACGCGCTCCACTTCACCGCCGAAATCAGCGTGTCCGGGGGTGTCGATAATGTTGATCTTAGTGCCTTTATATGTGACGGCAGTGTTTTTGGATAAAATAGTAATGCCCCGTTCGCGCTCAATGTCATTGGAGTCCATGACGCGCTCCCCGATCTCCTGACCCTCCCGAAAAACGCCGCTCTGTTTTAAAAGTTCATCTACCAGAGTAGTCTTACCGTGGTCAACGTGGGCGATGATGGCAACATTTCTTACATCTTCTCTTTTCTGTTTCATATATCAAATGATCCTTTCTGGTTGAAACCGCAAAAATTGTCAGATCTCAAACTGCTACAGTATATCACCATTTCAGGTCGGGCGCAAGTTAAAAAGCACAGTTTTTGGCGATTTTCGCGATGAGATTTTGTTCTAAAAAGCCGGGATATACTGTATAAATAGTAATAGTCGCATAGGATGTTTGCGTGCGGCGTTACCGGAAAAAATCTTAAGGTGCAGGAAGGGAGAACAAAAAATGACAGATAAGGTAATTGAAAACAATCAGGTGACGGTCATGGGGGAGATCGTAAGCAGCTTTTCCTACAGTCATGAAATTTACGGCGAAGGCTTTTATATGGTGGACATTAAGTGTAAAAGACTGAGCGAAAGCTACGATATCATACCGGTAATGGTCTCCGAGAGACTGATCGATGTAAGCGGGGACTATATGGGTGCGCTGATCTGCGTGGTAGGGCAGTTTCGTTCCTACAACAGGCATGAAGAACATAAAAATCGTCTGGTGTTGTCCGTTTTTGCGAGAGAAATCAGTTTTATAGAAGAGATGGAGGAGAGCTCCAAAACAAATCAGATCTTTCTGGACGGCTATATTTGCAAGGAACCCGTCTACCGGAAGACGCCGCTTGGCCGGGAGATTGCGGATCTTCTGCTGGCGGTGAACCGCCCTTACGGGAAATCCGACTATATCCCCTGCATCTGTTGGGGGAGAAACGCACGCTACGCCAACAATTTTAAAGTGGGAGAGCGTTGTGCGGTCTGGGGGCGTATCCAGAGCAGGGAGTACATGAAGAAGCTGGACGAGGACACGGTGGAAAAGAGGGTGGCATTTGAAGTTTCTGTCAGCAAACTGGAACTGAGCGGAGAGAATGAGGCGCAGGATGCTGCATCGGCAACGGAGGAAAACTGACAGAATTTGCCAAAGCGGAAATGATGTGCTATAATATTGCAGTGATATCAACAGATTGAGGTGCAGTATGTCAAAAGGATTGGTATATATCTATGCCGGAGACGGGAGAGGAAAATCCCCCGCGGCGATCGGCTGGGCTGTGATGGCGGCCGCGGCCGGGCAGAGTGTGGTCATCATTCAGTTTTTGAAAGGCAGAGGTTTGGGCGAGTCTGATTTCGTAAAAAGGATGGAGCCTGAAATCAAGCTTTTCCGCTTTGAAAAATCGGATGAAAATTTTGAAAAGCTTTCTGAGGAAAAGAAGCAGGAGGAGATTGTCAATATCAAAAACGGCATGAATTTTGCCAAGAAAGTTCTTGCAACGGGAGAGTGTGACCTGCTGATTCTGGACGAAGTGCTGGGACTGATTGAGCGCGGGATCATTTCGGTGGAAGAATTGAAAAGCATACTTGCCTGCCGTGAGGATACCGGCGTTATTCTTACGGGTATCCGGCTGGATGACGAGATCAGTGTGCTGGCAGATAAAGTTTTTAAGATCGATACGGTAAAATCTGACCATTCAATCGAATCCGGTCAATAAATCCATTGACATAGAACCTGAAAAATGCTATGATTCAGACAAATATAAATATTGAGATAGAGGTTGCGTGTTTCATGAGTAGTTTCCCCAATACGACAGGCGTATGTGCGGGGAAAGGAAAGGGGAGGACGCCGAAAGAGGAGAGGACCTGTGAATCGATTCTTGGGCATGCGGTTAAGAGCCGTATGACTGTCATCCGAATTCGGATGGGGCGCTATCGGTACCGATATCCCGTATATCATTCGCCGGCGCTTTTGGTGTCGGCGATTTTTTATGGAGGAGAAAGCTATGTCAATTTTCAAGGGCGCCGGCGTGGCTATTGTCACGCCTATGTATGAAAACGGTGATGTAAACTACGATCAGTTTGCAAAGCTGGTGGAATTCCAGATTGAAAACGGAATTGATGCCATTATCGTGTGCGGCACCACGGGGGAGGCTTCCACGCTGACCCACGAGGAGCATCTGGATGTGATACGCTACTGTGTCGATGTGGTAAACAAAAGGGTTCCGGTCATTGCGGGAACGGGGTCGAACTGTACCGAGACAGCGATCTATCTCTCCAAGGAGGCGGAGAAAGCCGGTGTGGACGGACTGCTTCTGGTCACCCCTTATTACAACAAAGCCACCCAGAACGGACTCTACGCTCATTTTAAGACGATTGCGGAAGCGGTAGAGGTTCCCGCGCTGCTCTACAATGTGCCCGGCAGGACCGGGTGTAATATTCTGCCTGAGACGGTGGTGCGCCTGTGCAGGGACGTGAAAAATATCGCAGGCGTCAAGGAGGCCAGCGGAAATATCAGCCAGATCGCCCATCTGGCGGCTATAGCAGGAGGCTGCGTGGATATTTACTCCGGAAATGACGATCAGATAGTGCCCATCATGTCGCTGGGCGGGTTAGGTGTGATCTCCGTGCTGGCAAATGTGGCTCCCAGGCAGACCCATGAGATCTGTCAGGATTATCTGGACGGCAGAGTGACCGACAGCCGCAAAAAACAGCTGGATGCGCTGGCGCTTTGCAACGCGTTGTTCTGCGAAGTAAACCCTATTCCCGTAAAGAAAGCGCTCAATCTGATGGGAATGAAGGCCGGATCTCTGCGGATGCCCTTGACGGAAATGGAGCCCGCAAACGCCCAGAAGCTGGAAAAGGTTATGAAGGATTACGGCATTCTGTAAATTAAAAAAAGTCGCAGTATGGAGGCTGACTATGACAAGGATTATCATGCATGGATGTAACGGGAAGATGGGGCAGGTGATCAGCGGCCTGGTTGCAGGAGATGACGAGGTACAGCTGGTGGCAGGGATCGATGCCGCGGACGACGGGCATAACCCCTATCCCGTGTTTACGGACCTTAAGGATTGCAATGTGGAGGCGGATTGTCTGATCGATTTTTCCGCGGCCGCGGCGGTGGACGGGATGCTGGATTACTGCAGGGAAAAGAAGCTGCCCTGCGTACTTTGCACCACAGGGCTGAGCGATGCCCAGCTTCAGAAGGTAAAGGAAACTTCCGGGCAGATCCCCGTTTTAAAATCCGCCAATATGTCGCTGGGGATCAATCTGCTCTTAAAGCTGTTAAAGGAGGCCGCCGGAGTGCTTGCTCCCGCCGGATTTGACATAGAGATCGTGGAGAAGCACCACAATCTCAAGGTGGATGCGCCAAGCGGCACCGCATTGGCGCTTGCGGACGCCATCAACGGAGAATTTCACGAGGAATACGAGTATGTGTTTGACAGAAGCTCCCGCAGGGAAAAGCGTCCTAAGAAGGAGATTGGCATCAGCGCCGTAAGGGGCGGGACGATCGTGGGGGACCACGATGTGATCTTCGCGGGAGCGGACGAGGTGATCACTTTTTCGCACACGGCGTATTCCAGGGCGGTGTTTGGAAAGGGCGCGGTGCAGGCTGCGAAGTTTCTGGCAGGAAAGCCGGCCGGCATGTACGACATGAGCAATGTGATCGATGCAGCGGTAAAAGATTGAAAATCTGAAAAGGAATGAAAGCCCACAGACTGGGCGAAAGAAGGGTATGGCATGGACGATAAGGAACGAAAGCTGTTAAAAACACTGGCAAAACAATACAAAAATATTGCCGCAGCTTCCACGGAGATCATCAATTTACAGTCTATCCTGAATCTGCCAAAGGGAACGGAACATTTTCTGACGGATATACACGGCGAGTATGAGCAGTTTAATCATGTCCTTAAGAATGGATCCGGTTCCATTCGCAGGAAGATTGATGAAGAATTCGGCAATACCATCAGTACCAGGGATAAGAAAAGCCTTGCCACGCTGATTTATTACCCCGAAGCGAAAGTGGAGATCGCGCAGCACGAGGAAGAGTACATCGAGGACTGGTACAAGATCTCCCTGCACCGTCTGGTGCAGATGATCAAGAGAGTTTCCTCCAAGTACACGCGGTCCAAGGTGAGAAAGGCGCTGCCGCAGGATTTTGCTTATGTGATTGAGGAACTGATCACGGAGAAAGAGGAAGTTCAGGATAAGGAAGCTTATTACAACGAAATTATACATACTATCATACGAATCGGGAGGGCGCCGCAGTTTATCATAGCTCTCAGTCATTTGATCCAGAGGCTGGTTATTGATCATCTGCATATCGTGGGCGATATCTATGACAGAGGCCCGGGCCCGCATATTATCATGGATACGCTTTGCGCGTATCATTCCGTGGACGTACAGTGGGGGAACCATGATATGGTGTGGATGGGGGCTGCCGCGGGCCATCTGGCGTGCATCGCCAATGTGGTGCGGATGGCGGCGCGCTATGGCAATCTTGCAACGATTGAAGACGGCTATGGCATCAATCTGCTTCCGCTGGCGACTTTTGCCATGGAGACTTACGCGGACACGAATTGCGATGTGTTCGCCATCCGTTTTAACACGGACTATAACACCAAGGATCTGAGCCTGGACACCAAGATGCACAAGGCTATGGCGATCATCCAGTTTAAGCTGGAGGGCCAGCTGATTATGCGCCATCCGGAGTTTGACATGGAAAACCGGATGCTGTTGGATAAGATCGATTATGAAAAAGGGACGGTCCGCGTTGACGGGAAGGATTACCCTATGAAGGATCTGGATTTCCCTACTGTGAACCGGGAGAAACCCTATGAGCTGACAGAGGAAGAGAGCAAAGTGATGCTGCGCCTGCAGCAGGCTTTCATGAAATGTGAAAAGCTGCAGCGTCATGTCAGGTTTCTTTATGCCAAGGGCGGCCTGTATAAAATTTATAACGGAAATCTGTTATATCACGGTTGTATGCCTATGAACGAGGACGGCAGCTTCGCCGCCGTGGAAGTGTACGGCAAAAAATACAGCGGCAAAGCGCTGTATGACATTCTGGAATATTATGCCAGAAGAGGGTATTACGCCAAGGAGGCTTCCGAGCGCGCCCTGGGCCAGGATATGATCTGGTACATCTGGGCCGGAAAGGGTTCTCCTGTTTTCGGAAAGGCCAAAATGGCCACGTTCGAGGCTTATTTTGTGGATGAGCCTTCCGCCCATAAGGAGAGGAAAAACAGTTATTACCAGCTTCTGGAAAAGGAGGAGACGGTAAACCGGATCCTGGAGGAATTCGGTTTAAACACCAAGGAAGGGCACATCATAAACGGCCATGTGCCCGTGGAACAGATTCACGGCGAATCCCCCATAAAGTGCGGCGGAAAGCTTCTGATCATAGACGGCGGTTTTTCCAAGGCTTACCAGAAAAAGACAGGCATTGCGGGATATACGCTGGTATGTAATTCCAGAGGAATGAGACTGGTCGCCCACGAGCCCTTTGAGTCCATGGAGGCAGCAGTCAAAAACGAGTCGGATATTTTTTCCGATTCCGTGGAAGTGGAGACTTTTCCGCGCAGAAAGCTGGTGGCGGATACGGATATCGGCAGGGAGCTGAAGGAGAGTATCTACTACCTGGAAGAATTGCTGGAAGCTTATCGGGACGGCACTATCATGGAAGAATAGTGGGAATGATTCCTGTTTCATTTGTTAAGGCGTGACAGCAATAAGGAAGCTCATAGGAATGTCCTGTGAGCTTCCGTGATTGTGACGGTTACTGAGCTGCGTTTGCGGCGCCGCCGTTTCCGCTATTGCCCATGCCGTTGGAACCAGAGTTGACCCCGTTTCCAGAGTCTGCTCCGGAATGATTGTCATTTCCAAACACATCATTGGTAAGGTCGGAAACCCCGTCCGTCACGTCATCCACAACATTTGTGATGGCGTTACCGGCATCGTCCCAGATGGATTTGTCATCGCCGGCTCTGGCACCGCCAGTACCTGTTATGGAATTTGCCGTACTGTCTGTGCCGTTTGTCCCGTTTGCGGCATTGTTGTCTGCGGCGCTGCTGCCGGCCCCGTTTGCGGCATTGCCTGCGCCGTTGTTTGCTTCGTTTACGGAATTGCCTGTACCGGCGCCGTTTTCGTTTGTCATTCCGTTTGCCGTGCTGCCATTACCGGCGGCGCCGCTTTCGTTTCCGGCTCCGGATGAATTGTTTCCGGCCATACCGTTGGAGTTTCCGGAGCAGGCGGTTGCAATACACATATAAGAAAGCGCTATGCCCAGCGCAAGGAGCTTTTTTGCTCCTGCAGAGTATTTTGTTTTTTTCATAACTTCCCTCATTTCTGCGCTGCCTTCTGTGCATTTCAAGCTTGCATCGGCAGCGCAGACACAAGCTTGTGAGTGAATGTTTCACTCTTTGCCACCATTTCTGCTGGTTTTGCTTTAAAATCTACACCATAAAAGCCTGATTATGATTATGGGTGATTTGTTAGTAGTATGTGAAATGAAAAAAGAAATATTCAATTGGATAAATCTGTGTAAAATGCTAAAAAATTTGAAAATGTGAGGATAGATGGCGCATGGAATTCAGACCGTGTATCGACATTCATAATGGACAGGTAAAGCAGATCGTGGGCGGAAGCCTGATAGACAAGGGAGACAGGGCGGAGGAAAATTTTGTTTCAAAACAGGACGCTGCGTTTTTTGCCGGATTGTACCGTCAGGCAGGTCTTAAAGGGGGGCATATCATTTTATTGAACTCTCGGGACAGCGCGTATTATGAAGCCACGAAAGAACAGGCGTTGTCTGCTTTGCGGGCGTATCCTGGCGGACTGCAGGCAGGAGGCGGAATCGACCCTGAAAATGCAAAAATTTTTCTGGAGGCGGGCGCTTCTCACGTCATTGTCACCTCCTATGTTTTTCAGGGAGGAAAGATCCGGTACGACAGGCTTAAGGAAATGTCTGAGACTGTGGGAAGGAAACGCCTTGTGCTGGACGTTTCCTGCCGCAGGACGCCGGATGGGTACAGAGTGGTCACGGACCGCTGGCAGAAGATGACAGAGGAGAGACTGGATCAAAAGCTTCTGGAGACGCTTTCTGATTACTGCGATGAATTCCTGGTGCATGCTGTGGATGTGGAAGGGAAAACGGAAGGGATAGAGAGGGAACTGGCGGCCTTGCTGGGACAATGGGGGAAAAAGCCGGTGACTTATGCGGGCGGCGTACACAGTTATGAGGATCTGGATCTTATTAAAAAGCTGGGAAAAGGCCGTCTGAACGTGACGATCGGCAGCGCGCTGGATCTGTTCGGAGGGACGCTGGAATGGGAAAAGGTATTGCAGATATGCCGTTAAACGGCTTGAAGATCAAATAATACTTGTTAAACTGCACAATGATTTCACGAATATTTGGAAATATGTTACAAAAATATTAACATAACATTGATGTAAAAGGTCATCTATGGTAAAATGTAATGGTTTACCGGAGGTGACTTTTTTATGAAAAGTAAAAGGCATAAACGGAAAAACAGTCATGTTGTCCTGATCACATCGGACGCTGTCGATGCAGGACTGGCTCAGTTCCGTATCCGGCCATGGATTTTACAGACGATAATAGTAGTGTTCTGCGTACTGATCGGCGCGGTGATCGGGTATGCGTTTTATGAGACCGATGACAGGATCAATCAGGCGGCCCTGGACGCTTCCGAGATTCTTCAGCTCGAGTCGCAGAACATGGAGCTTTCGGAGCGGAATGCGACATTGGAAAGTCAGGTGTCTGCACAGGAAGAAAAGATTCAGATTTTAAGTGATACTGTAAACCAGAAAGTACAAAATGAGATGGAGCTTTCGGAGCGGCTGGAGAAGCAGAGCAATCCTACGGAATTTCCTTTAAATGGTTCCGCTACCATGGAGGAAGTCACGGAGGGGGATCCGATGTGCGTTTTTACGGCATCTTCCGGGACAATGGTGGTCGCTACTGCCAACGGCACAGTGACGGCGGTGACGGATGATCCTGAATTCGGACATAACGTCTGGGTAGACCACGGTAACGGATATGTTACCATTTACCGCAATCAGGGCGAGGTCAGGGTGAAACAGGGAGAGGCTGTCACTCAGGGAACTACCATCTTCCTGATTGAAGATGAAAATAATAAGCTTGGATATCAGATGATGAAGGACGGCAATTATATCGATCCTATGGACATGCTGATGATCAGCGGTTAGTGCAGCTTTTCCGATTGGATATACCTTTTGCGGCGGGCAAAAAGTATCGTTCATTGGGAAGCGGCGCCCTGGATACGATTCGTTATTATAAAGTATAAAGATGGAGGTTAAAATATGGCAGGCAAAAAAAATGAAATTAAAATTACCGCAATCATAGGTAAGGATGCGGAGTGCAATGGCGATTTCAGTTCGGGCGGTTCCGTGCGGGTGGATGGAACGATCAACGGCGATGTCAATGTGGGCGAAACGCTCATTGTGGGCGCCACCGGCGTTATTAACGGAGGCGTGGTCGCAAAGGCGGCTATCATTGGCGGCGAGATTCAGGGAAACATTAACGCTCCGGAGAGGACGGAACTGACATCAACGGCGCGCGTACTGGGAGATATCACCACCAATGTCATAGTGATTGATGAAAATGCTGTTTTTCAGGGAAGATGCGATATGAATCAGGAAGTGCCCGGAAAGAGGACCAGACCTTCCGCCAGAGCGCTGCGGGCAGGTAAAAAGTCTGCGAAGGCGGCTATCGCGGAAGCTTTGCGCGAGGTGGAAGAGGCTAACAGAGAGGAGAACAGTTCTGATGAAACTCCTGCGTCAGATCAGCCTCCTCAGACTCAGCAGTAAGGCAGTAAGATAATGTGCGCCGGGAAAATGGATGCGGACGTGATCTTAAAAAATGTCGCGTTCAGCGCAGGAGATTATTTTAATCTGCCTTGTTTTCCATGCGCCCAAAGACCAGATCGTATCCATCGTTGCCATAGTTCAGCGAGCGATTCACACGGCTGATCGTAGCGGTGGAAGCGCCTGTTTTTTCCGCAATCTCAAGGTATGTCTTTTTGTTTTTTAACATGGCGGCAACCTCGAAACGCTGGGACAAGGAAAGAAGTTCGTTTACCGTACAAAGATCCTCAAAAAAGCTGTAACATTCCTCTCTGGTTTTCAGGCATAAAACCGCATCAAACAGGGAATCTACAGCTTCCGTCTTTATTTTCTTATTCATAGGAAACACCTCTCCACATACTTTTACACTGTAAAGTTTTACAGCTTTACATTCTTTATTTTAACATATGAAAGTTTCAAAGTAAAGAAGGAAAAACAATGATTTCTGCACGATGGATTTGCAAATAATCAAAGAAACGGTTGTCATGTAGTAATGGATACTATATAATGGAAAGGAGATCGAAACAGAAGAGGGATTGCCGCCGGGAGCGGCAGAATGAGAGGGAATATGACGATCAACAGCGATGATTTATTGAACAGTATATTGGCAAGCCTCGACAGGATAGAGCATATCGAATCTGAGGATATCCCTAATATTGACCTGTATATGGACCAGGTCACTACTTTTATGGATAAAAAGCTCAAACCCTCATCCAGGTATCCGGGGGAAGATAAGATCCTGACTAAGACGATGATCAACAATTATGCCAAAAATAATCTGCTTCCGCCGCCTGTGAAAAAGAAGTATTCCAAAGAGCATGTCCTGCTTTTGATCTTTATTTATTATTACAAAGGAGTTCTGTCTATCAACGATATTCAGACGCTTTTAAGGCCCATTACAGAGAAGTATTTTAAAACCGGAGAGGATTTTAATCTGGAGAGCATTTATCAGGAAGTGTTCACCATGGAAAAAGCCGAGATCGAGACGCTGAAGGACGATGTGGCGCGGAAATATCACACAGCGCAGGAAACCTTTCAAAACGCTCCCGAAGAGACGGCGGATTTTTTGAAAAACTTTTCTTTTATCTGCGCGCTGAGCTACGATGTATATGTAAAAAAGCTGATCATCGAAAAGATCGTGGATGCGCTGGCGCAAAAACAGGCAGCAACGGATTGCCCGGGCAAGGCGGAAAGCGGTAAAAAGAAAAATAATAAAGGCGAAAAACCGGAAAAGGAAAATGGAGGAACGGAAAAATGAAGGATTCTAATTGCGGATATTGTATGAGAGGAGAATTGCTGGACAAGTTCGGTATCTTTATCTGTGATCTGCAAGTGAGCAGTCTGATCCTGTTTAAGGAGCAGTCAAAGCCCGGCCGCTGTATTGTGGCGTATAAAGATCACGTCAGCGAGATTGCGGATATCTCTGATGAAGAGAGAAATTTGTTTATGGCGGATGTAGCGCATGCGGCGAGGGCTATCCATGCCGCTTTTCACCCTGATAAGCTGAATTATGGAGCTTATGGCGATACGGGATGTCATCTGCACATGCATCTTTGTCCAAAGTATGAGGGCAAAGACGAATGGGGCGGTACCTTCCAGATGAATCCTGGGAAAACGTTTCTTACCGATGCGGAGTATGACGAGATGATTCAAAAGATCAAAGCAAATCTGTAGGCGGGCGACAGTCCTTTTTTGTAACCTTTTCATGGAATCCTCATAAGATAAAGCATCAAAAGGAGGAGTTTTTTATGAAAAGGTTGATCGGCAGAAAAATCATAGCGGCAGGGATCGCGGCGCTGACCGCAGCCGCTGCGCTGACGGGCTGCGGCGGTCAGGGATCGAACGCAGGCAACGGTAAGACAAAAGTAGTGCTGAACGAGGTGGCTCATTCTATCTTTTACGCGCCTATGTATGTGGCCATTGAGGAAGGATACTTTGAGGAGGAAGGCATTGACCTGGAACTGATTACCGGTTTTGGGGCGGATAAGACGATGACGGCGGTCCTGACCGGTGAAGCGGATATCGGTTTTATGGGCTGCGAAAGTACCATTTACACTTATGCGGGAGGTACGGAGGATTATGTGGTAAATTTTGCGCAGCTGACCCAGCGTGCCGGAAATTTTTTGGTATCAAGAGAGCCCATTGACAACTTTGAATGGGAGATGATTGTGGGAAAGGATGTGCTTGGAGGCAGAGCTGGCGGTATGCCGGAGATGGTCTTTGAATATATCCTGAATAAGCACAATATCGATCCCATGGCGGATGTAAACATTGACCAAAGCATTGACTTCGGCTCTACCGCCGCCGCTTTTTCCGGCGGACAGGGGGATTTCACCGTAGAGTTCGAGCCTCATGCAACTGCTCTCGAGCAGAAGGGAGAGGGATATGTGGTAGCTTCCCTTGGCGAGGATTCCGGCTATGTGCCTTATACCTCGTTTTCCGCTAAAAAGAGTTATCTGGAGAAAAATAAGGATACGGTTCAGGCATTTACCAATGCCCTCCAAAAGGGTATGGACTTTGTAAAGAGCCATACGCCCGATGAGATCGCGGAAGCGATAGCGCCTCAGTTCCCGGAGACGGATATAGAGACTCTGACGACTATTATAAAGCGCTATTATGATCAGGATACCTGGAAAGATAATCTGATCTTTGAGGAAGACGCGTTTGATCTGCTGCAGAATATTCTGGATGATTCCGGTGTGCTGGAAAAGAGAGTCCCCTACGAAGATCTGGTGACCAAAGAATTTGCGCAGGAAGCCGTAAAATAAGATTCGCCTGTATCAAACGGCGTCGTTTGTCGTCCGCGGAAATTCCGGATACTGTCAGCGGGGGAGGCGGCGCCGATATTGTGTTTTCAAAAATGCGGTTATTTGAGCCTGATGTTTTTGATGGCCCACAGTTGAAGGGCTTTTGCGTTGGCGCTTATTTTCTCTAACGAATCGAGAATATTCTGAAAGGCCGGGCGCTCTTTCTCCTCGATGACGCCGTCTTCCGAGATGGAGATCAGGGAAGCGCGCAGAGCATCGATATCTTTCAAGGATCCCAGGGTCTTTAGGGCAAGACGGTCGAAATCGTCTATGGTGACTTCGGGGACGTTTCCTTTTCCGATCGGGCATTCCCTGGAACAATAGCTGTTGCACAGTTCAGGCGTGTTGTAGGCTTTTGCCATTGCCTTTACCTCTTCTGGGTAAGGAGAGACAGTATCCAGTTCGATTCTTGCAAGGCGTGTCCGGTCGATGCCGATGAGTTCAGCGGCCTTTTCGCGGCTGGCAAAGTCATCGTTTGCATTCGCTGCCTCGGAACGTGCAAGATAATACATATTATCTGCTGCTTTTGTAGCTTTTTTCCCCATGCTGAAACGCTCCCTTTGTTGTAAAATGATGTAGAAGTGGATCGAAATGCTCTGTATGATTCTCAGTTTATTAAAATCCCGATGATTTGTAAAGATTTTGCGGAAATCTTTTTGTGAAAGAAATTTTTTTCAAATCAGTTGAGGGAATCATTATAATTTGATAAAATGATACAGACAGAGCGGTCTGATTCTTTCTTCAAATATAAGATCAGTGCCCGCTAAAAGGGGCAGGAGGTAAACGAATGGGATTGATTAAAGCTGTAAAAGACGCGGTTTCAACGGTTACTGCGGACCAGTGGCGTGAGTATTTTTATTGTGACTCTCTTTCCAACGATATTTTGATGGTAAAAGGGCAGAAGAGGGTGACGGACGGTCGTAACAGCAATACGAAAGGCGTTGACAATATCATTTCCAACGGTTCTGTGATTGCTGTCAACGAAGGCCAGTGTATGATGATCGTAGACCAGGGCGGAATTGCGGACGTGTGCGCCGAGGCCGGCGAATTTGTTTACGACCACTCTGCAGAGCCCAGCATTTTTTACGGGAATCTGGGTGAAAATGTGAAGAAGACTTTCTCCACTCTTGGCAGGAGGATCAGCTTTGGCGGCAATACGGCGAAGGATCAGAGAGTTTATTACTTCAACACAAAGGAAATCATGAATAACCTGTTCGGTACGCCCAGTCCCATTCCCTTCCGCGTGCTTGACAAAAACACAGGTTTTGATTTTGATACGGCGGTGAAGGTAAACGGGCAATATTCTTTTAAAATTGTGGATCCTTTGTTGTTTTACACCAATGTGTGCGCGAATGTGACGGACAGCTATCAAAAGACCGACCTGCTGGCGGCTTTAAAAAGCGAGCTTTTAACGGCTTTACAACCCGCTTTCGCAAAGATTTCCGCTCAGGGCGTGCGCCCCTATGAGATCCCCGGCTTTTCCGGGGAGATCTGTAAATATCTTACGGAAGAATTATCGGCACAGTGGACGCAGCTGCGTGGCCTTCAGATGGTAAAGATGACCATCAACAGCGCCGATATGCTTCCCGAGGACAGGGAGAGATTTCAGAAGTGGCAGGATACCGCTATGCTTCGCAGCACGGATATGCAGGCGGCCAGACAGAGCGAAGCTTTCGCTAAGATGATCGAGAATACGAATCTTTCCGGCGGCGGAAAGGATGAAGGCGGCACTCCCATGAACAGCGCCATGAATATGATGGCAATGGGAATGATGAGCAATATGATGAACGGCGGCGGATTTGGAAATATGATGGGGAATGGAGGCAGTCAGGCCTCCGGACAGCAGATGCCGCAGATGCAGGCGCCCAATCCGAATATGTCGGCGCCGGTGCCGGGCTGGACCTGCAAGTGCGGTCATAGCGACAATCGGGGGAGATTCTGCGCGGAGTGCGGCGCTCCTAAGCCTTCCGATGCGGGCTGGACCTGCGGATGCGGGGCGGTAAACCAGGGGAAGTTCTGCACCAATTGCGGCGCAAAGAAGCCGGAGGGAGCGCCTCTTTACAGGTGTGATAAGTGCGGCTGGGAGCCCGAGGATCCGGCCCATCCCCCTAAGTTCTGTCCGGAATGCGGCGATGTGTTTGACGATAACGACAGGGTCTGAGCGTAGACGCCAGGCTTTATGACGCGTGAAGTCAGAATCCTGTTTTCGTGTGATTCCGCCATGGCTGCATGACAGGTAAAGAGCTGTATGTCGCGGCGGTCAGCATTCGGTTTATGTCGAATCTGGCTGCTGCGATTTTGTGTATTTGAATGTGTGGAGGGAAGGGATAAAAGTTGACGGCGGGACATCATCAAGAATCAGGCGGAGGCGGGCCTTGCCATGAATTGTCCTGACTGCGGCGCGCCTTTGCCGAAGCTGGGGGCGAAAAAATGTCTTTATTGTGATACGCCTGTGGCGGAATTTAATATCCGGATCTGGCATTTTAGCGATGTGGAAGAATCATAGAGAATTCAGGAGGATGTATGAGTATTTACGATACTTTAAATAAAGAACAAAAGCAGGCGGTGCAGCAGACGGAGGGACCGCTTCTGCTGCTGGCGGGAGCGGGGAGCGGCAAGACGAGAGCGCTCACTCACAGGATTGCATATCTGATCGGCGAGATGGGCGTCAGCCCGTGGAATATTCTTGCTATTACCTTCACGAATAAGGCGGCGGGAGAGATGCGCCAGAGGGTGGATGATCTGGTGGGATTCGGCGCGGACCAGGTCCAGGTTGCCACATTTCACTCCACCTGTATGCGAATTTTGAGGAGATATATCGACAGAATAGGATTTGACAATAGTTTTACGATTTATGACACGGACGATCAGAAAACGGTCATTAAAAGTATCTGCAAACGATTGAATGTGGATACCAGGATTTACAAAGAGCGGGCCATCATGGGAGCTATTTCAGCAGCGAAAGATGAACTGGTCAGCGTCAGGGAGTATGAACTGGAGGCATCGTCTGATTTTAATAAGTCGGTCTATGCGAAGGTTTACAGAGAATATCAGGATACGCTCAAAAAAAATAATGCGTTGGATTTTGACGATATTATCGTAAAGACAGTGGAACTGTTTCAGACCTGCCCTGAAGTGCTGGATTCTTATCAGGAGCGTTTCCGCTATATCATGGTGGACGAATATCAGGATACTAACACGGCCCAGTTTCAGCTCATACGGCTTCTTGCGGATAAGTACAGGAATTTGTGTGTGGTGGGCGATGACGACCAGTCCATCTACAAATTCCGGGGCGCGAACATTAGAAATATCCTGGACTTTGAAAAGTATTTCCCTGAGGCGAATGTGATCAAACTGGAACAGAACTACCGCTCCACCCAATCCATTCTGGATGCGGCCAACGCGGTGATAAACAATAATGCGGGGCGAAAACAAAAATCGCTCTGGACGGAAAGGGGAGCGGGTAATCTCCTGCATTTCCGGCAGTTTGACAATGCCTACGAGGAGGCGGAATATATCGCCGATGAGGTGGCTTCACAGGTAAAACGAGGAGAAGCATGCTTCAGAGATTTTGCCGTATTGTATAGGACTAACGCGCAGGCCAGACTTTTAGAGGAGCGGATGATTCTGGAAGGAGTGCCTTACAATGTGGTAGGAGGCACAAACTTTTATGCCAGAGCTGAAATTAAAGATATTCTGGCTTATTTAAAAACCATTGACAACGGCAGGGACGAGGTGGCGGTGCGCCGCATTATCAATGTACCGAAGCGAGGCGTGGGGAACGCTACGCTGGAAAAGGTGGCGGATTATGCCGAATTGCGGAATATCGGGCTGTATGAGGCTATGGAACAGGCGGGGGAGATCATGGATCTTGGCAAAGCCGCGGCGAAGATCAGGCCTTTTGTGTCCCTGATCCAAAATTTCAGAGATCATTTAAACGAATATACTATAGCTGAATTGATCCGGGAGATTATTACGAGGACCGGATATGAGGAATATCTGCAGAACAGTGATGATGAGAGCGCGCAGGACAGACTTGCCAATGTGGATGAGTTGATCACGAAAGCCGTCAGCTTCCAGGATACTCATGATGAGCCAACCCTTACGGGATTTTTGGAGGAAGTGGCGTTGGTGGCGGATATAGACAGTGTGGAGTCCGGAGACGACCGGGTGCTTTTGATGACGCTGCACTCTGCGAAGGGACTGGAGTTTCCGCATGTGTACCTTGCCGGTATGGAAGACGGGCTGTTTCCCAGCTTTATGACTATTGTTTCCGATGATCCTTCCGATGTGGAGGAGGAGAGACGGCTGGCTTATGTGGGAATCACAAGGGCCATGGATGATCTGACGCTGACTTGCGCAAAAATGCGGATGATCAGAGGGGAGACCCAGTATAATCCCGTCAGCCGTTTCGTGCGGGAAATTCCCGAGGAGCTTTTAGACAACAAGACTCCCGCTCTTAAGAGAAACAATCCGGATATTTTGTCCGACCTGATCGGCCTGCCAAAGCCCAGGATGGAAGCGTATGATTTCAGGCCTAAGGCCATTGTCCGTCCGCGGGCCGCGGCGCAGGCGGACAAACCTTTTATCGCGAAAGGAATCGGCAGCCTGAACCGGATCGCAGGCGTCTCTAAGGGAACGCCGCTTCAGGCTGCGGCAGAGCTTTCTTACGGGGTAGGAGACAGGGTATCCCATGTCAAATATGGCGAGGGAACTGTTTTGAACATTGTAAAAGAGCCCAGAGATCACAAGGTAACGGTTAATTTTGATAAAGCGGGACAAAAGATCATGTATGCTTCTTTCGCAAAATTGAAAAGAGTGTAGTAATTTTTCCGCAAATGTGGTATGCTATAAAAAACAAGGTCGGAAGCGGCCTGAGAGATAAACGGAGGTATTGACCTATGAATAAGCTTGAAAATTTAATGGATATGGCGAGATTGAATGATTTTCTTGGCAAGAAAGAGGAAGAGGCTAAGAAAAAGAAATGCAGTGCGGTTGTGTGTGTCCTGGCGGTGATCGGCGCGATCGCGGCGGTAGCTGCTATCGCATATGCGGTATACCGTTATTTTTCTCCTGATTATCTGGAGAATTTTGATGACGATTTTGAAGATGAATTCGAGGATGAAGATATTGACGAGGACGAGGATGACTTCTTCGTTGACGAAAGTGAGAAATAATCTTTCGGATTTGTGATTGGTCAATGTCTGCGTGGCACAGACAGCTCCGCAGCGTGCGGAAGTTTAGTATGCGGGGACGTGCATATATATGAAAAAAGGACAGGTATATGAAGGAATCGTTGAGAGGGTGGATTTCCCCAATAAAGGTGTGGTACAGGTGGGGGAAGGTACCGTTATCGTAAAAAACAGCCTGCCCGGTCAGAAAATCAAGCTTAGCGTAAATAAGATCCGAAACGGGAAGGCGGAGGGCCGCTTGCTGGAGGTGATGGAAAAATCATCTCTGGAAACAGGCCTTTCGTGTTCCCGGTTTGGCGTGTGCGGAGGTTGTATCTATTTATCTCTTCCTTACGAAGAACAGTTAAGGATCAAGGAAGCACAGATCAGAAAACTTTTAGAGCAGGCCCTGTCCGGCAGAAAGAGCGGGTGGCGTTGGGAAGGGATCAAGGGCAGCCCCAGGGCTTACGAGTACCGCAATAAGATGGAATTTACTTTCGGGGATGAGTATAAGGGAGGCCCCCTTGTTCTGGGTATGCACAAGAGAGGCAGTTTTTATGATGTGGCATCGGCTGAGGACTGCAGGATCGTAGATAGCGACTTTAAGCTGATCTTAAAAACTGTCAGGGATTATTTTGGGGAGCGTGGGGCAAGTCATTATCACCGTCTGCGCCATGAGGGATATCTGCGGCATTTGCTGGTGCGCAAGGCGTCCAAAACGGGTGAGATTCTGACCGCTTTGGTAACAACTTCTCAGTCGCCCTGGAGTGCGCCGGGTACAGACCGACAGTTTGAAACAGGCGGAAAAGAGGACCTGATACAAGGCTTTCGGGAGCGGCTGCTTTGTCTGGAGAGGGAAGGAAGGCTTCAGGGGCGCTTTGCCGGGATCTTACATATTGTGAATGATTCTCAGGCGGATGTGGTAAAGAGTGACCGCACGGATGTGCTTTACGGTCAGGAGTACTTTTATGAGGAACTTCTGGGGCTTAGCTTTAAGATTTCAACATTTTCTTTTTTTCAGACGAATTCTTACGGCGCGGAAGTGCTCTATGAGACAGTGAGAGACTACATCGGCGATTTGGATGACGGTGGAGCCGGGGATCATAAAAAAACCGTTTTTGACCTTTACAGCGGTACGGGAACCATCGCCCAGCTTATGGCGCCTGCGGCCGGAAAAGTAGTGGGAGTAGAGATTGTGGAGGAAGCGGTGGAAGCCGCCAGACGAAATGTCCGGGAAAACGGGCTGGAAAATTGTGAATTTCTTGCGGGGGATGTGCTCCTTGTACTGGATGAGCTGAAAGAAAAACCGGATCTGATCATTCTGGATCCTCCCAGGGACGGGATACATCCCAAGGCGCTGCCGAAGATCCTTAACTACGGCGTGGAGAGAATCATTTATGTTTCCTGCAAACCAACCAGCCTCACACGGGATCTGGAGGCGTTTTATCAGAGCGGCTACGAGGTGGAAAAGGCGGTGGCCGTAGACCAGTTCCCCTGGACGGCCAACTGTGAGGTGGTTGCGGCGTTCCGAAGATCTGAAGAACCGTATCAGGCTCAGGATCAATGAATCGGAAAAAAAAGAGAGATTTTTGGCGGAGGGGTAGGTTATGCGTCTGACATGTAACCAGCAGATACGGTTCTTATGTGAGGAGAATACCATTCTGCAGCGGGCCTATAAGCGGTGGAAGAGGGATGTGGCAATGACGCTTCTTTCGTCTGACGAGGCAGAAGGACTGTGTCGCTTTGAAGTAACGATGACAAAAGAATTGGAAAGGGAAGCTTATGTGATCGTAGTCCGGGGCAATGAGATAAAGATCAGGGCGAAAGATGAGCTGGGCGTCATTTACGCCTTTCTTTATCTGAGCGAGCGCTGGCTGGGTATTGCGCCTTTCTGGTTCTGGAACGACCAGAAATTTGAGCGGAAGCCTTTCGTGGACATACCGGATGGGACTTATACTTCTCCTGTGTATCAACTGCGGTTCAGGGGATGGTTTATCAACGATGAAGTGCTGCTGGACGCCTGGGGACACGATCAGTTTGATCCTAAGACCGGCATCACGGAAAATGAGGCCTTTGAGATGGCGATGGAAGCGCTGCTGCGTCTGGGCGGCAATATGGTCATCCCCGGGACGGACCACAACAGTCATAAGTTTGCCGCGCTTGCGGCGGATATGGGACTTTGGATCACGCATCACCACGCGGAGCCTCTGGGGTCGAAAATGTTTGCGAGAGAATTTCCCGACAAGGCGGCTTCTTACCGGGAGTATCCTGAATTGTTTCAGAAACTCTGGAGAGAGGCCATTAAGGCGCAGGCTGACTATAAAGTGGTATGGAATATCGGATTCAGAGGGCAGGGGGACCGTCCGTTCTGGGAGGACGACCCGCAGTATGACACCCCTCGGAAACGAGGGGAACTGATCAGCAGCCTGATTCGGAAGCAGTATGAGATGTTATGTGAATATTTTGAAGATCCCGTCTGCTGTACCAACCTTTACGGGGAAGTCATGGAGCTGTATCAGCAGGGATATATCACGCTGCCTGAGAATGTGATCTACATCTGGGCGGATAATGGATACGGCAGGATGGTGTCCAGGCGGCAGGGGACACATAACCCCAGAATTGAAGCGCTGCCCGATGATCCTCATGGACATCACGGCGTCTATTATCACGCGTCTTTTTATGATCTGCAGGCCGCTTCTCATATCACAATGCTGCCAAACAGCGTGGAATTTGTGGAAAGAGAATTGCATCATGCCATGGAGCGGGGCGTGCATGATTATCTTGTGGTCAACTGTTCCAACGTGCGTCCCCATACCTATATGTTAAACGCTATCGCCAATATCTGGGGAAAAGAACAGCCTGCTTATACGCAGATTTATTTCCCTCATTGCAGCGAAAGGGTGCAGCGTTTGTACGATGGATATTTCAGGGCGCTGCCTGCGTATGGGGAGCATGAGGACGAACACGGGGGAGATCAGTATTATCACTATACCATGCGGGCAGTCTGCCACGGATGGCTGACAGGCAGATTCGGGCAGCCGGAGCGGGATCTGGTCTGGCTGACAGGAGACAAAAGCCTGACAGAGCAGGTAAAATGGCTGGAGGAAAAGGCGGATGAGAGCCTGCCCGGACTGCAAAAATATTATGAGGAGTGCGTATTTCTGGCGCGGGAGCTGGACGGAGAGTCCGATCCGGCGCGGCAGTTGTTTTCGGATTCCGTTCTGCTGCAGGCCGTGATACATTACAAGAGCCTTCTTGCGGAGAAATCCCTGTGCGAAGCTTATCGGGACAGCCTGGACGGAAAGCAGGAAGAGGCCTTTATGAAACTGGGACGAAGCACGGAGCTATTGGATGAGGCGCTGGATGCAATGAAGGCGGCGGACCACGATAAGTGGGAAGGATTCTACGACAACGATTGTCTCACGGACGTCAAATTCACATCTTATCTGCTTTGGCATGTGATGGGGTATGTCAGGAATCTTGGGGACGGGCCCCACTTTTACCGATGGGCGTTAAAATACGGGGACGCAGGCTCCAATCATGGCGTTGTGCTGCTGACCAATCTGAGAAATCATCTCAAGGATCAGGAAATGTATCTTTTGATGAAGGATTACGAGGCAAAGTGCGGACAGCAGAGGTCATAATATCGGAGGATGAATATGGATCAGTCGTCTGATAATCTGGTAAAAAAAATATGGGTTGTTTATATTGCGGTGACTTTGTGTATGCTTGTTATGGTAATCTGGACCGCGGCGGAAAACCGGAGGGAATCTTCCGGGGCGGAGCCTGGCGTCTGTGAGGATATTTCGCAGTCCTTTACGGATCAAAAGGGAGAGGCCGTGGATCTGGAACGGCTGGACCCAGAGGTGATGGAGCAGGCGGTTTCGGGTGAGGATGGCGGCGATGAAGGGGGAAGCGTATCCTTTTTTTATGATATACCTAAAAGCGTTTTCGACAGGGGACTGGTCTACCGCAGTCAGGATGTGTATACGGAGATCCTGATAGATGGAGAAGTGATTTATCGGACGAAGGTACGGGAGAACAGCTTGTATCATGTGGTGTTTGGAAGCAGTTGGAATGTGGTAAAGATTCCGGCTGATACCGGAGGAGATGTTCTGGAGCTTCGGCTTACGCCTGTGCGGGGCAAAAAGGCGCAGATCGACCATGTTTATTGGGGAGATACGGAGGTTTGCATATTAACGATCATCCGCAGTAAACTCCCGGCGGTAGTCATCAGCCTTTTTATGTGTTTTCTGGGGCTTTTGCTGATCCTGCTGGATCTCCCTTTCAATGTGAGCAGAGGAACAAGGCTCCACAGTATGTTTCACTTGGGAGTATTTGCGGTGATTGTGGGCGGATGGTGCCTGATCGAGACGAAAGTGCTGCATTTTATCGTGAACGACACGCAGGTCATTCAGATGCTGGATAATATGTTGATGATCCTGTCGGCGATCCCTCTGTTTTTATATGCCAACAGTACATACCATATTCTGAAATATAAGGCCATGCGTGCGCTGTGTATCCTGGATCTGGTGTTCCTCATCGGTTGTGTTGCGCTGCCGCTTTTTGGTGTGACGGACTGGCATGGGGCATTGCCGGCTGCCCGCGCATATCTGGGGCTCTGCGCCATCGTGTTTATCCTGTGGGTGAGACAAAAAAATATGCAGCTGCGCAAGGCGGGAAAGTTTTCTGTTGAGAGCAAGGCGCAGCTTTTTGGAATTGACGTACTGGGTATTTCTCTGGTGGCGGAATTGATCAGATACCACTGGTTTGTGAGTATGGATAAAGCCAGCGTGATGCGGGTGGGGCTTTTGCTCTTTATTGTTTGTTTTGGCATCAGCAGCCAGATGAAGACCATTCAGCTTTTGCAGCAGGGAAAAGAGTATGAATTTGTGAGAAAACTCGCCTATCTGGATGGTCTTACGGGAATGGGAAACAGGACCGCCTATCTGGAACAGCTGGATTCCTATGTGGAACAGAAAGAGCCGTTTTTGGGGATCGTGTTTCTGGATATCAATAACCTGAAAAAAGTAAACGACAATCAGGGACATGAAATGGGAGATAAGCTGATCCGGGCGGCGGCGGAAGCGATTCAGGACAGTTTCGGCGCCTATGGAAAAGTCTACCGCATCGGCGGAGATGAATTTTGCGTTTTGATCGCCAACAAGAATGTGAGCTGGATGTATGAGGAGGCGGAAAAGAAATTCAGGGATTGCGTGAGGGAGGCAAATGCAAAAAATCCGTATGATTTCTTTATTCAGATTGCCTATGGGTTTGCCTCCTGTCAGGCCTTAGACCGGACTGTGGTAGATGAGACGGTAAAACAGGCGGACGAACTGATGTATCAGTGCAAGGCCAGACTGAAGGCGCAAAATAACAATCCCTGAATCTGTTGAAGTTTTACCCCGCGCAGGATTCTGATCCCGAAAGACGCTTATTGGTCTGGGTATAGCAGTCAGAAATCAGATGCGCTTTCTGCAATGCCAGATAGAGTATGGGGATCAGAATCAGCTGGATAATGATGCCGGGAAGGCTGGATACAAAGTAGCCTGTAGCCCAGGCCTTCAGGGAATAGCTTCCGGCGGAAAAAATCAGCGCTCTTACAATGCCGGTGATGATGCGGCCCGCAAGCATGGCTGTCAACAGGCTGATATACAGATCGGCCATCAGTTTTCCGGTGTGGACGAGGCGCATGATCAGGCCTGTGAGCAGACCGTAGAGCGCAAGCTCCACCATCATGGTGGGAAGATAACCGATACCGGGCATGCCTGTCAAAAAGCTGGAAAGAACGGGGCCGATCAGGCCGCAGGCAAGACCGTAGGGCCATCCGCAGATCAGGCCGCAGAGAAGCACCGGAATATGCATGGGTGAAAACAGCGTTCCGGCATTGGGAATGGAGTGCAGCGCCAGGGGCAGTATTACACAGAGCGCGATACAGACTGCCGTGGTGGCGCATTTTACGATGGGTGTCATTTTGTTGTTCATAATATTCTCCCTTCTGAAGCATAAGAAGCTTCCTGCTATTTTGCAAGGCAGGACAGGACACGCTGACAAGGTAAAAAATAAGCCGCGAAAAGCGGCTCCCTTCTGAGAGCTGTACGCCTTCGTGGCTGCATCGTGACTGTATTGACTATCTGTCATATAAAAATGCACTGTGTGCCTTTTGATCGGCATTTTTCTAAATGCGCTGTTTCTTCCTGAAACTGATACAGTATTACTATAAACAGTGTTTTGAAAAAAGTCAAGAATTTGTTTTTGCAGGTTGAATTGCCGATTCCATGTGTGATATGATAAAGACTAAATTTAAGAAACGGACGGGTGTGGTAATTTGAAAATTATGGTTATGGACGGTCAGGGCGGCGGCATCGGCAGGAATCTGGTAGAAGAGCTGCGGGCTGCTTATCCTGAGGCAGAATTGATCGCGGTGGGAACGAATGCCGCCGCAACGGCAAATATGATGAAGGGTGGAACAACCCTCGGCGCCACCGGAGAGAATGCGGTGGTTTATAACAGCAGATATGTTGATGTGATAGTCGGCCCCATCGGTATCGTCATGGCAAATGCCATGTTGGGCGAGATTACCCCCAAAATGGCGGAGGCGGTATCCTCCAGCGAAGCAAAGATCTTTCTCATTCCCATGAGTCGGTGCAACGCCGCCATAATGGGAGTGGAGAGCCGGAAATTATCGGATTACATTAAGGAAGCAGTAGAGAAAATTGGATCAGCAAAAGTTGGAATTTAGAGATTTCTTTTTACAACAGATGAAAAGTCATCCTTCCATGAATCCGCAGGATGCAGTAAAACTTTGTTATCAGGCAGCTTTTGGAGCGGAACATTTGTTGGAGGATCCGGAAGCGGCATACGGTTATCTGCGACAGGAGTATGATGCGGCGGAAGCTTCCGGGGAACCTCTCTATGAGCGGATCCACACTGATGTGTGCCGGGTAAATCTGAGAGCGTGGAAAAGGGAAGGCCTTCCTCTGGACTGGCTTTTTCGCCTGTTCCTGCAGACAGCTTCCCATCCTGCCGCGGACGGCGGGAAGATGTTTCAGAATTGCCTAAAGACCGTTGGACAGCTTGCGCAGGAGAATGCTGTCGGAATCTCCAAAGACAGCTGGGAAGAGTTTCTGGCAGGGTATCCCGTACAACATCCTGCGGCGCTGCATCACAGTGAGATTTACAGAAAGCGGGAAAAGCCGTCCTATCGGCTGGTTGAGGGCGGGGCTGTCCGGCTGTTTCCCATTCTGCAGAGAATGGCCCGGATGACTTTGGAGAGCAATGTGGTGGCTATCGACGGACGGTGTGCCTCGGGAAAGACAACGTTGGCAAAACAGCTGGAAAGCGTGACGAAAGCAGGTGTGGTGCACATGGATGATTTCTTCCTGCCCGCCGCCCTGCGGACAACAAAACGTCTGGCGCAGGCAGGAGGCAATGTGCATTATGAGCGCTTTTTGGAAGAAGCGCTTCCCTCTTTAAAATCTGCGGAACCGTTTCGGTATCGTTGTTTTGACTGCGGACGAATGGCCCTGGGAGAGTACAGGGAAGTCCCGGCAGGACATTTCCGGATTGTGGAGGGAACTTACAGCTGTCATCCGGCTTTTGGGGAATATATGGGCCTTAGGATCTTTTGTAGTGTGGAGCCTGCACAACAGTTAAAGCGGATCAGTAAGAGAAATGGGCAGGAGATGGCCCGCCGTTTCCTGGAACATTGGATTCCTATGGAGGAGCAGTATTTTCAATGCTTTCAGGTTCGTGAAAAAGCGGACATCGTCTTGTCATGAGAGGAAAGTTTATGTTGCAATGTTTTTATCCCGACCACGAGAGGGACAGCGCATATGAGATCGATTACCGTGGATTGTATCAAAAGGGATACAGGGGAGTGATCTTTGACATTGACAATACCTTAGTGCCCCACGGTGCGCCGGCGGATGACAGGTCAGCGTCTCTGTTTGAACAACTGCGGGCAATAGGGTATGAGACCATGCTCTTATCCAACAATAAAGAACCCCGTGTGAAGCTGTTTCATGACGGAGTGGGTTCTCCCTATATTTTCAAGGCGGGAAAACCCGCAAAAAAAGGGTACGAAGCTGCCATGGAGAGAATGGGGACCGTACCGGAAACTACGCTGTTTGTGGGGGATCAGCTCTTTACGGATGTGTGGGGGGCAAAGAGAGCCGGGATCACCACCTATCTGGTAAAGCCGATTCATCCCAAGGAGGAAATTCAGATCGTTTTGAAGCGCTATCTGGAGCGGATCGTGCTGTTTTTTTATCACAGGCATAAAAATAAGCTGAAAGACTTAAAAAAGCCGGAAGGAGGCTGAAAAATGAAAATAGACGGTTATACACGCACCTGCGGATTGATTGGAAATCCGGTAGAGCATACGATGTCGCCGATAATACATAATACGCTCTCAAAGCGTTTGGGAATGAATCTTGTGTATGTGCCTTTCCATGTGCCGGACGGCCATTTGAAAGAGGCGGTGGCAGGCGCTTTCGCATTGAATCTTTTGGGACTTAACGTGACGGTGCCTTATAAAAGCGAGGTAATCCCTTTCCTGAAAGATTTGGACCCGCTGGCGGAACAGATCGGGGCTGTCAACACACTGGTGCGGCAGGAGGACGGATATAAGGGGTATAATACTGATATTTTGGGATTGTATCGGGCCATGTGCGGGGACGATGTAAAGATCGAGGGAGAAAACGTGCTGATTTTAGGAGCCGGAGGCGTGGCCAGAGCGGTGGCAATGCTGCTGGCACAGAAAGGGGCATCCAGGATACTGCTCTTAAACCGCAGTCTGGACAAGGCTGTTTGTGTGGCGGAGGAAGTCAATGCTGTCGCCGGACGGCGGCTGGCGGAAGCTATGCCCCTGTCCGATCACAGAAAGCTGCCCGAGGGAGAAAGATATCTGGCGATTCAGGCGACGAATGTGGGGATGTATCCGAATGTGGACGAGGCGGTGATCACGGACGATAGTTTTTATCAGAAAATTCATACCGGATACGATCTGATCTTTAATCCTTCCCAGACCCGCTTCATGAAACTGGTGAAGGATCATGGGGGCAGGGCTTTCGGCGGAATGAAGATGCTTTTGTATCAGGGGATCATTGCATACGAATTGTGGACGGGCGCACAGGTCGGAAAGGAACTGGAAGAGGAAATTTACGGCAGGCTGACGAAGGCTATGGAGAAGTAATACAAATATTTCAGGACGGAGAAAGACATGAGACAGGGCAGGAATCTGATATTGATTGGCTTTATGGGCAGCGGAAAGACATCCCTGGGGTTAAAGCTGTCTTATAAATTGAGAATGGCTGTGGAGGATACGGACAAGCTCATCGAGCGGCGGGAGAAAATGAGCGTCAGCGATATTTTCGCAGAGCGGGGCGAGGAGTATTTCAGGGAGCGGGAAACCGCTCTGCTTCAAGAACTTACAGAGCAGAAATCCCAGAGGATTTATTCGGTGGGGGGCGGCACCCCTGTCAGGGAAAAGAACCGGGAACTGTTAAAAAAGCTGGGCACGGTGGTCTATCTGCGGATCCGGCCTCAGACGGTGTATGAGCGGCTGAAAAACGATACTACCAGACCTCTTTTACAGTGCGAGGATCCCCTGTCACGGATCAGTCAGCTTATGGAGAGCCGCAAGGAGGCATATGAGGCTTGCGCGGACCTAGTCATAGATGTGGATGACCTTGGCATGGAGGAGATATTGGAAAAAATCATAAAGGAGACGGACAGGATGAAATTATTGGTGATCAACGGGCCTAATATCAATTTCCTGGGCATACGGGAAAAAAGCGTATATGGGACGCAGGACTATCAGTATCTGCTGGAGATGATCCAAAAAAAAGCGGAGAGCACGGGAAACGATATCACGGTGTTTCAGAGTAATCATGAGGGAGCGATCATCGACCGGATCCAGGAAGCTTATTTCGATGGAACGGAGGGGATCATCATCAATCCCGGCGCATATACGCATTACAGTTACGCCATCAGGGATGCGCTGGCAAGCATTACGGTACCGAAAGTGGAGATCCATATTTCTGATATTACCCGGAGGGAAGACTTCCGTAAAGTGTCTGTCACAGCGCCGGTGTGCGACAAGCAGATTTATGGACAGGGACTGGACGGATATCTGCAGGCCATCGACTTTATTGTAAATCATCGGTAACAGTGTAATCGGAAAAATTTTTACGAAAATAGTTGAAATTAGTGTCATTATATATTAAACTACAATGGAATTATATTGTGAGGAAAATAAAATAGGAGGATTATAAATATGATTTCTGCAGGTGATTTCAGAAATGGTATGACGATCGAGTATGATAATAACGTGTACCAGATCATTGAATTCCAGCATGTTAAGCCGGGTAAGGGCGCAGCGTTCGTCAGGACGAAGCTGAAAAATATCAAGAGCGGCGGTGTGGTTGAGAAGACATTCCGCCCTACTGAGAAATGCCCTCAGGCGCATATTGATAGAAAGGATATGCAGTATCTGTATTCCGATGGGGATCTGTACTACTTCATGGATACGGAGAACTTTGAGCAGATCGCGCTGAACAGCGAAGCGGTGGGCGATGCGCTGAAGTTTGTAAAGGAGAACGAAATGTGTAAGATTTGTTCCCACAACGGCAGCGTATTTTCCGTAGAGCCTCCTCTGTTCGTAGAGTTGGAGATCACGGAGACGGAGCCCGGTTTCAAAGGAGATACGGCTACCGGAGCCAACAAGCCTGCCATTGTTGAGACAGGCGCGCAGGTTGCGGTTCCCCTGTTCGTAGAGCAGGGCGACAAGATCAAGATTGATACCAGAACCGGCGAATATCTGTCCAGAGTATAAGGCAGGCCGTATCTTACATAATATCAATATATCAGGACTTGTAAGGCAATGATACTTCTTAAGAGGTATTGTTGCCTTTTTGTTTTCCGGCTTTCTAAAGCATATCTGAAGACAGAATCCCAAATCTTTTCATTCCATCCGTTTTAAAGGCAGGCTCACGCTTTGCCAGACATTAAAAAAAGAAATGATATTGTATTTCAGGAGGTTAAATATGGAAAATAATATGACAATGGCGGAATTTTCGGGAAAAGTCCGCGATGCAGTTAAAAAAAAGCTGGGAGAAGCATACAAAGTGGAAATCAGGCGGATACAGAAGAACAATGGTGTTATTCTGCACGGGCTGCTGATTCTGACAGACAGCCTGAATGTGGCTCCCACGCTTTATCTGGAGCCATTTTGGGAGGCATACGCATCGGGAGAGGGTTTTGACGGCATTGTGGAAAATCTGATAGCGATTTATCGGAAGGATATGCCGAAGGAGAGCATCGATATGGGATTTTTTCAATCCTTTGAAAGGGTTGGCGACAGGATTTGCTATCGGCTGATCAGGCAGGCGGGCAACAAAGATCTCCTAGAGGATATTCCCCATATTCCGTTTCTGGATCTGGCTGTCTGCTTTTTTTACGCGTACAGCGGGGAGGTTCTGGGAGAGGGAACCATTTTGATCCGCAATTCCCATCTGAAACTCTGGCATACTAATATAGAGAAGCTGACGGAGCTGGCGCGGAAGAATACGCCAGATTTGTTCCCCATTCGATGCAGCTCCATGGAACAGGTTCTGCGTGAACTGATGTCAGAGAATACTTGCAAAGAAGTAAAGGAGAGTGGAGATCTTTCAGAGGAAGCCTGCCATATGTGGGTTCTGAGCAATCGGCAGCAGAATCACGGAGCCGCCTGTATGCTGTATCCGGAAGTACTCAGGAAACTGGCAAAACAGGAAGGGTGCAGTCTGTATATCCTGCCCAGCTCTGTTCATGAGGTGATTCTTCTGGCAGACAACAAAACGGGCTCCGGGACACCCGGGCAGCTGCGGGACATGATCGCCGAAATCAACAGGACCCAGGTGGCGCCGGAAGAAGTGTTGTCAGACAGTCTGTACTATTATAATTACGAGGAAGAAAAGATCAGTATCCTTGTCTGAAAAACATTCTTTTATTGGGATTTCCGCGAAATTCTTTAAAATCGCTGGACAGATATCTTTTTTTGTGCTATGATATTCAGGGTGATGTAACAATTTTGTAATATTTGCACTCGTAGTCTAACGGATAGAACGAAGGCCTCCGACGCCTTTAATGCAGGTTCGATTCCTGTCGGGTGCATTTACATCACCCTGATTTATTCATTGGGATTTATGGAAATGGAATGTGTGGGATGATCAGGGCATTTCGTTTTTTGGGCAGATTGAAAGGTGTTACATTTTATGAAGGATAAAATCAAAGCAGTGTATGGTTATATTTTGAAGCACTGCAAAATAGCGTTCCCTGTTGTATTGATTGTTGTGGTTGCCGTCACGGTTGCCGTTGCGCTTGGAATCAGAAACGGCGAAGATCCTAAGGAGCCGTCGGGGGCAATTCTGTCGGGGACCGAGGTCTCCTCTGAGGAGCCTGTTCAGCCCTCGGAGGCTGTCAATGAGGAAGTGCCGCTGGTTGCCAATGAGGACGGAGAGTTGTATACGCTGGTAGCGACTTACTGTAACGCTATGGCGATGGGGGATACCGAGACGCTTATGGGTCTCTTTGATGTTTTGCCGGAAAATAATATTTACAAGATAGAAGAAATGTCAAAGTATATTGATTATTATCCGGCGCTTGAGGTCTACACCAAGGCGGGACTGGATCAGAATGCGACAGTGGTATATGTTTTCTATCGGATCAAGTTTGTCAATCATGAGGATGAAGTTCCGGGGTATGAGACGCTGTACGTCTGCAGGAATGAGCAGGGTGAACTCTATATCAAGAATGAGGAAAACTTTACGGAAGAAGAACGGGAGTATATCAAGACTGTCACAACACAGGATGATGTTGTGGAATTTAACAATCGTGTGACAAAGGAATACAATGATCTGATCACCGAAAACCAGGACATTCTCAAGTATCTGCAGGAATTGGATAATCAGGTGAATATAGCGGTGGGCGTGCGGGTGGCACAGAGTGAGGCGGAAAATACCCAGGCTCCGGAAGATGACGGGCAGTCACAGGAGCAGGATACCCAGGCATCGGAACCGTCACAGGAGACAACGCCGCAGGAGACAGGGCCTCAGTATGCTACAGCTACCACCACGGTAAATGTGCGAAGCTCTGACAGCGAGCAGGCAGACAAGCTTGGTAAGGTGGCGGGCGGTGAGACTGTGGAAGTGCAGGAGGTCCGCGTCAACGGCTGGACTAAGGTTGTATATGACGGTCAGGACGGCTATATCAAGTCGGAATATCTGCAGCTTCAGGAGAGCGCGGCAGGAGCGCAGGTCATAGGAACTGTCACCGCCACCACGAATATTAATGTGCGTGCAGCGGCCAGCGAGACGGCAGACAGACTGGGTGTGCTGGCAGGCGGCGAGACGGCGGATCTTCTCGAAAATGCGGACGGCTGGTGCAAGATTAAGTATGACGGCGGGATCGCGTATGTGAAAGCGGATTATGTTCAGGTAAACTGATCTGTCTTTCTGTGAGATTTGCGAAATGTAAAAAGAATAAAAATATGTAAAACGGGCAGCCTATTAAAGAAACATTGCAGGCTGCCTTTTTTTGCGGTCTGTCTGGAAGTATCAATTTGTAAAAACGGGAGACGGAGATCAAATGACGTCACAGGAAGTAAAGGTTTATCGGGAAATCCAAAGAAATGCGGACGCGGCAATGAAAGCAATCGACACGATTGCGGATAAAGTGGAGGATGAAGAACTGTCCTTACAGATATCCAGACAATCTCTTAAGTATTCGGAACTTCACAATGAAGCGGTAAAACAGTTAATCAACGACAGGACCAGGCCCTATCAGAGTAATCATTTGTCTGACGCGCTGTTAAAGACAGGGATCCGGTATAATACCATGCTCAATACCAGCACAAGCCATCTTGCGGAACTTTTGATCAAAGAGGGCAATCATGGGATATTGGAGATGGAGAAGGTGCTGAAATCAAACAGGGGAGCGGATGAAAAGTCCACCTCGCTGGCCAGACAACTGATCGAATTGGAGGAAAGCAACGTGCGCAGCCTGAAAGACTATCTATGATATTGTGCATTTTGTATAAAAAACAACATAAAACTTTTACAATTTAACGGAATAAAGTGTGTTGAGAATTTAAAAGCTCAAGTTTTGAAGCAAAAACGGCGCAATCCCGATAAATACTGGATTGCGCCGATCTTTCTGTATAGCTCAACAGGA
>CANREV010000033.1 GCA_947629645.1 uncultured Acetatifactor sp. | reverse complement strand
GCGGGCCGACCGCTGGAAAGGCGGTGCCGTTACTACCACAGCCAGATGGACATGGACCTGCTTCTGTCAGGCGTCCCCTATGGGGAACTGCCGGACAGCTATGTGGTGTTCCTGTGCGACTTCGATCCCTTCCTTCTGGGGAAGTACCGCTACACAGTACAACATGTCTTTGCGGAAGATGGTTCTTTCCGCTACGAGGACGGGAGCCACACGGTCTTTTTAAGCACGAAGGGAAAGAACAGGGAGGAAGTACCGGAATCCCTGGTGAGGTTTTTAAGATTCCTTTCTGCTGAGGAGGTGGAAAGCAGAGGGGATTTCGGGGACGATTATGTCAGGCGTCTCCAGCGTTCCATCCGGCGGATCAAATCTGACAGGGAAATGGGGGAAAGGTATATGCTGCTTGAGGAAATGCTGAAGGATGAACGTGCGGAAGGTCTGGCAGAAGGCAAGGCGAAAGGACTAGTTGAGGGTAAAGCAGAAGGATTGGCGGAAGGCAGAGCGGAAGGTCTGGCGGAAGGTCTGGTTGAAGGCAGGATGCAGGGACATGCGCAGGGCAGAATAGAGGAAGCGCAGGAGATGATCTTTGAACTGTTGTCGCTGCACGGGGAAGTCCCCGCCGATCTTAAAGAACACATCTGCGCTGTAAAGGATATCGCCGCGCTGAGACAGCTGCTGAAACAAGCCGCACAGGCAAAGAGTATTTCTGAATTTGAATCTGTAACGGATCTGTAATTTTTTTTAAGTTCTATAACATCTGTAACAATTATCGGGCCAAATCGGCCAGAAAATCAATATTGAAACAGAGGAATCCTAAAACAAAAACTGCCATTTTGGACATTTTATACCAACTGTGATCCAATGACTGTAGGTTTGTTACAGCGTTAATCAGGAACCCTTAACTATGAATTAAATATGTATTACGCCATCTAAACGCTAATGCTACATATCTTGCATTTTCGCGAAAAGCTAATTGTAAATTATTGCTTAAACGACAACACGGGATATCATTCTGCAGCTTTTTCTGCATCTTTCAGAAATATGGTTTCAAATTCATCTTTCATGGATATTACATTCCATCCGTATTTTTCTGCCAAGGCATCCCACTCAGCACGTTCTCCGGTATTGTACTGATATTCCCTCACATCATCATCATGATTGATCAGAAGGGCAAGCCCTGCATGATCGGGATTATACTTCGCATAATTGAGCATGGAAAAATCCCCGTCAGTATTACCGCAAGCCAGGATTGGCCGGATGCCGATCTGGTGAAAAATATTAAATACTTTATCCATGTTCACACTGCGCTGCGTAAAGTTTAAATCCCTGATCAAAGCATCATCCGGTTCAAATATGGAATGTCCGGAACCGACAGACGTACTCTCTCCGCTTTCGGCAACCAGGGTGATATCAGCTCCAATCATCTGCGACCTTGGCAATCCTACAGCTTCCGATGCAGCACCCCATATGACACCACGCTCTGATCCTGAGACGATATATACAGTAAAATCATTATCCTGCAGATATTGGATCAATTCCAACATAGGCTTATAGAAGCAGTCCTTGTAGGTTAATCCCGGGAAATCCGGCTTCTCTTCCTGCATAAACCGGTTCATGTATGCCACAAAATCCTCCTGCGACATTCCCTGGAAAGCTTTCCCGGTAACATCTACAATCAGCGCTCCCGTCTCAGCGGGTTCCGGATCCATTGTTATGTACTCCAACAGCCGGTTTTTCTCTGCCACCAATTCTTTGTCATCGCTCAGTTCATTGTCAATACGGTACACTGCTACTGCTAACTCCAGCCAGACCCTTTTCTCCACGACAATGGTGCCGTCCATGTCGAAAGTGGCGATACGCTCTTCCACAGGCACATAATTGTCGCTGTTTTTATCTGTAACAGACTCAACAAAATCTATGATCGCCTGTTTATTGATGGAAGCATCATTCCAAGAAGGCAGCGCCTCTTTATCTTTGGCACCGCAGCTGCAGAGCATACCGGACAAGATACATACAATCAGTGCCAGGAAGGTTCTGTGAAAAGCTTTTCTCATGTTCGTATGCCCCCTTTAATTCTGTGTGATTCTAATAATATAATCCCTCTGCTGACCAAGGCTCATGGAAATAAATGGAGCCTGCCAGCCTCCTACGCGGACATTGATGTGCTTGTACTGGTCCAACTCCTGATAGAGGGCCTCATTATCCTGCGTGTTAGCGGCATCATAACAGAGTTGATAGATCTTCTGATAAACGTCTTTATTACCGAATGCCAGCGTGAGCATATTGCCGTTGGTTTCCCTGAATTTATCCAATAGTCCCACAATGTACGTCTCATTTTTCTGTGACTCGTCAATACACAGGTCCACGATTGCACCGGCCGAAAGCCTGTCCATGGGCAGATTCTTATAGGACTCAAAGACATTACCTACTCCCTTTCTGATTGTTCCGGAGACTGGAGAGAAGTTCGCCGTCATGGGATCGTTGGAATGCCTGTTTGCAGATGCAACAATTCCCAATCCCTGCTGAGGGAACTGCTCAAAAGTGCCGCAACCTGCAGTAAAATGCATATTAAAATTGCGTCCAAAGCGTTCCTTAAAAGAAACGCCGTAATATCCGGCAATTTTTCTAAGATGCAGGATCTGCATCTGCTCAGGCGACAATAGACCGGTCTCTTTGTCCGGCTTTACCGGATAAAGGAAAACTTTATCAGCCATTTTTTTGGAATGCTCCACTGCATCGCAGAAAGTGTTGACAATGAAATTTGCGACTTCATTGGACGCAACATCACCAAATTTGGGCGAGTTGACATCAAAGTCCTCTCTCATCTCCCGATACTTTTCACTTAATTCAATTTCGGACTCACTGGCAGCAAAATCGGCTTTCATGGCTTCACGCACTTCGTCCATCGTATATTTGTGCTCATCAAATACCCATTTTTTGATTGCACAAGTGGTATTGATCACATCCGGCATACCAACCATGATCGTGCCGCCGATATTGTATTCGGGACCGCCCCACGCCTTATCGCATCCCTTGCGCATACAGCCACCCAGGACTGCCGAGTAAAGCGGTGAGGGATTAATATATTCGTCCATCATATAACACTCATAAAGAGAGAATGTTGACTGGTCGATGAAGAACTGCATATATTTTTTGAATGTTTCCTGAAATTCTTCATAGTTCGTCACTTCATCGGAGATAAAGCTCAATTTACCACCTCTGAGCATTCCTGGATTGGTGTCCAGCGATGCTCCGCAGTTAATGGTGCACTGCAGGATGGGCATACAGTTGAGCATGCCAAACGTCCAGTCGGATATTCCGTTGAGGATCGGTTCCCAACAGCCATCCACACAGTAATCATTTGCCAGTTTATGGCATTCTTTTCTTTTTTTATCATCCACATTGGTCTTGTAGTCGAGCAGGCTGTTGGTGAGAGCCGGGATCAGTACATCATCATTCAAAAGCGCTGGTATGTTTCCGGTCTGGTCCAGACATTTAGCAATGCACTCGATATATTCCCTCGGCGAATCCTTATGTATTCTGGCATAAATACCCGGAGTGGAAAGATTGACATTGGCAAAAGCATTCAACGCGATATAAGTCATCGGGTTCGTGGCGTCTTTGCCATCGGGCGTCAGACCACCAATAATCACATTCTGCAGGAAGTTGTTGACACCGGCACGCTGATCCAGGTAGTACGGATGAGTGCCAAGGGCTGCATTGTTATCCATGTGATCCTGCGACATCAGATACTTCGTAGTGATATTCAATCTTCCGGCGGCTTTAATGAGGAGACACTCCAGTAGTTCCGTACATTCCTGAATGTATGCTTCGTCATTGATCCTGCTCCGGTCCAGATACGCATTCAACACCTGATCCAATCTTCCAAATGAAATATAATTCATGCTTGCATGTAATGCCGTGTGGAAAGTGCAAATCGCCTGCACCGCCTCATGGAAGGTGTCGGGGGGAACTGCCGGAACTTTCCTGCAGATCCTCGCAATTTCCAACAGCTCTGCACGGCGCTTCGAATTACCCAGATATTTCTGTGCATCCGACTCAGCCAGCTCCGCAAAACGGTTGGAATAGTCGATCACTGCCTGACAGCTTATGGCAACGGATTTGTAGAAGTCTATCTTCCCATAATTCTTTTTCTTTGCTTTTTCCAGTTTTTCAGCTTTTTGATTGGCTTCAGCAATGATTGCACTGAGCCCTTTGGCAAACAGGCGGTTATAGTCAACCGTGTTGTGCCCAAGCAGCGCCAATTCAGTTTTGTTGGTAAAAGCAGCCACTCTTCGCTCGTTTTCCGTCAGATAATTCGGGAACACCTTGCCCAGACCGTTTGATCCCATCGGAATCACACCTACGATCAATTCATCTTCCCCGATCTCGTAGGTATGGGTATGTTTGGAACAGTTTTTATCCGTCATTTTGGTGAGCATCTCTTCAATAGCATATGCTTTTCGTATTGCCGTAGACTTGTCAGGATATTTTTCGCCAATGTCTTCAAATTCTTTGGGGTCAAACCATTCGCTGCTACGGTCGCTCATACCTCTTTCATATAAAGCGTTAAGCAATCTTTCTATACGCTCGCTTTTTGGTATCCAATAATAACTCATAAGCCCTCCTTTTGTGCCATTGCACGTTTGTAATTTTAATTAACTTTAGTTGCCTGTATTCCTGCATGCAGAAAAGATTCCATGATATGTTGAATCTCTGTGTCATTCGGAATACTATGGTTGATATCAGGTTCTGCCTCTTTTCCGATTAATTCATAATAGTGATCCATATGCGGATTACATGGAAGGATCTCCAGTTCCCTAATCCCGTTCTCAAGCAATATATCCCGTAAAGTATGCAGCAATTCCTCCTTATCCGTATATCCTTTAATGACCGGGAGCCTTGCGATTAAGCGGGAATTTGATGCCTGCCTGAAAATGTCAACACGCCTTTTACAGTTTAACCGGACAGTTTCCGTGTTCAAAAATTGCGGCAGGTACACTTCACGAAACCCAAGAAGCCAACAATCAACATACCCTGCCGCTTCACGGTAGACGTAATCCGGAAGCATCATGGACGTTTCCACACAGGTATGTATCTGATGCTTTCTGCACAATTTCAAAAGTTCGACAGCTGCTTTATCCTGCAGCAGGGCTTCACCGCCGCTTAATGTAATACCCCCGCTCTTTTTAACGATATCTAACTGCGGCTTGAGTATATCAAACAATTCTTCAACATCCTGCCTGATGGTAGGCAAAAACAGAACGCTGTTGGAATCGATAACATTAGAATACGGGCAGGCAGAAATGCACCTTCCACAGTGTTTGCATTTCTCACGGTCAATAAGATGCTCCCTGGAAATAATCTTATGCACATGATTTGGACAGGCTATTTCACATTTTCCGCATAAACGGCATAATCGTTTCTGGAATAATAAAGGTGAAATATCATACCACGAATGGGGTGAGTGACACCATGGACACTGCACGGGGCACCCCTGCATATATACAATAACCCGATTACCGGGACCGTCTTTAATCGTTAGCCAGCCAATTGCCCAGTATGCTATTTCCATTTATGAATTCTCCAAATTATGAATCAACAAAACAATTGTATTAAATTTTAAAATTATTTGTCTATTACATGATTTAATTATACTATAATACATTATCGAATTGCAACAAAGAAAAACTTTAGCATGGTGTCTTATCGTTATTTTTTGAAGCAACGGATAGCAAAACAATGAACAAGGGAACAGAAGTCGTTTAAAAGATTGCGAAAATCCCCGGTTAAAGGAACGCAAATATAAGAGAATCAATTTCAGTGAAGAAAATAGAGATTGTATGCCCTGATTTTAACTATATCTTAAACTGTGTAAAAACAGTTGGTATATCGCCATAACCATGTTATCCTGAACTCAGAATTTCCCTGGGACGGGAGGAGACATGGCAGAAAGAAAAACGCTCTGGGAGTTGACGTTAAAAGACAACTTTCTTTTTGCGGCGGTGATGTCTGAAATAAAAACTTCCATTTTGGACATTTTTCAGTCCTTTTCAATTTTACCATATCTATGCCATTCTTGGGTTTCCTGGCTGTCGTGTACTGCGATAAAGCTTTATAAAAAGCTTAATGATTTCCGATCGCACATAGTATCTGCGCGGTATATTGCGGATCGTCTATATCTTCTACGACATCGCCGCCGTCCATTTCGTTGTTGTATTTATTTTTGATCTCGCATCTGTCACCCTCACCCTTTAAATACCATTCATATTCTAAATCAAGATGTCCAATATCCAGGGCCTGATGACCCGCATGAAACAAATCATACGCAAGAATGCTTGCCGTGGGACCGAGTGCAATCAGAAATAACGTATCAGAATCGGCATATTGCAGGGCGGCATTTAAAATTTTATCATATTGGGCGAAGGCGTCTGTGGGTGGGGCTACAATTCTTTTTATCTGGGCGGCATTGTCAAACAGGTCGTTCCCTACGCCCATTCTGGTCAGGCTTCCTTCAATAAAGATCACATTTCTGGAATCCCATATTTTTTTCAGATTTTGAAACCTGTAATATGGCGCATCTGTCCTGTTGTCGGCATACATGGCATACGGACGGCTGATGTATGCATTGTGATATTTTCTGGAAAGATCCAGAAACCGCATATGTTGTTGTCTGTGCTGTTCCGACATATAGGAGCGGATCTCCCATCTTTGGGCGCTGTTATATTTATCAAGGTTTCCATAGTTATCCGCGATCGCGATCAGCAGCCCGTCTTCTTCGCATTGGATAACTTCCTGTAACCTTTGTCCCAGGTGCTGGTCGGCCTGCTGGAATTTGTGCCTTGTTTCGCCGGCCATAATCGCAAATTCCCCATCTCCAAACCTTGCCATGCTTTTCTTTTGATTTATGATTAAATCAAGGGTCTCCTCTAAATGATAAAATTCCGGATAGCAGTATTTGTGATCGATGTTATCATACAACTCGTACTTAATGTTATCCACTCCGTTATATATCAGATTCTTATTGAGCTGATAATAGGACGCCTGCTGCTGTGTTAACTGGACCATCTTTTTCAGACCATCCATCAGGACATGTTCCGTGGCGGTAATGCTATCCAGCCGTTCCTGCAATCTCAGATTTTCTTCTTTCAGTTTCACGATTTCGTCAAGGCACACAGAAAGTATTTCCTGTTGTTCCTCAAATGACATATTGTTTTCCGGTTTCATAGAATTCCTTCCTGAATAAGTCATTTCACTCACATTCTGCTTGTTAGAAATGCGTCAATTTTTTTATTTTGCTGGTTTTTAGTATAACAAAACTCCTTCCTTGTGGCAACGGATTTATGTACTCGGGATTCCTTTGGGACGGGAAGGGGCGCGGTTCAACGTGGAAATTTTATTTTTGTATTTTACTTTAAATAAATTTATTGTATAATATTTTCAAAAGAATCTTTCTGCTCCTGGTTCTGCTACAAAGGCGGTAAGGTTTCTTTTTTTAAAGCAATTTGAATGTGTGTTTACTTTCAGACTTGCAGGGAAGCATACCAAAGATTCAGGGAAGGAACGATCTATGAATTTTGAATTGATGGCGTCAATGATGTGCGCAAATTATGGAAACTTGGAAAAAGAAGTCAGGGATTTGGAGCAGGCGGGCATTGATTCCTTTCATATTGACATTATGGATGGGCGATATGTACCTAATTTCGCCATGTCTTTATACGATATGGCATACATTCGTTCCGCAACCCATCTGCCGCTGGATGTGCACCTGATGATCGAGCATCCCAATAACAATATCCAAATGTTTTTGGATCATTTGAAAAAAGGCGATACTGTATATATCCATCCCGAGGCGGAGTATCATCCCTCCACTACGCTGCAGAAAATCATTAATGCGGGTATGATCCCTGGCATTGCCATCAATCCGGGAACCAGCGTGGAAACGGTGATGGAAATGCTGGTCATTGTCAAAAAGGTACTGGTAATGTCGGTGAATCCCGGAAATGCGGGGCAGATGTACCTGCCTTATGTAGGGAAAAAGATCGATAAGCTGCTGGCGATGCGTAAGGATATGGATTTCAACATTTACTGGGACGGCGCTTGCAGCGCTGAAAGGATTCAGATATATGCGCCGAAGGGTGTAAAAGGTTTTGTGCTGGGTACTACATTGCTTTTCGGGAAAGGCAAGCCCTACAGGCAGACCATTCAGGATATCAGGGAGATGAGATTTTAGATGAACATTGCCGTTATCTTAGCGGGCGGCACGGGAACCCGCCTGGGGGGAGATATTCCGAAGCAGTATCTTAATGTAGCCGGTCAGCCTGTGATTCGGTATTGCCTGGAACTTTGCTTTGGCTGCGAAGAGATTGATGCGGTACAAGTTGTGGCGGATATGGGCTGGCGGGATTTGATAAGCTCCTGTCTGCCGCCGGATCATCGGCAAAAATGGAAAGGTTTTTCCGAGCCGGGGGAGACCAGACAGTTGTCTGTTTGGAACGGACTTACCGAGGCCGCACGGTATGCTAAGGAAAATGATGTCGTATTGATTCATGACGCGGCGCGTCCGATGTTGTCAATGGGTTTATTGCAAAGATGCCTGCGGAGCGTACAGGGACATGACGGAGCGATTCCGGTCCTGCCTATGAAGGATACCGTCTATTATAGCGAGGATGGCAAGAAGGTGTCACAGCTTTTGAAACGCAGCAGTATTTATGCGGGTCAGGCGCCGGAAGCGTTTAGGTTTGGCAAATATTACGAAGCGAACCTCAGGCTTTTGCCTGACAAAATCAAAGATATCAATGGTTCAACGGAGCCTGCTGTCATGGCAGGCTTGGATATTGTAATGATAAACGGCGAGGAAAGTAATTTTAAGATTACAACGAAAGAGGATCTGCAGAGATTTCAGCGGATTATGGCAGAAACGAATACATTGATTTAAATTGCAGGAGTGAGGGTATAAAGCTATGAAAGCCTATGTACTGCATGATATAAACGACATCAGGTTAGAAGAGGTTCCCAGGCCGCGGGTACAGGAGAATGAGGTTTTGGTAAAAGTAAAAGCGGCAGGGATCTGCGGTTCAGATATTCCCCGGATCTATGTGAATGGAACGTATTCTTATCCTTTGATCCCCGGACATGAATTTTCCGGTGTGGCGGAAGCGGCGGGAGGAGAAAGCGGCAGGGTATGGATTGGGAAAAAGGTAGGCGTCTACCCTCTGATCCCCTGTGGGGAATGTATTCCCTGTAAGAAAAAGCAGTTTGAGATGTGCCGGCATTATAATTATCTGGGTTCCCGTTGTGCCGGAGGCTTTGCGGAATATGTGGCGGTTCCGGTATGGAATCTGATCGAATTGCCGGATACTGTTTCTTTTGAGGAAGCGGCAATGCTGGAGCCGATGGCGGTAGCGGTACATGCCATGCGACAGGCGTACCCTAAAGAGCAGGAAACCGTTGCGGTGATCGGGCTGGGTACGATTGGTATTTTGCTTACCATGTTCCTCAGGGAAATGGGGATCAGGCGTATTTTGACAGTGGGCAACAAAGAATTTCAGAAAGAGATGATACTCGGACAGGGAATTTCGGAAGAAGATTACTGCGACAGCAGAAGTTTTCAGGTGGACGAGTGGCTGCAGGACAGAACCGATGGAAAAGGCGCCGATGTGATCTTTGAGTGTGTGGGTAAGCCGGAAACTATTATACAGGCTGTCCAAAATACAATGCCCGGCGGCAGAGTACAGTTTGTCGGCAATCCGGCATCGGATATTTTGATGGAGAGAAACCTTTACTGGAAGATCTTGAGAAATCAGCTTACGATCAGGGGAAGCTGGAACTCCTCTTTCACGCATGACGCGGAAGATGACTGGCATTATGTGCTGCAGCGGTTAGCCCAAAAAAGGATAGAGCCCAAACGGTACATTACGCAGAAGTTCCCTTTTGAACAGCTGGAAGAGGGATTTCACATCATGCGCGATAAATCCCGGGAATATGTGAAAGTAGAAGCGGTATTTGCATAAGTTCATTAAGAAGGATGATATCAGAACGCAGCTGTGCACCTTCTGTCAGAGATACTTTATCATATCTCTTAAACGATGGATATAAGTATGATGGGCGCATACTTTTTCGTGCCCGTTAGCAGCGATCTGCTTGCGGATATCATCATGTTCCAGATAATATGCGCATTTTTCTACAAGTTCTTCCATGCTGGCATAAGCTTCCAAATCTGTTCCGATTTCAAAGTATTCTGTCAATTCTTCCTGATAATTGGTCATGAGGAAGCCGCCGCATCCCAAAATGTCAAAAACGCGAAGGGGCAGGCCGGTCTGAATAGGCTTGATCGTCATATTCAGATTAATCTTGCTTAAATGAAATATTTTAGGCATCTCTGTCAGGCTGGCGGCACCATCGTGTATTGTGACGTTTCGCAGTGCAGAAGCATCGCTTTTGGTATATAGATCCACCGGAAAATACTGTGCTAATATGTTAAGTGTCCGTATCCGCTCTGTCTCTGCAATCTGCATGCCAATGTAACTGTGCGCTGCTACATATCGGTCAGGGTTTTCCACACTATCTTTCAGGGTATAAAAATCAGCGGCCTTTTGTTTGATTTCTGATATGACTTCCTCACTCAGGGCTTCCTCCACAAGATTGCAGCCGTATACTTTTAAGGAAGCTGTTGTCAGAGCATCGATATAACCTTGTGTGTGCGCAGAAAGATGCTTCAGATTTCTAAGAGGATTTTTTTCATGATACAATGAACCTATAAAAACAATGTCCTTGCTATATTTTAAGCGGTCCGCCGGGGTGATGGAGCCGATCACTTTTCCAAAACGTTCCGTGCCGGAGGCCAATGGAAGATAATGTATGCCTTCCGGATTGTAGGAGACAAAGCGTTGATATTGTGCATGGTCGAACAGAAATAAATGATTGGTATTGTAGCAAATGGATTTCGCAAACAGTTCAGGTACGGGGGCATCCACGGTCTGGCACAGATAGCGTACTCCGTAAATATGACAGATTTCCGCAATGACAGGATAGAAATTGATACTGAAAACAAAAAGCAGCTGTTCTGACTTTAGAATCCGTTCTACCAAAAGCAGGCGATCTGCGGAAGATAATCTTTTGTTGGTGATTTCCGTTTTTTCTTCCAGAACAGTAAGTCCAAGTTTTTGAAACGCTGAAATGATATCCGGTTCACAGATGCTTCCATAGCGGTAAACTAAAATTTTCATTGTCCCTCACATTTTCCAAGTGCCGAAGCCTTTTCTCAATCCGTCCTATCGCTCATGCGCTGCATCGCGGCGCTCCGCAGGGCATGAAAGTCATGAATCTATTTTATTATTATACTGACGGTCATTGTATTGTGCAACAGATTTTTAGCCTTCTTTCGGGGGTGCGGGCGGCATTTTCAGAAGCTAAGGCATAAGAAACAACAGGCGAAAACTTAATTTTTTGCAAAAAAAGAAGCTTGGGCTTGATAATGTGAACAAAATATCGTACATTAATCTTATATGTTACATCACGATTAGTATGGAGGAAAGAGTATGACAAAAGCAGAAATTTTAAAAAAAGAGATTCTGAGGCAGTATCGAAGCGTAAGGCAGTTCGCCATGGAAATGAGCATTCCCTATAGTACGCTGGTAACTGCGTTAGAGCGTGGAATTGAGGGAATGGCGTATGGCACAGTGATCAGGATGTGCGATAAACTGAGTTTAAATCCTGTGGACTTTTCCTCGCTGGAAAGAGACGCTTCTTTGGGGGCTCAGCTGCTGGAAAACAGAGTGATGCAGTATTATGTAAAGCTGAACCAGAATGGACGTGATAAGATTCTGGAGCTGATGGATGATTTTGTGCAAATTGATAAATACAAGGCAAAAGGAAAGAAGAGCAAATGATCTTTGGCAGTACAGGGAAACGCAGAGTTATTTCCAAGCGGCTCTTAAGTTCCTGAGTCACTGTAGAAGCATTTAAAACGGCTTCCAACGAGTTATGATCGCTGGAAGCCGTTTTGCATCATCTTTACAGGCAGGAATCAGTACATTAGCAGTAGCTGTTGAACATCATGCCGCTGTAAGCGCTTGTCACATAGGGGCTGATATAATTATGGCTGGCAACGGGATGCTTGTAAGCCACCACCGTCTTATCTACATAATTCATAGGATTCAACGCGACCTGATCGCTCTTGTTCAACAATGTGGAAGAGAAATTCTTCAGGTAAGAAAAGGTTTCGCTAATATCTTCCGACTGCAGAGCGGACTGCCGGATCCGGTCCCTGTTCATGGCGAGAGTGCCGTCTTCGCTGAGCGACAGTCCCATGGGACTCATGGACGGGGTATACAAAGCGGCGATACCCTTGAATTCCTGCACCAGTTTTTTGCTCTTTTCCTGTGCTTCCACATAGGAAGAAGCCGCTTTGATAAAATCGTTATAGCCGCTGATTAAATGCGTCACATTATCTGTCAAAGACTCTACATCCGTCTTTAATCCGATCTGGACAGGATGATCCTCCGGACTGAGGCCGGTAAGTTGGATTTCAAACATTTTACCGATGGTAAAGCGATTGGAAGAAGCGGTACGTTCTTCACCGTTTAACAAAAACTGCGCGTTGGAAGCTTCTCTGCTGACATAATCCAGACCAAAATAATCAACGGTGCCGGAGGTTTTGCTGGTATGGGAGTCGCTGACGTTAAAGCTGCCTGAGCGTCCGGCGCCAAGACCGGTGGTTTCGGAAGTCATCCGCAGCGAAGTGCGCCCCTCGGACTCCTCCAGAGAAGCCCTGACACCAATGTCAGAATTGTTGATCAAACGAACCAGGCGTTCCTGAACGGCGCGGTTGGTTTCGGATTCACCGATGGTAAACTGGAACTCATAGTTCATGTCGTTCACGCCAATATCAAAAGAATAATTTCCGGGCGGCAGGGAAACCTTGCCGTCAGGCAGGAAATATCCTAAATTTTCCTGAGAGGAAGCCAGAGACTTTACTTCCAGCTTAAGGTCAGGTATCATGCCTTCGTTAGGATTCTGGGGGCCCACATAGGAAACCTTTGCCACGTTTTCATCGGAAGAGTAGGCCCTTTTCTTATTCAGCAGAATGTTGTCTTCGTCCAGACCGCCCAGCTGTGCAATGGTGTTGTGCAGATTGCGGGCGCTTTCCTTTAAATTGACGGCATACTGCTGCGTTTCTCTGCTGGTCGTGGGAAGATACCAGGGGGCATCCTTATTCAACTTAACAATGGCGTTATAGACATTGCGCAGCTCGCTTTTTTTATGGGTGTCGTATTTTGTCATTGTTTTAGGAGTATACGCAGAGAGATAATTATTATATACTGTATTTAATGCCATGCTCATTGATGATTGCCTCCTTTCCTTCCGGATACGCCAGATACAGATCTCAATCCGCCGTTATATATCTATATCGTACCTATTCGCTGAATTGTTTACACTACTCCACTTTTATATTTGAATTTTAGCACAGAATTTTCGCAGAAGCAAGATTTTCCATGGAGATTTTCCATGGAAGTTCCATAGAAAAAGAAAAATCTGTTGACGGAACGCCGGGGTTGTGTTATATTATTCAGGCGAGATGAGATTCAGGTCTTTTTTTTATGCTCATTTTTTATGCTCAAAAAGAGAAGAACATAAGCTTTTTACAAACAATATGGAGGTAGCGAAATGCGTACAAAAATTACTTTGGCTTGTACCGAATGCAAGCAGCGTAACTACAATACTACCAAGGATAAGAAAACTCATCCTGACAGAATGGAAATCAAAAAATATTGTAGATTCTGCAGAAAACATACATTGCACAAAGAGACAAAATAGTGATTCGTTCCGATTTGGAGGTTGAAATGGGAGATTCCGCGGAAAAGCAGCCGCGCACCGGATTTTTCCGGGGCGTCAAAGCTGAATTTAAAAAAATAGTATGGCCGGATAGAGAGTCCACATTGAAGCAGTCTGTGGCTGTAGTTGCAATCTCGGTAGTTGTCGGGGTGATTATCGCCCTGATCGATTACGTTGTAAAGTATGGCGTGAACTTCTTAACATCAATTTAGGTTAGAGCGAGGGCGATTGTATGGCAGAGGCAAAATGGTATGTGATTCATACCTATTCGGGATATGAAAACAAAGTCAAAGCCAATATTGAGAAGACGATCGAAAACAATAAGCATCTTGCGGAACAGATCCTGGAAGTCAGGGTTCCTATGCAGGATGTGATTGAATTAAAGAACGGCGCCAAAAAGACCGTTCAGAAGAAAATGTTTCCCGGATATGTCCTTCTCAATATGGAGATGAATGACGATACATGGTATGTAGTCCGCAACACCCGGGGCGTCACAGGCTTTGTCGGACCGGGAAGCAAGCCTGTCCCTTTGACCGAGGCGGAAATGAAGCCTTTGGGTATCAAGATGGAGAATGTATCCATCGATTTTGTGGAGGGGGACAGTATCGCGGTGGTTGCCGGCGTTTGGAAGGATACCGTTGGTGTTGTGCAAAAGCTGGATTACGGCAAGCAGACGGCAACGATCAACGTGGAGCTGTTCGGCAGGGAGACTCCTGTGGAAATCAGTTTCGCGGAGGTAAGAAAACTCTGATTAAAAAGGCTTTCACGATATTTGACAGGGTAATATACCGGGAAAGCAGACAAATTTTAAGCAAGGTATTTCCGCTCAGGAGTAATCGGGAGCGTGGCATACATTGAGCGAAAAGCTCAGGCAACAAAGTGGGAGCAGAAGAAATCATGTCTCTGCGCCGAATTACCGTTGCAAAAGGGCTGTTTTACAGATTGCAGCGGTCTACCACAATATAGGAGGTGCCAAAATGGCAAAGAAAGTAGAAGGCTATATTAAGTTACAGATTCCTGCCGGCAAAGCTACACCGGCCCCCCCTGTTGGCCCCGCGTTAGGCCAGCATGGCGTAAATATTGTTGAATTTACAAAGCAGTTTAATGCAAAGACAGCAGACAAGGGAGATGTGATCATCCCTGTAGTCATTACTGTATATGCAGACAGATCTTTCAGTTTCATTACGAAGACTCCTCCTGCAGCAGTATTGTTAAAGAAAGCATGCAATTTGAAGACTGCTTCTGCAGCCCCCAACAAGACTAAGGTTGCGACTATTTCCAAGGCAAAGCTTCAGGAACTCGCAGAGATGAAGATGCCGGATCTGAACGCGGCAAGCCTTGAGGCGGCCATGAGCATGATCGCAGGTACTGCGCGCAGCATGGGTATTGTAGTAGAAGATTAATTATGAATGATTGGGAGACAACGGAAGTTGTCGCTGGAACCTGGGAGGTAAAAGAATGAAACATGGTAAGAAATATACCGAGGCTGCAAAGCTTGTGGACAAATCGATGTTCTATGATCCTGATGATGCGCTTGCCTTGGTGAAGAAAACCGCAACGGCTAAATTTGATGAAACCATTGAAGTGCATATTAAGACCGGATGTGATGGCCGTCACGCTGAACAGCAGATCCGCGGCGCGGTAGTGCTGCCCAACGGAACCGGTAAAAAGGTCAGAGTCCTGGTAATCGCAAAAGGCGATAAGCTGGCCGAAGCTGAGGCGGCAGGCGCTGATTATGTAGGCGGCGAGGAGCTGATCCCTAAGATCCAGAATGACGGATGGCTTGATTTTGACGTAGTGGTTGCCACCCCGGATATGATGGGTGTGGTTGGACGCCTTGGTAAGGTTTTGGGACCTAAAGGCCTGATGCCTAACCCTAAGGCAGGCACTGTTACAATGGATGTTACAAAAGCTGTCAGCGATATCAAAGCCGGTAAGATCGAGTACAGACTGGACAAGACAAATATTGTGCATGTTCCTGTAGGCAAGGTTTCCTTTACGGAAGAGGCTCTTAAGGAGAATTTCAACGCGCTGATGGACGCGATCGTAAAGGCAAAGCCCAGCGCATTAAAAGGACAGTATTTAAAGAGCATTACCCTGACAAGCACTATGGGGCCCGGTGTAAAGGTAAGCGTGGCAAAGTTTGCGTGACCCTGTACCGGAAAAGCGTGAGGGAACGCCATTTCATTGGCAAAGGCAGGCGCATAGCGCCGGAAAGCGCGGCAGCGCGACTTTGCGGATGGTGCGGGCTGAACTGTTACCAGCCTGAGATGAAAATCAGAAGAAAGGGGTTGACATTGTCAGCCCCTTATGTTATTCTAACAAAGGTTTTAAACCAAGCCGAAGACAGTAGGTGCGGGAAATCGTGATTTCCGGCGTAAATCCTACCGAGGAGAAGAGTAAACATTGATTGCGCGATCCCTCTGAGTCTTTGCTTTGAGGGATTTTTTTGATGATACTTCTTATCGGCATATTCTATAAGGAGGTAAAGAAATGGCAAAGGTTGAATTAAAAGCGCCCATCATAGAAGAGATTACAGCCCGTGTCAAAGATGCACAGTCCATAGTTTTGGTGGATTATCGTGGACTTACGGTCGAGCAGGATACACAGCTCCGTAAGAATCTGCGTGAAGCAGGTGTGACTTATAAAGTGTATAAAAACACTTATATGACCCGTGCGCTCAAGGGTACGGAATTCGAGTGCCTGACCGAGTATTTGGAAGGCCCCAGCGCGGTCGCGATCTCTAAAGATGATGCAACGGCTCCCGCAAGGCTGCTCGCGGAATTTGCCAAGACAGCGGAAAAGCTGGAGATCAAGGCAGGCATTGTGGAAGGCACTGTCTATGATGCAAAGGGTATCGAGGCAATTGCCAGCATCCCTTCCAGAGACGTGCTTATTTCCAGACTGCTTGGAAGCATGCAGAGCCCTATTACCAATTTCGCTCGCGTCATGAACCAGTTGGCGGAAAAAGGCGGAGCGTCTGCAGAAGCTGCTGAATAAGGCGGCAAAGAAAATATGACAGCTACTATAAACTTTTGAAAATGGAGGAAAATGAAATGGCTAAATTGACAGCTCAGGAATTGATTGATGCTATTAAAGAGTTGACTGTATTGGAATTAAATGACCTTGTAAAGGCTTGCGAGGAGGAGTTTGGCGTATCCGCGGCAGCAGGCGTTGTAGTTGCAGCTCCCGGCGCCGGTGCAGGCGAAGCGGCAGCTGAGGAGAAAGATGAATTTAACGTTGAGCTGACCGAGGTTGGCGCAGAGAAAGTTAAGGTCATCAAGGTTGTTCGTGAAGTTACCGGCCTCGGCCTGAAGGAAGCGAAAGACTTAGTTGACGGCGCTCCTAAGGTAGTTAAGGAGGGCGCTTCCAAGGATGACGCAGAGGAAATCAAGAAGAAACTGGAAGAAGTAGGCGCTAAGGTTACTTTAAAATAGTCGTGATAACCAGGTGACTGCGTGACATAACATAACAAAAAGGCGGCTCCGCACTTGCACGGGAGGCCGCCTTTTTGTTATATCATGACTGCTTTACATTCATGAATTTGATGGCCATGCGGCCGTCCCCTGCCTATCATATAGTCCGTTGCAGAGCGGTTACAGGAAGAGGTGCAAAATCTGCTTGACCCCTCGTATGATTTGTGTTATCATGGATAGTGCACTATTGTGCAGTACTATGTCTGCGTATATTGCAACATGGCATTAAATCAGAAAGAACGGGGTGAAGTGTCAATGGAAAAGAACAGAATACGTCCCATAGCCGGCAACAAGGTTATGCGTATGAGTTATGCACGACAGAAAGAGGTTCTGGAGATGCCCAACCTGATCGAAGTCCAGAAAGATTCCTACCAGTGGTTTCTGGATGAAGGTCTGAAGGAAGTCTTTGAGGATATCTCTCCTATCGCTGATTACAGCGGCTCTCTGAGTCTGGAATTCGTGGATTTTGAGTTGTGCAAAGACGATGTAAAATATTCTATTGAGGAATGCAAGGAAAGAGATGCCACTTATGCGGCGCCTCTTACCGTGAAAGTTCGTCTGTATAACAAGGAAAAGGAAGAGATCAGCGAACATAAAATATTCATGGGCGATCTGCCGTTAATGACTGAGACGGGTACTTTTGTCATTAATGGTGCAGAGCGCGTTATCGTCAGCCAGCTGGTTCGTTCCCCCGGCATTTACTATGGCATCGGACATGATCGGATTGGTAAGAAACTGTTCTCCTGCACCGTCATCCCTAATCGCGGGGCATGGCTGGAGTATGAGACGGATTCCAATGATGTCTTTTATGTGCGCGTGGACAGGACCCGTAAAGTACCTGTCACGGTACTGATCCGTGCCCTGGGCATCGGCACAAACGATGAGATCCGCGAGCTGTTTGGCGATGAGGCCAAGATTGAAGCAAGCTTTGCCAAAGACACTGCTGAGAATTATCAGGAGGGTCTGTTAGAGTTATACAAAAAGATACGCCCCGGTGAGCCTTTGAGTGTTGAGAGCGCGGAAAGCCTGATCAACGCTATGTTCTTTGACCCCAGAAGATATGATTTGGCCAAGGTTGGAAGATATAAATTCAATAAGAAACTGGCTTTGAGAAACAGGATCAGGCATCAGATCCTTGCCGCAGATGTGGTGGACCCCGTCACAGGTGAGGTGCTGGCATCCGCAGGCGACAAGGTGACGGCGGAGCTGGCGGACGTGATCCAGAACGCGGCGGTGCCGTTCGTCCAGATCCAGACGGAGGAGAAAAATGTCAGGGTCCTTTCCAATATGATGGTAGAGCTGACCAGCTTTATCGACTGCAATCCCAGAGACTTTGGCATTCACGAGCGCGTGTATTATCCTGTGCTGGCTAAGATCATCGAGGAATTCGGCGAGGACCCCGAAAAGCTGGCGGAGGCTATCAAAAAGAATGTGCATGAGCTTGTTCCCAAGCATATTACCAAGGAAGATATTCTTGCTTCCATCAACTATAACATGCATTTGGAGTACGGCCTGGGCAATGACGATGATATCGATCATCTGGGCAACAGACGTATCCGCGCGGTGGGCGAGCTGCTGCAGAATCAGTACCGCATCGGTCTGTCCAGAATGGAGAGAGTGGTCAGGGAGCGTATGACGACTCATGACGCGGAGGAGATTTCGCCTCAGTCCCTGATCAATATCAAACCTGTTGCAGCTGCCGTAAAGGAATTCTTCGGATCTTCCCAGCTGTCCCAGTTTATGGATCAGAACAATCCTTTGGGCGAGCTGACGCACAAGAGGCGTCTTTCCGCACTGGGTCCCGGCGGTCTGTCCAGAGACCGCGCCGGATTTGAGGTCCGTGATGTGCATTATTCCCATTATGGCAGAATGTGTCCTATTGAGACTCCTGAAGGCCCTAACATCGGATTGATCAACTCTCTCGCAAGTTACGCGAGAATCAATGAATATGGTTTTGTGGAGGCTCCTTACCGTAAGATCGACAAGTCCGATCCGGAAAACCCCAGAGTTACGGATGAAGTTGTTTATATGACCGCGGACGAAGAGGATAATTACCATGTAGCCCAGGCAAACGAGGCGCTGGACGAGGAGGGACATTTTGTCCGTACCACTGTGTCCGGCCGATATCGTGAGGAGACTCAGGAGTATCCCCGTTCCATGTTTGATTATATGGATGTGTCTCCCCGTATGGTATTTTCCGTGGCTACTGCGCTGATCCCGTTTTTGCAGAATGATGATGCTAACCGGGCGCTGATGGGATCCAACATGCAGCGTCAGGCAGTCCCTCTTTTGGTGACGGAGGCGCCTGCGGTAGGTACCGGAATGGAGACGAAGACTGCGGTGGATTCCGGCGTATGCGTTTTGGCGAAAAAAGCGGGCACTGTTGATTATGTGTCCTCCAATCTGATCCGTATGACCTGTGATGACGGTGAGAAGGCGGAATATCATCTGACAAAGTTTTCAAGAAGCAATCAGTCCAACTGCTATAACCAGAAGCCGATTGTGTTTAAGGGCGATCATGTGGAAGAGGGGCAGGTGATCGCTGATGGTCCTTCCACTTCCATGGGTGAACTGGCGTTGGGCAAGAATCCTTTGATCGGATTTATGACCTGGGAAGGTTACAATTACGAGGATGCTGTCCTTTTGAGCGAAAGACTGGTGCAGGAGGATGTTTATACTTCCGTGCACATTGAGGAATATGAGGCTGAAGCCCGGGATACTAAGTTAGGGCCTGAGGAGATCACGCGCGATGTGCCCGGCGTGGGTGATGATGCGCTGAAAGACCTGGATGACAGAGGTATTATCCGTATCGGCGCGGAGGTTCGTGCCGGAGATATCCTTGTGGGTAAGGTAACGCCAAAGGGAGAGACAGAGCTGACCGCGGAGGAGAGACTGCTTCGCGCAATCTTTGGTGAAAAAGCGAGAGAGGTTCGTGATACATCCCTGAAAGTCCCTCACGGAGAGTACGGAATCGTGGTGGACGCAAAGGTATTTACCAGAGAGAACAGTGACGAACTGTCTCCCGGAGTGAATCAGGCGGTCCGCATCTATATTGCGCAGAAGAGAAAGATCTCTGTGGGTGATAAGATGGCCGGACGTCACGGTAACAAGGGCGTTGTTTCCCGTGTGCTTCCTGTGGAGGATATGCCTTATCTGCCAAACGGCAGACCTCTGGATATCGTGCTGAATCCTCTGGGTGTGCCGTCCCGTATGAATATTGGACAGGTATTGGAGATTCATCTTTCCCTGGCGGCCAAGGCGCTGGGCTTTAATGTGGCAACGCCTGTTTTTGACGGCGCTAACGAGAAGGATATTATGGATACGCTGGAGCTGGCCAATGATTATGTAAATCTTCCTTTTGACGCCGCAGAGGTAAAACAGTGGAAGGCTGACGGCAAAGAGACAACGGCGGACGGTCAACCCTGGGCGGGAGAGAGTTTTGAGAGTAAACACGGCCAGGAGCTGCTCCCCGAAGTGCTGGAATACCTGGACAAAAACAGAGATCACAGGGAAGTCTGGACCGGCGTGCCTATCTCTCGTGATGGCAAGGTTCGTCTCCGCGATGGGCGTACCGGAGAATATTTTGACAGTCCTGTTACGATCGGTCATATGCATTACCTGAAACTGCATCACTTAGTGGATGATAAGATCCATGCCCGTTCCACCGGACCGTACTCTCTGGTGACCCAGCAGCCTCTGGGAGGAAAAGCGCAGTTTGGCGGTCAGCGATTCGGCGAGATGGAGGTTTGGGCGCTGGAGGCTTACGGCGCGTCCTATACGCTGCAGGAAATCCTGACTGTGAAGTCGGATGATGTGGTAGGACGTGTAAAGACCTATGAGGCAATTATTAAGGGAGACAATATTCCTGAGCCCGGCATTCCTGAGTCCTTTAAGGTGCTGTTAAAAGAATTACAGGCACTTGGTCTGGATGTAAGAGTCCTTCGCGAGGATCAGACAGAAGTTGAAATTATGGAAACGATCGACTACGGCGATACGGACTACCGTTATGAGATGGGCGATGATCGCAAGTATGACGATTACAACAACGATTCACTGGGCGAAATGGGTTATCAGGCGCAGGAGTTCGATGCGGACAGCGGAGAACTGGTAAGTGCGGAAGATGACGATTTCGATGACGCCGAGTTTGATCTGGATGCGGATGATTTCAGCAATGAGGATGATTATGAATGATCCCGCAGTTTGTATCCTGAGTGAAAGTAAAAATAGAAGGGAGTGCCATTAATAATGTCAGAAACAAAGAATGAAGCAGTCTATCAGCCCATGACGTTTGATGCCATCAAGATTGGATTGGCTTCACCTGATAAAATTCGTGAGTGGTCCCACGGCGAGGTTTTAAAGCCTGAGACGATCAATTACAGAACATTGAAACCTGAGAGAGACGGTCTGTTCTGTGAGAGAATATTTGGCCCCAGCAAAGACTGGGAGTGTCATTGCGGAAAGTACAAGAAGATCAGATATAAGGGCGTTGTCTGCGACCGCTGCGGCGTGGAAGTGACTAAGGCAAGCGTGCGCAGGGAACGTATGGGACATATTGAACTGGCAGCTCCGGTGTCCCATATATGGTACTTCAAAGGTATCCCCAGCCGCATGGGACTGATCCTGGATCTGTCTCCCAGGGTACTGGAAAAGGTGCTGTACTTTGCGTCCTACATTGTACTGGATCCGGGAGAGACAGGGTTAGAGTATAAGCAGATTCTGTCTGAAAAAGAATATCAGGATGCAAGAGAGACTTACGGCAATAAGTTCCGCGTAGGTATGGGTGCGGAAGCCATCAAAGAGCTTCTGCAGGCCATCGATCTGGAAACGGAGGCTGCGGAGCTCAAAACAGGGCTGAGAGAATCCTCCGGACAGAAGCGTGCCCGCATTATCAAGAGGCTGGAGGTCGTAGAGGCTTTCCGCGAATCCGGCAATAAGCCCGAGTGGATGATCATGGATGTGGTTCCCGTTATTCCTCCTGATCTTCGCCCTATGGTACAGCTGGACGGCGGACGTTTTGCAACTTCTGACTTAAACGATCTTTACAGAAGGATCATCAATAGAAATAACCGGTTGAAGAGGCTGTTGGAGCTGGGCGCTCCCGATATCATAGTGCGCAATGAGAAGAGAATGCTGCAGGAGGCGGTGGATGCCCTGATCGACAACGGCAGAAGGGGACGTCCTGTTACCGGACCCGGAAACCGTGCATTGAAATCTTTGTCTGATATGTTAAAAGGCAAGTCCGGCCGTTTCCGTCAGAATCTGTTGGGTAAGCGTGTGGATTATTCCGGACGATCCGTTATCGTTGTAGGTCCGGAATTGAAAATTTATCAATGCGGTCTGCCCAAGGAGATGGCGATCGAGTTGTTTAAGCCTTTTGTGATGAAAGAACTGGTGGCGAAAGGTATCAGTCAGAACATCAAGAATGCCAAAAAGCTGGTCGATAAGATGGATAATCAGGTCTGGGATGTGCTGGAGGATGTTATCAAAGAGCATCCTGTTATGCTCAACCGTGCGCCTACCCTGCACAGACTTGGTATTCAGGCGTTTGAGCCCATTCTGGTAGAAGGTAAGGCAATCAAGCTGCATCCATTGGTATGTACCGCTTTTAATGCGGACTTTGACGGCGACCAGATGGCAGTGCATCTTCCCCTGTCTGTAGAAGCGCAGGCGGAGTGCCGTTTTCTTTTGCTGTCGCCCAACAACCTGTTAAAGCCTTCCGATGGCGGCCCGGTGGCTGTGCCTTCCCAGGATATGGTACTGGGTATCTACTATCTGACACAGGAAAGGCCCGGCGTAATGGGCGAAGGCAAGTTCTTTAAGAATGTCAATGAGGCGATATTGGCGTACGAGAACGGCGCATGTACCCTGCATTCCAGAATTACCGTCCGCGTCAGCAAGATAAATGCCGCAGGGGAGACTATTACGGGCAATGTGGAGTCCACGCTGGGGCGTTTCATCTTTAATGAGATCCTGCCTCAGGATCTGGAGTTTGTGGACCGGAGCAAGCCTGAGAACTTCCTGAAACTGGAAGTGGATTTTCATGTGGGCAAAAAGGGATTAAAGCAGATTCTGGAAAAGGTCATCAACATTCACGGCGCATCCAGGACGGCCGAGGTTCTGGATGACGTAAAGGCTATTGGATACAAGTATTCCACCAGGGCTGCTATGACGGTTTCTATTTCCGATATGACCGTGCCTGAGAAGAAGCCGCAGATGCTGGCTGACGCGCAGGCTACCGTAGATAAGATCTCCGCTAATTTCCGCCGTGGACTGATTACGGAGGAAGAGCGCTACCGCGCGGTGGTAGAAACATGGAACGAGACGGATAAGGAACTGACGGATGTGCTGTTAGCGGGTCTGGATAAGTACAATAACATCTTTATGATGGCGGATTCCGGTGCCCGTGGCTCCAATCAGCAGATCAAACAGCTGGCCGGTATGCGAGGTCTGATGGCTGATACTACAGGTAGAACCATCGAGCTTCCCATCAAGTCCAATTTCCGTGAGGGTCTGGACGTATTGGAGTACTTCATGTCAGCCCACGGCGCCCGCAAGGGTCTGTCCGATACGGCGCTGCGTACGGCGGACTCCGGTTATCTGACCAGACGTATGGTGGATGTTTCTCAGGAACTTTCGATCCGCGAGGTGGATTGCTGTGAAGGCAAAACGGAGATTCCCGGCATGGTTGTCCGGGCGTTTATGGATGGCAAGGAGACCATTGAGAGTCTGAAAGACAGGATTACAGGAAGATATTCCTGCGAGGAGATCAGGGATAAAGACGGCAATGTGATCGTAAAGCGAAACCATATGATCACGCCCAGCCGTGCGGCAAGGATCCTGAGCGTAGGCGTAAACGATAAGGGAGAGCCCGTTGAGGCGGTGAAGATACGTACCATTCTCACCTGTCGTTCTCATGTGGGGATCTGCGCAAAATGTTATGGCGCCAACATGGCCACCGGAGAGGCCGTTCAGGTGGGTGAGGCTGTCGGCATAATCGCGGCTCAATCGATTGGCGAGCCCGGCACACAGTTGACCATGAGAACGTTCCATACGGGCGGTGTGGCCGGTGATGATATCACCCAGGGTCTTCCCCGTGTGGAGGAGCTTTTCGAGGCCAGAAAACCGAAAGGCCTTGCGATCATTGCAGAGTTTGGCGGCAAAGCCGAGATCAAGGATACGAAGAAGAAGAGAGAAGTGGTGATCACAAATGACGAGACGGGCGAGAGCAAGACTTATCTGATTCCTTACGGATCCCGTATCAAGATCATGGACGGACAGGTGCTGGAGGCCGGCGATGAGCTGACGGAAGGAAGCGTCAATCCCCATGACCTTTTGAAGATTAAAGGCATCCGCGCCGTACAGGACTATATGCTCCGCGAGGTGCAGAGAGTTTACCGTCTTCAGGGTGTTGACATTGCAGATAAGCATATCGAAGTCATTGTGCGTCAGATGTTGAAGAAGGTCCGCGTGGAGAATAACGGGGATACCGAGTTCCTTCCCGGCACGCTGGTGGATGTGCTTGAGTTTGAGGATATCAATGAGCGGCTTACAGCGGAAGGCAAGGAAGCGGCGGAAGGCAAACAGGTGCTGTTAGGTATTACAAAAGCGGCGCTGGCTACCAACTCTTTCCTGTCTGCGGCATCTTTCCAGGAGACTACCAAGGTTCTTACCGAGGCAGCTATCAAGGGTAAGGTTGACAATCTGATCGGTCTGAAAGAGAATGTGATCATTGGTAAACTGATTCCTGTGGGTACAGGTATGAAGAGATACCGTAACACGAAGCTGAGCACCGATGAGATCGAAACGATTTCCTTTGATGAATATGAAATGGAAGATGAGGATGGTTTTGATGAAAATGCAGAGCCGGATGAAGATGTAAGGCTTGACGGAACTGAGGAATTTTCCGAGGAAGAAGAAATGTCTGAGAGCGAGGCGGTTGCTGTAGCTCAGGACGGCGAATAAAAGATAGATCGCAGGAGGGCGCCCTTATCGGGGCGCTCTCTTTTATAAAAGCCTTTCTGCCTGCCGGCAACAGTTCAGCATATGGTATCACGAATCCAAAACGGCATCTCTATGTGACTTTGCAGCAACAGTTCAGCCATACGGCACCGCGAAGCCATAATCGCGCCTCTATGTGACTTTGCAGCAACAATTCAGCATATGGCACCGCGAAGCCAAAATGGCGTCTCTATGTGATTTTGCGAGGGATGCTTTTTTGTACGCCTATTGACTTTATACTCTTGGTGTGCTATTCTAAAATCAGACAGGGATAGTACTAAAGTCCTAGATCCGAAACAGAGGCTGACAGCCGGGTCTGTGAGGAAACTTCCCGAAGGGAGAATGCGTATGAGAGAAAAGATGTGGAAGATTATCTATACATTTATGATCGCTTTAGGCGCTTTGGGATCAAAGTGCACGGCTCTGGCAGCGCAGACCCGGACAGAAAGCGCGGGCAGTGACGAGGCGACAGTGCCGGTTTATATGGTGATTATTGTTCTCACTGCCCTTTTTACGGTATACCAACTGTTTCGGTGTATTGTCAGAAACCGGGAGATTGAAAAGATTGAGGATGAAATGATGAGACAGGCGGAGTATCGGTCGCAGGGAGTGTAAAGATTGCAGATTGAAATTTCAATCTGCAGGTTTTGGCGCAGCGTGGAGGCAAAATATGAAAATGATGGTTTTGGATTTCCTGGTCGGAGTATTGTTTGTGGGGGCCTTGATGATTTTGGGTTCTTATTGGGAAAATGAAATGGATCTGTATATGACCATATTGGGGTTGATGGTGGCTGTGGTGGCAGGAATGACGGCTTATACACAGTATAGAAAGATCCGGATGCTTTCTGAGAAATCAAGTCGGCAGTAAACATAAAAATCGGGAAAACTTCCGTGAGAACGGAAGTTTTTGCGTGTTAATTAAAGGTTTTCCCGGTTGAAGATTCGGCGGGCGTCCTATATAATAGAAGATATTCTGTTAAAAAAAGTCGGATGGCAAAGAAAGGAATTGCGGGTATGAAAGTTCTTGTTACGGGGGCAAAGGGACAGCTGGGCTATGATGTGGTCAGGGAGTTGGAAAGACGTGGGATAGAAGCCGTTGGTGTGAACAGCCGGGAGATGGATATCACCGATGCGGCCAGAGTGGACCGCGTGATCAAGGCAGCATCGCCTGACGCGGTGATCCACTGCGCAGCTTATACGGCGGTGGATGCCGCCGAGGAAAACGAAGCGGTCTGTCGAAAAGTAAATGTGGATGGTTCCCAAAATATTGCAAAAGTATGCCGTGAACTGGACATTAAAATGATTTACATCAGCACGGACTATGTGTTTGACGGTCAGGGCAGCAAAGCGTGGGAAACGGAGGATGAAAGACGTCCGGTGAGCGTTTACGGACAGACCAAGTATGAAGGCGAGCTGGCGGTACAGGAAATCCTGGACAAGTATTTTATTGTGCGTATTGCGTGGACATTCGGTATAAACGGCAAAAATTTTGTAAAGACTATGTTGAAGCTGGCTGAGACTCACGATACTATCACTGTCGTCAATGACCAGTTTGGTTCCCCTACTTATACCCGCGATCTGGCCGGGCTGTTGGCGGATATGGTCCAAACGGAGAAATATGGTGTATATCACGCTACCAACGAAGGCTTCTGCTCCTGGTATGATTTTGCGTGCGCGATCTTCAAAGAGGCCGGAGTGAAAGTGAATGTGGTCCCTGTTACTTCGGCGGAATATGGCGCGAAAGCCAATCGGCCGATGAACAGCCGTCTGAGCAAAGAAAAACTGACGGAGAGCGGTTTTGAGAGGCTGCCGTCATGGGAAGATGCACTGAAACGTTATATTGCGGAATTAAACGCGGAATGAAACGGTGATTTTCTATAAAAAGTGATTGACAATGCATCCGTAAGCGGCTATACTAATAAAGCATGCGTGCGGATGCTTTTTTTGTGAACAAATAGATACACAATGCTGTCCGCACAAGTATGACAAAATCATATTACCATTCAGAAAGAGGTGAAACAGAATGCCAACATTTAATCAGTTAGTAAGAAAAGGACGTCAGACTACAGTAAAGAAGTCTACCGCGCCTGCGCTTCAGAGAGGATATAACTCCCTTCACAAGAAGGCTGTCAACGCATCGTCTCCCCAGAAGCGTGGCGTATGTACTGCTGTCAAGACTGATACTCCTAAAAAGCCTAACTCAGCTCTTAGGAAAATCGCCAGAGTACGTCTTTCCAACGGGATCGAGGTTACAAGCTACATCCCCGGCGAAGGTCATAATCTGCAGGAGCACAGCGTTGTCCTGATCCGCGGCGGAAGAGTAAAGGATCTGCCCGGTGTAAGATATCACATTATCCGTGGTACTCTTGATACCGCAGGCGTTGCGAACAGGAAACAGGCACGTTCCAAATATGGCGCTAAGAGACCTAAGGAAGCAAAGAAGTGATTTGACTTGCTGCTTCAAAAGAGATTCGGGACAAATCTGAACGAAACTAAGAAAGTGTTGGAATTCTGTCATACAGATATCACAGCACGAACACTTGGGGAAACACATGTGAGTACCGATGAATTAACGTATCAATTTTGTTAAGGAGGGAAGAACCGTGCCACGTAAAGGACATATTCAGAAAAGAGATGTATTAGCAGATCCTTTATACAACAACAAGGTAGTGACCAAGCTGATCAACAACATCATGCTTGACGGTAAGAAGGGCGTTGCCCAGAAAATTGTATACGGCGCATTTGCTAAAGTAGAGGAGAAATCCGGAAAGCCTGCTCTGGAGGTTTTCGAAGAGGCAATGAACAATATCATGCCCGTTCTGGAGGTAAAGGCAAGACGTATCGGCGGCGCTACCTATCAGGTTCCTATCGAGGTAAGGGCTGAGAGACGCCAGGCTCTGGGGCTCCGCTGGCTGACCATGTTCTCTCGCAAGAGAAGTGAGAAGACCATGGAGGACAGACTGGCAAATGAGATTCTTGACGCAGCCAACAATACCGGCGCTGCGGTGAAGAGAAAAGAAGATATGCACAAGATGGCGGAGGCAAACAAGGCTTTCGCACACTATCGTTTCTAGGAACGATTTTCTTCATCTTATGTTTTAGTTTTCATAATAAAATAGGAGGAAAAAATCTTGGCTGGAAGAGAATATCCGTTAGAGAGAACCAGAAATATCGGAATCATGGCTCATATCGATGCAGGTAAGACCACATTGACAGAGCGTATTCTGTATTATACTGGTGTTAACTACAAGATAGGTGATACTCATGAAGGCACTGCCACCATGGACTGGATGGAGCAGGAGCAGGAAAGAGGTATTACCATTACTTCAGCAGCTACCACCTGCCATTGGACTTTGGAAAAAGAAACAAAGCCCATGGAAGGCGCGTTAGAGCATCGAATTAATATTATTGATACTCCTGGCCACGTTGATTTTACTGTAGAAGTAGAGCGTTCCCTTCGCGTATTGGACGGCGCTGTCGGCGTTTTCTGTGCAAAGGGCGGTGTTGAGCCCCAGTCCGAAAATGTCTGGCGTCAGGCTGATACCTACAATGTACCCCGTATGGCATTCATCAATAAGATGGATATTCTGGGTGCGGATTTCTACGGCGCAGTAGATCAGATCAGGACCAGGCTGGGCAAGAATGCTATCATCCTGCAGCTGCCTATCGGGAAGGAAGATGATTTCAAAGGCATCATTGATCTGTTTGAGATGAAAGCATATATCTATAATGATGATAAGGGCGATGATATCACTGTAACGGACGATCTTGGAGACATGAAGGAAGATGCGGAATTGTATCGCTCTGAATTGATTGAGAAGATCTGCGAGCTGGACGATGACCTGATGATGGTATATCTGGAGGGCGGCGAGCCTTCCACAGAAGATATGAAGAAAGTCCTGCGCAAAGCGACCTGCGAATGTACGGCGATTCCCGTATGTTGCGGTTCTGCTTACCGCAATAAGGGCGTGCAGAAGCTTTTGGATGCAATTATTGAGTACATGCCTGCTCCTACCGATATCCCTGCGATCAAGGGTGTGGATCTGGACGGCAATGAAGTGGAGAAGCATTCTTCCGATGACGAGCCTTTTGCCGCACTTGCGTTCAAGATCATGGCAGATCCCTTTGTGGGAAAACTTGCATTCTTCCGTGTGTATTCCGGTACTTTGAACTCCGGTTCTTATGTGCTGAATGCTACGAAAGACAAGAAAGAACGCGTAGGCCGTATCCTGCAGATGCATGCGAATAAGCGCGCGGAGCTGGAGAAGGTATATTCCGGTGATATTGCGGCCGCAGTTGGTTTTAAGTTTACTACTACCGGTGATACTATCTGTGATGAGCAGCATCCTGTGATCCTTGAGTCCATGGAGTTCCCCGAGCCCGTTATCGAGCTTGCTATCGAGCCCAAGACCAAAGCGGGTCAGGGTAAGATGGGTGAAGCTTTGGCAAAGCTGGCTGAGGAAGATCCTACGTTCCGCGCTCATACCGATCAGGAGACCGGACAGACTATTATCGCGGGTATGGGTGAGCTCCATCTGGAGATCATCGTTGACAGATTGTTGCGTGAGTTTAAGGTAGAGGCTAATGTCGGCGCACCTCAGGTTGCATATAAGGAAGCGTTCACCAAGGCTGTGGAAGTGGATTCCAAGTATGCTAAGCAGTCTGGCGGTCGTGGACAATACGGTCATTGTAAAGTGAAATTTGAACCCTTGGAGGCTAACTGCGAGAAGTTTGAATTTGATCCCAAGGCAAATGTACTGATCAATGAACCCCCTGTACTGCTGTTTGAGTCTACTGTAGTGGGCGGCGCGATCCCTAAGGAATATATTCCTGCTGTCGGCGAAGGAATCAGGGAAGCTGCACAGGCAGGTATTCTGGGAGGATTCCCTGTACTGGGTGTCCACGCAAATGTATATGACGGTTCCTATCATGAGGTTGACTCCTCTGAGATGGCATTCCATATCGCGGGATCCATGGCATTCAAGGAAGCGATGCAGAAAGCGGCTCCTGTGCTGCTTGAGCCTATCATGAAGGTGGAAGTTACCATGCCCGAGGAATACATGGGCGATGTGATCGGAGACCTGAACTCCCGCCGCGGCCGCGTGGAAGGTATGGATGATATCGGCGGCGGCAAGATGGTTCGTGCATTCGTTCCTCTTGCGGAGATGTTTGGTTACTCCACAGACCTTCGTTCCAGAACACAGGGACGCGGTAATTATTCCATGTTCTTTGAGAAATACGAGCCCGTTCCCAAAAATGTCCAGGAAAAGGTTCTGGCCGCAAAGAATAACTAGAAGCATATAAACAAAAAAATAACTTGAAAAACCTTTGGTTATTTAATATAATCAATGATAGTGAGTTATGTAACAAAATAAGAATTCATTTTTTAAGGAGGACTGTAATAATGGCTAAAGCTAAATTTGAAAGAAGCAAGCCCCATTGTAACATTGGTACCATTGGTCACGTTGACCATGGTAAAACTACTCTGACTGCTGCGATCACTAAGGTTCTGGCAGAGAGAGTACCCGGTAATGAGAAGGTGGACTTTGAGAATATCGATAAAGCTCCCGAAGAGAGGGCTCGTGGTATCACCATTTCTACCGCACATGTAGAGTATCAGACTGAGAAGAGACATTATGCACATGTTGACTGCCCAGGCCATGCTGATTATGTAAAGAACATGATCACCGGCGCTGCTCAGATGGATGGCGCTATTCTGGTTGTTGCCGCTACTGATGGCGTTATGGCTCAGACTAAGGAGCATATCCTTCTGTCCCGTCAGGTAGGCGTGCCTTACATCATCGTATTCCTGAATAAATGCGATATGGTCGATGATCCCGAGCTGATCGAGCTGGTTGAAATGGAAGTTAATGAGCAGCTGGAAGAATACGACTTCAAGGACTGCCCTATCATTAAAGGTTCCGCACTCAAGGCTCTGGAGGATCCCAGCAGCGAGTGGGGCGACAAGATCATGGAGCTGATGAATACTGTTGATGAGTATATTCCTGATCCCCAGCGTGATACTGACAAGCCTTTCCTGATGCCTGTCGAGGACGTATTCACCATCACTGGCCGTGGTACTGTTGCTACCGGCCGTGTAGAGCGTGGCGTTCTGAAGCTGAATGAGGAAGTTGAGATCGTTGGTATTAAAGAGGAGACCAAGAAGACCGTTGTTACCGGTATCGAGATGTTCCGTAAGATGCTGGATGAGGCTCAGGCCGGTGATAACATCGGTGCACTGCTTCGTGGTGTTCAGAGAAACGAGATTGAAAGAGGACAGGTCCTGGCTAAGCCCGGCACCGTTACCTGCCACAAGAAGTTTACTGCTCAGGTTTACGTTCTGACCAAGGACGAGGGTGGTCGTCATACACCTTTCTTCAACAACTATCGTCCCCAGTTCTACTTCAGAACAACCGATGTTACCGGCGTTTGCGAGTTGCCTGCAGGTACAGAGATGTGTATGCCTGGCGATAATGTAGAGATGACCATCGAGCTGATTCATCCTATCGCTATGGAGCAGGGGCTTACCTTCGCTATCCGTGAGGGTGGACGTACCGTAGGTTCCGGTCGTGTGGCTAGTATTATTGAGTAAATAGAATTCTTGCGAATTCATTAAAAAAATGCAGTAAAATCAAGGCTTCTGAGTGTATGCTCGGGAGCCTTTTTGTGTGGATGCAGTTTTATAAGATGTCTGTGCTTCTATTTTGCTTTTAAAATATTCAGTACACTCTAATACTATAAAACATCTCGAAATCTCCATCATTTTGTGCTATACTACAAATTGGGTAAGTGGACATATATGGAAGACTGAAAGGGGTATGCCCTGTGATTATAAATATTCAGGATGACATTCTGAAAATACAGGCATTAGGTTTGCTTGACAGAATGTTGGCAGACAAAACAACAAAAAAGAATATTATGTGGGCAACGGATGCCTATGATGTTCTAGGCATGAAATATGAAAGGAATGACGAAATTACATCGGATCTGATAACAGGGCATCATGCCAGTGTGATAAAAACCCGCGCACGTAAAGCAATGGAACAGCAGACGGAACGGACAAGGCAGCATGCAGAAGTGTTTACGCCATTGTGGGTTTGCCAGAAAATGAATGACCATGCGGATGAGGTCTGGTTTGGCGCGAAAGATGTATTTTTTAAAGATGGGAAGCCTACGGAGGAAATTGAATTTCAGGGAAAAGACGATTGGAAGAAATATGTAGATTCCAGAAGATTAGAGATAACTTGTGGAGAGGCTCCTTATCTGGTTAGCCGATATGATGTCGAAACGGGAGAAATGATACCGATTCCGAATCGAATCGGCATATTGGATCGAAAGCTGCGAGTGGTGAATGAAAATGCGGAAACCGAAAAGTTGTGGTTTGAGTGGGTGGTCAGAGCTTTTCAGGCTACTTATGGATATGAATTTCAAGGAGATAACCTGTTGATTGCCCGCGTGAATATGTTGATGACATTTGAAGAATATATGCAGCAGCGATGGCAACGAAAGCCAACGATTGAGGAGTATCGAAAACTTACTAATATCATTGTGTGGAATATCTGGCAGATGGATGGTTTGACCGGAACCGTTCCTTATGGAACAGCGGAGGAAGCATACCACCAGATGGACTTCATGGAATTATTAGGATTGGATGAAAAGGACAAGGAAGAAAATAAACAACCACGTTGCCGGATCTTTGACTGGCGTGGAAGTGATTCAAGCATAGAGTTTTTATCATTACAGAGGAAGGAATAGCGTTATGAAATTTGATTTTATTATTGGGAATCCGCCGTATCAGGAAGAAACCGCTAAAGAATCTGAATTAAATGGACAAAAAGCAAGAAAAAATATTTTTCAACATTTTCAAACACAAAGTGAAAGAATAGGAAATTGTACTATATTAATTTATCCGGGAGGAAGATGGCTTCATCAGTCAGGAAAAGGACTCAAACAATTTGGCATAGAACAAATAAATGATCCACACTTAAAAGAAGTTATTTTTTATCCAAACGCAAAAGAACTTTTCTCTAATACAGATATCTCTGATGGAGTAACAATAGTAATTAAAGATAACAAAAAGGCGGAAGGAGGTTTTGATTATGTATATGTTCAAAATGGAATAAATCAAAAGGTACATATATTAAATCCAGGAGACGATTTAATTCCACTAAATCCAAAAGATTTAGTTATTTTAAATAAAATCGAATTATTTGTAAAAAAATATAATATTCGATATTTACACGATTATATTTTGCCAAGATCTTTATTTGGAATTGAAAGTGATTTTATGGAGAAAAATCCGGAAAAAGCTGAAGAATATATAGATGGTAAAATGTATGACTTTAATACAAAAATTAAAATATTTACAAATGATAAGGCTGGAGCTGCGGGAAGATGTAGATGGTATGTAGTGGATAGAGATATTATTCGGCAGAATAGCCAATATATTTCTGAATGGCAAGTTGTTGTATCCAGTGCTCATGCAGGTGGACAAGAAGGAAGAGATAGTCAAATGGCTATTATAGATAATTTGAGTGCATTTGGAAGAGCTAGAGTGGGGTTAGGTTCATTTGCAACAAAGAGAGAAGCTGAAAATTTTTATGCTTATTTAAATACTCCAATAATTAAATATACATTTTTAATGACAGATGAAGCGCTTTCTTCATTGGCTAAAAGAGTGCCTGATATAAAAGATTACTCCTGTAAAAACGAATTGATAGATTTTAATTCGTGTCTGCTTAGCGCAAACATAAACAACTTAAAATGCATGAAAATACTGACTTTATAACTGTTATCTGGTATCATAT
>CANREV010000032.1 GCA_947629645.1 uncultured Acetatifactor sp. | reverse complement strand
ACCTCCTCAAAATCCATTCACGCTTGATTTTTTCGCTTTTCGTATTAAGGCTAAAATTTTGTTTCGCAATTGCCTATACAGCCTCTTAAAGCTGCGCGATATCCACCAGCGTCAGCTTGTTGCTGGCGTTCTCCAGACTGGTGACCAGCGCTCTGGCCGTATCCATAGCCGTGATACAGTTGATCCCCGTCTCAATGGAAGTACGGCGGATCAGGAAACCGTCCCTGCTCTTATCGCGCCCCTGGGTGGGCGTGTCGATGACAAGGTCGATCCTGTGTCCCAGGATCAGATCCATCACAGTGGGCGACTCCTGAGAGATCTTGTTTACCTTTCTCGCCTTCACACCCGCCTCGTTTAAAGCCGCTGCGGTACTTCTGGTAGCGTAGATGGTATAGCCCAGCTTCTCGAAGCGGCGGCCGATCTCAATGGCTTCTCCCTTGTCCGCATCCTTTACCGTGATAATCATATTCTTGTATTTGGGGAGATTTACACCCGCTCCCAGAAAAGCCTTATACAAAGCTTCGTTATAATCCTTCGCAATACCCAGACACTCTCCCGTGGACTTCATTTCGGGGCCCAGGCTGATCTCCGCGCCGCGGATTTTCTCAAAGGAGAATACCGGCATCTTGATCGCATAATAGGGCGCCTCCGGCTGCAGGCCCGGCTGGTAGCCCAGCTCCCGTATGGTCTTTCCGATAATCACTTCCGTGGCCAGATCCACGATGGGGATTCCCGTCACCTTGCTGATGTAGGGAACCGTCCTGGAGGAACGGGGATTGACCTCGATCACATACACGTCCTCACCGATCGCGATGAACTGAATATTGATCAATCCCTTAACATGAAGGGCCTTGGCCAGTCTTCTGGTATACTCGGCGATCTTTTCCTTGACCGCAGCGCCGATGGTAGGCGCCGGATAGACGGAAATACTGTCGCCGGAATGCACGCCCGTCCTCTCGATATGCTCCATGATGCCGGGGATCAGAATATCCGTCCCATCGCATACCGCGTCTACCTCAACTTCTTTTCCCTCAAGATACTTATCGACCAAAATGGGATGATCCTGGGCAATGCGGTTGATGATAGCCATAAATTCCTCGATCTCCTGATCGGAAATGGCAATCTGCATCCCCTGTCCTCCCAGCACATAGGAAGGTCTCACCAGCACGGGATATCCCAGGCGGTTCGCAACCGCTTTCGCCTCCTCGGCGGTATATACGGTTCCGCCCGCGGCGCGGGGGATTTTTGTCTCTTCCAGAATCCTGTCAAACAGTTCCCGGTCCTCCGCGGCGTCCACATCCTCCGCCTTGGTGCCCAGAATCGGAACGCCCATCTTCATCAGGCTTTCCGTCAGCTTGATCGCGGTCTGTCCGCCAAACTGCACCACCGCCCCGTCGGGGTGCTCGATCCTTACCACTGACTCCACATCCTCCGGCGTCAAAGGCTCAAAATACAGCTTGTCTGCTATGTCAAAGTCCGTACTTACGGTCTCCGGGTTATTGTTGATGATGATCGTCTCATAGCCTGCCTTTGAAAAAGCCCATGTGGCATGCACGGAACAGTAATCAAACTCAATACCCTGTCCGATACGGATAGGGCCGGAGCCCAGCACCAGCACTTTTTTACGTCCTCTGGTCTCCCTGGCCTCACACTCTCCGCCGTAGACGGAATAGTAATAGGGAGTGGAAGCGGCAAACTCCGCGGCGCAGGTATCCACCATCTTGTAGACAGCCCTGATGCCGTTGTCCAGACGCATCTGTCTGATCCGGTCTTCGCTGTTTTTCGTCAGTCTGGCGATCACATTGTCGGGGAACTCCAGCCTCTTTGCCTCTTTTAACAGCTCCACGGTCAGAGGCCCCTCTTTCAGCGCCTGTTCCATCTCCACCAAAACGGCGATCTTGTCGATAAACCAGCAGTCTATCATGGTAATCTGATGGATCGTATCATAATCGATGCCTTTTCGCAAAGCTTCCGCGATTACCCAGATACGCTGATCGTCCACGATCTTTAACCGCTCTTTCAGTTCCTCAACAGTCAGCGCACTGAAGTCATAACTCATCAGACTGTCCACATGCTGCTCCAGAGAACGGATGGCCTTCATCAGCGCTCCCTCAAAATTATCGCAGATACTCATGACCTCTCCGGTAGCTTTCATCTGCGTGGTCAAAGTCCTCTTGGCGGTGATAAACTTATCGAAAGGCAGCCTTGGGATCTTTACCACACAATAATCCAGCGCGGGCTCAAAGGAAGCGTAAGTCTTCTTCGTGATCGCGTTCCTGATCTCATCCAGAGTGTACCCCAGCGCGATCTTGGCCGCAACCTTGGCGATGGGATATCCCGTAGCCTTGGACGCCAGCGCGGAAGAGCGGCTGACCCGGGGATTGACCTCGATCACGCAATATTCAAAACTGGTAGGATGGAGCGCAAACTGCACGTTACATCCTCCCGTGATTTTTAACTCACTGATGATCTTCAATGCGGAGGTACGAAGCATCTGGTACTCTTTGTCACTCAGCGTCTGGGAAGGCGCTACCACGATGCTGTCTCCGGTATGTACGCCCACAGGATCGATATTCTCCATATTACATACGGTAATACAGTTTCCGGCGCTGTCCCGCATCACCTCGTACTCGATCTCTTTCCAGCCGGCTATACAGCGCTCCACCAGCACCTGGCCCACTCGCGACAGACGCAGCCCGTTCTCCAGGATTTCTTCCAATTCCGCCTGGTTGTGGGCGATACCGCCGCCGGACCCCCCCAGTGTGTAAGCGGGCCTGAGCACTACAGGATAACCGATGGAATTCGTAAATTCAATGCCGTCCTGTACGTTCTCCACCACTTTAGAAGCCGCGCAGGGCTCTCCGATGCGCTCCATCAGATCCTTAAACTCCTGTCTTCCCTCCGCGTTCCGGATCGTAGCCGCCGTAGTGCCAAGAAGCTTCACGCCGTGAGAGGCTAAGAAACCGGATTCCTCCAGTTCCATGCCCAGATTGAGGCCTGCCTGTCCGCCCAGGGTAGGCAGGATGCTGTCCGGTTTTTCCTTTTCAATGATCTGCTCCAAAACGCCCGCCGTAAGCGGTTCAATATAGACTTTATCCGCGATATCTTTGTCCGTCATGATGGTGGCGGGGTTGGAATTCACCAGGATCACTTCCACGCCCTCCTCTTTTAAGGAGCGGCATGCCTGCGTGCCCGCATAGTCAAACTCCGCTGCCTGTCCGATGACAATGGGGCCGGAACCGATCACCATCACACGTTTTACATTAGGATTCTTAGGCATTTTCGCTCTCTCCTTTCATGGCGTCTTTATGCTCCCTCATCATGCGGATAAACCTGTCGAACAGATAACCCGAATCCTGGGGCCCGCAGCAGGCCTCGGGATGGAACTGTACCGTAAAGATATTTTTCCCCGTGTAAGAGAGCCCCTCGTTGGTGCCATCGTTGACGTTCACGAAAGCAGGCGTTGCGATCCTGGGATCCAGATTGTCCGTATCCACCACATAGCCGTGGTTTTGGGAGGAAATATAGACCCTTCCCGTCTTGAGATCCTTCACGGGGTGATTTCCGCCTCTGTGACCGTATTTCATTTTATGGGTGTCGGCGCCGGCGGCAAGAGCCATCAGCTGATGTCCCAGACAGATGGCGAAAACAGGGATATCCGTCTGATACAGTTTCCTCAGTTCCGCAATGATGGAATCACATTCCTTCGGATCTCCCGGTCCATTGCTCAGCATGACGCCGTCCGGTTTCGCGGCGATGATCTCATCAGCAGGCGTAAACGCCGGGTACACCGTCACTTCGCACCCTCTCTCCGCCAGTGAACGGGCGATATTCTTCTTGGCGCCAAAATCCATCAGCGCCACTTTCAGTCCGGCTCCGTTCAGTTCCCGGACCAGGGAAGGCCTTGGCTCCCGCTTGCCGCTCTCATAGGCTTTCTGGTCAAAACGGGCGGCGCCGGACAGCGGGCCGTTCTGGGAAAGACTGGTCACAGGGGGCACAACATACTTCTCTTTACAGGAAACCTTTTCCACCACCTTCCCTGTGGTGTAAGCTTTCAACCTCTCACGGACCCGGTCAAAGTCATAATTTTCCTCGGTTGTGATCATGCCGTTCATAGTGCCTTTTTCACGCAGGATCTTTGTCAGGGCCCTGGTATCGATACCGGCAATGCCCGGAACGTTATTTTCTTCCAGAAACTGCTGGATCGTACAGTCGTTTCTAAAATTGCTCGGGATACGGGAAAGCTCCCTTACAATGAAGCCGTCCGGCCAGGCTTTTAAGGATTCCATATCATCTCTGCAGATACCGTAATTGCCGATCAGAGGATAGGTCATACACACTGCCTGTCCCGCGTATGAAGGATCGGTCAGCACTTCCAGATATCCCGCCATAGATGTGTTAAATACGATCTCACTGACGATCTCCCGTCTGGCGCCGATATGCGTCCCTTCAAAAACCGTACCGTCTTCCAATATTAAAAACGCCTTCATCTTTGCTCCCATCCGCCCTGGTATACGGGCCCCATAACACTTTTCGTTCTATTGTACCACAAAAGAAATAGACGGGCAACCAGAAACCCCGTCTATTTCTACATCTTTATATTCTATTACTGGATACCTGACATCAGGTTCCTGTACCACTGAAGCGTCTTCCTGTAGCAGTCGTTGATCACTGCCACATCCACATTCGCCAGAAGCAATATTCTCGTCACTTCCTGCCAGTTGGCGATCTCATACTGAGTAATCAGATTCAATATAGTTGCCAAAGGACCCTCTCCCCTGACAAGCGCGTTACTGATCTCAGCGGACACCTTCACCATCCCCAAAGCCTCTTCCATGGGCTTTTCCAGAATGATATCCAGCACGGAAAAAAGTCCCATCAGAAACAGTTCTTCCTGCTTCATCTTCATATTAAAAGCAGACGCCAGATATTCCGAAAATTTCGCCCGCAGCAGAGAAAGGCGGGTAAGTTCATTCGGCTTGTCGGAATACAATTCCTTTACCACCGCCGTGTTGATCCACTTTCTCATTTCCTTCTGTCCCAGCATAGCCGCCGCGTGGCGGATCGTGGTAATGCCGGAATTGACCGTCATGCGGTTTACCATCTTAAGCAGCGAGACTGTCAGGGCGGGATCCCGTCCGATGACGTCCGCCACCTCCGACAATTCAAAATTCTCGCTGTTTACCAGATTCATCAGCGCGATATAATTGACCTTAAGCGGCGATACCACAGTCTCGCCCTGGGTTACGGGCACGCGGTAAAAACTGCCCTCGTACAACTGATACCCACCGGTAGCCTTCAGTTTCTCATACGTTTCTTTCGAGTCAATTCCGCCCGCAACCAGCCTGATATTCGGATAGATCTTTCCAAAGTAGATCTTCGCCTTATCGATGGCCACTTTCCGGTTGTTCAGCAGGACATAATCCATCAGCTTGAACACTTCCCGATAAAGTTCAAAATCAGCCACGGCCACTTTGCAGATCGCCAGCTTGTATCCCATATCCTTCAACTCTTTGATACGGTTGACGTACATTTCCACCGGCGGGATGGTATTGTCGAGCAAAAACACGATCCGGTCGTGGGGAGCGCTGCACTGGCTCTCCATATCGGAAAAAACGGAGATATTCGTTAACGGCACAAACACTTCCTTGTCATCGGAAAGGGTCTCAATCCCCATCTCCTCGATCAGTTCCAAGCCCTGGACCGCTCCCGCTCCGTCATTGCGTCTGGTGCCCTGCATCATGGGATCCAGAAAATAATTGTCTTTCTGCGAGAAAATAGAGTACGCTTTCACGGCCATATTCTCGTCAAAAAGCGGTATCAAAGTTAACAACATGACTTTTCTCCTTTCTGTCACGGTTTCGCAAACGCCTGATCTCTCTATTTAAAGTACGCGACACCCGATTCAAAGATCCTGATATCCTGTTCGCCGTATATATTCATGGCGACAGCGCTGCCCCTTCTCTCAGAGTGCGCCATCTTTCCGAAACAGCGCCCATCGGGAGAAGTGATGCCTTCAATAGCACAGTAGGAACCATTTACATTGTATTCCCCGTCCATGGAAACATTTCCCTCGGGATCGCAATACTGAGTGGCCACCTGACCCTGAGCGAACAATTTGTCCAGCCATTCCCCGGACGCCACAAAACGGCCTTCTCCGTGGGAAGCGGGGTTACAGTATACTTTCCCCGGTTCCGCTCCCTGAAGCCAGGGCGACTTATTGGATACGACCTTTGTATATACCATTCTGGAAATATGCCTGTTGATGGTGTTAAAGGTCAGGGTAGGGGAATCCTCCTTCTGCCCCAGCACCTCGCCGTAAGGCACCAGTCCCAGCTTGATCAGAGCCTGAAAACCGTTGCAGATGCCGAGGGCAAGGCCGTCTCTCTCCCAAAGAAGCTTCATAACCGCTTCTTTGAGCTTCTCGTTTCTGAAAGCCGTGGCAAAAAACTTTGCGCTTCCGTCCGGCTCATCCCCCGCAGAAAAGCCTCCGGGAAACATGATGATCTGCGCCTGGGCAATGGTCTTCTCAAACTCCTCAACGGAAGATCTGATATCCGCCTCGCTCAGATTGCGAAAGACCTTTGTGACCACGTTGGCGCCAGCCCGCTCAAAGGCCTTTGCGCTGTCATACTCGCAGTTAGTCCCGGGAAAGACGGGGATAAACACGGTAGGTCTGGCCACTTTATGTTTGCAGACGTAGATATTATCCGCCCTGTATACCTTACTTTCCAAAGGTGTGGTCTCTCCGGCCGCTTTGGCGGGGAATACTTTTTCCAGTCTGGACGTCCATGCGCCCAGCGCCTCATCCATGGTAATTTTTACATCTCCCCAGGTAAAGACAGGTTCCTCTGTCACGGTGCCGATGACTTTTACATTATGATAGAGCTCAGTCAGTCCGGACAATCCTTCGGGAACCATTTCCACCAGAATATCTCCCAGCGCATTTTCAAACAAATCATCCGCCGCCAGTTTTTCATCGATCTCCACACCCAGTTTATTGCCGAAAGCCATCTTGGAAAGAGATGCCGCAACACCTCTGGCATCCAGCGCGTATGCGGATACCACCTTCTTCTCACGGATCAAACCGCTGATGATATCATACATCTGCGACACGCTTTCATACATGGGAATATCAAATTCATCTTTTTCGATCTTAAAGCGCACCAGCGCATTTTTCGCTTTCTTTAACTCAGGTGTGACGATATCCCCATATTTTGCCACATCTACCGCAAAGGAGACCAGCGTAGGGGGAACGTCAATGTCGTTAAACGTGCCGGACATACTGTCTTTACCGCCGATAGAGGCAAGCCCAAAGCCCATCTGGGCGTCATACGCGCCAAGCAGCGCTGCAAAAGGCTGGCTCCAGCGGCCGGGATCGCTGGTCATCCGGCGGAAATACTCCTGAAAGGTGAATCGGATCTTTTTAAAATCGCCGCCCGCCGCCACGATCTTCGCCATGGATTCCACCACCGCATAAACCGCGCCGTGGTAAGGGCTCCACGAGGAGAGATAGGGGTCAAAGCCGCAGCTCATCATAGTAACAGTGTCCGTCCGGCCTCGTAATACAGGCAGTTTGGCGACCATGGTCTGCGTCTCCGTCATCTGATATTTTCCCCCGTAAGGCATCAGCACGCTTCCGGCGCCGATGGAGGAATCGAACATCTCCACCAGACCTTTCTGGGAACACACATTCAGATCGTTTAACAAAGCAAGCCATGCCCCCCTGGCATCACCTGCCTCCAGCTTTTCTTCCACCGCAGGCACCGCATATTTATTAAAATAATTCTGCTCCTCATCGGGAATATCCACCCGCACCGCGGTTTCCTGATGAGCGCCGTTGGTATCCAAAAAGGCTCTCTTTAGATCTACGATCTTTTTTCCTCTCCAGTTTAAGACAAGTCTGGGCTCTCTGGTGACTACCGCCACTTCCACAGCCTCCAGATTCTCCTCCGCCGCATACTTCAAAAATGTTTCCGCATCTTTGGGCGCCACTACCACCGCCATGCGCTCCTGAGACTCGGATATGGCAAGCTCTGTGCCGTCCAGACCGGCATACTTCTTAGGCACTTTGTCCAGATCCACCGTCAGGCCGTCCGCCAGTTCACCGATCGCCACAGATACGCCTCCGGCGCCGAAATCATTGCACTTTTTGATCAGGCGGCTTACCTCCTCGCGGCGGAAAAGCCTCTGGATCTTCCGTTCCGTGGGCGCGTTGCCTTTCTGTACTTCCGCGCCGCAGGTCATGATGGACTCCTCAGTGTGGACTTTGGAAGAACCTGTAGCGCCGCCGCAGCCGTCCCTTCCGGTGCGGCCGCCCAACAGGATAATGATATCGTCCGGATCCGAAGTCCCACGGACCACGTTCTTTCTGGGAGCCGCGCCCATCACGGCGCCGATCTCCATTCTCTTGGCCACATAGTCAGGGTGATAGATCTCCTTGACAAATCCGGTGGCAAGCCCGATCTGGTTCCCGTAGGATGAATACCCGCTTGCCGCGCCGCGGACCAGTTTTTTCTGGGGCAGCTTGCCCTTTAGAGTATCGGCTACGGGGACAGTAGGATCCGCCGCGCCGGTAACACGCATTGCCTGATACACATATCCTCTTCCCGAGAGAGGGTCCCTGATAGCGCCGCCCAGACAGGTAGCCGCGCCGCCGAAAGGTTCGATCTCGGTGGGGTGGTTGTGGGTTTCGTTTTTAAAGAACACCAGCCACTCCTCCGTCTCCCGGTGGTCGCCGTAATCCATCTCTACAGGCACCACAACGGAACATGCGTTAATCTCGTCCGATTCCTCCATGTCCGCCAGTCTGCCGTCCTTTTTCAGTTTCCGCATGGCCATCAGAGCCAGGTCCATCAGACAGACAAACTTGTCCTCTCTGCCCGCAAAAATTTCTTCTCTGGTGTCCAGATAGCTCTGGTAAGTCGTCTCAATGGGAGTGCGGTAGTATCCCTCCCCAAACTCCACCTTTGTCAATTCCGTTGAGAACGTGGTGTGACGGCAATGGTCGGACCAGTAAGTGTCCAACACGCGGATTTCCGTCACAGTGGGATCCCGTTTCTCGTCATCCCTGAAATAATTCTGGATATGTAAAAAGTCCCTGAAGGTCATTGCTAACGCCAGAGAATCGTAAAGCTTCTTAAGATCGCTCTCCTGCATCTGACAAAAGCCCTCAAACACGGCTACATCCGCCGGCTCTTCAAAAGCGGTAATCAAAGTCTCCGGTTTTTTTGCGCCGGTCTCTCTGGAATCCACCGGATTGATACAGTAAGCTTTGATCTGCTCAAACTCCCCATCCGTGATATCTCCCAGAATCATATAAGTCACAGCAGTCCTGATCACAGGCTCCTCCGATTCTTTCAAAAACTGCACGCACTGTACGGCGGAATCCGCTCTCTGGTCAAACTGGCCCGGCAAAAATTCCACGGAAAATACCCGGGCATTCTCCGGCACTTCTATTTGTTCTTCATACAGTCTGTCCACAGGAGGCTCGGAAAAAACCGTCCTGCAGGCTTTGGCGAATACTTCATCGGAAAGATTCTCCACATCATAACGGATAAACTCCCGCACACCTTCCACGCGGATTCCAAGATAGTTCTTCAACTCCTCATGCAGTTCTTTCGCCTTCACCGCAAAAGGTTCTTTCTTTTCTACATAGATACGCCTTACGTTTCCCATGCCTTTCCTCCAGATAAGAGTTATACCATTCCTGATATATAATTTGCCTGATATATATCTTACTATATATATCTTACTTTATATAAACCTTACTTTATATAGCCTGCTTTATATACACATTTATATCTTATAATAAAACTGTTTCCACCACAATAGCAAAAAAGGACAAAATTTTAAATTACATCCTATACATTCCGTCAGCTTACGATAGATGCCGGATGGATACATCGCACAGCGCCGTCACTCATGCAGCCGGTGAATCAGGCGGTACGCGACATCATTTTCTCCGATCAGGCTGTCCGTGTGAGCGAAAAAGACGATTCCGTCCGTCGGCGCTTTGATCGTCTCTTTCACAGAGCCGTCAAAAGGATCTATGATCTGCGCTATCGGGTTGCCGTAACGCACATCCTGCCCCGCCAATGCCATCCCGCGGAAGATCCCCCCACTGGCAGCGTTTACATCGCTCAGATCACTCTCGTAAAGCACATGACTGATATAACCGGAATGACTTTCATAACGGATGATACCCATCCTTGTCAAAAAGCGCAGCACCGCCGCCACCGCCTGAGAGGCGCTTTTCTCATCCACCTGTTCATTCTGGTTGGTATAGACGGAAAAAGCAGCCGTTGCCTCATTCTGCCAGTTGAAATTTAACGTCTTTGTATCAATGGGGGCCGGTTTCCGCACCATCACATAAGGCAGGCCGAAAAGGTTTGCAAGGGAAGCGTTCTGATATCCCGTCTCCATCATCCGCACATGGGGGACAAATTCCCCTTTCATATAAAAGGAGGTAAACTGGATCCCGTAAACGTAATCACCCATCTCCGCCATCAGCGCGTTTGCCAGCCGAGCGGCAGGCTCCCCGTATCTGCTTCCGGGAAAACTGCGGTTTAAGTCCGCATCGTACACCCCAAAGAATCTGGTGCCGATATTAATGGCGTACGCGCTCACCTCGGGGATCACAAGGATCTGCCTGCCCGCGCTGATGCAGCCGTTGCTCTCCAATTCTTTCAGGATATGTACCAAACGGGCGCAGATATACATCTGCTGTATCTCATCTCCCCTCAGGGAACCCACGATGCAGGCCGATTTCTCACCTTTTCCAAACTGATAGCCCCTCACCTTCATATCTTCGCGGTAGGTGGAGCGGATGGTATAAAGATCTTTGATAAACATACTCTTTCCTTTCGTCTGACGTGCGTTATGGCTGCCCCAGGATCCGGGCCAGCAGATCGCCCTCATACACCACAGGATAGACCCGCAGCGTAAATAAAAGCCCTCCCACAGGGGCGCATACCCTGCTCTTTATGGTCCCGCTGTAGGGATCCACAATCTCTCCGATCACATCCGATCTGCGCACATAATGGTTGTGAGCCATCAGCGGAAGGAAAATACCCGTTTCTTCGCTTCTGATAAATTCCACTTCCCCGTCATCGGAAACCGCTGGGATCTGCGTCTCGTTGACCGGACCGGTCCACAGTCCCATATGGCTCATGACATTGAAGATACCGTCCACCACCTGATCCCCGTACTGGCGGTTCACGCTCTGCCCCTGACCCATCTCCACGACCAGCGCAGGCACGTTCAAGACATTCAGGGAGTGGGCCAGCGTGGATTCATGGACCGTAGCGGTAGCGTTCTTCCAGATCATGTCCACATTGGTCAGCATGGCGAAGGGCAGAAGCTTCTCTGCGAAATCCTGGCTGAGGCGCACCTGGGGGATCTCCCTGACAAAACTATCGCTGGCATGAATATCCAGACAGATATCCGAGCCTATGATGTCGCTCACCACAGCGGCCACCACCCGGTCCATCATGCCTCCCGCCGGATCCCCCGGAAACATACGGTTCATATCCATATTGATCTTCGGCACCGTGCGGTGGGCGGTATCAATGCCAAGAGGATTCAACGCCGGAAAAATATCCAGTATCCCCCGCAGATACTCCGGATGCTCCCGCACCCGTCTTCCCACCTCGTAGCAGATATACTGACCTTCCAGTTCGTCCCCGTGGATCCCTGATACCAGCGTCATCCTGCCGTTTGCAGCCTGCTCTCCCTCCACGGGCACAAGCCTGTTTTTGCGGATCACAATATGCTCTCCCACAGGTAATTCTAATTTTGCTACGGTCTCTATCATCTTAACCTCCATCTCGAAGCATAGAAAACAGAAAGCTTCAAAGGAGTTTTGTCTTCCCCTCTGAAGCTTATCCGGTCAGGCCTCCACGCCAAGGGATCTCAGAATATACAGGATCTCCCTGTCCACGGTTTCCGCCGTAATACCGATCGTCTGCGCGCATATTTTTAAACCTTCCAGCACAAACATGATATTCCGCGCAGTTCCCTCGCAGTCCTCGCAATAAAACTCTCCGTTATCCACTCCGGTCTCTATCAGTTTTTCTATAATCTTCACCGCGGAGTCAAACTGCCTGCGCAACACATTATCCTTTTTCCCCAGCTGATTTTCAAAATAAAACTCATAGACTGCCTGGGTCAACGTGTCCTTTTTGCGGAGAAGTTCTTTTTTCTGCTCCTTTAAAAACAGGATCAGGATATCCGCCGCCGTGGCGTCTTCCGTAATGTTGTCGGAGAACACATCATCCGTCTCCTCGCTCTCCATTCTTAAAACTTCCAGGAAAATCTGACTGGTATTATCAAAATAAAGATACAGTCCGCCGCGGCTGATCTCACAGGCTTCCACGATATCTTTCATGGTGACGCGCTTAAATCCCTTTTCCACAAAGACTTTCCTTGCGGTCTCAAGTATATATCTCTTCTTCTGTACTGACTTTTCGCCCATTTTCCCTCTCATTCCGCCGCCGCAAAGGCGGCTCTGTTATCCTATGTTAAGGGGTTGATCCCAATATTCGATGATCTGCACCATCTGTCTGAGCACCAGATAAAAGATGTTCTCCTGAACACCCTGGCTCCAAAGTGCGCTCTTGGTCCTGCCCCCAAGGACATACTTGGAGAGAATCCCCCGTAAGATATCCCACTCTTTCACACCCGCACGGGTGATGATCCTGCGCTCGTCCTCATGTGTCCTGATATGATTTCTGGTGTAAACATACGGATAATTCCGATCCATCAGCGGCGAATTTGCCGCTTCTTTAACGAAACTCATAAGGTTGGAATCATAGACCGGTATGGTCATCGCATGCTCTCCGAACTCCGGATCCTCATAATAATGGCTGGCTGACTGGCCTGCGTTCTTCTCAAGCCACGGCAGATATTTCAGAAGCGGAACCACCATCTGCTTATATCGTTCCATAAGCTGCTGTTTGTATTCCAGACTGTCTTCCATAGAATAACCTTGCCTTTCCGCCGTTTTTTCAAAAACTGACACATATGTATTTTTATTTTATCACATTTTTAACAAAAGTACAGTAGAAAATTACAGATACTTTGTTATATACTATTTACAGGATTTGTAGTACAATTAAATTTACAAAAAAAGTCGTTTGCGGCAGAAATGAGATGAAATTTATGGCTGGAACTATCATTGGAAAAGGGAAAAAAATTTATTCTGCAGGTCAGCCCATGACGGCGCTGCACATCATTGCCAAAGGGAAGGTACAGGCCGGTTATCCCGGTGGGACGTATCAGCTGGGCGAAGGAGACGTGATCGGCATTTGCGAGATCTGCTCCGAGGTACATTTTGTGGATTATGTAGTGCTGGAGGATGCCAACATCCTCACTTATCCCATGCAAAACATGGAAGCGTTAAAAGAACTGCTCCGGACCAATCCAAAGCTGATCCGTTTTTTTCTTGTGTCGCTGTTCAGACAGGTCAATATCCTGGTCGGTCAAAACACTCTCAATGAGGTGACCTGCGGCAATCTCTACCAGGAGCTCTCGGACAGTTACGATCATTACGCTTCTCTCTGCAGCCGTTACCGGATCCCGCCGCGGCCCCTGCAATTTTCCGAAGCCAACGCTTATCCGGGCGGGGAAGCGCCTGAAATCTGGCTTGGCGAGTATTATCAGGGTCTGTTAAACGCTTACTCCGGCGAGGCTGGAAAACTGATGCTGCAGCATATGGGCGTTACCATGGGCATCCTGCGCAGCGGCAGCAGGGATTTCCAGAAAGCATACGCCAGTCTGGAAGAACAGTTCCAGTACCGCAGGCAGATCGCCGCGTTTTATTTCAACGCTTCCGGGGATGATATGTTCGATCGGCTGACTTCCCTCTACAGCCGTCTGGGATCAGGCAGCCAGGACGCGGAACCCCTGCAGATGCTCATTGACCGGATCATCGCGGAATTTGGGGACGATCCCGCCATTGACAGGGAAGCGGCATCAAAGCGGATCGATAGTTACAAACAGTCAGCCGCCGCGCAGGAAAAGGCTGCTGCCCACACCACGTCCAAGATGGGGCTTTCCGCATTGGATCACACCATTTTAAAGGAGCTGACGGATTCTTTAAACACGATCTTAGAGTTTGCTTCCATCGACCCTGAACACGCCGCCGCTTTCCGGCAGCATGTGAATACTTACAAAGAATTAGAAGACAAAAACGCAACGGACGACAATGTCAACAGACTTCGCCGACAATTGACCGCAGAGTTCAACGAGCTCTACGCCGCCGTGTTTGAGCGCTCCGTTGAATCATCCTATCTTCCCATTCCGGTGCGCATGTTCCTCTATTTCGGCTATGTGGATGAAACGCTGGCCGGCGAGGCAAACTGCATCACCCTATACAATTATGCATGCGGCATGGAGAACACAGCCGAATTCGGCGTATACACGTTTTACGACTGGCTGCTGGCCATCTATCATGGCGATAAGAATCCCAGCCGAAACGAGTTCGATGAGGATTACTCCGACTATCTCCATAAGCAGAAAGCCGCTGGCAATCTTTCCGAAGCACAGTTTTTGTCGCTGCAGGATGACGACATGGCAAAGGTAAAATTTGAGCTGGAAAATATGTTCCCGCAGGTCAACAAGATAACTTTCGGGCGAGTCACCACCTTCTGTCCTCTCTTTACCAAGGACAATGTGCTGAAAGATTTAAAATCTTCCTACGTCACCGTAAGCCAGATCAGCAAGGCTTTGGAAATGATCCGGAAAGTAGATTATTCCGTATTCTACCGGGAGAGCCTTGACTATGAAAATATGGAAGTGATGGGAAAAGAAACCATTCATCTGGAATTTCTGCCGGATGTGATCCTGATGCCAAACGTTGGCGTCAGAGGCGTTATGTGGCAGGAGATCGAGGGGAAGAAGCGCAACACGCCTTCCCGCATGGTCTTCTCCCTTTTCCATCTGGAAGATATCAACGCCACCATGGTACGCCTTGCGGGCGAGTTCCGCTGGGAAATGTGCAAACGTATCCAGGGCAGCCGCTGGAACGATGTGTCCGAGCGTTCCCTGACCAGCGAATATTTCGATTATGTGCAGTTTTACCGCAAAAACCGTGATCTCACTAACGATGCCAAGGAAAAGATAAAGACCAGCCTGCAAAGGGCGAAAAACAGTTTCAAGGAGATGTTTGTAAGAGATTACATCATCTGGGTGCTGTTTGAAGGGACCGGTTCTCCCCGGCTGAACAAGGTAGCCAGAAAAATTCTGCTCACATACTGTCCTTTCCCTGCGGAATTAAACAAGGTGATGGAACAGAATCCCCTTTTCACGGAGCTCATTGCCCATCAAAACATCCTGACAGGCCAGAAGCTGCACCGCATCGATGTACTGATGCAGAAGATCCGCAACAGCGGCGCTCCTATCCCCCAGACACTGGAAACGGAACGCGCTTTTATAAGCGGTACACTGAAAATATAGGATCGTTTTACAACAGTTGTAACAGTTCAGCCCGCGACATTCGCAAAGTCGCGCTGCCGCGCTTTCCGGCGCTATGCGCCTGCCTTTGCTCATAAAATGGCGCTCCCTCAGCCGGGATTGAATGAGCGACATTCATACAAGCATGATGTTACTCATTCAATCCCGGCTGGCTGAACTGTTGCAACATTTTTCAACAATTTTCGATCAACCGTAGACACGCGAAATTTTTTGAGGTATACTATATGTGAATTCCCCTTATTAGCATATGAACGATAGGAGGCGCTGCACCGTTATCCGGTGCAACGCCTTCTATTATTTCATGCCTTAACCCGATTCGTATTTCCATCAAAATACCTGTCTTCTGTCCCACCGCGGCCGTCTCATGGTGATGTTCTCAAGCGCCGCAGCCGGTCTTTTTCCGAGACATTTTATCTGTTTACAATATCCGTTCCCGTCTCGCTTTTCATTTTCTCTACGAAGGGAGCCGGATCGCGCTGCATCCCTGCCATTGTTTCAAATGCTGACAAAAGCAGCCGCTGCTGCCTGTAACGATTCATATCCTCCGGACGGTCCATGTATAATTTAAAGTGATCCACCTGCCATACCAGCACATCCGCCAGCGTATAGCCGGCAATGCTGTATTTACAAAGGAACTTATGATAATCGTGGTAATATGCCAACTCCGCCAGCAAGCCATCGGAAGCCTTGATTTCCTGCCAAAGCTTTTCCCCGTATTCTTCCCCTTCCCCCGCCTCAACCGCGAGATTTAAAACGAACCCATGCAGCGTTTCATACGCCTGCGTGATCTGCTCCTCGTTTCCCATTTTCTTCTCCCTTCATACATACGCTCCATACCTGAATACCTAAAATTACAAAAAACCTGAGAACCAACGCTCTCAGGCTTTCAAGCAGGGGAAGAGGGGATCGAACCCCCGTTAACGGTTTTGGAGACCGCCGCACTACCGCTGTACTATTCCCCTGTATTTCTGTCATTGCTGACCTGAAATAGTATAACATAACTTAGCCAGGAAAAGCAAGCATTTTTTATGCTTCCTCCTGTATTTTATTCCCCTCGTTTTCTTCTGCCATTTTTGCCCGTTCCTCCGCCTCTTTGATCCGCTCTTTCTTTTTGACGCTCCGGATCACCACCATGGCAATGGTAAAGGAAAGCACGGCCGTCAGGATATTGCTGACTGCCATGACGATACCCACGCTTTCGCTTCCAAGGCTGGTAAAATTCTGCAGCGCCCAAAGAACAGGAATCCGGAATAAAAAGACACGGCTGAAATTACATACCAGCGTCAATTTGGTCTTGCCAAAGCCAAACAGCAGCGCCATACACGCGCTGTTGATCCCCAGAGGAATACAGCCGCCCAACGCCTCATAGCGGAACACATGCATAATCAACCGCTGGAACTCCTCGTTGAAACCTTCCGCACTGTTGGCAAAAAGCCATGTGATGGGTTCCAGAAAAACATTCAGCAAAATCAGTCCGACCGCGCCGATGGCCGCATCGATGACCACCAGTCTCCAAAATGTTCCCAGCGCACGCCGGATATTTCCAGCCCCGAGGTTCTGACTGATAACGGAAGATCCTCCATCCTGAAAACCGTTGTGCACACCCGTGACAATTCCGTTGATATTGTTGGAAATTCCCAATGCTCCCACAGTGGTGGAGCCGTAATTTTTACTCATGGAATTGACCACCGTTTTACCGAAAGAAAAAGCCACCTTCTCAACGATCACCGGAAAAGAAAGGTTGAGCATCGGAAAAACCACCTGCCGCTTAAAGGCAACGCTCCTTTTGTCAAAAGTAAAAGCATTGTCCCCCACGCACAAATTCTTCACCGCCATCACAAACAAAAACAGCTGGGAAATCACGGTGGCTACCGCAATCATGGTGATATCCCCGTTCAGCCCATAGATAAAGATTGCCGTGAGCGTCAGTTTTAAAACGATCACAAACATATTTAATTTCAAAATCCGTCTGGAATTTCCCCTTGACCGCTCTATGGCAATATAAACATTATTAAAGAAATTCAGTACTGTGGAAAATAATGTGACGGAGAAATATCTGGCTCCCACCGCGATAAAGTCTTCCGGTGTGCCAAACAGCCGCAGCAGGCCCGAAGAAAACGGAATGAGACAAAGCACCGCCAGAGCAATCCCCGCGCAGATAGCAAGAAGCGTGCTCAGCCTCTTTTTCACCATCTGATAGTCGCCCGCTCCGTAGGCTTCACTGATCTTTAAGGTACTGCCTGCCGCCAGACCGCCGCCCACCGCCGCAATCATGCTCTGAAGCTGGGACAGATATGCAACTGCTGACACAGCCATGGCGCTGACGTGGGATGCCATCATAGTGTCAAGGATATTAAAGAAATGATTGATTAACTGAAAAAAGGAAAGCGGTACGCAGACATAAAAAATGACGTTCCACAGATTTCCCGTCAATGCAAACTCCCTGAATTTCTGATCCTTCTCGGAGAGAGAAGCGCTTCCTTCTTTTGCCATCTGAACAACCATGCCTTTCCGCAGCCTGAAACTTTAAAACGCAGATGAAAACCGCCCTGCATCCAGCCGACTTTCGGCTTATGAGAAGCTGTACCTTCACAGCGTTTCCTGCAACATATAGTAACTTACCACCAAATGAAAGTACTTACTACCTCATAATCATTTTTTTATTGCATTAACGCTGTTTTTTTGCCATGATTGATTCCTGCCAAAGACTGTCATTGAGACTTTCTCCCCGTCCGGACGGCAAATTTTGTCAGAACACCAGACTCATGGCATCCTGCACCGTATTCACGCCGACCAGCCTGATCCTGCTGTTTTTCCGGCAGTTTTCCTCGCACACCGCGGGCAGGATACAGGTGTCGAACCCCAGCTTTTCCGCCTCCGCCACCCGCTGGGCCGCCTGACTGACGGCACGCACCTCACCGCTCAATCCCACTTCGCCGAAAGCGATCATACGGGGATTTAAAGGTTTATTCTTAAAACTGGAAAGCAATGCCAGCACGATCCCCAGATCGATCGCAGGCTCTAATACTTTCATTCCGCCCGTCACATTGACGTAAGCGTCACAGCCTCCCAGCTGTACGCCGGAGCGCTTTTCCAGCACCGCCATCAAAAGGTTGACCCGGTTGAAGTCCGTACCGGTAGTCTGCCGTCTGGGAATCCCGAAATTGCTGCTGCAGACTAACGCCTGAATTTCGATCAGAAGCGGCCTTGTACCCTCCATGGTACATACCACCACCGAACCGCTGGCTTCCTCGGGGCGGCCGTTTAGCATATATTCGGAGGCGTTTGGTACCTCTTTGAGGCCCTCCTCACGCATCTCGAAGACGCCGATCTCATTGGTGGAGCCGAACCTGTTTTTTACACCGCGCAGAATGCGGTAGGAAGCATGTCTGTCCCCCTCGAAATACAGCACCGTGTCCACCATATGCTCCAGCACTCTGGGACCCGCAACCGTTCCCTCTTTCGTCACATGCCCCACGATCAATATGGAAACGCCCAGCTTTTTGGCAAGCTGCAGCAAAATGCCGGTGGACTCCCGGACCTGGGAAACGCTTCCCGGAGCGGAAGACACATTTTCAAGGTACATTGTCTGAATGGAATCAATCACTACCGCCTCCGGCTGGCTGCGGCGGACCACCTCCTCCACTTCCGCCAGATTCGTCTCGCACAGAAGCAGCATATCGGAGCTAAACTCTCCGATCCTGTCCGCCCGCATCTTAATCTGGGTCAGGGATTCCTCGCCGGAAATATAAAGGACTTTGTGGCCGCGGGCGGAGAGATTCCTGCACACCTGAAGCAGTAACGTTGACTTTCCGATACCGGGATCCCCGCCTACCAGTGTCAAAGATCCCTGCACAATGCCGCCCCCCAGAACGCGGTCCAGCTCGCTCATTCCGGTGGACAGCTTGTCTTCCTTACGGATAGTGATGTCAGCCAAAACGCTGGGAACCGCCTTCTGCATCCTGCCCGATGAAGAAAGGGAAGTTCCTCCCATGTGGGATCCCCGATCCACCTTCTCCTCCACAAAAGTGTTCCATTCCCGGCACCCCGGACACTGCCCCATCCACTTAGATGACTCATAACCACAGTTCTGACAGAAAAAAACAGAGGCTATTTTCCCTTTTGCCATAATCTCTCCTATCCCGATGCCGCATCCGGCGTATTCCGGACCCCCGCGGGCAACGTTTTTTCATCGCATTTTTTACTTAAGACACACAATGCGGGGCAAGCAAACCGCCGCCCCGCACAGATTCCATTCTAAACATTCATCGCTGCTTTGCGTCTGACGCAAAACACAAAATCCGGCTGTCTTGTCTATCATTACACACGCGCTATCTTTACTGGCACTTCTCCAGCCGCACCCAGCTCTACGCTGAGGGAAAGCTTGCCTCCCAGCCCCGTCTTCATGGTTCCAACGCTTTTACCGCCTACAAACACTTCGTATTCGGTATCATCGTTCAATCCGATGGTAATCTGCGCATCCTCATCGCCCTCCACCAGAAATTCCACACCGTCTTCCCTCTCGCTGAAATCCAGTACGCTGGTTCCGGGTACCGATTCGTAAAGAAACATACCGTTTTTCTCCAGTTTGGTGATCTCCCGGAAAGTTTTGACTTTCAACAGATCTCCCGCATGTTTGTAATCCTCTACCTTGGCCTTCTGAGATAATTTGTGATTACCGAAACTGATCGCGCCGCCTTCTTCGCTGCGGAGCAACTCTTCCACGACTGCCATGTGTGTATCCTCCTGTTTCTTAGCAGCTGTAACATCTGTCAGCTATTACTTAAAGTATAATATAAAGTGTGCCATTAAGCTACAAATTTTTTAAAAAATACTGATAAAAACTACTTTACGGAGAAGTACACTTTATTATTTTTAAAGCCCGCGGATACCGTATCGCCCGGCTGTACCTTTTTCATCAGTATTTCTTCCGCAAGCGCATCCTCCACCACCGACTGGATAGCTCTCTTTAAAGGCCTTGCCCCCATCTTGTTGTCGGCATACTTTTCTACCAGATACTCTTTCAGGGAAGCGGTCAGGGTCAAATGAATATCCATCTGTGCCTCACAGCGTTTTGTAAGATTGGACGCCAGTAAATTGACAATGGATTTCATGTCTTCATTGCCCAGCTGATGGAATACGATGATATCATCTATCCTGTTGATAAATTCCGGCTTAAAGGTGCGCTTTACCTCTTCCATGACGCCCGATTTCATTTTCTCATAATCCCGTCTGGAGTCACTTACAGAGGCAAAACCAAGGTTTTTGGGATCTACGATCCGCTGCGCCCCCGCATTGGAAGTCATGATCAATATAGTGTTCTTAAAGCTTACCTTCCGGCCCTTGGAATCAGTGATGTGTCCGTCATCTAACACCTGTAGCAGAATATTGAATACATCCGGATGGGCTTTTTCCACCTCATCGAAGAGCACAACGGAATAGGGATTTCTGCGCACCTTTTCGCTGAGCTGTCCTCCCTCTTCAAAACCCACATATCCGGGCGGTGAACCGATCATTTTAGAAACCGAATGTCCTTCCATATATTCCGACATATCCACTCTGATAATGGCCTCTTCCGAACCAAACATCGCTTCCGCCAAAGCTTTGGAAAGTTCCGTTTTCCCTACGCCGGTAGGTCCCAGGAACAGAAAAGATCCGATAGGGCGCTTTATATCTTTCAGGCCCACTCGCCCGCGGCGTACCGCTTTTGCCACCGCCGTTACCGCTTCCTCCTGGCCGATCACGCGTTTATGAAGAATGCTCTCCAGCTTTAAAAGCCTTTCGCTCTCTTTCTGCGCCAGCTTCTGGACGGGAATCTTAGTCCACATCGCCACCACTTCCGCAATCTCGTTCTCCCCAATGGTATAGCGCATGGACGACTCCCTGTTGTCGTTTCGTTTCCTCATACGGTCATATTTTTTGATCAGCGCATCCTGATTATGTTTGATCTCCGCAGCCTGTGTAAACGCTTCCATGCGGATGGAGCGCTCAATCTGCTGATCCATTTTCTTGATCTGCTCCAACAATTCTTTCTGCTTATCCGGCAGATCCATAACTTTCAGTCTCGCGCTGGCCGCAGCTTCATCGATCAGATCGATAGCCTTGTCCGGCAGATTCCTGTCATTAATATACCGGCTGGACAGCCGTACCGCCGCTTCCACCGCCTCGGAAGTGATGCGGACCTGATGGTGCTCCTCGTATTTTCCCTTTACGCCCTCCAGGATCCGGACAGCCTCCTCCTCTGTGGGTTCTTCCACATTGACCGGTTGAAAACGACGTTCCAAAGCGGCGTCTTTTTCAATATACTTGCGGTATTCCACTATGGTAGTGGCTCCCACCAGCTGCAGTTCGCCTCTGGCCAAAGAAGGCTTCAGGATATTGGAAGCATCAATAGCGCCCTCCGCGCCACCCGCTCCGATGATAGTGTGCAGCTCATCCAAAAACAGGATCACATTGCCATCCTCGATCACCTCGCGGATCAGTTTTTTGATTCTTTCCTCAAACTCGCCCCGGTATTTGCTGCCTGCAACCATGCCGGACAGATCCAGTGTCAACACGCGTTTCTCCCTGACTGTAGGAGGCACTTTCCCCTCCACAATGCGCAGCGCCAACCCTTCAACTACTGCGGTCTTTCCCACGCCCGGCTCCCCGATAAGGCAGGGATTATTTTTGGTGCGGCGGCTCAGGATCTGTATCAGTCTTCGGATCTCATCTTCCCTGCCGATCACAGGATCCAGTTTTCCTTCTCTCGCCATAGCGGTGAGATCCCTGCTATACTGATTTAAAGCGGAACCTTTCCCCTTGCCGGGAGCCTTTCTGCCCAGATCTTCCTTATAAAGATTTCCATCCTGGCCAATGGCGATCAGAATATCAGAATAAATCTTCTGCACATTTGCGCCCAGCGTATTCAAAAGGCGGACGGCCACATTTTCTCCCTCTTTGATCAATGCCATCAAAAGGTGTTCTGTGCCCGTTTCCTTCTGTCCAAATCGCGCCGACTGCCTGTGCGCTTCCTCCAGGATCTTTTTTGCTCTGGGAGAGTAGCCTTCCCGCTCTCTCACGGGTGTCCCGTTGTCGAAAGCGATCAGCTCCTGTATCATATCCAACACGGCGGACAGCTCCACACCATTGTCCGTCAATACTTTATGCGCCACACCGGACTGCTCTTTCAGAAGCCCCACCAGAATGTGCTCCGTTCCCACATACCCCTGTTTCAGACTTTTCGCACATCTGGCTGCAAGCGACAGCGCTTCCTGCGCTTTATCTGTAAATTGTGATTGCATGTGTCAAACCTCCCTAATCAGGTATAGTCCTCATAAATTTCTTCAATCAGCTCATGAATCTCTTCTTTTGAGATATTTTTGCAGCAACTTTTTGCCAGAATAACCTGAAGTTCCTTCGTCAGCTCCGCAAGCGTTCTGATACGGTCGATGTCGATAGCGATAACCGCGCCTCTGCGCCTGTCCACTTTGACATACCCCTCCTCCTTCAGCACAGTATATGCCTTGTTGACCGTATGCATGTTGATGCCGACAGAATCCGCCATCTGCCGGACGCTTGGCAAAGAATCGCCCTCACGAAACTGAGAGGTGGCGATCCCCATGATGATCTGATTGTATAGCTGCATATACAAAGCTTCATCACTGTTAAAATCCACTTCTATTATCACGCAATGACCTCCTGCTGCTTATCTGAAAGAGGATACCCCCTATAAGAGTATCCTCTCTGCCCTTTACTCATACAAAGAAATCTTTACTTGTCGCTATCCTCATCATAATTCAGGAACTCAAACTCAAATTCATCGTCATCCGCCATAAAATTTTTAGACTGCCATCCGGAATTCTGCTGACTTTGGGAATGTCTGGACTGGGATGACGGCTGCGCGGGTCTCTGTCCCTGGGATGCTCCTGCCTGCCTCTGCCCCTGCATGGCCTGACGCTGCTGTCCCTGGGCGCTTCCTGTCTGCCTTGATCCCTGCACGGGCTGGCGCTGCTGTCCCTGGGCGCTTCCTGTCTGCCTTGACCCCTGCACGGGCTGGCGCTGCTGTCCCTGGACGCTTCCCGCCGGTCTTGACCCCTGCGCGGGCTGGCGCTGCTGTCCCTGAGCACTTCCCGCCGGTCTTGACCCCTGCACAGACTGGCGCTGCTGTCCCTGGGAGGTGCCCAGGGGTCTGCCTGCCTGTCTGTTGCTTCCCGCAGCCTGTCCCATTCTTTGTCCGCCGCCCTGAGGCCTTGTGCTGCGGCTTCTTACAGCCTCGCTTTCCACCTCGTTAAAATATTGGGCATCCGCCATATCTTTCACTTTAAAGATTAACAGCGTTACGGCTGCAGCCGCACCAACCAAAAGGATTACCAGCACAATAATAATGGCTTTCTGGGTCTTGACCGTCTTCTCGCTCTCCTGATAGAGCTCCAGATTCTTTTTTACCCCGTCAAACAACTGCTGGATCTCATACCCCTGACCGGCGTCATTATCCACGAGCATCCAGACGCCATCCTGAAGTATCGTGTCATATGCCTTGACTTCCGGCTCCGGTTCTGCAGGCTGATCATCCCCTTCCGTATTCGTGCCGGGATCTTCCGCAGGCGGTTCCTCCGCAGCGGCCGTTAAATCTTCCGGCAGCACATCGGTATAATCCGAGCGGATAAAACCTGTTGTCTCCGTACCATTGGAAAGAAATGTGACCCGATACCAGACCTTGCCATCGGTTCCGTTTGCCGTACCGGTGATAGTCAACGCCATTCCGCTTTTCATCTTTGTGAGAATCCTGCTGGTAGTGGAAGCATTCTGGCGAATTCTCACAGAATCGCTGCCCTGGACAGAAGCGCTGACAGGCGTCACATCCGTTACGTCTACCAATGTCTCGTCCGGTACCGGAGTAGGCGTGGGCGTGGGTGAAGTCGCAGTCGTTGACGCCGGTGTAGTGGTCGTAGCGGCGGGCGCCGTACCTGTGGGAGGCGTAGTACCATCTGTGATCTCTACCAGATCGGAACGGATATAACCCGTGGTATCAGCATTGAGATAAACTTCATACCATGTATAACCATCACTGCCAGTCACCTGACTCTTAATGGAAATCTCTTTATCCAGCTCCGTGCTGCCCGCAGCTTCGCTGGAAACACTCGGCTCTTTTCTGATCGTAGCGCTTTTCGCAGTCACCTTCGCCGCGCTTTCCGCATGACTCACAAAAGAAAACTTTCCTGCAAGCAATGCGATCATCAATACCGTGATCATCATTGCCGCGCTTGTTAAAAACAGCGGTTTCCATTGTATATCTCTTGTTTTTCTCATAAGTATTCCTCTCTCTTTTTAAAACATATCTTTTCCGATAAAGCGGCGGTGTCCTTCATCGCCTGTCGAACCCATGCCAACGCCCATGCCGAGCGCCTTGTTATGCCGATCTCTTTCCTTGGCCTCTATCTGCTGATGCATTTTTTTCTCGCACTCGGGACAAAACTGTCCGGACCGGATCGGTTTATCGCAGACCTCGCAGCGCAAAAACGCTCTGGAATCCTCTTTGATCTCCAGTCTGCCATCCTTGAGCATACGCCGTATCATCTTCTGTGTAACGCCTGTATCGCGCTCGATCAACGCCGCCGTAGCGCCGGGATGCTTCTCAATATATAATCTGGCCTTCCCGTAGTCATCGTAATCCACTGCCCTGCAGTCCTCGCAGCGGTACTCGCCCACGCCCTTAAAAATCATCACTCCGCCGCATTTGGTGCAAACCCGTGGAATGTGATACTGCTCCATCATATCCATCATCTTTAACGCGTCCATAACAATTCCTCCTGCTTTTTACTCTGTTTTCTCGCTTATTTTTACTGGTTTTTCCTGTTACGCCTCATCGATCGCTTTCCCGATATCATGACGCATATATTTATTGTCGAAGGAAACCCACTCCGCCGCCTCATACGCCTTGGAACGGGCCTCTTTCAGGGTGGCGCCTTTGGCGGTCACGCCCAGCACCCGTCCTCCGCTTGTGACGATCTTCCCATCGCCATCGAGCCTGCTGCCCGCGTGGAAACAATAATAATCGTCTTTCCCATCGAATTTTTCCAGCCCTCGGATCTCAAATCCTTTTTCATAAGATACCGGATAACCATCGGAAGCCAGCACCACGCACACAGCGGCGTTGTCTTCAAACTGCAGATCGATCTGGTCTAAAGTGCCGTCAATGCAGGCATCGATCACATCCATAATATCATTCTTCATCCTGCAGAGCACGACCTGCGCCTCCGGATCCCCGAACCGCGCGTTGTATTCCAACACTTTGGGGCCATCGGGCGTCAGCATCAGGCCAAAGAAGATCACGCCTTTAAACTCCCTGCCTTCCGCCGCCATGGCATCAACAGTAGCCTGATAAATGTGTTCCCTGCAGAACCGGTCCACCTCCGGCGTATAAAAAGGACTGGGGGAAAAGGTTCCCATGCCTCCGGTGTTCAAGCCCTGATCACCGTCTTTTGCACGCTTATGGTCCTGGGCGGAAGTCATGGTTTTGATCGTCTTTCCGTCTACAAAGGACAAGACCGACACTTCCCGACCGGTCATGAACTCTTCAATGACCATACGGTTTCCCGCGCTTCCGAAATGCTTATCCTGCATGATCTCTTTCACGCCCGCTTTCGCTTCCTCCAGCGTGTTGCAGATCAGAACGCCCTTCCCCAGAGCAAGGCCGTCCGCTTTCAACACAATGGGCATTTTTGCCGTCTCCAGATAAGCAAGCGCTTTCTCAGGATCATCAAACACCTCGTATGCGGCGGTAGGAATATGATATTTTTTCATCAGTTCCTTGGAAAAAGCCTTGCTGCCTTCCAAAATAGCCGCGTTCTTTCTGGGGCCGAAAGTGCGGAACCCTTCTGCTTCCAGCAGATCTGCCAGCCCTCCCACCAGAGGGTCATCCGGAGCCACAAACACCAGATCTACCGCCTTTTCTTTGGCATAGGCCACCACCTTGTCAAATTCCATCACACCGATTGACGGCTCACACTCCGCAATCTGCGCGATACCGGCGTTTCCTGGCACACAATAAAGCTGGTCCACTCTGCTGCTCTTCTTCATGCTCACAGCGATGGCATGCTCTCTTCCGCCTCCGCCTACGATCAAAACCTTCATGTTCTCACCTCTCTGCGATAACGCATTCTCACCGTGCTTCCTGCATAATGTACTTTTTCATGACGTACTTCCGCACAATGTGCTTCTACATTATATGCTTTTTTTCACCTTTCCGTCCACTACGCGGATCCGCCCGTTGGCAATGTCATCAATGGCCTGGGGCAGAAGAATCCACTCAGCCTGCTCCATCACACGCCTCTGCAGCTGCTGCGGTGTGTCGTCCTCTTCCACAGCCACCGCCTTCTGGGCGATAATGGGGCCTTCATCCATTCCCTCGTTGACAAAGTGAACGGTGGCTCCCGTCAGCTTAACGCCTCGCTCCAACGCTTTCTCATGAACTTTCAAACCATAATACCCCACTCCGCAAAAAGAAGGAATGAGCGCCGGATGGATGTTGATGATGCGGTTTGCGAATCTTTCTACCATCTGCCGGGGAATTTTTACCAGGAATCCGGCAAGCACAATCAGATCGGGATCCAGCTCACACATTTTCCCGGTAAAAGCCCGGTTGAAAGCCTCCCTGTCCTCATACTCTTTGGGGCTCATCAATATCCCTGGTATGCCGTGACCCTCAGCTCTGCTTAATGCCTTTGCGCCCGCATTATTGCTGATGACCGCAATGATCTGAGTGTTGGTGATCCTGCCGCAGTCTATCCCATCCAGAATCGCCTGCAGATTCGTACCGCCTCCGGACACGCACACTACTATTCTCAACATAAGACCACACCCTTCTCTCCGGCCTCGCACCGGCCTACAATGTATGCCTGCTCTCCAGCCGACCGAAGGGCTTCCAGCGTCTTGTCAGCATCCGCGGGACCCACCGCAAGCACCATCCCCAGACCCATGTTATAGGTATTATACATCATTTCCTCCGCAATATCACCCTTCTTTTGCAACAGTTTAAAAATAGCAGGCACTTCATAACTGTTCTTCTCTACTTTTGCCACAATGCCCTCAGGGAGCATTCTGGGAATGTTTTCATAGAAACCGCCGCCTGTGATATGGCTGCATCCCTTGACCGTCACTCCCGCTTCCTTCACAGACTTAAGCGCTTTCACATAAATCTTCGTAGGCGTCAAAAGAACCTCTCCCAAAGTAGCGCCCAATTCCTCATAATAGGTATCCAGACTCGCCCTGGTCATCTCAAATACCCTGCGCACAAGCGAAAATCCATTGGAATGAACCCCTGAGGAAGCCAGCCCGATCAACGTATCTCCCGCCTTGATATTTTCTCCGGTAATCAGGTCCTTTTCGTCCACAATCCCTACAGTAAAACCTGCCAGATCGTACTCATCCTCCGGCATCAGACCCGGATGCTCCGCCGTCTCACCGCCGATCAGCGATGCTCCCGCCTGCTTACATCCCTCCGCCACGCCTTTTACAATGGAAGCGATCTTTTCAGGATAATTTTTACCGCAGGCTATGTAATCCAGGAAAAACAATGGTTCTCCGCCCGCGCACGCCACATCGTTGACACACATCGCCACACAGTCGATTCCCACAGTATCATGTTTATCCAGCAAAAAGGCCAGCTTGATCTTGGTTCCCACGCCATCGGTGCCGGACAGCAGCACAGGCTTCTCCATGTTCTTTACAGCCTCCATGGAAAAAGCGCCTGAAAATCCTCCCAGGCCGCCGATCACCTCGGGGCGCATAGTCTCCTTCACATATTTTTTCATCAATTCGACCGACCTGTACCCTGCTTCAATATCCACTCCAGCTTTTTTGTAATCCATTGTTCTCCTCCGCCCAGATACCTTTCCTTATTTTTTCATACCGTCAAGATATGCTTTATACCCCTGCTCTTTCAGACTTGCGTCCTTTTTTGCTACCTGATCTTTCATTTTTGCGCTGTATGCTTTCAGTCTTTCCAGCAGCGCATCATCGGAAACAGCCAATATTCTGGCCGCCAGTAATCCCGCGTTCGCCCCGCCGTTGATGGCTACCGTTGCCACCGGTATACCGGAGGGCATCTGCACAATGGAATACAGGGAATCACGCCCGCCCAGGGATGAGGTGTGCATGGGAATCCCTATCACCGGCATCGGAAAAATTGCGGCACACATTCCCGGCAGATGAGCCGCCATTCCCGCCCCCGCAATAATGACCTTAAAACCCTTCGCTTCCGCGCTTTTGGCGTATTCAAAGAAAAGGTCGGGCTCCCTGTGTGCGCTGATAATGGTCATTTCATAAGAAATACCCAGCTCCTCTAAAATATCCGCCGCTTTTGCCATGACGGGCATATCGGAATCACTGCCCATTACAATACCTACACTAGCCATATTGACCTCCTTATAAAAATCACTAGTTCTAATGTACTATAATTAACCGCGGTGTGCAACTGTTTCTTTAAACGCTTCGTTCAACACCTCGCACCCCGCAAGTACAAATCTGCCCTGCCTAATTATGGGAATCCGCATTCCATCCGCTCTCACCGCCGCCACTTCCTCCAGTTCATCGTAAGGAATGGTAATATCCGTATGACAATTGAAATAGGCCTCCGCAGGATTTTTCTCTCTTTTTAACGATACTTCGTTGTCTTTCGCCACAATCTCCTTTCCATCCGGATTGTAAGCCGCAATCTCTTCGGCATGGGAATAACAGGTATCTCCGACAGCAAAATGGGGGCCCATTTTCTCTGCGATCAGAATCGGAAGCTTGTCTTCCACTCCCAGCCGCCTGGCAGCCACATAAGCGGTAGTGTTGGTGCCGATGGCAAATTCTCCCATGGGAAGCGTGGGATGGCGGAACAAAATATTTTCACTGATAAAAGCGCGGTTTTCCTCCTCCGTTGCAAAATTATCACAGGTATAGTCACGGATCATGCCATCTTCAAAAGTAATGGTCAGATTGCGGTACTTCAAACCATTTAAATAGACCCGGCTGACATGAAGCAGCCCGTTTGTCCCCTTTAATACAGGGGAGGTAAACACTTCTCCAACGGGAATGTTCACATCCGCCACACAATTCTCAAAAATCGTCTCCCTGCCGGGATCCTTCAGTTTATACAGATTGACGCGAAGATTGGTCCGATTATCGCCTGCTCCTTTGACTTCGCAGTAATCTGCAGTATCCAGCACGTCAATGATTATCTGCTGCACCTTTCTGTAAACCATATAGTCCAACGTGTTGATCCGGATCGTTTCCGCGAACAGTTCCCGAAACACAGGTCCGATCTCCGGAACGGGAAAAGCGATAATAGTAAAGCTTCTCTCCTCCTCCAAAATATACTGCCTCTGGATCTCCCCTGCCTGTGCGCGGTACGCAACCCACAACCTGTTCTGCTCTTCGCTCAGCCTGAAAGCCTCTTTTCTGGCAATCGGCTCAAATAACTTTTCGCCGAAAGTCTCCACTACCGCAGGACCTCCGTAAGCCCTCGCATCATCTTTATATTTTTCGTAAGCGGCGCGGGTCACCTCCAGCCGGCGGTTTACATAGCATTTATCCAAAAACAGCGCCTTATCGTCCTTATGGTCATATTCATACTGCCTGTTGGGCTCAGCGCCATAAAAGCCGTTTTTTGTGAGAGACGGAAGATCCAGCGCACTGTAAGCCGCCCGGAAGATCACGGGCCTAAGGCCCATTCCGGCAAAATTTTCTACAGCTTTTTTTATCATCCGCTCAAAACCCAGCCTGTAACACAGAGCGACAGACTTCTTTTTTGAAAGATCCTTTCCAGTCACCTCAAAGCCGATTCGATACCCTTCCGTGTAAGTATCCGCCATCGTATCGATCGTCTCCTGCGGCAGACTGTTCAAAAACCTTGCCGTCTCCAGTTCATTCTCACTGACATACTCCCCGTAAGCGTAAAGGTAACGCAGATCCTCCAGATCGCTGTTGCAGATGTTCTTTACCGCGAAACAATCCTCAGGACATACCTGATCCCGTATCCTCCTCTCAGCAGACATGTGGGCGTAATCGCTGACGAACCAGTAAAGGATCTGACGAATGGTTTCCCTGTCCGGAAGCTTTTTCTCTTCCTGCCATGCACCGGCCACCGCTCCGTAAATCTCAGCAAACAATTCCATGCGGATTACCAGTTCCTCCAGCCTGCCCTCATAGCAAAAGCCGATCATACTGCGAAGCTCCGTATACAGAAAAGAAAGTTCCGCACCCAGTTCTTCCCCCAATTGTTCTACTGCAAAAGCGGGATTTGCATAACTTTTCTCATAATGTTCCGGCAGGATATCCCGATACAGCAAACGATTTCTTTCCTGAAGCTCTTCTAAAGAAACGGAAAAGGCGCCTCCCCCTTGTTCCAGAAAAGTTTTGTTCTCATCCACCAGCAGGATAAACTCCGCTACAACCGCAAAATAAGCCTCCAGCGCGGGTACGCCGAAGGTCTCACTCCTAATTTCCCTGATTCTGCCTGACACCAGCTCATATCGTTCCTGATACCATGCACTGTCACATATTTCACACATTATAAATTCGCTCCTGCATATAAGATCAGGCTGATCCCGCCCAAAGCCGCAAGATTCAACCCCATTCCCAGAACGGGAAACACACGATAATAACTTTTGTCCTGAAAAGTCACAATACCCAGCCCCAATCCTACCATAGAAAATACCGTGGCAAGAAGTCCCGTGAAACCGTACCCCACAGGAACCTCCCCGCCGTTTTTACATGCCATAAATACCGTGATCCCCAGCGAGGCAAGGCTGATGACGCCGAGTATCGTTGCCATGATGGCACGATTGGAATGCTTTTTGTTGGTAAAGATATAATTTTTTCTCATAAAACTCTAAAAGGCACTTCCCAAAAAGATCCTTCGACCCCTCAGGAAATGCCCGCTCCCGCTCCTCATCTTAAAATAAGATCTTTGATTTGCCGGCAATCAATCTCGCTCCTGTAACGATCATCAGGATACCGGACACAATCCCCACCGTCAGGCTGATCACGCCCAGCGCAATATTGGTTGCGCCCGCACCTTTCATTACTTTGTATACCTTTTCCTGCATTGTCTTGCTCCCTTCATGTTTTTCTCCTGTCAACAGGATATCTCTCTCATCATGCACCATATGTCTCATAGTATTCCTCTATCGCCGCCTTTAATGTGTCATCTATATAAATCTGTCCCTTGTAAGGTCTGTTATACAAGTGCTCAATGACCTCCCTCATCGTCACAATGGCATGAGTGTCAAATCCGTATTTCTCCCTGATCTCAGCCAGAGCGCTCATCTTGCCGCCCAGGCCTTTCTCCATGCGGTTCAAAGAAACCATCAATCCCCTGACTTCCACATTTCCCTGCGCCTGTATGATGGGGAACGTTTCTTCAATGGATTTGCCGGAGGTAGTCACATCCTCAATAATCACCACTCTGTCACCGTCCTTGAGGCTGCTGCCAAGAAGAATCCCCACATCGCCGTGATCCTTGATCTCCTTGCGGTTAGAACAGTAACGGATCTCTTTGCCGTACAGTTCGCTGTACGCGATAGTAGTGGCCACGCTTAGGGGAATCCCCTTATAAGCAGGCCCGAACAGCACGTCAAATTCATCGCCGAAATTGTCGTGGATGGCCTTGGCGTAATACTGGCCAAGCCTGCGAAGCTGCGCACCGGTGACATAGGCCCCCGCATTCATGAAAAAAGGGGACTTCCGACCGCTTTTCAGGGTAAACTCGCCGAATTTCAACACCTGACTGTCCACCATGAACTCGATAAATTCCTGTTTATACTGCTCCATTATACCAATTTCTCCTTATTATAAGCCATATTCAAGCTTTCCTATCCTTTAAAAATGCCGTTTACACCAATGATACACCTTTTACTTCTCAGACACATTTTCGCTCCATCGTTTTCATTTCCTCTGCCAATGTATCTTCTGTAACATGGCGGTATGTATTGTACTTTTCTAACGCTCTTGTCGCAAAGGTATGTCTCATTGTGTGAGGTGTAAACTTTTCAACCCCCGCATTGTCCTTTTGAATTCTCTTGATCGCCGAACCTATACACTCTTGTATTATAAAATCTTGTGTGGGTTTATTGTCTGTCGTAACAAATACTAAATTTCATATCCTTCCGGTGCGATTTTCCCTCCGAAAACTCTCTCTTGCTTTTGGATTTTCTGCTTTCTTAAAGCAATAATCACCTTTTCAGCCAACGGGATTTTACGCTTACTATTATTTGTTTTGGTATCATGCATCTCAAAAATGTAAATTCTCATACCGGTTTCAAGCGCCAACACATAGAGATTATAATAAGAAGTTCTCTCGGCATACTTTGGAAACTTTTGAGTCTCACCAATCTGCGTTCTTTTTCTCTTCCTTATAAATCAGCAGCAATCGGTTTTGCTGCATCTTGTCCTATAAGTACCGTCTTTGCGTTGACATATGTTTTTGCCTAATTCTTTCCCGTTCAACGATTTACCCATCACTGCCTTCTTCCTGTGTAAAATCAGGAAAGAACTATTAAATATTCTCTTTATTTTAACACAATTTATATCTGTATTCAATCAATTTTTATTTTTTCTTTATAGGTCAAAACAGCAAACCATTCATGATACCTGGCGAAAGACATATCTTGTAATCATAATCAGTCTTCACTGATGCAGATTCTTTTAATACACCACGACTGCATAAAATCAATTATCTCTTTGTCATTCCCATTTTCATAAAACGCTAACAATAAAGTTTTAAATTCTTCCAGTTTATCAATCGGAATCTGAAATATGCCTATATTATTCTGAATCAATACTTTATTTGCAATAAGCTGCGCCACACGCTTGTTTCCGTCCATAAACATCTGTGTTCTCGCAACATAGCAGAAAAATTTCAAAGCCTTTAACTCAATGTCTTCTATCTGGTCAATGCTCTCTAGCATATCTATTATGATGCTTGTATGCGGCATTTCCGGTTCCCATGACGTACCGCCTGTCTGCACCGGTATCGTTCTGATTTCACCCGCATAATTGAATAACAGTTCGCCGACAATCTTGTTATATTCCCTGAGCAGCATAAGGTTATTGTTATAATCGAGATTATCCAGTAAGAATTGCCACGCCCTTTTCATATTGATAATAAACAAAACTTCTTCCGTCTTTGTTGTAGTTGTCGCATTGGCTAATATTGCTTCTGTCTTTGGAAAAGTTGTTCCTAACCCTTCAAGATTAGCACTCTTCCAAATACTGTCCACCAACAGCCTTTTTGCCATTTCTACTGCTGAATCACGCATTATTCTTTCACCTCTTCATCTGATCCGGCTATTGCAAACTTGCTTCCGTTTTCAAGTTTTGCTGATCTTCTACGAAATCCAATTCCATTTCAAACTGTATTACATATACCGCTAACTATATAAAGTCCACCATACATAGTATAACATAAAAACTCTGTTTTTCCATACTCCAATCAGCACCGGCAGAAAATCTCCACCAGAGCCGATAATATTAGCGCATTTTTTTAACTCTTTATTTATGATTTTCCATTTCAGGCTGTTTCTATTATGAATGCGCAGTTGATACATAAAAATCCCTGCATACTGATAACTCCTGCAATCCCTTTGAAAACATTTGTCCAGGCATCATCCGATTTGTGCAGATAATATAGCCTGGGATGCGTGAATCTGCAGTTGCCTTAAAAAGATCGAACAATTCCGGCACATATTTTCTTTGTACCTTGCATAGCTCTGCATCAGCGTTTGTTTCTCTTTCTGCCGCTTTACGATCCTGTTTTCTTCCCATTTGTGCCTCTCTTCAAAAAATATTTTTACTATACCTTTTTCCACAGTCGATTAGGGAATTTAGCGCGAAACAATTTTACTTTTCAGAACTGATTTTTGAGTTTCCGCACAAACTTTTAAGAGGTTAGACAATATTGGCATAAAAATCCATAATAGAAAGAAAACAAAGGAGAACGGATCTATGGATACCTTAAATAGCTGCATTACTAAATATCTTGAACATTGCGAATATCGTAAACGCTTAGACCGGAAAACCCTAAAAGCATACCACACTGATTTAAAACAATATGAGGTTTTTTGCTCAGGAATCACAGACTATACATCCAAAGATATAGTGGATAACTTCATTACGGATCTCCACAAAAAATATAAAGCTAAAACTGTAAAACGCAAAATTGCCAGTTTAAAAGCCTTTTTTCACTTTCTGGAATACAAAGAACAATTAAGTGAAAACCCTTTTTCGAAAATAGACATTCGATTTCGGGAGCCCAAGCTTCTCCCTAAAACCATTCCTTTTCATTCCATCCAGACATTATTATCAACATTGTATGCTCATAAAGAACAGACCATATCTGAATATCAGCGCCGTTGCTGCATTAGGGATATTGCTGTCATAGAACTATTATTTGCCACCGGGATGCGTATATCTGAATTATGTTCATTAAGGCCATCAGATATAGATCTCGAAAATAACAGTATCCTGATCTATGGAAAGGGCGCAAAAGAAAGGATCTTGCAATTAGGTAATCAGGACGTAATCAATGCGTTGAGTGTATATAAGGAAACTTATAAAAGTGAAATAGCGTCTTGTGGATATTTTTTCGTCAACAGGTTACACAAAAAGATGTCAGACCAGTCCGTACGCTTTATGATCAATCACTATACTGAACTCGCCGGCATATCCCAGCACATTACACCTCATATGTTTAGACATTCTTTCGCAACACTTTTATTGGAACAAGATGTTGATATCCGGTATATACAAAGAATGCTCGGCCATAGTTCCATCAGTACGACAGAGATTTATACTCATGTATCAAATGCAAAGCAAAAAGACATTTTAGTTCATAAACATCCACGGAATTTGATGGAGGTGAATAAAGGATAATTTGGGATTATCCGTAAAAAGTTGGCCGACAAACTCGGAAATCTATATAGGTTTAAAATGTTAT
>CANREV010000031.1 GCA_947629645.1 uncultured Acetatifactor sp. | reverse complement strand
CTTTTTACATCAGCCGCTTGAAATAAACTTTTTATACATTTTTCATTTTACCTATTGACATTTCTTAGCTGGACTTTAACCTTGCGGCAATTCCTGATAAAGTCTACCGGAGCAATCCGATGAGCTTTATATTCAGCCTTTGCGTTCCAGGTATTCTCATGATTCCACAGATTCCACCCAGGCAAAGGAAATCGGAATTCTCCTTCCCCCGAAGCTTCTATGACTCCTTTTTTAAGTTTTAATTCCAACAGGACCAGGTCCCATGCCACATATTTATTCCGATACAACTGTGCTGTCTGCAGCCGCATCTTTTCTTCCAGTTCTTCCTCTGACTGCATTTTCGCCGATTCTGCGCCTGATAAGCCCTTATCTGTTGTTCCTCCTGATGCCTGTGCTTTGGCGGCTGCCCCTTTCACCGCCTGCATTGCCATATCCTGCTCCAACAGGCATCTGTCGTACTGAAAGACAAACAGGCTTACCGTCAAAAGCAGCGCCGAAATGACAGCAGGTAATATCAGAGCCGCTTCAACGACAAAATATGCGTTTATCTGTTTTACATTTTTCACTTTTAACCTCCTATGATTCTATACAACAAACATCCTACCGTCAAAAAAGGTATATAGGGTAATTTCGTTCCTCTCTCCGCTTTATGAAAAACCAATAATATCAATGCAGCCACTGACATTAAAAGCAGACTGAAAAACACCGTCATAAGACATTGGCGAAACCCCACAACGCTGCCCAGAAGCGCTATCACAATGCCATCTGCCCAGCCAGCCATTTTTGTCGCCGATGCCAACAGCAGAAACGCAACGCCGATCATCGCGCCGAAACACAGACTTGCGGCGGACCTTTCCCCTGTAATAAGGTGGTAAGCCGCTGTCAAAACAGCTAATATACCGCTCCCTAAAAGCATCCGGACAGACACACATCTGTACCGGATATCCTGACTGCTCAGGACTGCCAGCCATAATAGTATCAAAATTGTTTCCATCATCTTTTTTCCTGCTGATTTGTTCCTTTCTGCTTATCTGTTCTTTCCTGCTTATCTGTTCCTTTCTGCTTATTTGTTCCTTCCAGCTTATCTGTTCCTTCCAGCTTATCTGTTCCTTTCTGCTTATTTGTTTCTTCCAGCTTATCTGTTCCTTCCTGCTTATCTGTTCCTTTCTGCTTATCTGCTTCCTTCGATATCATAATTTTCTGTTTGTACTGCCCGTTTTACAGCCCTTGCTTCATACCTTGTAACTGCCCTCATCCCGTTACCATTTCCATCGACAAACGCTCTGACATCAACCCCCGCTGCACCGGCTGCATGGACGGTAATCCGCGGCGTCTTTCAACAATATGGCATATACTGTCCGCCGCAAACCGGAACAGTTTCTGCTATAGTGATATCGGTCTCCCTCGCGGGCAATGTACCATACTCCTGTATGGTCCTCTCCCCTGCATTTCTCGCACTCCGCGTAATTTCCGCCGCTTTCGTTCCTGTAGTTTCCTGCCGTTCCCGCCGCAATCTCCTGTACGGAAAGCTGCAGGTGCGTACAGTTTCTGTTCCTGTGATAAACTGTTCCGTTTTCCGTCACATATACCGTTGTCAGCTCTTCACCATCTTCCCCTCTGCCTTCGGTAATGTCATAACCGTTCCATATATGAACATAATATCGATTCGCCATGCGAAAAGGAACAAATCCTGACAGGCCGCTGTAGGGAGATACCTTGTAGGTCACCGTGATATCTATTATATCTTTCTGTCCCAAAATATCACTTTCCCAAAACTCCATTCCCCGCGCCCCATCCGTCATAGGCGAACTGTCCAGATACTCCTGACCCGCATAATCCGTCAGTTGATTTTTGATATATGTACCAGAAAAAGCAATGCCCGCCAATGCCTTCCACCATTGATCCCCCTCCTTTGCTTCCGGCAGGCGCAGCGACTCCTCCTTCCCCAACACATGACCGTATACCGCTAATTGATGCCCTGTCTCCCAAAGCGCCATCTGCAGATTTCCATGCAGCCGTATCATCTCTATGGCGCAGCTTAAATTGAGAAAAAACAGCAAAAAAATCGGAAGGACCAAAGATGCTTCTACTGTCATCCCCGCTTCCATTTTTTTTAAAAAGAAGGCGGGCAGCGATGTCCCTTCTATGGAGCGTTGTGACTGTCTTGTAAAGTTATGGGCGAAACTTTTTATTCTGTCCTGTTTTGTCGGAGAAGGATTTTGCAGATGAATTAACGAGTTACTATTTCTTTTTCTCCATAGAGGGGACATCGCTGACCGCCTTCCTTTCCCGCCATATACTCTGCCCGTCCGATTTTCATCATGGGACATAGGTCTTTTTCCTGACGATTTCAAAATCATATCCATAGCTGCTATTGACTTGCACGGCCGACTCCAGATCAACGAAACAGCCATCAAGGCGAAAAGCTTTATTTCCAGCCGTGAGCTGGATATCCGCCTCCACCATGTTCATCGCCCGTGCAGTGAGCGTGTCAAGATCTGTGCACATCATGAAGATTCTCAGATAATCCTCATAAGAGAGGCCGCTGCCTCCGGTTTCTTCCTCCCCCAATTCTCCGGAAAGCGCACTGTCTAAGCCATAATGCCAGGATTCTGCACTTTTTATCAATGGCACTCTGCCGCCGGACAGCAACGTCCTGATATCGTAAATGCTTTCCGCATATGCCCACCCTATGAGGATGGCCGCTTCCAACACAGGGGCAAGCTCCGGCACTAACGCCAGATTACACACCAATGTTGACACCAACTCCGCTTCCCCACGCTTTTCTCCATCCGAAAACAGATACAGTGTATTAGCCGCCTCCCGGATAGCGCAGATCCTTTTTAATACTGTGCGGAGATTTTCCGCATCTTCATTTCCTTCCGTCACAAGATACTCAATCTGATAGCGAAGCGCATCCTCATCATTTTCCTGACCATAATGCCCCATATAACGGAGCAGATACTCTTGAAAGAAAAACCTCTCCAGCAGTTGTTCCTCCTCCGATAGCTGTTGTACCGGAATGTTGCCGCTATTGATCTGCCCGTTTCTGAGACGGTCCATGATCAGCCCTTCCGGCCGTATGGCGTTTGCGGACAACGCGGCGTCATCCTTCAAAACCAGTTTTAAAATTCCCTTATTTCTCTGCGTTTCGATCCGGTCGGTGGGATTTATCACTCGCAAAATATAAGGTTCCTCATCCCCTGTGTCAATTTCCATGCCATCGTACTCCTGAATCTCGCTGTCCAGAGCGCTTTTTTCTTCCTCCACCTTTCGCTCTTCCAGACCGTTGACTTCGATCTTTCGCATCCATTCCTGAAGCTCGGACAAAAGATTCAGTCCCAAATCATCCTTTACCGCATCCGCGGCGCAGTGTCTGAATACCGATCCTCCTCCATCCGTCAAATATGACACTTTTGTCAATTTTACGTCTCCGGATGATAATCCGAAAAAATCCCGATAGAGGAAAGAACCAGAAAACACGTCATTCAGATCCAGATTTTTGTCCAGATATTGTTTTAAATGTCTTTCCGTGTTTGCTTTTGCCGCCAGTTCCGAACCATATGAGGAATCGATTGCAAAAATATTGTACTGATAAAACAATTCTCTGTGATACTCCGCCAGAATGCTTTGCAGACCGTTCTCCATGGCAATCTCCGCTTCCAGTCTGGCTCCATTTCTGCGCGCGCCTTCGATCAAAGTCAGGCAAAGAGATAAAACCAGCGTCATACAGAGTGTCAGGTAAATTGTGAGATATGCGTTCTCCTCTCTCCTCAAATTTTGTTTGTCTCCTTAGTGATCTTTTCAAATATACTGTTCACCAGACTTGTGATGCGGTCTTTAAACAGAATGACCAATCCTACCAGTACCACGATAATCAGAATGATCTCCACCGTTCCCATACCGTCCTCTTCTCTGACCAGATCATGCAGATCTTTTAATTTCTTATCCATACGATTCTCCTTCCTTTATTTGGCATCTTACAAATTAAATTTAAATCTTCCCTCCCTGCTACATGGAGGAAAATGCCGGTATCATTATAATGATCATGACAACCACCAGCATTAAGACCATAGGTACCAGCAGTTTTGTTCCCGCCTCCTCTCCCAATCGCTTACAATTTTGCAGTCTCTCCTCCCCCGCCCTGTCCGCTTCCTCCCGCAGCCGCTGCAGCAGGGCGCTGTTGCCCTTTTTCAGATTCTGAGTCAGCAAAGTGCCTAACCGGATGTACTCCTGCAGCCCTGTCCGCTTTCCAAAATGCTCGTACACCACCCCCTCAGATACCCCCGAGTGCAGCTCCCTGCAGGCATAAAGTATTTCCTCATAGGCAGGCCTTGGCTCCTTTTTTCTCCTTTTCTCATAATCTCCGGCTATCTTTTGGAAAGCTCCGCGGGTAGTCAGCCCCGCCCCTACATAAAGCACCAGTTTATGTACGATATCAGGATAATCTTTCTGCATCATCTTTTTACGCCGCTGCAGCTGTTTATGCAGATCCTGATCTGACATCACATATACCGACACAGTTGTCACAATCACCGTCAGCCAGAGTAAAAGGCTGTGATCTTCCACTTCCTGCCGCCAGTTCACCGTTTCGCCCTGCCATTCTCTCGGAAGAGTCCAGACTTCCTCATCCCTGCTTTTATACTCTGACTGCAAGAGCAATTCCTCCAGTTCTGCACGCTCCTGTTCCTCCGGAGATTGTACCTCGGGCACCACACAAAGCTCCAGTTTTTCCTCTCTGACAATCTTGTCATAAGTCATCTTAACCGTCAGTTCAACCGACACCGGTCCCTCCCTTGGATATACTCTGCCCGTGTTGCCCACAATGCTGGGATCACTACTCTCCCATTCCGTCAGGAAAGGGAAATCCCCATAACTTTCTTCCAATGTAAGGTCAGAGGAAATTTGATCAAAAGAAGGATTTTCACCCAAGATATACTCCGGAAGCGATGAAAGGAATTCATCAAACAGTACATTGATCTGTGATTCAGAAAGCTGCAGCGGAAACACTTCTATCAAAAAGCGGCTCTCCCTCCCCTCATTTTCATTTTTCAGCATCACCTCCTTCTTGCCTTCCTTATACCTGCCTCTGGTAATCCTGCCATCCTCGTCCAGTATTACATTGCTTTGAGAGTTATATTTCACAAGGGCTCCAAACAGCGTGCCCACAAAAAGGATTCCCAGCGACAGACTGATCTTTCTGATATAGTAATCTGTTTTCAGCTGTTCTTTCCCTTCCTCCGGATAAAGGCTGCGCAGATCTCTCTCCACCTGACCGGAAGAAAAGAGCGGAAGTTTATGGATACATGCTCTTTTGTAGATCCAGGCAGCCATTTTGTAAAAAGGCGCAAATAACTTTCCCGTCTTTCCATCCACATTCTCCTTTCGGGACAAAACTCCCAGCAGCAGATAAATCACCATGACTGTTCCGCCAATATAATACATCATTCTCCCCCTCCCTAAGCCATTTCCAAACCGATCCTTCTCATGATCTTCTCCCCCAGAATATAGGCCAGCAGATAGATTCCAAGGCAGCCCGTCATAAAAAGCGCCCCCTGCCAGTTATGATAGAGCACATCAAAATAACCCCGGTTGGTGAGACTGATATACAAAAGGATCCCGAAAGGCATAAGCTTCATGATATTTTGCTCCATCTGCTTTCCGCTAAGCAGGATGGCGATCTCCTGCTGAAGATCTATCTTTTGACCGATTACGGCGGCGGAGCTTTTGATGATCTCCGTCATGTTTCCTCCATTTCTTTTTGCCAATACGAATATCTGAGCAAATTCCCTGATCTCCGTACAATCGCTTCGCTGAGCCAGCTCCATCAACAGTTCTTCCAAGGTTATATTGATATCGAGTCCCCTTCTGATGTAATCCAGTTCCTGACAGATCAACGCTTCTTCCCCATACAAAAGCGTCATATCCTGTCTGCAGTCCCGAAAAGCGTTTTCCACCGCATAGCCCGCCCGCAGGGAGGCGGATACGGTCAGAATACATTCCCTGAATTGAATCGTCAGATCTCTCTTCGTCTTCTCTGCCTTTTTTTGTCTTATCAGGCGGAAACAAAGTACGCCCACCACGGAGAGCGGAATGGCGGCTATCACGCTTCGGTAAAAGAAAATCGCTAAAAATATGGTAATACCGATACAGAGCGTCACTGCCGCAATCCATTCCCCAGTCTTCCATTCATATTTTCTATAATCCCGCTGTTTTAAGCTTGTTTTCATGAAGCAAATCTCCTTTTTTCTGCAATTTTCCTAATATATTTCCCTGAGCATCCTCCCCTGCTTCCTCAAAAATAAACAGGGGATTCAGTCTGATGTCGCCATTTTCATATCCTGCAATCTCCGTGATTTCCAGAACACGCCTTGATTTGTCCCTGAGCCGTCCCAAGTGCACAATGATGTCCACGCCGGAGGCAATCTGCTGCCGGATCGCCGCAAGAGGAATATCCATTCCCATGAGCACCATGTTCTCCAATCGTGCCAGCATATCTTTTCCGCTGTTGGCATGTCCTGTGGACATACTGCCGTCATGTCCCGTATTCAGACATTGCAGCATATCGATAGCCTCAGGCCCCCTCACCTCACCCACGATGATCCTCTCCGGCCTCATTCTCAACGATGTTTTGATCAGTTCCCGTATGGTGATTTCACGACACCCTTCCACATTGCTGTTTCTGGTTTCCAGACGGACCAGATTAGGCAGACCCTGCAGCTGCAGTTCCGCGCTGTCTTCTATTGTGATGATTCTTTCTTCCGGTGGGATATAATGAGACAGGACATTTAAGAAAGTGGTCTTACCGCTTCCGGTACCTCCACTGATAAAGATATTGTACTTAGCCCTGACAAGACGTTCCAGAAATTCGGCCGCTTCCGATGTGATGGATTCCATCTGTAACAGCCGGTTCATAGTAATGGGATGATCGGGAAATCTCCGAATGGTAACAATGGGACCGTTCAATGCGATGGGATTCATGACAATGTTGACTCGGGAGCCGTTGGGAAGCCTTGCGTCCACAATGGGCGAAGCTTCATTGACCACCCTGTTGCAGCCCGCCACGATCTGTTGGATCACATCCTGAAGTTTCTCCACAGATTCAAAACTGATATCCAGCTTTCGCAGCCTTCCCTCTTTTTCGATAAAAATATGATCCTTTCCATTGATCATGATCTCCGTCACAGAACTGTCTTCCACAAATATCTGCAGGATATCCAGTCTCCGCAAAGAATCAAACAATTCTTTTTTCAGGCGTCTGCGCTGCTCTACCGGACAGAGGGACAATTCCTTTTGGTTTAAAAGGATTTCATCTATCGTCTCCTCCACCTCTTCGTCAGAATAGTCTTTCACATAATCAATCCGCTCCCGCACTTTTTGCCGAAGCATTTTTTTCAGTTCTGCATATTCCATCTTTCACCTCCTACAACGATTTCAAAAGTTCCTTCACCATATCCGCCAGTTCGCCGCGGGTATACTGTTCCAGTTCCCCCGGCAATCTGCGGATATGGGAGAGGTTTAACCGCTTTGTCTTCTCCAGCAGATCTTCATATTCATACAGCGACAGCATCTGCTCGTACTGAAGCAGCTTACTCTGGGAAACGCGATCCTCCCGCGTCATAGTGTAAATGTGACTGCATAACCGCAGGATATCAAACAGCCCCTGCATGCTTTCTGACAGGTCCAGGATCACATATTCATACTCTCCGGTTTCCTCTATTTTCTGCAGAAGATTTTGCCATTCGGCCGCTGTGACAGACAACAGGTTCTGTCCGGCTTTCACAGGCGGGATATAGTCCAGTTTGCCCTTTTGACGGAGCATGGACTTAAGCCGCAGGGAAAACTTATCTTTATCCGCGTTCACAAAATAAAGCAGATCCGCCAGATCCAGCGTCTGTACGTCAGGCAGTAATTCCGCCACTCCCGCATAATGCTCAAAGTTCAGGTACAATGTCCGATGCTCCTGCGCCAACAGCTGACTCATAGTCAACGCAAAAGATGTCTGCATGCTTCGCCTGACGGGGGAATAGTTACCGATAAATACCGTACTGCCGCCTTTTTTTAACCTCGGATACTGGAATTTGGCAATCTCCATATATACGGACAGAAGATTTCTCAGCACTTCCTCCGCCTGCTGGTATTTATCCACATAATGCAGTTCCTTCCATCGCAGAATGCCGCTTTCACTGAGCACTACCAGCCTGTCCGGCTGCAATTTTTTCATCTCTTCCGTGTAAGCCGACTCCGCTACCACCAACATGGCCACGGGCTGATGCTGCTCACGAAGAAACAACTCTTCCACATCCGTATAAGTATGAAGCTCCCACGGCAGATCTTTATGGCTTTTCAGAAATTCCGCCATCAGGCGGGCATACTCTTCCTCCGTATCACACAGCGCCAATACGCTTCCTGTTTCTTTCAAAGCTAATATACACCTCCCAAGTACAGCAGCAGACTCAGCAGAACAGGGCCCGACAGACAGATCCCCGCAGTCTGTTTTTCCATTCCGCTCTCCGGATAAAGCTTCCATACGCCGCCTTTTTTTACATCTGACAAATACGATGCCAGACACCGCAGTCGTTCAAACAGATTTTTTTCTTTCCACATTTTCAAAAGTGAGATTATTGCCGAAATCAGCAAAGAAACAAATAAGAACATTAAAATTTTAGAACAGGGAAGATAACCGGCTGACACACCGAACAATTTGACGTCCCCCGCACCAATGGCGCCGATCTTAAAAAACAGATACAACAGGCTCATAATGACTGCCGCTTCCATCAAATAGGAAAGGGATCCTCGGATGCCGCTCTCCCCAAACCGCCATCCAACGCCAACAACCGCCATAAAAGCTATGAGATAATTAGGGATCCTTTTACGCTTATAATCATAGCCGCAGGCAGCCGCCAGCAAAATACACAAAGCTGCCAATCTTTCATCTCCTTTTACCGCTATTGATCCAAGTCGTTGTAAAATGCATTATAATAAACCGGAATTTCATTTGCAAGTACAATTTTACAAAAAGATTAATTTTGTGAAAAACTTACAATATTTTATAAAATCCTATCCCGTAAAGCACTGCAACCCCAGGAAATCCAAGGATTCCGGATGTCAAAACAGTAACAGGATTGATACCAACTTCTATCGGGATTCCCATACTAAGGAGCGCATCGTTGATAAAATAGATCGCAATCGTTCCAAGAATTCCCCGCATCAGAATATTCAGCATCCATTCCGTCTTTTTCCTCAGCGCTCCTACCAAAAGCACCAACGCGCAGGAAAAAATGATAACAAGCGTGCCGGAACCAAAATTCTTCATAAAAGCCTCGTCTTTTCTTTTGCTAAACTGTATGCAGAATTTTAAATAATTATTCTGGTATATTTTTCTAGTTACAGGCTTATACTTGTAATAACCTAATGGAAAGGACGCTTGAAACCATGAAAATGTATTACAGCCAAGGCACGAGAACATCCGGTACATGCGAGGAAGATTACACTCCCGTGGATCTGCAGGACTCCATCAAAAAAACCCGACAGGCGCTTGCTGTCGCCTATGCGGGTTTTGATAATGCTTTAGAAACGGATCTGATTGATAGCTATATTTATGAGATCAATTCTCTCCAAAAAAGATACAAGCATCTGACTGATCTGGCAGCTCTGGAAACCCTTTCGCTCCCGCAGGAATCAGGCAAACATGCCTCGATTCGTGCCTTGGTCAGCCATGTTTTCAGTTAAAGTATTCCTGCCATAGGTCAAACCGGCATAAACCATCTGTGAATTGTTCATGACCGGTCCCGCCTGATTCTGATCTGCAATCTTTCCATAAGCATCGCAAAGGGGACGAATCACCTTCTCAATTTCCGTCAGCAGCGCCGGATCCTGCTTTACCTCCGCAAGCGCCAGACGGCGGATACTAAACAGATACAACTGTTGCAGGGCAGGGGCCGGTTCATACTTCAGATTCAAAGACTGGAGCAATTCATTGACGCAGCCTCTGCTCTTTCGGTTTGCCTCTTTAAACGCCAGAATATCACCGTTTCCCAGCGCATTCCTGCCCTCCTCCAGATAGCACAACAACATTTCATATAAAATTACCACCATCTCCGTAGGGTTCGCCTGCGAGATGCGCAGTGTAAACTGCTGTTTCACTTCATTAGTCATGATCGTTCCCCGCGATAAGATTCATTTCCATTCTGCTTTACTGCAGTAACTGCAGCACCTGCGAAGGCCTTTCGTTAGCCTGCGCCAGCATGGAAGTTCCGGCCTGCGTCAAAACCTGATATGTGGTATAATTGGTCATTTCCTCCGCCATATCCACATCCATCAGGCGGGAATACGCACTGGTCATATTTTCAGACGTGATGTCCAGGCTGTTGATCGTAGACTCCAGACGATTCTGATAAGCGCCCAACCGTCCGCGCACGCCGGAGACAAACTGAATAGCGCCTTTGATGCTTTCAATGGCTGCTTCCGCGTTCTTTTGCGTATCCACATTCAGATCGGAAATCCCCATATTCTGTAGCGTAACAGCCGGTATATCAACCGCCAGAATCTGACCTTCATTTGCGCCCACCTGAAGCCGCATAGCGCCGATCCCCGTAGCGTCAACGGTAAAAGGCCCATAGGTCCCGCCTGCCTGCGCGTCCACTCCGGACAAATCCAGCTTAATCTCAAAACCGCCGTCCGCTTTGATGGTCAAAAGGTCCTTTTCCACAGAGACAACAGCGCCGTCCGGGAACCCGTCACCCAGCGTGATATCTCCTGCATTTACGACATAATTGCCATTCTCGTCTTTTGCGCCTACAATAAGGCTGTCGATGGTATATTCTTTGGCGGGGACGTCCGTGGAGTAAGAGTTGACTTTAATATCAAGGGCACTGTCCTCCTTGATATAGCCTTTTAAAGAAAACTCGCCGTTTAACAGCTTTTGTCCGTTAAACTCGGTAGTCTCGGACACTCGGGTGATCTCTTCTTTCAACTGCGCGATCTCAGACTGGATCACAGCGTTATCTTCTCCTGTCATGGTACCGTTGGAAGCCTTCACTGCCAGCTCATTCATACGCTGCAGCATACTGCTGACTTCCGTCATGGCTCCGTCCGCAACCGAAATCACGGAGATACCGTTGCTGGCGTTGTCATTGGCAACGGACAAACCTTCAATCTGTGCATTCATTCTCTTTGCCATTGCCAGTCCCGCGGGATTATCCTTCGCGTGATTGATCTTCAGACCGGAAGACAATCTCTCCAGAGACTGTGCCAGCAGGCTGTCATTGTTTGCCAGCGCGTTATTAGAAAGCATTGCAGATACATTGTAATTGATTCTCATACCTTATTCTCCTTGTTCTACCGCGTGCAGGAATGTCTTTGCCGCCCGATAAAGCTCACTATTGTCCGCTTTCTTTGCATCGTCTGCTCCCGCAGTGCTGATTGCCTGTGAAAGAGGCTGCGTTGCAGCAATCTGTAACTCTCCCACTGTCCAGTGTTCTTTCGCCTCTTCTCTAAAGGTATCGGCAATTCTTTGCAATTTCATTACCTCATTTTGTGTCTTTCCTGTTAAAATTCCCGAAACCGTTCCTTTTTCCACAGACAGGGACGCTTCCAGACACTCTCCGCCGCTCATGCGGACGCTGATCGAAACAGTACCCTTTTGGGCGCCGCCTCTGTCAAAAATCAAGTGCACTCTGGACAATCTGTCTCCGATATACATAGGCACAATGTACTCTTCCTGCTGCGCCAGAGACGACACTACTGTCAGTTGCTTGTGAACCAGCTGCATCCTGCGCACATCCAGGCTGGTGTCCGCTTCCTCAAAAGACGCTTCCTCCGCCGCTGTCGTTGCCTCTTCCACCGTCTTTTCATAAGCCTCTCTAAAGTCTTCTTTATCATCCAGCTTCTGCCACAACTCCAGGCTGCGGATCATTTTCTCATCCGCCTCCGCCGCCGTCTGTTCCTCTTCCAGTCTTTTCCTTTTACCGGCAGCCGCAAAAAGATCTTTTGTATCCTGCGTCAAAGCCTGCGCCGCAAGCAGATTTTCCGCAGTCACTGTCACCTGCCCCCGCTCAAGCAGCGCAACGCTTTCCCCATCGGTACGGGCCGCCTGCCGGATCGATTCCAGATTTTCGCATTGATATCCGGCTTCCGCCTCTTCACTATATGACAGTTCTGTCAGTGCTTTTTCCGCCGTCTTGGCAAAGGCTTTGGCAATCTGATCCGTAATACTGTCGCCTTTGCGGATCAGTTCCGTCACAGCGCCAAGCTCATCGGTGACCTTCTTATCCAGAGACTTTACCTTACCCGTGCGGACCGCTGTAATCAGGTTGGCAAAATGCAGCTCCGCCTGCGCGTTCACCAATGTTCCTGCCGCAGCGCCATCGGACTTCTCGATCTGACGGATCAGACGAAAGATCCCGATATAGCCTGCCCGTTCTTCCTCCGTGATTTCGTGATTTCTCTCCAGGCCATACAGAAATCTGGCATAATTCTCAGAAGATTCCCTGTATTCCTCCGGCAATTCTTCAAAATAATGTTCCAGTTCGGCAAAACTTTTCTCCAAAGGATTAAAATCGTCCCGGATCATTTTCAAAACCGTGGCGGGAGTCATCTTTTCCACCACGTTCTTTACCTGTTCGTCCGCCGACCGTACCGCTTCGATATTCTGAATTGTCATCTCCATGCGGTTATAGCCTAAGATCCTTGCAGCGCGGCGGTTTTCCTCCGTCAGTTCCAGCCCCAGATCCTGCAGAATATCATCCACATTGGCAAATGCCTTTTTGATGTTGTCCCCCAGATCCGCTCTGGGAGCTGTCATCAAAGCCTCATAGTCCGTCCGCGCTCTCTGGTAAGTATCCTGAAGAGCTTTCCCCTCTTCATGGAACTCTCCCAGAGAAAACAACGCCCGGCCCTCCGCAAAGGAGCCCAGAATCTGCGCGGGCAGCTGGGGAATCTGCTCCATGATCTCGTTGGTGCGGGTAAAGCTGCGATATTTATCCACCGCCTGCGCATCATTGGGGAAGTACTGTCCTGCCAGCTCCTCTTCCGCCTGTTTTAACGCTTCCACCAGTTCCTCCATAGGCGCCGTATCAATGGAAAAACCGCTCTTTAACAGCTTGAGATTCACTTCCGCGGTCATGCGCAGACGGATCTCTTCCAACTGTCTGCGGGCCGTCACGTCCCCCCCATATTTCTCCCATACTTCGCTACTCTGATAATACGCTTCTATCTGTACCGCTTTCTCATAGATGTTCCGGTTTCCCTGCGACAGTTCGCCATATATGGGATTTTTGCCCTCCGCAATGGCTGCGGCTGCAGCCTCCGCAAACTGCCTGGGCGACACGGGAAGCTCCAGCGCCGCCAGCTCTTCCATACGGTCCAGATTTTGAGCCGTAAGGGGATATCCCTTCTCCAATAGCCACTGTGCGGACTGACGCGTTTTTTCGTTCACTTCCCTGCCGGACTGGCGGATCACTTTGTCGATCTGGGCAGACAGATCCTCCTTCTCCTGAACCTGCGCGCTCTGGGCGTAATATCCCTGAATATCCTCGGCGTAATACCTGGGCGCGCCAGCCGCGCCGATTCCGGCCCCGCTGTTTTGCGCCAGATAGAGGTTCCAGATCTGAGCCGACATTTCATTGTCGATCAGATAGCCCTCGGCGCCTTCCTCCATAGGCTTTAACTCTGCGGCCATATTCCAGGCCTGAACCACGTCCTCCAGATTCTCTTCGGTGAGCGGTATGTCCGCCTCGCGGAAACTCTGAGCCACTGCCGCCGCCAGCGCTTCGCTTCCCACTGCCGCCGCCAGCGTATCCATATCCAGATCATCCGTATAACCGGCGATATGCTTGCCGGAACGCACAAGTTCCGCCTTGATCTTATCCACAATCGTCACCGCCGTATCGGGATCCATGTTTTCAAAGCTAAAGCCTTCTTTTTGCATTTGGGCATAGTCTTCCTGCGACATGGTATGGGACATCACAATGTTATAATCCTGCTGAATAGCCACATCTGTATTGTCCGCCTCCTGCTGCAGTTCGATCAGGCTCTTGCCCTTCTCCCTGCCGCTCGTGGCCGCTGCGCCCCAAAGTTCCTCTTTCCTGTCATGGAAAGTCACCTGATAATTTGCCGCCGCATTTGCAACGCGGGCCGCATGTGATTTCTCCGTATGCTGCTTTTCCGTTTCCAGAGCTGTCTGTTGATAAAATGAAATTTTCAAAGTAAAACCTCTTTCCGAATGTAATATTGAAAAATGGCAAGTGCACTTTCGCACTTACCATTTATTTCGGAGAAATATTTTGTTTTCTTAACCTGCCGCATCAATTTGCGCAAGACGCCCCTGTCCGCATCCACCATACGGCGCACAAATTTAGTTTACCGTGATATGCGCATTTACATCATCGGCAAAAAATTTTTGTAAAACTGCCTCAACCGTTTCTTTTGTTTTCTCCTGATCCGCTCCCTCCGCGTATGTCAGGTCGGTGGTAACTTCAACAGAATCTTCGGCATAAGCAATATGCACCTTTGCATCCTTTACGCCTTCCAGCTCCAAAAACGCTTCCCGCAGCGTGTCCTGCGTAAGCTCCGCATACTGTTCGTCCGCCGACATACTGTTTTTTGATCCTACGGAAGCTGTATAAACAGTCTCATCTGACTGGCCGCCGGCCGCTCCTGCAGCGTCATTCTGCACAGCGCAGCCACACAACAGAAGACTGAGCGCCAAAACAATGGTCGTAAATTTTTTTGATTTCATTTACCTCTACCTCATCACCCAACAATTTCCCCAAAATAAAGATAATCAAGAGACAACTGAGGATTATCTTCTAATGGCACTAATAAAGCGCAAAATCTGTATACGCCACTTTTAGCAACATCTAATTCCAACCAACACTGACATTGTGAATGATATGAATCTATCCATGTGCAGGTATATCCCCCGCCCAGTGTTGTCGCATTTCCATTTAATACAATTATACTACTATTAAGACCATCCTCAATCCAATCACATGATAGCTTTACTTCAAAAGCATCTGCAGTCGTTCCTAAAATAGTTTTATAATGAAAAAGAAAAGTTGCATCAGTAGTACGATTGGTAGCTCGGGTCACGCTTTCCGAAAAATCTACTAAGGTTACATATAAAATACCATTTTCATCTTCACAAACTACCTTTGTTTCTCCTACCTGTTTCGGTAGAGGCTTCATAGCAAATTGTTCCGTTTGCTCTGGCATTTCCTCTGCGAATACGGTAAGTGGAACATTAAGCAGCCACACAGCAACCATAAGTATACTCACAAATTTTCTAATAAATTTAATCATGATAATTCTCCTTTCTTAGTCTGTATTAACATGACTGGTACTACCGCTTCAATTATATTTGTTAATAATACCTCTCAGCCCTTTTTCCTGCTATTAATGATATGCCAACAATACTAAAGGACATTGTTATAATTATCATTACCCTTTTCCACCGCATCATGTAAGCCAATATAAATAAAACGCTTTCAATAATCAACACTATTCTGGTACGTCTTCGATATACCCTTATTTCAATCGTGTCCAAAATCTTATTCTTGTTTCCAACCGGTGAACTCACAAAAATATAAATTCCTGACACAATTACGATAAGAACGTATAACTCCGTCCTCCAGTCTTGTTGATAAAATACGGCAAAAACCAATAACAATATTCCTGTTGAAATCAGAAAACATCGTCCTCTTGATTTGGCGTGATAGCCCCCCGCATATTTTCTCAGGGGTAAAACAAGTGTCCACAGTATTATGCCTGTCGATAAACTGCCAAAACAAGCGCCCACTCCTAAAATAATAAAAATACCCAGCAGATTACTTGCTAACACTTTCATACCATATTGCACAATTTCTACATTTTCAGGCATAATATTCTTTTGGATAAACTTATTTTTCACGAATGCAAATCCAATCAAAATTTTCGCAATTTTTTAACACTTTCGGGCATTTTACTTTGGTATGCTATGAGCGGACATGTTGAGTTTGCTTCAGCAATTGCCGCTTTTTTAGCGACCGCAATTATTGCTTTTGTCATTAGTTTAGTAAATTTTGTCATTTTGCTTCCTCCTTTCCACTTGACATTATAGCAAAAAACAAAAACTGTGCCATTAAATGTCAAAAAAAGGCTATATCAATGTCAAAATCAGGAAAGATACAACTTTACTTTCACACAAAACAAATTTCCCTGCGGATCTATCTTCAGAATTCCATTATATTTTTCCACAATCTGTTTTACGCTGGTCAATCCAATACCATGATCCCCGCCGCTTTTTTTCGTTGTCAGAAATTTGTGCCGATCCATTTTCAGTCCGCCCGAAAAACTGTTATTTATTTTTATCAGCAACACGCCCTGCTTATACTCGACCAAAACCTCCAGAAATTTCTCTTCTGTTTGCCGTGCCGCATCTATCGCATTTTCCAAAAGATTTCCCAATATCACATTAATGTCAAAGGTGGGGAAAATATCTTCCGGTAAATTTATCTTTACATGAACTGTGGTCAAAATGTTTTTTGCTCTTTGCAGCATGTAGTTTAACAGACTGTCTATCTCCGTATTACCTGATGAAGCTATTTCATCTGGATTTTGCAAAAAATTCTCCATACTATCTATATATTTACTAACAGCGCATACTTCCCCTTTTTCCGAAAGATACCGAAGTTCGTTCAAGTGATATTTCATATCATGCCGTAAGCTTTTTACTTTATTTTCGCTATGCATAATTACGTCTAATTCGTTTGCATATATTTGAATCTGTCTCCGCAACATCTCTTTTTCATATTTTTCGGAAAATGCCTGAATAATCATATCATATAAATGAAAAACCAAAAAATTGATAATAAGAAGTCCAACACAGCTAACGATCACTACGGTTTTATCTTTATCTATCTGCAAATGAAAAAGAAATAATATCATAATCACGCTGGATAAAGGAACCAGAATCAATGGCAGATTTTGTATTGCATTCGCTTTTTTACGATGAATCATTATTCTTTCTGCCAACAGTTCACAGATAAATACAAGCAAAATTTCCAGTACCGCATATATTTGATTAAATGTCTCTCCATCCTCATAATCTACAAAAATAAGAATTGCTATAACGTCACAGGCAAGGTTAATAAAGTAAACTGAAAATGTCACTAAGACATACTTTTTTATGGATCGGGTTCTCATTAAAACAAGTATGCTGAGTCCCGCAATGCTGCATATTGCATTAATGTATGCCTGATGAAATATAAGATATACCGCAGAGCTTACCAGAAAATAAACGCCATAAGCTAAAACTTCTTTTCTTCTGCTCACATTGGAATGCTCTAAAAAAACAGAAATAAATTTATAATATAAATAAACACGGACAAAGTTTGTAAGGATACTGATAAATATATCAATCATTTTCAACATCCTCCCTTAAAATCTTCTCCCGCACTTGTTTTCTATGGGCTTTGCTGATGGGCAGAATTGTACCGTTTGACAATTCTAAACTTTCATATGCGTAGCGGTATACTCTTTCGCTGTTCACAACATAGGACTTGTGAATCACCAAAAAATATTGGGGTAACTCTTTATAAACATCCCTAAGTTTTCCATAAAATTCCTTTTCGCCATTATCCGTCATAATCTTTATTTTTCTTCCCTCGCTGATAAAATATAGGATTTCACCATAGGGTATATAAAAATAATCTTTTCCGCTTTGAAAAACAAACCTTTTCCTCCCCCTGCCAATCAACTTAATTGCCAGTTCCAAACAGTGATTCACCTGTTCCTGAGTAATCGGTTTTACCATAAATTCCATAGGCTGGGTTCTAAATAGTTCACAGGCATAAGAAGATTTTCCAGAGATATAAACAATCTGCATTTCCCTATTTCCCAGACAATTTCTGATAAAATATCCCACATCGGTTCCTGACATTTGAAACAGTTCGATATCCAAGAAAAGCAAATCGATACAAATATTTTTTTCTAAATCATCGCACAGACCTTCTCCGGTATACCAGATTTCAGTCTCTATATCTAAATTATTTTGCCCGGCAAACTGCAGGATCATTTTTTCCAAAGCAGCGCAAACGCCTTTGGCGTCATCGCAAATTCCTACCCTATACATCTGTTTTCACCTTCCAAACCGTATAAAGACATTTCCCTGTATTTTAACTACAATTTAGCATGATACTTTTATATTTTCAATAATTTTGCATCATTTCCTCATGCTATGCGGTTATTTATATAGAAAATTATATAGAAAAAGGCGGTATATTTCCATTTTTGAAAATATACCGCCTTATGACACACCTTCCAACGCAATCCTATTATTCTTTATGCCAAATATCTATTGTAAACAGTTCCGATACCGCTCTCTGCCGTATTCAGAACACAAACACCGCCGCCGTATAAGGAGGCAGATCAACGGCAATAGAATAATCGTGGGAATGTTCCGGTACGGCTTCCGCAACGATCTCTGCGGGGATCTCATTGCCCCAGCCGCCGAACCGCTCCTCATCGCTGTTCAGGATCAGTTTATACTTTTTCTTCTTAGGCACGCCTACTCTGTAGCCCTCCCGTTTAACAGGTGTCATATTCAGCACAAACAGAAGGCTGTTAGTGCCTTTGGAGCACTTGCGCACGAAAGAATATACGCTGTTCTCTGCGTCATCCGCATTCATCCATTCAAAGCCTTTCCAGCTGTCGTCCAATTCATAGCAGGCGGGATATTTGCGGTAAATTTTTAACAGCTCCGCCACATAGGTCTGCATCCCCAGATTATTTTTCTCTCCCAGCAGATACCAGTCAAGCTCCCTCGCCTCGCTCCATTCCCGCTCCTGCCCGAACTCCTGCCCCATGAACAGCAGTTTCTTTCCGCTGTGGCCGAAGAAGTACGCGTATCCCACTCTCAGATTGGCATATTTGTCCACCATATATCCGGGCATCTTGTTCACCATGGAACATTTCAAATGTACCACTTCATCATGAGACAACGGCAAAATATATTTTTCGCTCTCATTATACGTCATGGCAAAGGTCATGGCATAATGATCGCCTTTCCTGTAAATAGGATCCAGTTTCATGTACTCGCAGAAGTCGTGCATCCAGCCCATGTTCCATTTAAAGGCGAAGCCAAGCCCTTCCCCGCCGATATCGCAGGTCACGTTAGGCCACGCGGTGGATTCTTCCGCAACCGTCAAAAAGCCCGGATACGTTCCGCGCACTACGGAATTTAAATGTTTAAAGAATTCGATGGCCTCCAGATTTTCATGTCCGCCGTATTTGTTCGGCAGCCACTGGCCAGCCTGTTTTCCGTAATCCAGATAAAGCATGGAAGCAACGGCGTCCACACGGATCCCATCCACATGGAACTCCCTAAGCCAGAACAGCACATTGGCGATCAGGAAATTTTTTACTTCCGGTTTTCCGTAATTAAAGATCTTAGTACCCCAGTCGGGATGTTCGCCCCTGCGGGGATCCGGATGTTCAAAAATGCACTGTCCGTCGAATTCCCCCAGACCATGGGCGTCTCTGGCGAAATGAGCGGGCACCCAGTCCAGAATAACGCCAATGCCAGCTTTGTGCAGCGCATTGACCAGATACATAAAGTCCTCCGGCGTTCCATAGCGGGAGGTAGGCGCGTAATACCCTGTCACCTGATAACCCCATGAGCCGTCAAAGGGATGCTCCGCGATACCCATTAATTCTATATGCGTAAATTTCATGTCCTTGAGATAGGAGACGATCCTGTCCGCAAACTGACGATAATTATAAAAACCGTCCTCGGTTCCGTCCGGATGTTTCATAAAAGAGCCCACATGACATTCATAGATGGCGACAGGTTCCCTGTTCCAGTCTTTCTTGTCGCGCTCTTCCATCCATTTTGCGTCTTTCCACGCAAAACCGCTCAGGTCAGTGGTAATGGAAGCCGTTCCGGGACGCAGTTCCGCATAGTTGGCAAAGGGATCCGCCTTGTAAAGCTTCCTGCCATCCTGCGCGGTGATCAGGAACTTATACATTTCCCCTGTCCCCAGACCCGGCACAAACAATCCCCAGATACCTATCGGCCCCAGTTTTTCCATGGGATGGGAAGTCTCGCTCCATCCGTTAAAATTACCTACCAGATGTACCTGCAGGGCATTGGGAGCCCATACGGCAAAGTAAAACCCCTTTTTCCCCTTTTCCACAGAAGGGTGCGCACCCAGTTTTTTATAGATATCATAGTGCGTGCCCTGCGCAAACAGGTACTGGTCAGCCTCCGAGACAAATACTTTCTGCAGCTGCTTTGTCATAACCTTTCCCTCCTCATAACGATAACATATAAAACACAGCAGAAAAACAAATGCCTCTTCCCGGCGCCTGCTTTTCTTTTGGGCTTATTATATCATACAAAGTCCTTTTCGCTCAAGATGATCATGTCCTCATCATCATATCTTCTCGCGAACAGAATATCCAGAAAATGTCCGATGGTTTTTCTGTTCGCATGACGGATGGCATTGTCCACGATATCTTTTACTTCCAGCACCGTCACCACATGGTCGATGGTCTGCAGCTCATCAATCCTGGTGTGAAGCGCCAGCGTCCCCAGTTCATCTATGGAATATTCCCTCTCCTGCGCGTATTTTTTGCCAAATGCCACCAATGTGTCATTGCTCAGCGCCTCCACTTCCATCCTTGCGGTGAAGCAGGAAGCAAGTTCGGTATATTTCTCCAGAAATTTGTTCATGGCTTTTCTGGTATCTTCCAGCACAATGATGATACCGAAAGATTCTTTCTGCAGCGCCTTATGGAGCATTTTCACCGTTTCCCCGTTCATGGCGGTGGCTTTTTGTATGATCAGCGCGCCGCTCGCCAGCTGGTTCAGGGTGTCCTCCACATCTTTTTTATTCAAGGCCTGACCGGATATCTTTGCCACTTTGCCGGAAAAATTACTGTCCGTCATCTGCACTTCGCGGATCATATTTTTAGCCAGGGATACTGTATCCATGCCCTCTTCGCCGGTAATAATGATATTTCCGGTATATGCCGCCAGACTGATGGCGTCAATGGCCTGCGCCAGCTGTTCCCTGGAAGCGCGGCTCTGAATAAACGGGCCGTACAGCTCTTTCTCCTCCTTGGCCAGGGCGCGCACTTTTCCCGCCTCCCGTTCAACGGGAGATTGTTGGGAATCTTCTTTTATTTCTTCCGGCTCCTGAATTTCCTCCGATTCCTCTACCTCGTCAGAATCCACAATGCCATCCTTTGACTGCGGTTCCGCATCCCAGTCCTCAGCCTCTCCGTAATCCTCTTCAGGCTCCTCCGCAGGCTCTTCCATCCCTGCCGCTTCCTGTTCGTCTCCGGCATCCGTGTAATCCTCTTCAGGCTCCTCCGCAGGCTCTTCCATTGCAGCTTCCTGTTCTTCCTCAGAATCCGCGTAATCCTCTTCAGGTGCCTCCGCAAACCCTTCCATTGCAGCTTCCTGTTCTTCCTCAGAATCCGCATAATTCTCTTCGGGCGCCTCCGCAGGCGCTTCCATTGCAGCTTCCTGTTCTTCTTCGGCATCCGCGTAATCCTCTTCAGGCGCCTCCGCAAACTCTTCCATTGCAGCTTCCTGTTCTTCTCCGGATCCCTCAGGATTTTCTTCCGGCTGCATCTCTCCTGATTCCTGCGCCGCCTCTTTCTCCAGCTGTTCCAACAGTCCGTCCCTGACAGAAGCCTCAAATGCCGTGAACATCTCGCCTGTGTGGCGCAACACATGCTGGCGCACTTCCTCTTTGCGCTTCTCGGCATTCTCCTGCTTCATACGTTCCCACTCCGCAAGGATGTCTTCCAGATTCATCTGCCCTGTGATCTGCTTCTCTATCTGTTCACCTTCAGGCAGTACAAGACTGATCTGTCCATCGGATTCCTGCGAAAGCACTCCCGCAAGCTCTTTGGGCGGCTGGGCTCTCAACGCTTGTTCTTCCGCCCTGAACTCTCTCTTTAGCTGTTCCATGACAAATGCGGCCGTCTCATCTTTTTCCGAAGTCTTTTCTTCTATCTCTTTCCCGGTCTCTCCCTCAGGCTTTATCCCCTGCTCCTTTGATACTGCTGCCTGAGAGACTTCCGGCGATTTTTCCTCCGGCTGCTTTTCAACGGAAATCACTTCCGGCAAAGTGTTCTTCACAGTACTGATCTCCGGCACCAGCTCTTGGATTGGATCAGCGGATTCCGGCTGACTTTGAGACAGGTCCGCAATCTCTCCCGTCTCGCCGAAAAATACTTCCGACTCCTCCATCACTTCCGTTTCCTGTTCCAGATCGTTTTCATCCACTTCGTCTATCTCCGGCATATCCAGAGACTCTGTTTCCGTCTCCAGCATCGGCGCCATGATAGCCTGAGTGATAGCGTCTCCTGAAGCAGGTTTGCGGTCTTCCTCAAGCACTTCCTTCAACCCTGCCGCTATCTCCGCCTGAAGATTGAGGGTATTATACTGCCCCATGTCCAATGTTTTGACATGAATATCCAATTCATCAGCGGAATCCGATGCGGATTCCCGATCTGCTTCCTGCCCCTGCGGTACAACGTTTTCCCGACTCAGATACATATCTTGTTCCGCATAGGATTCCTGACCAACGTAAGGCGGCTGCTCCTCATAGGAATCCCGGCCAATATAAATTTCCTGTCCGGTCAGCGCTTCCTCAGGCGCATAATTACCCTCCCCTATAAAGTCCTCCTGCTCCACATAACCGTTTTGTCCCGTATAAGATTCCGGTTCCACAAAATTTTCCTGTTCCGCAGGCTTTTGGGGATGATCTGTCTGAGACACAGGTTGATAGATCTTGGTCTTTCCTCCAATTTCGTAATTGGAAGCCTCATAATCAGAGCGATCAGAACCTGTCTCCGCCTCCGCCGCAGAGACGGCCTGTTCCTGCGGAGCATAAGCGGACTGTGAATCATAAGAAAGCTGCCCATAGGCATCGAACCGATGGTCATATTTCTCCTGTTGGGCGGGCGTAAGCGGCTGGTGCAGCATTTTCAGTTCCATTGCCTTAATGACATATTTCCCCTCGCCAAACCAGAGAATCAACTCGTCACATTCTTCCACACAGCGGGTAGCCAGCCCTACTCTGTGATAGAGATACGCCAGCTCATAAGCCCATTTTTCCCGGTAATCCCTTTTCTTAAGTTCCTCCAGCACGCCGATTCGCTCTTCCAACCCCACATCCTGCGCTTCGTAAAGCTTGTACTGTAAAATGTATCGTCCCGAATCCTTAGGCGCCGCCTGAACAAACTCTTTATAATACTTGACGGCAGACACGAAATCTTCCACCTTGATAGACAGCTCACAGAGGGAATAACATATAGTCTTTCCACCCGGCCTTCTCTCATAAGCCAGAAAAAGCATGTTTCGGGCATCGTCATAGCGTCTGTTGATTTTATACAGATCGCTGATGGTACAAAGCATCATCACGCTTTTGACTCTCCGCCAGTCTATCGTATCCGCAATCTCCGCAGCCTGAAGGTATTCCCCTCTGGCTATCAGGTCCTTGATTTCATCTGCTCTCACTTTATATTCAAATTTATCCAAGGTATTTCGCTCCCTACTTTGTATCTGTTGTCACTATTTGCAAAGCAATATTATCCCACTATCAGATTCTATAAGTTTACCATATACTATATACATATGTCAAAAAAGAAAGTTTAATTTTTTATAAAAAAATACAAGATATAGTAGCTATACCTTGTACCCTTTTACTAAATATCGAATTTTATCTGGTAATAATTACCATCCCGTGACCGGGTGGTCTACGTACTTTGTTCAAAAAGCCGGTCGCTAAGCTTGGCGAACTGCTCCAATGTCAGTTCCTCCCCCCGCACCGCAGGAGAAAGACCCATCTCTTCTAACGCCCGGGCTACCTGCTCTTTGGGAAGGCAGAGGTCTGCGGCATTGCACAAGCCATTGACCAGCGTCTTCCGCCGTTGGTTAAAAGAGGCCCTGATCAGAGAAAACAATTTCTTTTCGTCCCCTGCTTTCACAGGAGGCTCCTCATATCTGTCCAGCCGTATCACCGCGCTTCCCACCCTGGGGCGGGGTATAAAGCAGTTTGGAGGCACATTTGCCACAAACGCAGGTCTGGCATAGTACTGCACTGCCAGAGACAAGGCGCCGTAGTCTTTCGTTCCCGGCCCCGTCCGCATCCTGTCCGCCACCTCTTTCTGCACCATGACCGTGACGCTCTTTAAGGGGACATGATTCTCAAACAGGCTCATGATAATCGGCGTGGTGATGTAATAGGGGAGATTTGCCACTACCTTGACGGGCCTGCCGCCGTTTCTGTCCTCCACCAGTTTCACAAGATCCATTTTCAGGATATCTTCGTTTAACACCGTCACATTATCGTAGCAGGCCAGTGTTTCTTCCAGAACGGGAATCAGGTTCTTATCGATTTCCACCGCCACCACCGCTCCCGCGCTCTCTGCCAGATATTGGGTCATTGTGCCGATGCCGGGACCGATCTCCAGCACACAGTCCTCTTTTGTGATCTCTGCGGCGGAAAGGATCTTATCCAGCACTCTGGTATCGATCAGAAAATTCTGCCCGTATTTTTTCTGGAAATTAAAGTGATATTTTTGCAGTATTTCTATGGTATTCTGAGGTATCCCTAAATTGGCCATTCAGTCTTTCCCGCTTTCTTGCTTTAAAAATTCCATAACCTCTCCCAGATTTTGAAAGATCCGATAACTTAAACGCTCCATCTCCTCATCCGGCTTGAGCAGATCCGGAACCATGATAGGACACATTCCCGCGGCGTGGGCCGAACGGATCCCGTTTGGCGAATCCTCGATAGCATAGGCCTCGCGGGGATCCACTCCCAGTTTTCTGCACGCCATCAGATAAATATCCGGCAAAGGTTTGGAGTGCTCCACCATATCTCCGGTGACAAGCGTCTGAAAATAGGGAAGGATCCCTGCCTGCTCTAAATGTTCGGTCACGGAGGAGCGCCTGGTGGATGAGGCCAGCCCGATGAGGAAACCGGCCTCCTTTACCCAATCCAGGATCTCGTTCACCCCGGCCATCACAGGCAGACCGTTTTTCTTGATATAATCCCGAAACCAGCGGGAGGTTTTTTTACGGAACGCGTCATAATCAAAATCCTGCCCGTAAGCGCCCAGCACGATCTGTTTGCTGTCATTGGCATTCCGGCCGATACACTGAGGAAAAATCTTCTCCATATCCGCCAGCCCCTCCTGCCTTGCTACCGCTATCCAGCTCTCCATACAGAGACGTTCCGTGTCAAACAACACGCCGTCCATATCAAAAACTACCGCTTTCATCAGCGCCCTCCGAATATCTGAAACCTGTCAGATAAAATTTGCAAAACCCTTTCAGAGCGTTTTCTACTCCGTATAACTGAAATCTTCCAAAAAATGAATACAATTATAGAGCACCAATACATCCATTCCATTCTCCGGCTCCACCTGCTTCATCAGCGTGGAAAGCTTCCCGTTATAATACCTTAAATCCACCGCATAGATTCTTTCGTAGTGGGGCGTCAGCAGCGGGATCATAGTGTTGGCATAGGAATCTTTTATTACAAAAAGTGTTTTCCCATTGTGATAACTGGTATCGATCTGCACAAAAGCGTGATTGTCGTCAAGGAAAAAGCCGTATTGATTTTTTGTCTCCAGATAAGCTTCCTCATAAAATGTATCCGTCACACGATCAAAATCATAAGTTACCGTCACGGGACGTTTCACAGTCCCACGGAAATATTGGATGGTATCCCCTTTCCGGTCGAGATTCGTCCTAGACTGCAGCGTGCCCAGAAAATCTTCAGAAACCGTGGTCATGGCATTGGTGCGGTAGCTGTACGGTTCCTCCCCCCTGCTTTCCGCCCACGCCAGATAACCGTAATACGCTCCCAGGCTGGTCCAGTGATGATCGTTCCGGTAATAGATATCCTCGTTTGCGTGAAGCCTTAACATCCCCAGCGTATCCACAAAGTGATCCCCGCCCACCTGTGCGGCGATCCTTTCAAGCAGGGCTTCCTGATCGTAGTAAGGCGCGTATTTCGGCAGTTTGTCCGTCAGCACATTGTCCGCCGTAGGCACCAGCATGACCAGCGCGTCCCACTGGTCCACCAGCTTTTGCAGCAGCGCCGTCCGCTTGGCTTCCTGCAGATCGGAATAATCCTCCGGCAGATGCTGTTCGATCAGATAGTCATCTTCCCCCAGATAAACGCCATTGATCTCCTTTTTCTGAAGCGCGATATCCGACTGGGTCTTTATGGCGATCCATTTATCCCTGCCCGCAAACTGATCCGTCACATACGCCTCATAATCTTCGGCAAATTTACCGGAAAACACAGCCTTGCGTGTAACCGAAGGTCTGGTTGCCAGAAGTCTGTTCTCCGTCTCAGAATAGATCCTGTCGCCGTGAAAGAGATCCGCCACCGTAAAGATCAGCAAAATAGCCGCGATCACTGCAGCTGTAAAATATGCGTTCGATTTTTCTTCCACGATATCACCTCCATCAGCAATACACCTTCCGGGCAGTTTCCCATATTCCCTGAATCACCAATCAGCTCATTGCCAGATCTGTCCGCCTAAACGCCGGATAACAGTTACCCGAACCTCTGCCCCAAACCTGAATACACCGTTTAAAACCGGAAATACAGAAAAGGATTGTAAGCAGCATCCACGATACCGGCAACAGAAAGCAGCAGCAAAAGAGCGGGAAACACCTTTTCTCCCAATCGGTACAGCGCGATCCCCCAACCCGTTCCGGAATCTTCCAGTTTCTTTACCAATCGCTCCAAAAGAGGCGTGGATGCTATGGCGGCAATGACAAACAACGTCAGATATTCTCTCATCAGATAAAGTCCCCGCCTGTCAGCCAAAGGACCTCCCAGGCCGAACATCGCTCCCAGATAGCCTTGGATCTGCGGCATCGTATCCAGCCCAAAGAGCACCCAGCCCATCAATACGACTACAGTATTATATAAAATGCCGATCCCTTTGGGAAGCGCTTTCAGCACTTTTCCCAAAAACAATTTTTCCAACACCAGCCAAAACGCGAACCAAAGTCCCCAGAATAAGTAATTCCATCCGGCTCCGTGCCAGATGCCCGTAAGCATCCACACGATCAATATGTTCAAAAGCTGTCTGGGCAAACCCTTCCGGTTTCCCCCCAGAGGGATATAAACGTACTCTCTGAACCAGCTGCCGAGAGAGATATGCCACCTGCGCCAAAACTCCGTGACGGAACCCGAGACATAGGGATGGTCGAAGTTTTCGGGGAAATGAAATCCCAGGATCTCTCCCAGTCCGATCGCCATATCGGAATAACCTGAAAAATCAAAATAAATCTGAAAAGCGAACGCCAATATGCCGATCCAGGCAGTCAGGACGCTTAACTCTGCCGTTTCCGCCGCAGATACATCCGCCCAGAGCTGACCGATAGCGTTTGCCAGCAACACCTTTTTCGCCAGCCCGACCACAAACCTCTTAGCGCCACGGCTGATTCCGAAGATGTCAATCCGGCGCCGATGCAGTTCTTCCGCCACAGAGCGGTACTTCACGATAGGCCCCGCGATCAGCTGGGGGAACATGGTAACATACACGCCAAAATCCAGAATATTTCTCTGTACCTTTGTGTCACCCCGATACACGTCAATGGTGTAAGACATGGTCTGGAACGTATAAAAAGAAATTCCGATAGGCAGCGGCAGATCAAGCAGCGGTATGTCTGTTCCCGCAAGAACATTCACCGATTGGATCAAAAAATCCGCATACTTAAAAAAACAAAGGATCAAAAGATTGACCGCCACGGACAGGATGAGAAAAAACTTTGCCCTCCCTTTGCCCCGGTACCTCCAGATCAGCCTGCCGTTCACATAATCCGCCACCGTGGAAAAAAGCATCAGCAATACATATACCGGTTCGCCCCAGGCATAGAAAAACAGGCTCCCCAGAAAAAGGACATAATTCTTTCCCCTTTTAGGGATCAAAAAATACAGCAGAAAGAAAAAGGGCAAAAACCGAAACAAGAAAACGACACTGCTAAAAACCATTTCCATACCCCTCGCATATCACGGGTTTGCCCGTGATATCGCACCAATAAGTTTTATTCCGTCATAAAATTATTCCTGTGAACCCTGCTGTTGACCGATCGCCTCGATCACAAGCTCGTTCAGTTCCTGACAGTGCTGAATCACCGCCTCTTCACCGCTCTCTAAAGCTTCCGTCACATCGCCGCCCAGTTGGACAAAACATACATAGCTTCCCAGGCGCTCAATGCGGGAAGCCTGCACAATTCCAACATTTTTAGGATACTGCATGGTATCATTGATCTGGGAATCCCGATAAGCGTTCAGGGCTTCTTCCACCGCCTGTTCCTGACCTTCTTTGGCTTTTACCACCAGAATCGTGTCCACATTGGCGCTGATCATAGGCATCTCCCCGAAATAATCGTCATACATATCCGTGGTGATGCCAAAGCGTTCCTCCAAAAGTTCCGGCAGAATAGGGGAATTGGGAAAATAATTGTCTCCCGCCGCTTCCACAACAGCCGTTCTGACCGCTTCCATCTCCTCTGTCCAGCCCTCTTCATAATTATGTCCATCTCCCGCGGACCCGGAGCTCTCCGCGGATCCTTCCGGGGAATTTTCCCCGGAAGGATCAGAAGCCGGCTGACCGCTGTTTCCCGCGTTTTCCGGCGCGGAACTTTCCACGCTAAAGCTTTCCGATGCGGAACCGTCCGCCAGCGAGCTTCCCTGTCCTTCATTACCATTTCCGCCGCATGAAGCCAGCCCCATGACCAGCGCTCCCGTACACAGAAATAACACTAATTTTTTCATATTGACCTCCATGACAATGATTTTCGCAGCACACTGCGTTTTATCATTATATCCCATTTTACCTCGGGGTAGACACGCGATGAAAAAGCCAAAAGCGCGGCATCCGGATCTGACAACGCGGCCCGCATTCTACGCGGACACCTCATGATGGATCTGCAATTCATACAATTTCTTATAAATACCGTCCTGCGCCAAAAGCTCCTGATGGGTCCCCTGCTCCCTGATCTTTCCCTTGTGCATGACCATAATACAATCGGCGTGCTGGATGGTAGAAAGCCTGTGCGCCACCATGATCGTGGTCCTGCCCTTCATCAGCTTTTCCAGCGCCTCCTGGATCAGAAGCTCCGTCTCCGTGTCGATATTTGCCGTGGCCTCGTCCATTACAAGAATACGGGGCTTATGTGCCAGCGTTCTGGCAAAGGACAACAGCTGCCGCTCCCCCGCGGAAAAGGTGGCGCCCCTCTCGGAGACCGGCTCCTGATAGCCCGCCGGAAGTTTTTCAATAAAGCGGGACGCGTTGACGTATTCCGCCGCCTCTTTCACCTGATTAAGCGTGATATCCTCATCATAAAGCCTGATATTGCTCTCCACGGTCCCCTCAAAGATAAACACATCCTGCTGCATCTGCCCGATGGCGCTGCGCAGCTGCTTTTTGCTCAGCCTGCGGATATCCACGCCGTCTATGGTGATCGTCCCCTGCTGGACATCGTAATATCTGCCGATCAGGTTCAGGATGGACGATTTTCCCGCGCCGGTGGCGCCCACGAAAGCCACGCTCTGCCCCGGCTCAATGACGAAAGACACATCCCGCAGCACATAATTCTCCCCGTCATAAGCAAACCAAACATGGGAAAATTCGATCCTTCCTTTGATCTCCGGCAATATGACAGGATTGTCATCTTCCTTCACCTGAACCTCTTCGCTCAGGATCGTAAAGATCTTTTCCGCGGAGGCAATGGAAGACTGCAGCGTGGAAAACTGCTCCGCCAGTTCCTGTATGGGATCAAAGAAGGACTGAATATACTGTGCAAAAATATAGAGTTCACCGATGGAGATCACCTGATGCAGCACATCCCTGCTGCCAACGCCCAACACGATCATCAGGGAAAAGACGCTCAGGATATAGATCAGCGGGCGGAAGAAAGCAAACACAAACATCTCCCTGTAGTACGCTTTAAAAAGTTTTTGATTCTTTTCGTCAAACTCTTCAAATTTACGCTGCTCTTTCCCGAAGATCTGAATGATGCGCATACCGGAAATATTTTCAGACAGAAACGTATTGATATCCGTCAGCCTGGTCCGAGACAGGCGGTAAGTCTCTCGGGCGATTTTCCGGAACACCGTTGTAAGCACTCCCACCACAGGCAGCAGCGCGAAGGAGATCAGCGCAAGGCGCCAGTCCATAAACAGCATCACCGCCGCCAGACCCGCGATTTTGACCATATTCCGGAAAAGCTGTACCAGAATGCCGGAATACATTTCATTTAAAGCTTCTACATCGTTGGTCACACGGGTCACCAGTTTCCCCACCGGAGTCAGATCAAAATAACGGCTGCTCAGACTCTGGATATGAGCGTAAAGTTCTTTCCGGATCGTGTGAATAATCCGCTGCCCCGTCTTTTGCAGGATCCAGGTCTGGGAAATGTTAAAGACAAAACTCAGCACCAGAACAATCCCATATCTGGCAGCAGTACTGACAATAATGTCATAATTCCCGTTGGCTTCAAAAGCGTCCACCGCATCGCCGATCAGCATAGGGCGGTACAGGTCGATGCCCGTCAGGGCAAGTACCAGCATGAGGCTTAAAAAGACCCAGCCCGCGTAAGGCTTCATGTAAGAGAGCAGATGAAGCAGCGCATTTCCTTTATAATCAGATTCCAATCTGTCCTCCGTCAGGACACTCATCCAAGCCATCCCCCTTCCTATCCTGTAGTTTCCTGAAAATCTCAGGTTTTCGCCGTCTCTGAAGCTTTCGCAGCTTTCAGCTGCCTATGACCCTCGGGTCTCCACATCTTCCAGACGTCCCTGCCTGGTCCGCAAGGCTTCACACCGTCCAGACGTCCATATCCCTCGGACCTTCACACCTTCCAAGCGCGCATAATCCTCGGGGCTTTGCACCTTCCAAGCGCCCATAATCCTCGGGTCTTTGCATCTTCCAAACGTCCATAGTCCTCGGGTCTTCACATCTTTCAGACGCCCATATTTCTCGGGTCTTCACATCTTCCAAACGTCCATAGTCTTCGGGTCTTCACATCTTCCAAACGTCCATAGTCCTCGGATCTTCACACCTTTCAGGCGCCCCTGGTCCTCTGGCCTGTCATGATAGTTCAACAAAATCCCGGCAAGGACCTGTCATCCACAGCCTCCCGCCAGCCGGATTATTTTTACATTTCCTGCAATTCCTGTTCCAGCTGCTGTTTCTCGTAAATATGCGCGTAAAATCCACCCAGCGCCAGCAGTTCCTCATGGGTGCCGTACTCGGTCAGCTCGCCCTCTGTCAGCACCGCGATATGATCCGCTTTCTGCAGAGTGGACACGCGGTGAGCGATGATAATTGTAGTCATGCCCCTGCGGATCCGCATCAGGTTTTCCAGGATCTGCTCTTCCGTATCGGTATCCACCGCTGACAGGGAATCATCCAGAATCAGGATGGGCGCTTCCATCAAAAGCGCTCTGGCGATAGAACTTCTCTGCTTCTGACCGCCGGAAAGCGTGACCCCTCTCTCTCCCACCACGGTTTCATAATGATCCGGAAAATCCATAATGTTATCATGGATACAGGCGTCCATAGCCGCCTGATGTATTCTCTTCCGCAGCTCCGGATGTTCTCCGATCCTCTTCTCCAGACCAAAAGCGATATTTTCCTCCAGGGTATCGGAAAACAGGAAATTATCCTGCGGCACATAGGCCACAGATCGGTGCAGCAGGGAAAGAGGCACCTCCCGTATGGATCTCCCATCGATCAAAAGCATACCTTCCTCACAGTCATAAACACGCAGCAGCAGATCCGCCAGCGAAGATTTTCCGCTTCCGGTCCTTCCAAGGACTGCCAGCGTCTCTCCCGCCTTCACATGCAGATCAATATTTTTGAGTACAGGCATCTCTCCGTCCGGATATGTAAAAGTCAGATTTCTAAGCTCGATATCGCCGCGGATCTGCTCTCCCTCGCCAACCTCGGGATATTTGTCCACAATGTCCGGCTGTTCCGCAAAAATAGCCGCGATCCTCCTGAAAGCAGCCGCCGCCTGTGTGAAAGCGTTGATGCAGTCGCCGCAGGCGATCATGGGCCAGACCAGCATACCAATGTAAGTATTGAAAGCCACAAACTGCCCGATAGACACCTGCCCGTTCAGCACCATCTTTCCCCCGAATACCAGCGTCAGCAAAAGACTGACACCTGTGACGGCGTCCAGCGCCGGTCCAAAGACAGCCCGCAGCTTTACCACCGAGAGATTCTTTTCCATGTTATTGATACTTGCTTCCTCGAAAGCCTTGAAATCCGCATCCTCCTGAACGAAAGCTTTCAGGACGCGGACGCCTGCCAGACTCTCCTGGGCTTTGTCGGAAAGCTCCGAAAAAGCGTCCTGTCTTCTGATCTGGCGCTTTTTAGACTCAATCCCGTAAAAATAGCAGCCCACCGCCACAAGGATCAGCGGAATAAAAGCTAAAAGCGTCAGCCGCGGGTCCACATACACCACCATCTTCACCAGAACCATGATCGTCATGACTACCGCGTCAAAGGTGGTGACTACCGCCATCCCCACCGCCTGGCGGATGGCCTGCAGATCGTTGGTAAAATGCGCCATCAGATCGCCGGTCTTATGACTGTTAAAGTACCTTGCGGAAAGCGTCTCCAAATGACGAAACATATCGTTACGGAGACGGTACTCGATCCCTCTGGATGCGCCCACGAGAAAATATCTCCAGCCAAACCGTCCCAGCATCATAGTAAACCCCGCCGCAAGAATCCTGAAAAGGACGGGAACCACCCCGCTCATATCCATGGTCCCCGCCGTCAGGCCGTCTATGATCTCCCCCGTATACTGGGGAATATAAAGACTCGCCAGATCTACCAGAAGCAGGACGATCACTCCCGCGACATAATTCCATTTATATTGTAACAGATAGGGAATCAGTGAAAAATTTTCCCCTTTCTGACCGCATACTTCCCTTTTCAATCTCTTCCTCTCACTTTATCCCGGTATCGCGAAAAAAACAAAATCCTGAAAATCCCAGTGCGCCGCTGCCAAGTTAATCCTGCTTTTTGCTTGGGAGATTCCCCTCTTTCGCGTTATTTTCAATCGACATACCGCCGCCCTGTGTTATGTTAAATTCACTTCCGCCGCCCTGTGTTATGTTAAATCCACTTCCGCCGCCCTGTGTTATGTTAAATCCACTTCCGCCGCTCTGCGTCATGTTAAATCCACTTCCGCCGCTCTGCGTCATGTTAAATCCACTTCCGCCGCCCTGCTTGCATGTCCCTCGCTGCCATTCGCAAACACCGCCGTCACATAATACTGCCAAAGGATGCCCGCCTCCGCCGCAAAGGGCAATGTAGCCGCCGCCTCCTTTTCCTCTTTCGTGACCGTCTTTACCACCTCAAAAGTCAGATCGTCTTTTTTCTTCGCGTAAACATGGTAAGCAACGGCGTGCTCTACGGGATTCCAGTTGAGCAGGAAACTGCCCCGGCCGTTTTCTATGGAAATCTCCTGCACCACAAAACCCGTCACCGCATCCTGTTCGCAGACTCCCGCCATACCGGCTCCCGAACCGCGTCTGACAGGTTTTTCAATCTCCCCCACCGGCTTTGGCACCACCAGTTCTTTCAGCACGTCCAGCTGACCGTCCGCATTGTATTCCTGTATCAGCCCGGCCACCATATCAGCGTAAACCTTTGCGCCATATTCCTGCAGATGTGCTTTGTCGGAAACACCGGACGCATAAGCTCCCTGGGGGTAATCGCCTTCTTCCAGCCACAGATAGAGTGATTTGCTCTCCTCTGACCCGATCCTGTTTAAGTAATCGGTACTGCGCTTCCCCAGGTCCAGCACGGGAATATTCTGTTCTTTTCCCATTTTCAGCATCTGCTCCCTGTAACCGGCAAAGCAGAGACGATTGCTTCCGTCCTCCTCCAGCACGCGCATAGTCACCGGCGTCACAAACACGCAATGCGCTCCTCTTCGTCTGCAGGCATCGATGTAACGCTGCAGATAGAAGGGAAAGTCCTCCGCAGGAATGTAACGGTTGGGACGGATCGCCGTGGCATCGTTATGAGCAAACTGAACAAACATGTAATCCTCCGGACAGATCTCCTCCAGAACCTGATCCAGTTTGCCTTCCTCGTAAAAAGACTTGGCGCTTCTTCCGCCAATGGAACGATTTTCGATCACCACTTCGGGAAGTTCATATACTCTCGCCTGGGAATAAGTGCAGTTCTCAGGAGCATACTCTTTAAACCGCTCCCCGTTTTTAAAAAACTGACAGAATACCTGTCCCCATCCGGTCTGGGGATAAAAATGCTTCTCATAGCTTTGCACCGTGGAATCAGACACCAGATAGATCCTCGGCACAGACCGCTTTTGTCTGACAGGCTGGGGTACGATCTCCACAGATTTCAGAAAGACGTCCCCTTCCAGCACCTGATCGTGAATATCTCCCAGCGCCGCCGTCACAAACGTCAAAGTAAAATTACCATCCGTCAGGCAGAGGGAAACCGTCACACTTTTTTCCTCCGATGGATTCACTGTCACCGACTCCGCTTTGGGGATACCGTTTACCCTGATATGACAATTATATGGCTTGTCTGTGGGATTTGTCAGAACCGCCTTCAGCAGATAGTCGCTGCCGGAAAGCTTCCCTGACATTTGTGTCGTTTCCTCATAATAATAAATACCATAGCCCGTCTCCTCGATCTCCTGCCATACGCGGCTGTGGATCTTAAATACATCACCCTGTTTTTCCACAAAACGTTCGCCCTGTTCCCGCTTTGCCTGTCTGGGATAATATACGCCTTCCACCCATCCGGCGGCTTTTTCCTCATATGTAATATCGGAATATGTCACATCATACCCTGTCATATCCTGTACCTTGAACACCATCTGAACCCCGACCTCGTTTCTGCGTTCTTAACGCTTTTTTCACGCTCTGTTCTGATACGCTTCCCGCGCCCGCTGCTGCTTTGTCATTCTTTTCCATATCTCATATTTTACCCTCATTTTATAGCATGTCAAGGCGGCAAAACGCATCAGAGGCAAATACTGACCGGAAATGCTGACAGGTTATTCCTTTTTTCTGCTCAGGAATCCGATATCCGGAATCACTGACAGGTCCGCACCGACCGAATCAGCCCTCCGGCGGTTTTCTCCATTCCGCTATCTTCCCTCTCATTCCCCATGCATCTTCCTCCCGAGCGTCACATGGACGTCCGATTTTATTGCATGAGCTGACTGAATTCACGATACTGTCTGATAAACGTTGCGACCATGCCGATGACTACCGTGCCTACCGTAAACACAATGCAGCCCATGCAGACAACGGCAGGCAGATAAATCAACGCCGAATATAGCTTTGGATGCTTAGAGTTCCTGATATCGTTTACACGGCACACCGCCATGCCGAAAAACAGTAGGGGAATCGCGGCCGCCATCAGCAGGAAAAACGCCCGATCCCCCAGAGAGTAATTCAGCATTGTCTCAGTTTCATAATCAACGCCTATATTCCTTCCAAAAATAACAATGCCCGACAATACTGCCACCGCAGCAACGGCAACCCCGTATATACTATTGATGATCTTACGCTTCATTGTCTTCCTCCCTATTTAGTCAAGTGTTTTTCCCTTATTTTTCAAGGAATTTTCAATTCATATCTCAGATAAATGAGCCGGGATAATGGACATTTCTCTGTATCTGGTACGAAAATAGCTGGTTTGGGGTACACGAAGCAAAACGTCTTGGTATTTC
>CANREV010000030.1 GCA_947629645.1 uncultured Acetatifactor sp. | reverse complement strand
ATATAGGTTTCTGCGTCCACATCATGCGCGATATTGATGCACGTTCCGTCAACGGCATAGACGTGATACCCCCGGAAAGTCCGGCTGTCCTCACAGCGCCGGTTGAATCCCCATAAGATTTCCAGCAACAGGCGGGGCGGTATCTGTTCCCGCCGTTTGGAAAAAGACTGTTTGGAGACATCTATTCCTGCATCATGCAGTTCCTTATCCAGTGTCCCGCCTTTCATGGTGATAAGAAAGAGGAGCATGGCAAGGAGCGGGAGTTTCCGTTCCCGCGTAAAACTGTTTTCCTTTAGGCGTCCTTCCTTTCTCCATGTTCCGGCGGTATCTTTTAGCGCCTCCATAAAAGCACCCTTTATCAGGCGTGCGGCATTCGTATTCTTCATGATTAGAACCCTCCTTGAGACAATCAATGGTTACTGTCTGCGGAGAAAACAAAAAAGAAACCCGCGCGTCCTGTTTTACAGGGCGTTTCAAGTTTCTTCCTGCCGCACATACTATCTATACTTTCTGTTGGGTTCTGCTGTTACGTTGTGTTTTCGTCTCTCTGTTGGGTTCTGCTGTTACGTTGTGTTTTAATCTCTCTGTTGTGTTCTAATCGTTTTTTACTGTATTCTCTCTGTTTTTCCGCCTTGTACGACACAGCTTAAACTTTCTCCGCTGTAATTTCATCTTATGATTTTTCTCTGTAACTGTCAATATCCGGCGCACATTTTTCCATAAAAAGACGGACTCTTTTTTGGCTTTTTCAGGTAAAAAAATCGTTAAGTTGACGGGCTAAGCCGCATAAAACCGGGAAAGTTCAAAATTTGCCCCTTAATTTGATGACATTGTGTTCTTTGCGGTACGTTTTGCCATGCGATGTGTCGCATTGACTTCCTGTGTCTGCTTTGTATCGTCCGGCACCTTACCACCTCGATTTTTTATAGTCTGTGGTACAAGATATGATATATCCTGTTCCTGTTACATCTCAATTATACAAAAAAACGTCTGTCTTTACAATAAAATATACATTAAAGTTCCTTTTTTCAGGAGAAACGATCCCTGCAGGCCGCCGGATGGCAAAGGAAAATTGCGGCGCAAAGTTTGCGATGCGGAAGTTTCCCTCCGGAAACTGTTCCATACAGAAAATTCCCCGGATGGTGGAAGCATCCGGGGAATCCCGCCGCACGGTCGCAGTCATGCGGCTTCTATCATAACTAAGGAATTAGATGAGGGCTTATTCAACGTCCTGAAGCGCGGCGAAATCCTCCTCGCCGGTACGGACTTTCACTACCTTATCTACATTGTAAACAAAGATCTTTCCATCGCCGATGTGGCCTGTGTAAAGAGCCTTCTTTGCGGCTTCGATCACATCTGTTACGGGAATCTTGCTGACGACCACTTCCACCTTGATCTTAGGAAGCAGGGTAGCGTCCATCTCTACGCCTCGGTACATTTCTCCGGCGCCCTTCTGGATACCGCAGCCCATGACATTCGTCACTGTCATACCCGTTACGCCCAGATCGTTCATAGCTTTTCTCAAAGTATCATATCTGTTCATCTTAGCGATGATAACTACCTTATACATACCCGAAGCGGGAACAGAAGGGAATTGTACCACAGGCACCGCGGCCGATTTCTTCACATCGGAAGCAGCCTCGTACTCGCTCTCCCCAAGGTCGGTATTCTCGTTCACATCCATGATACCGCCGGACACATCCATAATAGAGAAGCCCGCATAAGCGGAAGAAAGACCGTGCTCCTTTGCGTCCAGACCAACGATTTCCTCTTCTTCGCTGGCTCGAAGACCGAAAATCGCCTTGATTACAAGGAATGCGATGGTGATCGTAACTGCCGTCCACGCCATAGTGGCCAGAAGACCCAGAAGCTGAATGCCCAGCTGCGCAAATCCGCCGCCATAGAACAGCCCCTCTCCGGCAATCTGGTTTGCTCCGAAGTTTACGCCATCGCCATATCCTCTTGCAAATGCGGGAGCGGTATCGGTTGCGAAAAGCCCTACCGCGATCGTACCCCAGATACCGTTTAAACAGTGAACCGCCACAGCGCCAACGGGATCGTCTATACGGAGCTTGTAATCCAAAAGCCATACGCCGAACACTACCAGTACGCCGGATACCGCGCCAATCACGATAGCGCCGAAAGCATCGCATACATCACAGGGAGCCGTGATCGCCACAAGGCCTGCCAATGATGCGTTCAGACACATGGATACATCAGGTTTGCCGTATTTGATCCAGGTAAAGATCATGCACACTACCGTTGCAACGGCAGGCGCGATCGTTGTAGTGACAAAAATGGAGCCCAGCTCGGGGATGGAAGTAGCTGCCGCACCGTTAAAACCATACCAGCCCAGCCACAGGATAAACACGCCGAGGCATCCAAGCGGAAGGTTGTGGCCGGGGAATGCGTTTACCTTGGTAATCTTTCCCGACTTATCTTTCACAAACTTTCCGATACGGGGTCCAAGTATAGCGGCGCCGATCAGCGCGCAGATACCGCCGACCATATGGATACAGTTGGAACCGGCAAAATCATGGAAGCCCATCCTTGCCAGCCAGCCGCCGCCCCATGTCCAGTGCGCCTCCACCGGATAGATCACCGCGGAGATCACTGCGGAATACACACAGTATGAAAGAAATTTCGTTCTTTCCGCCATGGCGCCGGATACGATCGTTGCCGTTGTAGCGCAGAACACCAGATTGAACACAAAATTTGACCAGTCAAAACTCTCATAACTGGTAAAGATATCGAATCCCGGCTTTCCGATAAAGCCCACCAGATCCTCGCCCAGAAACAGGCCGAAACCGATCAAAATGAACATCACAGTACCGATACAAAAATCCATCAGATTTTTCATCAGGATATTGCCGGCATTTTTTGCTCTGGTAAAACCGGTCTCCACCATGGCGAAGCCCGCCTGCATCCAGAACACCAGCGCGGCGCCGATCAAAAACCAGACGCCGTACACTTCGCTGTTTACAGCACTCAAGATCTCTTCTGTCATAATCATTCCTCCTCTTTGACCGGGCATATGTTCCACCCGCTAAAAAAGCGACACAGAGACTCCCTTACGAAGCCCCATTGCATCGCCTGAAACAAATTTCCCACACTTCGCGGGTCGTCCCTATATCACAACGCAAAAAACGCCGCGGGTATCTCCCACGGCGCCTTTGCCTTATGTAGCGAATTATAGCACCATAATTTTACAATGTCAACCGCTAATTTAAAAAAGTTTTTCGCCGCCCCGATTCCTCAGCAGTCTGCGGTAATCCCTGCCGTCCGCTTTTACGATGCCGGTGTCATAAAATCCCAGTTTCCGGCAGAGCCTTAAAGAGGCGGCGTTTTGAGGCTCCACCAGCGCCTGGATCGTCTCAAACCGCAGGACTTCCTCACCATATCTCAGAATCCCTCTGCAAACTTCTTCCCCGTAACCCCTGCGCTGCCATGGAACGCCTATGATAAAGCCCAGCTCCGGCTCCTCAAAACCCTCTCTGAAAGAAAAGCCCGCCCTGCCGATCACAGCCCCGCTTTCTCTCTCTGCCACCGTCCAGACCCCAAACTCCCAGAATCCATAGACCTGATCGATATACTGGCGGATATATTCGCGTTCTTTTTCTTTCTCGGGATAAAGATCTTCCATATATTCCGTGATCGCAGGATCTTTGTAAATCTCATAAAACCGCTCCACATCATCCACGGTAGTCTCCCGGATCAGGCACCGCCTGGTCTTAAGAATATCCCAGGGCAGTCCGAGCAGTCTGCGGCAGACCTTTTCCATATATTCCGGGTCCAGATCCTCCGGCTCCTCCACCACATAGCGGAAATCCGAAAAATCTTCCCCCCGGTTCCCCGGATGGATATAAACCGCCACAGGCTGGCCCGCGTCCCGAAGTTTTCTGGCGCGCTCCCCATCATCCGTAACGGTAAAGATATGCTCCGCGCCGTTTATTTTTATCCTGTGCTGCCTGAAATAATACAAAGTCCCCACTTCTCCCTTTACGATTTTGCCCTTTTCGGTTACAATAGCATTAAATATCATTTCACGCAACTGATATCTGTTTTTGCGCGAGCCTTAGATAACAGTTTGGAGAAAAGCTGAATTGTTACGGCCCGGACAATTTTTTTCAGAAAGGAAAGTTTATTATGGCAAAAAATCCTGTTGTTACCATCAAAATGAAAGGCGGCGATATGATCCGGCTGGAATTATACCCCGATATCGCTCCCATCTCTGTCAACAATTTTATCAGTCTGATCAACAAGAAATTTTATGACGGGCTGATCTTCCACCGCGTCATCAAGGGCTTTATGATTCAGGGCGGCTGTCCCGAAGGTACCGGCATGGGCGGTCCGGGCTACAGCATCAAAGGCGAATTTGCCCAAAACGGGGTTGAAAACAATCTGAAACATACCGAGGGCGTTCTGTCCATGGCGCGCTCCATGGATCCGGATTCCGCGGGAAGCCAGTTTTTCATCATGCACAAGACCAGCCCTCATTTGGACGGCGCTTACGCGGCTTTCGGAAAAGTGATCGAAGGGATGGATGTGGTAAACAGGATCGCCGAGACCCCCACGGACTACAGCGACAGACCGCTGGAAGACCAGGTGATGGAGACTGTCACCGTGGAAACTTTCGGCGTGGATTACCCGGAACCGGAGCGATAAAAAAGACGGCCTTATTTCCGCGGCGGCAATCGTCCGGAAAGGGCCGTTTTATTTCAAAAACAGGATTCAGAAAGGAGACTTGGAGAATATGTGGCTGTTCCTTGCTTTTTTGTCCGCCCTCTTCGCGGCGCTTACATCTATTTTGGCGAAAATCGGTATTGAAGGCGTGAATTCCAATCTTGCCACCGCTATCAGGACCATGGTGGTGGTACTCATGGCATGGGGCATGGTGTTTTTGACGGACGCGCAGGGCGGGATCGCGAATATCACCAGAAAAAGCTGGATCTTTTTAATCCTGTCAGGTCTGGCTACCGGCGCCTCATGGCTCTGCTATTACAAGGCGCTGCAGATCGGCGAGGCGTCCAAAGTCGTACCCATCGATAAACTGAGCGTTGTGATCACGCTGGTGCTTGCATTTATATTTCTGCACGAAAAAGTGACGCCTAAATCTGTGACCGGCTGTATCCTGATCGGCGCGGGAACGCTGCTGATGGTCTTATAAAAGCCGGAAAACGCCTTCCATCCGCGGGAGGATTTTGCGATGCCGGACTAACCCTCATTCATATTTTGTTCATAATTCATTCAAGATTTTTTTAACTCTTCATCATTCTTTAGACATGAATTTGCCATATACTATATTATAGTTAAAGAAATAACAAAGCACACAAAAACGCATGCCACAGTCATTTGTTTACAAATAACTTTTTCATAATAAATGCCAGGGAAATCAATTCCCTGGCATCCTCCCTTTTATGGGGTTTTTATTGAATCCGCGCCGTTTGCGTCCGTTTCAGAAGTTCTTCATCTGAAATTGTGAAAAGCGGGCTGTCACGCGTCCGTTCACATAAATTCCGGCCATCGCCCCCGTAAAGCGCTTCCCTTTCTTTAAGCCTTCGCTGCTCAAATACGAGGTGTCTTCCAGGATCGCGGCCTGTCTCCATCCGCCGTCCTGTCTCACATACAGCGTCCGTTTCAATTCTTCCGTAACGATCTTAAATTCCGCCTCCATGACGCCGCTTTCCAGCGGGATCCACTGTTTAGTCACATAGCCATCGTCCACATATTCCGATGCCAGAACGCCCCGCTTACCGTCCCTTTGCGCCAGAGCCAGTTTCAGATAGCTGTTTTCATCGTAATAACAGGTCAGTCCCGCGTCCCAGTCCTCTTTCAGCCCGCGGGCAGCGATATTCCGGTCTTTCTGATCGTCCGCGGCGGCTGTCATTTTGTGAAATAAAGCCGCGGGCAGCGGCTCGATCTGCACTTTGCCGCTTACCTCAAAACAAAATTCCTGCTGCCGCCGCACAAGAACCGCGCCGTATTCCAGAGTATTTAAGTCACGGCCGTTTCCATGAATGAGAAGGTCTTCTCCCTGCCTTTCATAACTGCCCTCATCCTGCCCGCGGACGGTCAGCCAGTCCTTCCAGATCCCTAAGGCCCCATCGGCCTTTTCCCCGGAAACGTCTGAAAGTAACGGCTTTTTCTGGAGATCGGAGGGGCCTTTCAGGGAATGGACCAAGGGCCAACCGTCCGCCGTCCACTCGATCGGATCGAGACAGGTTTCCCGCCCGAGGATACCGTATCCGGAAAGACTGATACGGCTGCACAGGTATACCATGTACCAGTCACCGTTTTGGGTTTCCACGGGCATTCCGTGTCCGCTGCACTGGATCAGTCTCTTCTCGTCCCACTGCCGCAGGATCGGATTGTAAGGACAGGACTCATACACTCCCATCAGTTCCCTGGAGCGCGCCACCGTGATGCGGTGTCCCCTGCCGGTACCGCCTTCCGCCATGAAAAGGTAGTAATATCCGTCCTTATAGATCATATGCGGCCCCTCGGAAGCTTTTTTATTCTGCCCGTACCAGAGCAGTTTTGGCTCCGATAGAATCTTTTTACCGTCCCTGCTGATCTCAAAGATCCTGGCGCCGCGGTTTAAGAGCATATATCTTCTGCCGTCCAGATCGGTAAAGATAGACGGATCAATGCCTTCCTCCTCCAGGAAAACAGGCTCACAGTACGGTCCTTCCGGACGCTCCGCGGAAGTGACCATCTGCAGTCTCTGGGGCAGTCCTCCCTCATTCAGCCGGTATGTGGCGGTGATATAAAATCTTCCTTCATAATAAGAGATGTCCGGCGCCCAGTAACCGCGTCCTCCCTCAAGGCCTTTTAACCTCGCCCACTGGGAGTTGGTGATGGCGTATCCTATCACTTGCCAGTGGATCAGATCTCTGGAATGAGACACAGGGATACAGGGGAAAAAGACAAAAGTGGAGTTTACCATGTAGTAATCTTCGCCCACCCGCACAATGGAAGGATCGGGGTGCATACCGCGGCGGATCGGATTATGGTAGAGTTCCTCCGCGCAAGCCCCCAGTCTCTCTTCAAAATATTCCCTGATCTGATCCTTTCCCAGGGCAACAGACCAGTCCAGAGGCGTCTCTCCCAGCAGATTGGCCTGATCGACAGGCGAATCCACCCGCTCCGTCAGATACCGCACCAGTTCCATATTTCCTGATCTTACAGCGTAATGCAGCACGGTATTGCCCCTGCGGTCAGTCAGATTCAGATTGACAATGCCGTACTCCGTGACAAACCTTGCCATCGGCAGATCGCCCTGTGCCATTACCTCATGGAGCGCCCAGACACCCTCCGGCGTCTCCACATCCAGCCCTCTCGGATATTCCTCCAGAAAATCTTTCAGCGCCTCCAGATCCCGCGCCCTGATAATTTCAAAAATATCTTTCATGTTAAACCTCTCTTTCGGAGCGTTTAAAAATTCCCCGTTTCTTATTGATCATTTCTCCTATGTTTCGCTGCCGCGCAGTTCCTTGGGGCTTACGCCTTTCACACGCTTAAACGCCCTCCGGAAGGACTGCACGCTGTTATAGCCCACCTCTTCTGCCACTTCGTTTACCGTGATCGTCCTGTCCTGCAGCAGCATGCAGGCTTTCTCGATCCGCAGAGTTTCCAGAAAATCGCCGAAATTTCCGCCCGACTGTTCCTTGAACAAGGTGCTCAGGTAGCTTTCGGAGACGCGGAACTGACTTCCCACTTTGGCAAGTCCCATGTCGGATTCGCAGTAATGAGCCCTGATATATTCCTTGATCTCCTCCACCATGCGGCTCTTCTGCTCCTGTTTCTTCTCCACGTTGAAATTGCAGGCTTTCCGATATAAATGCCGCATTCTCTGAAAATATTCCTGTTGGGCGATCTTCGGCTGCATCAGGATCTCATTGATCCAGAAGGCATCATTCTGGAGCTCTTCCTTGTTCCATGCCGCCCCTAAAACATCCATGAACTTTTGGTTCAGTTTGATAAACTGTGTGCGCCTCAGCTTCCGGTTGACGCAGTTTTCCGTCTCTAACAGCGCGAGGATATCCTTCGCTTCCTGCCATTGTCCGGACTGTATGCTTTCCTCCAGCTTGCTCTCCGCGATAGGCGGGAAATAGTATTCATCGCTCTTTACCAGCTCCACCCTGTAGGACACTACCGGATTTTCCCTGGTACAGTTTTCCAGCGCGATCCTCGCCTCCTCCATGGAGCGCCAGATCAGCAGAAGATTGTTACAGGTGCCGCCGATACCGCTTGTGATCTCAATCTGACATTCCTGCATGACCCATTCCCTGGTCTGCCGTATAATGTCGTACACATCCTCCTCCATATTGTCGATGGCAAAAACAGCGATCTCCGAATTGTAATCCTTTTTGTGAAACCATACGTTATTGCCGCAGATCTCTCTCAGATGGTTCTTCATCAGCCTGGACAGCACGCGGATCTCGTTCATGGTCTGTTCATCTACGGAGATAAAATCATTCCCTGAAAATAACTGGATAAACGCCGTCTGATAAATCTGATTATCTATGTCTACCCCCGCTTTGGCGGCTCCGCTGCGCAGCTGCGCCTCCGTGCTGAATTCGGCTTTCAGAAGGTCATCGAAAAAAGTCTTTTTCAGGGAAAGCTTATTCTGTTCCACTTCGCGCAGCACGTCCTCATGACGTTTTACGATCTCCGTCACCGCCGTGCCGAGATTCGCGTAGCGTTCCGGTTCCTCCCCCGCCGGAGTCAGCGCCTGCAGCGCTTCGTCCACCGGTTTCCCTTTCCGTATCGCCTGGACGACAGCCATCGTGATTCCCACCGCGATAGCCGACAGCATCAAAAGCAGCACGATGTTTTTCATTGTCGCCAGTTCTTTCAGGCTTTCTTTTACCGGCAGGACCAGCACATAATAAAGCCCCAGTTTTTCGGATTTTGCGGTGATGATACTCAGACCGTCTTTTTCCAGATAACCGCTTTCCAGTTCCTGCGAAGTCAGTTCCGGAAATTCCTCGGCGGAATGAGACGCCCATAACTGCTCTCCGTCTTTGTCCAGAAGCTCTACCATATACAGCTCGCGGTTCTCCAGATCGTTGAAAAATTTCATTTTCTGCGCCACCTGATTACCGTCTATGCGCAGGATGATAACGCCCAGTCTCTCGCCGAACATCTGCTTCGCGAAGGGAAAGACATATTCAAAGCCATTGCCGTTGCGGCGAAAAGACGGGATCGCGGAATCTGCGGCCACCATCTCGCTGTGCCACTGTTCATAATCGATGCCCCAATCGTCCAGATAAGCCCTGAAAAAGTTCCGGCTTATAATAACTTTTTTCGTAGAGCACAAGATCCGTATTCTTAAAATATATATAGGTCTTGTCGGAATTGAGCAGATCGATATCTTTATAATTCAGGTACAGAGCGAACTCATCCAGCGCTCCCAGCGCGGTGGAGATATAATTTTTGTCCCCGCGCTTCATGGCCGCCACTCCAAGGATATTACTGTCGCTGGCAAGCTGCAGGGCGATGCTCTCCACATCCACCAGTTCATTCTCGATCATATCCGCGCTTCTTTGCAGCATATTGATGTGAGTTACTTTTAAATTGTCCTCCACAATGCCGAAAGCGACCTGGAAGCCCGCAGTAGCGATCAGAAGCGGCGCCACCAGAACCAGAATGTACGACAATAAAAACGTGGAAGTCGAATTCTTCTTTAGTTTTTTCATGCCATTTCCTCATAAATTCCCTATGCACTGTTACAATGTGACGCTCTCCCCCGCTTTTAACGTCACCTCCCGGACGATACCCGCGCACATCACCAAGGCGTGATAATCGGAGTCCGCCCGGATACAGGCGGTTTTCAGTCCGCCGTTCTCCCAGGTCATGGACAGTTCGGCGTTTCCCACAAGGCGCAATCCCCTGACTGACCCTTCCGCCCACTCTTTGGGCAGCGCCGGAAGAAGGACGACTCTGTCCTCATCGCTCTGGGCCAGCATCCGGGTCATGGCCGCGCAGATGCCGAAATTGCCATCGATCTGGAACGGAGGGTGTTTGTCGAAAAGATTGGGATATGTGGAAAGTTCCAGCATTTTTTCAATGCTCTCATAGGCCATCCTGCCATCCCTTAGACTGGCGTAATGGTTGGTGATCCACGCCCTGCTCCACCCCGTATGTCCGCCGCCGTTTTCCAGCCGTCTCTTCAGCGTTTCTTTCGCCGCCCGCGCAAGTTCTGGCGTATCTTCCACGGTAATCTGTCCGGCGGGATACAGGCCGTACAGATGGGAGATATGCCGATGTCCGGCATCCACTTCCGGGTAATCCTCCATCCACTCCAGAATCGTACCTTTTTCGGGGCTGATCCGGGTGGGCGCCAGCCTGCTCTCACAGTCATTGATCTGGCGCATCAGTTCATCTATATCCTCAACGCCTTCTATAAAACAGTTCTCCGGCGCCTGTTCCCCCAGCTCCTTCCACGCTTTTTGGCATCCTGTAAAAAGATCCCTGAGGATCTGGTTGTCCATGGTGGCGCCGATACAGCAGGCGCCCTCTTCCCCGTTTGGCAGACGGTAGCTGTTTTCGGGAGAGACGGAAGGATTCGTCACCAGATAGCCGTCCTGCACTGTCAGAAAATCCACAAAGAAAAGAGCCGCTTCCGCCATGACGGGAAAAGCTTTCTTCAAAAATTCCCGGTCTTTCGTATATCGATAGTGCGTCCACAGATGGGTGCTCAGCCAGGCGCCGCCCATCGTCCAATAGGTGCCGGGATACCAGATGTCCTGAGGCGCCGTATCCCCGTGGATATCCGTATTGTGATGCGCCACAAATCCTCTGCATCCGTACATTTCACGGGCTGTTTTCCTGCCGTTTACACGAACTTTTTCCAGCAGCGCGAATAAAGGGAGATGACATTCCGGCAGATTACAGCTCTCCACATGCCAGTAATTCATTTCCGTATTGATATTGATCGTGTATTTACTGTCCCATGATGGGAAAAATTCATTGTTCCACAGTCCCTGCAGGGTGGAGGGCAGCCCTCCTTCCCTGCTGCAGGCGATGGTAAGGTATCTCCCGAAGTCAGACAACAGCACGGGCAGCCCTGTATCGGCTTTTCCCTCCCGCGCCTGCTTTAACCGCTGGTCCGTAGGTATACTGTCAAAATCGTCCGCTCCTTTTACAGAAAAGACATATCTGTCATAAAGAGAGCCGTGATCCTTCTGGTGCCGGCAGAGAAGTCCCTCATAGGAAAACTGCTCCGCCCTTTGAAAACGCTCCTGTATCTTTTCCTCAAGAAACGCCTGCAAAGCCTGCTGATACCAGAATTCCCACCGCTCCATCCGGGACAGTCCCTCGGAAGTTTTTGACGCTTGTGTCATATAATCTGTCTGCTCTGTTTCGGAAATTTTTTCATCTGTTTTTGTCCGCGGCGTTTCTTTAAAAGCCTCCGCTTCCCGCTCTTTGAAAAAGCGTTCCACAAACTCATCTTTTTCCCGCGCGCCGTAGTGGTAAGTGGTATCCGCCGTAAACAGAAGGATCACTTCTTTCGCTCCCTCCACCTGAAGGGATTCTCCCACCGTTTTTACCGTTCCGCCCAGGGCGCGGGCGCAAAGGCTCATAGCGAATTCGATGCCCCCTCTTCCCAGGTTGCCGTGCAGCAGGATCCCGTTGGTTCCCATCCTGCGGACTCCGTCAAACCATTTTCCGCGCCGCAGTCTGGCCAGAAAATCCACCGTTCCTTCCCCCTGTGCCGTAAAGCGCATCAGAATACAGTCTTCCGGATGAGACGCGAAATATTGTCTGCGGTACAGCGTATCCCCGCTGTAAAAACTGCTTTCACAGACCGCCCTGTCCAGAGAAAGGCTGCGCTCGTACCGGGTCATGCCATCGCACAGCGCGGGTTCTCCCACTTTGCCGCTTTTTCTCTCCCTGGCGTTTGGCAGATCATCGAAATAAAGCTGGATCTCGCCCAGAGTCTGGTAGGGATGCATACTGTCAGGGCAGCCGGACAACGCTGTCTCCATCAGCCTTTCCGCCTTTTTTATCTGTCCGTTTCGCAAATATTCCCTGATCTTTGGCAGATTTTCCCTTGCGTCCGGATTCAGCCGGTTCACCGCTCCTCCATACCACATGCTTTCCTCATTGACCTGGATCAGCTCCCTGTCCGTGCCTCCGTAAATCATAGCTCCCAGGCGGCCGTTTCCGATGGGAAGCGCTTCTTCCCACTGCGCCGCGGGCTGTCTGTACCACAATCTGCTCATAAGCTTTCCTGCCTTTCCGGTTATCTTTCTGTCCGGCCGCTGCTGAAACATCCGGCCGCTGCCTGTCAAGAATAAGGTCATTATAACATAAAACGCTAAGCCTTAAAAAATTTTTCGCCATTAACGGTATCACGGCGGCGGACAGCGCAACAAGATACAATTTTTCCATCCAAAATATTGGTTCAAAAAATAAGGCTCCTTCATGTCAAAAGGAACCTTTTTCAAAAAGGGGGATACAATTTTCATGAAAACAGCATTTTTTTGCACGCAAAAACCGCCGTATCAAATAAACTGATACGGCGGCCTTTCTGCAACCATCCGATGTATCACAGCGGAATTTTCGATCGAGGACCGATCAATCCGCCTTACCTACAGACCCAAACAGCTCCATCTTCTCTTTTACAGTAGCCTTGATGGCTTCCGCGCCGGGAGCAAGCAGCTTACGGGGATCAAAGCCCTTGCCCTCCAGATCCTTACCGGCTTCGATGTATTTGCGGGTAGCGTCCGCGAAGGAAAGCTGGCACTCGGTATTTACATTGATCTTCGCAACGCCGAGATTGATGGCCTTTTTAATCATATCCGCGGGGATGCCCGTGCCGCCGTGAAGCACTAAAGGAAGATCTCCTGTCAACTGCTGTACGGCGTCCAGAGTTTCAAAGCTCAGGCCGTTCCAGTTAGCGGGATATTTGCCGTGGATATTTCCAATGCCTGCAGCCAGGAAATCAACGCCCAGATCGGCGATAGCCTTGCACTCCTTGGGATCCGCGCACTCGCCCATGCCGACAACGCCGTCTTCCTCGCCGCCGATCGCGCCAACCTCAGCCTCGATAGACAATCCCTTTCCATGAGCAACCTTTACCAGCTCTGTGGTCTTGGTAACGTTCTCAGCGATAGGATAGTGAGAACCATCAAACATAATGGAAGAGAATCCTGCTTCGATACATTTGTAGCAGCCCTCAAAAGAACCATGGTCAAGATGCAGCGCCACGGGAACATCGATATCCAGATCCTTCAACAGACCGTTTACCATACCTACTACCGCATGATAACCGCCCATGTACTTGCCCGCGCCCTCAGATACGCCGAGGATCACGGGAGATCTGCACTCCTTCGCGGTGAGCAGGATCGACTTTGTCCACTCCAGATTATTGATATTGAACTGGCCTACAGCATAGTGGCCGGCTTTTGCTTTCTTTAGCATGTCTGTTGCAGAAACTAACATTTTACCATACCTCCGTTTTTTATTCTCTCTTTTCGGGATCCATCCCCGAGGAAATATTTTATTCTTGTTAAATATACCACATTTGGGACAAAAATGGAATAGATAATTAAACAGTTCCGTTCTATTCCACCCTGATCTCCACAGCATGCCGCAAATTTCTGATGTGCACGCTGGTATGGCTTCCGCCGTTTTCTCCGTCCAGCGTCCACGCCACAGGCCGGACAGCTTCCAGGGTAATCTCCGCGGTGCGGAAACAGTACATGGATTTCGTATCGATATCGCGGTTTAAAAGCGACAACATAATATTGTTCAGCTCTACAGGGTTTCTGGGACGTTTCACCAGCGTCACCTCAAACAATCCATCGTCCAGCCTGACATTTTTACCCGTTATATTTTTAAATCCGCCTACGGAAACGGAATTAGTAATCATACCAAAAATGAAATCATCCTCGATGATCCTGTCCTCACAAAAGACGCGCATAGGATAGGATTTCACCGCAGACAGCCGCTTCATACCTTCCAGAATATAGGCCATATGGCCCAGCACGTTTTTCATATCCTGTCCCGTCTCATAGGAAACATCCGTAAACAGGCCGAAAGCGGCAATATAGACAAATACATCATCATTAAATGACCCCATATCGCAGGGGAAGTTTCTCCCGCTGACGATGGTCTGCGCAGCCTTAATCATCTTTTTCGGCAATGCCAGGCTTCCTCCGAAGTCGTTAGTGCTGCCTGCCGGAATATAGCCGATGGGAACGCGAAATCCCCCCTGAATCATGCCTGTAACGGTCTCGTCCAGCGTGCCGTCTCCGCCGCCGCACACCACCAGGTCATACGAATCGGCGCATCTTCTTACGATCTCGCATGCATCGCCCCGTTTCTGGGTAGGGTACACTGTAAGCTCATATCCGCCTTGGACAAACACTTCCAGAATATCTGATAGCTTTGTCCTGATCTGCGCCTTACCCGCCTTCGGATTATACACAAACAACAGTTTCTTTTCCATTAGATGCCACCTCGCCGATACAGCTTACGACACCAAAAAAGGCAGAAACAACGATACCTTTTCCACATTGTCCTGCCTGCCTCTTCTCTGCCTCATTTATTTTTGTGATGTGCCCTTGCCGCTCAGGAAAATCTCTATTCCTTCTATGGCCGCCTGCTCATCTTCTCCCTCCGCGGACACTTCCAGATCTTCGCCATTATCCAACTCCAGTGTCATCATACCCATGATGCTTTTAGCGTTCACACGTTTGCCGCCGGACATCACATAGATGGTACTGTCATATTTGCTGGCCTCCTGGACCAGATGGGCTATTGGCCTTGCTTCCAGACCATGCTCGAGCTTGATTTGAATATTTCTCTTTGTCATAACCTTACTCCTTCTTTCGCCCTAAAGCATAGGACTTTATATTGCGCTTTCTCTCAATTTATCGGCCAGTTCGCTGAGCTTGCGAAGTCTGTGGTTGACACCGGACTTGCCCACTGGCGGCACCAGATATTCGCCCAATTCCTTTAGCGGCGCATCAGGATTATCCAGTCTCACTTCCGCCATCCTGCGCAAAGAATCCGGCAGCTTACTGAATCCATAATGCTCTCTGATATATTCGATATCCCTGATCTGTCGCGCCGAGGCGCTGACAGTCTTGGAAATATTCGCGGTCTCGCAGTTTACCCGCCTGTTCACAGAATTGCGCATCTCTTTTAAAATTCGGAGATTCTCCAGATTCATCAGTGACACGGGAGCGCCGCACACGTTCAAAAGATCCACAATGGCGGAACCTTCTTTCAGATAGACGACATAATATTTCTTCCGAAGTATGATCTTCGCTTCAATATCAAATTCACGGATCATATCCTGAAGCTGCTCTGCCTTTTTTTCAGTAGTACAGACAAACTCCAGATGATATCCCTTCTGAGGATCGCTGATGGAACCGATGCTCAGGAAAGCTCCCCGCAAAAACGCTCTCTTACAACAGTTGTTTTTGACTGTCAGCCGACTCACCGGTTCCTGCGCATCGCCTGCTTTCCGCACAATATCTTGTACCTCTTGTTGGGTCAGACCAATTTCAGGTTCTATATTAAACAATTTTTTTAATAATGTAAAGCCTTTTTTCACCAAGGCTTCATTTTCTGTCTGAAATCCGATCGTGTATCTGCCGTCTTTATCCCGCCCAAACTGGCCGCAGAAATTCATGATCGCCGCGAACTCCGCCAACTGACAGTGCCGCGCCGGACTGATATTTTTTGCCAGTTCTTCCTTGACCTCGCCTGAAAATGACATTTTTACGTCCCCTGACTTGTGATATCTCTGTGGTATAGTTTCATACCGTAAGTTCCCTTGTCCTTCATACGCTTGTACAATTCATTGGCAAGCGTCACGCTCCTGTGCTTTCCGCCGGTACATCCAATGCCCACCACAAGCTGATATTTCCCCTCTTTCACATAATTGGGAATCAGGAACTTTATCATGTCCGTAAGCTTTGCCAAAAAGATTTCCGCCTCTGGAAAGCCAAGCACATACTCCTGCACTTCCCTGTCATTTCCGGTCTTTTTCTTCAGTTCATCCACATAGAAGGGATTAGGCAGAAAGCGTACATCAAACACCAGATCCGCATCCGCAGGGATGCCGTGTTTGAATCCGAAGGACATGATCGTTATCATGAGACTATTATATTCCTCATTCCTGACAAAAATACGGTCCAGCTCTTCTTTCAGTTCCCTGGTCAGAAGCCTGGAAGTGTCGATGACGTAATCGGCATGTTTCCGGATATTTTCCATAATCTTCCGCTCCTGCCTTACGCCGCTCTCCACCCTGCCGTCCACCGCCAGCGGATGGATCCTCCTGGTCTCCTTATAGCGCTTGATCAACGCCTCCTCGCTGGCATCCATAAACAAAATCTCAAAATCATAGCCGCCTGCCCGGAGCTGATCCAGAATCTTAGTCGTCTCCTCAAAGGACTGATCCGTCCGGACATCCAGCCCCAAAGCCACTTTGCTGATTTCACTTGCAGGCACAGACACCAGTTCCACAAATTTTTCGATCAGGGATACCGGCAGATTATCCACACAGTAAAACCCCGCATCTTCCAGCATTTTTAACGCCGTACTCTTTCCGCCCCCGCTCATTCCGGTCACTACCACAAATCTCATCTGTCTCTCATCTCCCATAGACCCGACACGGCCTGTATCCTGCGTGCCATAAGCCGAAACGTTATAACAAAACGATCTCCGGCTCCAGTTCCACATGAAAACGCTCTTTCACACGAGCCTGAACCTCCGCTATCACATCTTTAACATCCTCCGCGGTAGCTTTCCCCGTGTTGATAATAAAACCGCAGTGTTTATCCGACACTCTGGCTCCGCCGATCTGAAACCCTCTCATCCCCGCATCCATGATAAGTTTACCAGCGAAATAGCCTTCCGGCCGTTTAAAGGTACTGCCTGCGCTGGGATATTCCAAGGGTTGTTTTTCCCTTCGTCTGGCGGACAGTTCCTCCATCCTGGCAAGAATCTCCTCTTTGCTGCCCTCCTTAAGCTGCAAAGTAACTTCCGTCACAGTGAAGGGCTGCCGTCGGAGGGAACTGTGTCGGTAGCCAAATTCCATAGTCTCGTTATCCAGCTCCATAATCTCTCCCTCTTTGTTGACCATTCGCACCAGAGTCACCACCTGACTCATCTCCCCATCGTAGGCGCCGGCGTTCATCACTGCGGCGCCCCCCAGCGTTCCGGGGATACCGGAAGCAAACTCCAGTCCTGACAGACCGTGTTCACAGGCAGTTTTGGAGACCTGAGCCAAAGGCGCCCCCGCCTGCGCCACGATCCTGTCGCCCTCCACACGGATCCGACTCATCTTTTGTCCGATCTGCAGGATTACGCCTCTGTAACCGCTGTCACTTACCAGAAGATTACTGCCGTTACCGAGGACAAAATAAGGTTCCTCCACCAGATTCAGATACTTCTTTACCTTGATCAGTTGTTCCTCGTTTTCCAGCTGCAAAAAGCAATCAGCAGGTCCACCGATGCGAAAAGTTGTGTGACCTGCCATGCTCTCCTGAAAGCGGATATTCTCTTCCGGAACCATTCCTTTTAAAGCCTCAACCACTGCTGCACTTATCATTTTGATCCCCATTTCTCAAATTATTATTCTGTCATACGTGTCCTGCGCCGCAAAGCCAAAATCGCGCCTCTCTGCGATTTTGCGGGGTATGTTACCCATTCAGAAGCAAACCGGCCGCGCCGTAGATGCCCGCATCGTTCCCCAATTTTGCCAAGGTAAATACAACCTCTCTGCACGCCGGAAAAACATACTTTTGAAACTCCGGTTCCACAAAGGACAGCAAGATCTCTCCCGCCTGGGACATACCGCCGCCGATGACAAAAATCTCAGGATTGACCACGTTGGCCACATTGGCAAGCCCTTTTCCCAGATAGCTTCCAAACCGCTCAGCCACTTCCAGCGCTACGGAATCTTTGGCTTTCACCGCGTCAAAAACAGACTTCGCAGTGAGTTCTCCCCGCCGCAGAAGGCTGGGCGCATCATCCTGCTTCAGACGCTGTTGCGCCAGCCGGACAACGCCGGTAGCGGAAGCATACTGTTCCAGACATCCCTTGTTTTTGCATCCGCAGCATTCCGTCTCCTGATCGTCTATATGGATATGGCCGATCTCACCGCCGCCGCCGAAAGCTCCCACGAGTAAACTGCCATCTACGATGATCCCGCCGCCCACTCCGGTGCCCAGCGTTACCATCACCAGATTGTCGTAACCTTTGCCGCCGCCCTGCCACATCTCGCCGAAGGCCGCTGCGTTGGCATCATTGACGGCTTTCACCGGTACCTCAATATATGTGCGCAGGACTTTTGGTATGTTAAATGGTTCCCATCCCAGATTTACCGCGCCGCCCACCAGGTTGCCCGCTTTGTCCACCGCGCCGGGGATGCCCGCTCCAATCCCTGCCAGATTCTCCGTTTTGATGCCTTTCTCCCTCATTTTAGACAAAAGGCTCTCAGCCACATCCGGCAGAATTCCGGCTCCCTTGTTTTCTAATCTCACAGGGATCTCCCATTTATCCAGCAGTCTGCCGTCCTGTGAAAACAATCCCATCTTAACCGTAGTGCCGCCTATGTCAATCCCAAGCGCATACTTTTCCATTAATCGTCATCCTCGTCTTCGTCATGCTTCCTGGCAAGGGAATTCTGCACTCTGGTATAGAGTTCCTGCGCAGCGTTGTAACCCATTTTCTTCTGCCTGTGATTCACTGCCGCCGTCTCGCAGATGATAGCCAGATTACGGCCGGGGCGGATGGGAATATTATGACAGATGATCTTATTGCCAAGGTATTCCGTATAGTTTTCCTCCAATCCCAGCCTGTCATACTCTTTGTCTTTGTCCCAGTCCTCCAGGCGGATCACCAGATCGATATTGGTGGTGTCTTTTACGGAAGATGCGCCGTAGAGCGCTTTCACATCCACGATGCCGATACCGCGCAGCTCAATTAAGTGCTTAGTCACGTCAGGCGCGGTGCCGATCAGCGTGTCATCGCTCACCTTGCGCAGCTCCACCACATCGTCCGTCACCAGACGATGGCCCCTCTTGATCAGCTCCAGCGCCGCCTCGGACTTACCGATGCCGCTTTCACCGGTAATCAGTACGCCTTCGCCGTAAACATCCACCAACACGCCATGGACGGAGATGCAGGGCGCCAGCTTTACATTCAGCCAGCGGATGGCTTCCGCCATGAATCCGGAAGTGGATTTGCTGGTGGAAAAGATCGGGATCCGATGCTTAATGGCCGACTCCAGAAATATGGGATCCGGTTTCAGTTCCCGGCAAAAGATGAAAGCCGGTATATCATATTCCATCAGTTCGTCATAGACTTCCCGCTTCTGCATCTCCGGCAGATTTTCCATATAAGTATATTCCACAAATCCGATAACTTGCAGACGGGCAGCATCAAAATGCTCAAAAAAACCCGTCAGCTGCAGGGCGGGACGGTTGATATCCGGCTGCGTGATACGGATTCCTTTGATTTCTATATCCGGAGTCAGATTTTCAAGGTTCATCTTTTCCACGATTCTCTTTAAAGCTACACTCTCCATATTTCCCTCTCTTCCGCGCTGACAAAATCTGCCGCACACCTTATTTATCTTGATTGTATCACAAGGCTCTGTTCCTGTGAAGAAGTGTTTTTCACTCCTGTTCCTTCTTTCTGAAAAAGCGGTAAATCTCCTCTGCGGCCCTGGTATTCAGCTCCGGAATGGCCGCCATCTCTTCCACCGATGCGGCTTTGATCTCTTCGATGGATCGAAAATGACGCATCAGCGCTTTCCTTCTGGCCGGGCCTACGCCGGGAATATCGTCCAGCACGGACCGCACCTGCGCTTTGCTGCGAAGGGAACGGTGATATTCAATGGCAAACCGATGCGCTTCATCCTGTACCCTGGTGATCAGCTTAAATCCCTCGGAATGAGTGTCAATGGGAAGTTCCACATTGTTAAAATATAAGCCTCTGGTGCGGTGATTATCATCTTTTACCATGCCGCAGACGGGAATGTGGATATCCAGTTCCTCCAGCACCGACAGGGCAATGTTCACCTGTCCTCTTCCGCCGTCCATCATCAGCAAATCGGGAAATCTGGTGAAACTGCCGTACCGTTGATCCAGTTCCTTTTCCTCCAGTTCCCTGCTCTCCTCCATGCCATGGCGGAAACGCCTGGTCAGCACCTCCCGCATACAGGCATAATCATCGGGTCCCGACACCGTTTTGATGCGAAATTTCCGATAGTCGCTTGGTTTAGGCCTGCCCTTTTCAAAGACGATCATAGAGCCCACATTTTCAAAGCCGTTGATATTGGAAATATCAAACGCCTCCATGCGTTCGATGCGGGGAAGTCCCAAAAGACCTGCGATCTCCTTCACAGCGCCGATAGTCCTGCCTTCCTCCCGCTTTAACCTCTCCCGGTCCTGTTCCAGAATGTGTTTGGCATTCTGCGCCGCCAGCTCCACTAACTTTTCCTTGGAACCGATCTTTGGCACGCGCAGATAGACGCGCCCTCCTTTTCTCTGGGCGAGCCATTTTTCGATCAGTTCCCTGTCCCCGATCTCGTATTGAAGCATCAGTTCTCTGGGAATAAATGGCGTACCGGCATAAAACTGTTTTACAAAATTTTCCAGAATCTCCGCCTTGTCATCTGACACTTGTGTCATGTAGTAATGTTCCCTGCCGATGAGTTTGCCATCGCGCACGAAAAACACCTGAACCACCGCTTCTCTCTCATCCTGATAAAGAGCTATGATATCCTTGTCTTCTCCCGCGCTGTCCGTGATCTTCTGCTTTTGGGCTACCTGCCTGACACTGTTGTATAAATCCCGATAAGAAGCCGCCGCCTCAAAATCCAGCTCCTTCGCCGCTGCCTTCATCTTCGTCTCCAGATCTTTCAATATCATATTATAATTGCCATTTAAAAATTCCAGCGCCTGATCCACCTGCTGCCTGTACCGCTCTTTATCAATGTATCCCTGACAGGGCGCAAAGCACTGTTTGATATGGTAATTCAGACAGGGGCGCTCCAACCCGATATCTCTGGGCAGACTGCGGTTGCAGGTGCGCAGACAGTAGAGCTTATTCAGCAGCTCTATCGTATCCTTTACTGCCGCGGCGCTGGTGTACGGCCCGAAATATTTTGACCTGTCCTTTTTCATAGTGCGGGAAAACTGGATCCGGGGATACTCCTCACCTACTGTGACTTTGATGTAGGGATAGGTTTTGTCATCCTTTAGCAATGTATTATATTTGGGCGAATTCTCTTTGATGAGATTATTTTCCAGCACCAGCGCTTCCAGCTCAGAGTCCGTGACAATATATTCAAAGCGTGCGATCAGGGAAACCATTTTATCGATCATAGGCCCCCGCCCGATATTCTCCCGAAAATAGGAACGGACGCGATTATGAAGATTGACCGCCTTGCCTACATACAAAATGACATCTTTGTCATCTCTCATAATATAGACGCCGGGCTCCTTAGGCAGTTTTTTCAATTCTTCCTCAAAGTTGAATGTCATCTGCGGTTTCCCCTTTACTCTCCCAAAAAGTCATCTATGCCATCGGCAATCCCTTCTGCGATCTTCTGCTGATATTCTTCCGTAGCCATCAGCGTATCTTCCTCGTGGTTGGTCATATAGCCCATCTCCACGATCGTGACAGGCACCCGGCACCAGTTGATACCGCTCATAGTATCCGTCTCCCATACACGCTGCTTTTTGCAGCCTGTAGCGGCAGTCAGCCCGTCTAACACCTTTTCGGACAAATCTTTGCTCTGATCGTACAGATCTGCGTTATACGGATTGAAAGCTGTCTGGCAGATAGTCATGGCTCCGTGCACGGATGTATCTTCCGAACCGTTGGCATGCACGCGGATAAACGCATCCGCCTGCGCGTCATTGGCCACCTGTGCGCGCTCCGAATTGCTGATATTCACATCGTTTTCCGTCCGCACCATAATTACCTCATAGCCCCGTCCGATCAGTTCGGTTTCAAGCTTTTTGGCCACCATCAGCGTCAATTCATATTCTTTTAACCCGCTGGCATCCCCATGAGTTCCTCCGGATACCTTCGCTTTCATCTCCGAAGCTCCCGGGCCTACAGGTTCCTTTTCGCCGTTTCCTTTTTGCTGGTGTCCCGCATCGATCACCACCAGATATCCATTGGACATCGGCTCTGTGGAAGATTCAGGCAAAGAGGCTTCCGGTTCTGCCTCCTGCGGCGCGGGAGTCCATGCCGGAACCTCTGATCCGTCTGCGGGATAAGACTGCTGTACCGAGGCCTCCGATGACTGTGCCTGCATCTCAGAACCTCCCACAGGCTGGGACTGTTGTGTCTGCGCATCCGATTGACTGTCGCCATTTTCTCCGTGCAGGACTTTCCATAACAGAACCAAGCAGGCCAGGATCAGTATTCCTGCCGCGCAGCACAGGATCATTTTATCTGCAGGCCGTCCGGGTCTGTTTTGTAAGTCTTTTTTCATTTTCACACCAGCCTCCGTTTCTTCGTCTGCCCTGGTATGATTCCCATACCGGGAACCTCAAAAGCGCCCGCCAGCATGGCGGGCGCTTTGTCTCTTCTGTTTATTTATCGTCCAGTTTGTGGTTGGAGAATCTCCCTACGACCCCGGCGTGCTGCTGAGACTCCGCGTCATCGGAAGGTTGTTCATAGACTACCTCCACCGCCTGATCTACAGGGACCGCAGCCGTCTGATCTGCAGAGTTATCCTCTCCTTGAGAATCTGCGGCATTCGCTCTCTCCTCTTGTTTTATCACATTCTCAGATTGAGACTGGCTCTCCTCTTGTGACTCTTCCGTTGGACGAGACTGCTTTGTCTCTCCTGACGCTTCCGTTGGATGAGGCTGCTCCGGCTCTTTTTTATCGTTCAAAGCGCCGTCCGGCTTCCCGGCCTTTTCGCCTTCCTGCTTTTCCTCCGGCTCAGGCAGGCCTTTTTCCTTTCGGTAAATCTGCATAAACTCTTTGCCGGTAATAGTCTCTTTCTCGATCAGATAATCCGCCAGTTTATCCATCAGCGCTCTGTTTTCGCCCAGCATGGACAGCGCTTTGTCATAGCTTTCCTTTAACATCTCCACCACTTCGGCGTCCACTTCCGCGGCTGTGGCATCGCTGCAGTTTAATGCCGTCCTGCCTTCCAGATACTGGCTCTCCACGGTAGCCAGACCCATCAGGCCGAACTTCTTGCTCATTCCGTAGCGGGTCACCATATTGCGGGCGATGTCCGTTGCCTTTTCAATATCGTTGGCCGCTCCGGTAGTAACGGTATCAAACACAATCTCTTCCGCCGCGCGGCCGCCTACCAGACTGACCAGCATATCCCGCAGTTCCGCTTCCGTATTGAGGTACTTCTCCTCCTCAGGCACATGCATGACATAGCCCAGAGCCCCCATAGTACGGGGAACGATGGTGATCTTCTGAACAGGCTCGGAATTTTTCTGCAGCGCGCTGATCAGGGCGTGCCCCACCTCATGATAGGAGACGATCTTGCGCTCCTCTTTGCTCATGATCCGGTCTTTCTTTTCCTTGCCGACCAGCACTACTTCCACCGCATCGAAAAGGTCTTTCTGGCTGACGTATTCCCTGCCTTCCTTGACGGCATTGATAGCCGCCTCGTTGATCATGTTTGCCAGATCGGATCCCACCGCGCCGCTGGTCGCTAAAGCGATGGCGTCCAGATCCACAGTCTCATCCATTTTCACATCTTTGGAGTGTACTTTCAGAATCTCCACACGGCCTTTCAGATCCGGCTTATCTACGATGATACGCCTGTCGAAACGGCCGGGGCGAAGCAGCGCCCTGTCCAGTATCTCGGGCCGGTTGGTGGCGCCCAAAATCAGGATACCCTTTGAACTGTCAAAGCCGTCCATCTCGGACAGCAGCTGATTTAACGTCTGCTCCCGCTCCTCGTTGCCGCCGCCGTATTTGGAATCACGGCTGCGCCCGATAGCATCGATCTCATCGATAAAAATAATACAGGGGGCGTTTTTATTCGCCTCTTTAAACAAATCTCTCACACGGCTTGCGCCCACGCCCACATACAGCTCGATAAAATCAGAACCGGTGAGGGAGAAAAAGGGCACATGAGCCTCTCCCGCAACGGCCTTTGCCAGCAAAGTCTTACCGGTGCCGGGAGGGCCTACCAGCAGAGCGCCCTTAGGAAGCCTCGCGCCGATCTTGGAGTACTTGCCCGGATTGTGCAGGAAATCAACGACTTCCACTAATGATTCCTTGGCCTCGTCCTCTCCGGCCACATCTTTAAAAGTGACTCCCGTCTCCTTCTGAACATACACCTTGGCGTTGCTCTTACCCACGCCCATGGGGCCGCCGCTGCCGCCCATCTTCCTGAATACCACGCCCAGCAGAAGCCACATCAGGATCACAGGCAGGATCACATACAGAAAAATATCCAGCAGCCGGCCGGAATTATCGCTGAGCACACGGCTGCCGTCAATATCTCCCCGCTCTTCCAGTCTGGCTGTCAAAGTATCCAGATCTTCCATTAATATGGTAGAGTATGTTCTGGAAGCGCTGGTGGGATAGAACAGATAACCGTCCGCCAATCCGTTTCCATCACCTGTATTTTCCGACTTTTTCAAAGTAAAGAGGATCTGCCCCGTGCTCTGCACTTCCACAGCTTCCACTTTTCCTTCGTTAATATATTGCAGGAACTGGGTATAACTGACTTCCTGTCCCGCCGCCGCGCCGCCGAATACTATATTCCAAAGCATAAACACGATCAGGACCGTGCTCAGCGCCGCCAGCACCAACATAGTGATATTCGGTTTGCGGGGCGGCTGGTTTCCGTTGCCGCCATTGCCGCCGGGAACGTTTCCCCGTCCGCCGTTATTATATCCCCCTCCGTTATCGTATTGGTTCATTTGATTGTCCATAGTAACTCCATTTCTGTTTTCTTCCATCTATCTAGTGATACTAAATCTATTTTATTATAGAGATATTAATTTCATAAATCAATAGCAGAAGTATGAAAAAAACATATCAACTCTAAAAGATTTCTAAACTTTTTACCATTCCAATATGAAAAAAACTATGGTAGAATAAAAAAGTATTTTTAACAAATGAATCGAGGAACCCATGAAATCAGGTTTTGACAACGAAAAATATTTAAAAATGCAGTCGGAACGCATTAAGGAAAGAATCGGCCAGTTTGGGGACAAGCTTTATCTGGAATTTGGCGGAAAGCTTTTTGACGACTATCACGCCTCCCGGGTCCTGCCCGGCTTTGCCCCCGATTCCAAGCTGAAAATGCTGATGCAGCTTTCGGATTACGCGGAGATCGTCATTGTGATCAACGCCGCGGACATCGAAAAGAACAAGGTGCGGGGCGATCTGGGGATCACCTACGATGTGGACGTGCTCCGTCTGAGAGATGAATTTCTGCAGAGAGGCCTTTATGTGGGCAGCGTGGTCATTACCCATTACGCCGGACAAAACAGCGCGGATCAGTTCAGGGCCAGACTGGAAAAGGAAAACATCAAAGTCTGGCTGCATTATACCATCGAAGGCTACCCTTCCGATGTACCTTTTATCGTTAGCAAAGACGGCTTCGGAAAAAACGATTATATTGAGACTCAAAGACCTCTGATCGTTGTCACGGCGCCCGGACCCGGAAGCGGCAAGATGGCGACCTGCCTGTCGCAGCTTTACCATGATAATTTGCGCGGTATTAAGGCCGGTTATGCAAAATTTGAAACTTTCCCTATCTGGAACATCCCTTTAAAGCATCCGATCAACCTCGCTTACGAGGCCGCCACCGCGGACTTGAACGATGTGAACATGATCGATCCCTTTCATCTGGAAGCTTACGGCGCGACCGCGGTAAATTACAACCGGGACATTGAGATCTTCCCTTTGTTAAACGCTATCTTTGAAAAAATCTACGGGGAAAATCCTTATAAATCCCCCACTGACATGGGCGTCAATATGGCGGGGTTCTGTATCACGGATGACGAAGTGTGCAGAGAGGCTTCCCGCATGGAGATCATACGGCGTTACTACGCCGCCCTGAACAAAGCGGTTCAGAACGAAGCCGCGGAAAATGAGCTTTATAAAATCGAACTTCTGATGAAACAGGAAAAAATTTCCACCGATGACCGGAAAGTCACCGTGGCCTGCAAAAAAAGAGCGGAAGAACTGGGCGTTCCCACCGCCGCCGCGGAGCTTGGCGACCGGAAGATCATCACTTCCAAAACTTCCGATTTTTTGGGAGCTTCCGCCGCGCTTTTGCTGAACGCGTTAAAATATCTGGCAGGCATCGGCCACGATGTGAAACTGATCAGGCCCGAAGCGATCGCCCCGATACAGGATCTGAAAGTGCGCTATCTTGGCGGGAAAAATCCAAGGCTCCATACGGACGAAGTACTGATCGCCCTGTCCCTTTCCGCCTGCGGTGATGAAAATGCCAGACGGGCCCTGGAACAGCTTCCCAATCTGAGAGGCTGTCAGGTACACACCTCCGTCATGCTTTCAGAGGTGGATGTCAAAATCTTTAAAAAACTGGGAATGGATCTCACCAGCGAACCGGTGCAGACCGCCCGGAAAAAATATTAAAGCACAAAATGCTATTCTCCCGCGTTCCGGCGCCGCCTGACGCGGGGGACGGATCACGCAGGCGGCACAGAAAAGAGGAGTTTATGCCAGTAAAATACGTTTTCGTCACAGGCGGAGTCGTCTCCGGCCTCGGCAAAGGAATCACCGCCGCGTCACTGGGCCGCCTGTTAAAAGCCAGAGGCTATAAAGTGACTATGCAGAAATTTGATCCCTATATCAATATCGACCCCGGAACCATGAATCCGATCCAGCACGGCGAGGTTTTCGTCACTGATGACGGCGCGGAGACTGATCTGGATCTGGGACATTACGAGCGTTTCATAGATGAAAGCCTGGACAAAAACTCCAACGTGACCACCGGCAAGATCTACTGGTCCGTTCTGCAGAAGGAACGCAGAGGCGACTACGGCGGAGGCACCGTGCAGGTGATCCCCCATATCACCAACGAGATCAAAAGCCGTTTCTACCGCAACTTTACCGACCCGGACACCCGCATCGCCATCATCGAGGTGGGCGGCACCGTGGGCGATATCGAAAGCCAGCCTTTTCTGGAATCCATACGACAGTTCCAGCACGATGTGGGACACGAAAACGCTATCCTGATCCACGTCACCCTGATCCCCTACCTGAACGCCTCCCAGGAGCTTAAGACGAAGCCCACGCAGGCCAGCGTCAAAGATCTCCAGGGAATGGGAATCCAGCCGGACATCATTGTCTGCAGAAGCGAGCACCCCCTGGATCAGGGTCTTAAAGATAAGATCGCCTTATTCTGCAACGTGCCCAGCAGCCGGGTGCTCCAGAATCTGGACGTGGAATACCTGTATGAAGCGCCCCTTGCCATGGAAAAAGAACATCTGGCGCAGGTAGCCTGCGAATGTCTCCATCTGGACTGCCCGGAACCGGACTTAAGAGACTGGGAAAAGATGGTAGATGACCTGAGACATCCTACCAGCGAAGTAACTGTCGCGCTGGTGGGAAAATATGTCTCTCTCCACGATGCCTATATCAGCGTTGTGGAGGCGTTGAAGCACGGCGGGATCTCGAACCACACCACCGTCCATATCAAGTGGGTGGATTCCGAAACGGTAACGAAAGAAAATGTAGACCGGATTTTGGGTGAGGTAAACGGCATCCTGATTCCCGGCGGCTTTGGTTCCCGGGGCATCGATGGCAAGATCGAAGCCATCACCTACGCCCGCACCCACAATAAGCCCCTGCTGGGGCTGTGTCTGGGAATGCAGCTTGTCATCGTGGAATACGCCAGAAACGTAGTGGGTTACAATGATGCGCACAGTATTGAGCTGGATCCCAACACGACCCATCCTGTCATCGCCCTGATGCCGGACCAGAACGGCGTGGAAGATATCGGCGGCACTCTGAGGCTGGGCGCTTACCCCTGTGTGCTGGACAAGGCTTCCAGGGCGTACCAGCTCTACGGCGAGGAGACGATTTACGAGAGACACCGCCACCGCTATGAGGTGAACAACGATTACAGAGCCGTTTTAACGGAAAACGGGCTGCGCCTTTCGGGCACTTCCCCCGATGGAAGGATCATAGAGATGTGCGAGCTGACAGAGCATCCTTTCTATGTGGCCACACAGGGACATCCCGAGTTAAAGTCCCGCCCCAACAGGCCCCATCCGCTGTTTAAAGGATTTATCGCGGCGGCGCTGGAAGATCAGAAAAACAGAAACCAGACACTTTAAAACAAATCAGGGCCCTTAAGGCGCGCGTACATTCCCGCCGCCTTAAGGACCCTTTTTACACTACCGAAGCAGCATCAGCATACTCTCCCTTGTCTGGTTTGCCTGTGCCAGCATGGAAGCTCCCACATCCTGCAGGATATTTTCTTTCGCCAGCTCCATCATTTCCCCCGCCATATCGGCATCACGCATCCGCGACTCCGCCATCTGCGTATTCTCAGAGGTATTCTGGTTTTTGCGGATGGTATGTTCCAGCCTGTTTTGCTCGGCGCCGAAATCGCTTCTGACCGCGGTAACTTTTGCCAACGCGCCCTTGACACGCTGAAGCGTTTTCATCGTATATTTATCCCGAGTGACCGTACAGGAATTCAGTCCCAGAGATACCGTGTTCACCCTATCCTTTTTGATGTTCACGCCGTCCCCCGCTTCGCTTCCCGTCTGTATCCAGATCTCTTTCTCTCCCTCCTGGCTGCCTTCTTCCTGAAAAAAGAGGTAACGTCTGGCGGAACCCGAAACGTTTGTAAAAGGATGCTTTCCGTACTTCGTATGAGTGATCTGCAGGGCGCCGTCCTGCACTTTGGCAGTTGCGGGAGCGCCCGCGTCCTTCAGCAGCTCATTCATCCTGCTGATCAGTTCTTCCGAAGTATAATCTCCCGCCGGAATCGTCACCGAATAATGATTCCCATCCACATCGAAGGAAAAATCGCTGTCTTCCGGGATCGAGACGCCCTGGGAAATATCTTTTGTGCCCGTGATATACGCGATCTTCATATCACCATCCGTCTGATAAAACACACTGAACGCCGCGCTTCCGCCCAGTCCATCGATCCGGTATTCCACATCGTCCGCGGGCAGTCTGCTGTGCTCCGCAAGCTTAAAGACAAGCGCGTTATCATCGTTATTGCCGGCTACGCCTGTACGAACCCCGCCGATCTGAGCCTGAATCAGATTTTCATCCAGACCATGCGCCTTTAATTGCTCATTCAGCTTCTGCTGTATGTGCTTTACCAGAGCATCGCCGCTATACTTTCCCGCGTCCAATGTGATTTCCAGCTTCTCGACCTGCGTCCCGTAAGTAAAATCCAGACTCAGGGTATCGTTGATGCCCTTTGTGATTTCCGTTGTGTTATTTCTGATGTCTTTTCGTCCCACCGCGTAAACAGTGGCGTCATATCCGCCCGATTTCTGTGAAACCTCCATCTTTTCGCTCTGTTCCTTCGTCCGGCGGAGCACGTTATAATAGAAACCTCCGGAAAAACTGCTCATGTAATAATCCCGTCCGGGCTTTCCAGCCGCAATCTTTACTCCGTCCGCGGAAACCTCTGCTTTCAGCGCACCCGCCCCCGCCGCCGCGTCCAGCTTATCCTGAAGCGCCCGCCGCAACTGGTCGTATGAATAGTCCCCCTCGTCCAGCGTGACGCTGATCTTCTGGGAACTGCCGTTATAGTTATAGTAGAAAGTCAGATCTTTGTTCCATCGGTCGATCGTAACCGGCTCTCCATTCAGGGAAGCTCCATCGATATAAGAGTAAGTACTGGCACGGTAACCTGAAACCGCCGTTCCGGGACTGGTAGTGCTTCCGATTTCCCTGGGCTGCTGGAAAATGCTGCCGTAATTTGACTCTACTCTCACTTGGACGCTCGATGCCTGCGCCCCGCTCTCGTCTACGGCTTTCAGCGTCAGGCGGTTATTGCTGTCAAAAGAAGCCTCTACGCCATATTCTTTTACCTGGCTGGTCCCAAAGATCTGTTCCATGGACGAACCGCCTTTAGAGTACTCCATGGAAACGCTGGTCCCGCTGCCTTTGGCGTCTGTGGTCAGGGTAAGCCTGTTTCCCGTCAACGTGGCGGTCACACCGGCGCCCGCCGCTTTCAGCTTTTTATTTAACTGCTCCAGAAAACTGTTTCTGTTATAGGTGCCGTTATCAAGCGTTACCGTATAGATGCCACTGTTGGTCTGCACCGTGAACGTGTTTTTTCCATTTTCGATCGTGATATTCTGCTGGATATCCCTGTCCAGCGTGATCTGCGCCGGTCTCTTTGTGACACTGGAAAATAAGGTATCCGCGGAATTGCCGCCGCTTGCGGAATTGTAATCGATCTCGTATCCGCTCCCTTTCGTATTGGCCGACAGCACCAGACTGTTCCCGTTCAGGGAAGCCGTCACATTGACATTCTGCGCCTTTAACAGGCGGTTGATCTCATCGCGCAGCGAAGATGCGGTATAGTTTCCGGCGTTCAGTTTTAAGCTGACCTTCGTCTCCTTCCCGTTTTCTTTGTAGGTAAACTCAAACCTGTCGTTGACGTTATTCTGAATGGAGATATTGCTGTTGAGATTCCCCAGGGTGGCAGACGCCGCCGTCCTGCTCGTAGCCAGTTCCCTCAGAAAACTGGAGCCATCGGAACTGCAGGAAATACTGGTAGTCTTTCCATCCTGTTCCATCCCGTTTTCAATGAGCCTGGCCTTCAGCGTCAGTTGTCCCGATGAGACGGACACATCCACCCCGCCGTATTCTGTGCCAAACGCGCTGTCCAGTTTCTTTTGCAGCATACTCGCCAGACTGCTCAGGCTCTGGTAATTTCCGTTGTCCAGGCTGATCGTCTTTTCCACTCCGTTAATCTCGATTTTCAGCGTATTATTGCTGTCCGTGACCGTAAGCGGGAAATTGGAGCGCACATTGATCGTCACCTGCGCGGGAACATTATTCGTATATTTACCCAGCTCGCCCTCCACAGGTGAACTGGAGCCCACGTTGGAATATTTTTGGGAAGCATAATTGTCAGCGCCAACGCCATTGCGGCTAAAATCCTGGCCTGAGCCGGTTCCCCTCGCAGTCGAAAAAGTAATAGGCACATCCCGCGTTCCGGCTTTCGGAAGATTATCGTTGATCGCTTTCAAAAGATCGTCCCGATCGTTGTAAGTTCCGGCAGGAATCGTGACCGTGTGTCTCTGGCCGTTTACATATACGTCAAGCCGCTGTTTTCCGGGCGTGATGGTCGCGGGGAAATCCACCGGCGTATTGGTGGTAGTCTGCCCGTTATAGCCGGTTGCTGTCTCGGACTGATAGGACACATTGGTGGTAAACAGATCCTGATAGCCCCGATTGCCGCCGATACCGGAAGCGGTCAGATTTGTGATATCCGCTGAATCCGAGCTCAGTCTGACGCGGTTGTTGGACAACGACTGTACGGTGACGCTCTGCAGTCTGGATCTCTCCGCAGGATCCGCCACCGCTGCGGCCGCATTCCGAATCGCATCCTGAACCGCCCCTGTCACAGCAGTCAGAGAATCGTAACTGCCCTCCTGCAGCGTGATTTCGTAAGTTTTCCCATCGATCTGAAGCTGAAACCGGTCGTTGACGTCCTTCTCCACCACAAAGGGCATTTCCGCTGGGCTGAAACTTTTTCCGCCTGTAAAGGAAGGATCCCTGTCATAGGTAGTGTCCCTCACCGTTTTCTCCAGTTCTTCCTGCACGTTATAAGACCGGGTCGTAAATAAGGTGTCATAAGCGCTGCCGGCGGCGTTAAAGCCCGCGTTGCTCTCGATCCCGTTTACCGTGGAGGTAACGATAAGCCCCCTGCGGGCTCCCGCTGAATAAACCGATGCTTTCAGTCCGAGTCCGTTATCCTGAAACAACTGATTCAGCATATCCCGCATTTCTTCCGCGGTATAATAACCCTCCGGAATTTCCAGCCTTGTTTCCGCCGCGCTCCCGTTGGGCTGCACAAGCAGCACCTGATTGGACGCGGTGATATGGAAATGATTGTGCTCCTTATCCGTACTGTCTGTTGACAGGACCGCTCCCCCTGTAAAGACAGCCGGATACGTATCCACTTCTCCATAGCCGATGTTATCGTAAAACACGGAAGTATAGACAGGTCCCGTGTCCGCGTTATCCACTTTGAACATGTTTCCCTTCAGGGCCGTTATGATGCTGTCATCGCTTTCCAGCTTGATCCCCTGTCCATACTCCACCGCTTTTACGGAAGTGCCCTTTAGCTTATCGTTTAAGATGTCGATCAGTTCTTTTCTGGTATACGATCCCTGCTGCAGCTGCAGCTGGACGGACTGGGAAGTGCCGTCCAGACTTTCTATGGTAAATTCCATGTAATCGTTAAATCCCTGACGGATCGGCAGTTTCGCGTCATCGAACAGAAACCGCGTAGTGCCGATCAGCGCGCCGGTGCTTCCGCCCTCGTATGTGTCATAGAGCAGATAGGAAAGCCCTCCGGCCAGGTCATCAATACTGATGCCGCCGTCCAGATTTAAATTGCAGGTATCATCCACTGTGTATTCCAGGGAAAAAATATCTCTAAGGCCCGCATTTTCCAAGGCCGTATCAATCTCGTCCAACAGCTCCTTGGTCGTATACACACCCGCGGGCACTGTGACAACAGCCTGCTCCTGCCCCCCCCCCACTCGTTGTATAGGTGATCTGAAGATCATTGTAACCGTCCGTAACAATGTGTTCCTGACTCTGATCCCACTTTCTGTTGCCCGTCATCTGGTAGTAAGGAATATCATGGTCGGCAAAGATATGCTTTTCATTAAATACTGATGCGTCCGTAACCTTGTCGATCTCTTTCTGCAGCTGGTCAAATTCCACCTGTATGGCGGATCTGTCCGAGTCGGAAAGCGTTCCGTTTAAGGATTTGATCGTCAGTTCTTCCATCCTGTGAAGGATCGAATGAACCTCGTCCAGCGATCCATCGCCTGTCTGCACCCAGGAAATGCCGTCCTGCGTATTTTTCGTACCCTGATCCAATCCCCGGATCAGACGCCTCATCTTTTCGGAAATGCTGAGCGAAGCCGCATCGTCCGCGGCACGGTTAATCTTATAGCCCGATGAAAGCTTTTCCACGGTTTTTTTCTTCCCTGCCGCGCCCAGGTCAAACATCCTGTTGCAATTCATCGCCGCCAGATTATGCGCCATAACGTTCAGATTCATTTCCATCCTCCTTCTTTGAATCATACGCCGGATATCTCCGGTCTTTTCATAAATCCCGAAATCCTAAAAAACCGTCTTTTTGCCGATACAGATCAAAAAAAGCGCCCTGTATCCACAAAGGCGCTTTCCATTGATCCTCTTTTCTATATGCTGCCTCCATGCAATCTTTTACATTCCCGATACCAACGGCCCCCCGGCCGTTTCCTGTCCTGAATAAGGTAATCATATCATATATCGGTTTAAAACACAAAAAAATTTAGGCTGCGCCAGAAATCATATCAAAACGATTCGCAGGGCGTAAATTCATGGGTGCAGATAACAGAATAATCGCCTTCCGCGCCATGTACCACCCTTTCTTCTGTTCCTGCGTTCTCGCCGCATACCCAGTACGAGCCGTCCGCTTTTTGGATCACCGTATTGTTTAAAAGCCTGGGATAACAATCGTCAAACTCCCCAATGTCATCCTTTACCGTGTATCTGCGCTTTCCCGTCCAGGCCTGGGCGATCGTTTCCGCGTCCGGCTGCGGATACCCGTCTACCGCCAGGTTAGTCCACACCATAACCGCACCATCCGCCACCATTGTGGGCCCGCTGATCACAGCAGGATCCGCAACGCCGCAATTTCCCGCGCTATTATATCCCCACGTCCACACCGTTCCATCCTGAAGCAGCGCCGCATGATTGAACCACCCGCCTGTAACCAAAACCGCGTTTTCCAGGATTTTTTGCGGTTTTTCAATAAAGCATACATTTTGTGACAGGATATTACCTTCCACATAAACGGTTCCCCAGGTCCATACTGTCCCGTCCTGCCCCAGACAGACAATATCATCTCTTCCGCAGCAGGCATAAACCACATTTTCCATCAGCAGGATGGGTGTGGTTACCGCGTCATGTTCCCCGTTTACATACCGCGTCCAGTCCCAGTTCTCATATTGCTGCAAAGCGCCGCAGCCAGCGTTTCCCATGCCATAAAGCTTGTAATCCGTTGTGAGATAGATCACAAATCCTTTCTGGGAATAGTCCACATGAAGCACATTTTCCGCGATCTTCACCCTTTGATCATGAAATGCAAGATCCTGCGTCCCCTGTCCCAGCTGCCCGTATTCATTTCCTCCGCTGCCCCATAAAACATGGTTATCATCAATATAATAGAGTGCGGAAGGATCTCCTGTTTTCGCAGTATAATATTCCGCAATATCCAGTCGGACATTTAATCCGGGTAACTCCTTAGGTTCATCCGCTGTTTCACTGTTTTCCACAAGGCCTGCCGCCGGGTCTTCTTCAGGCATGTTCTCCTTCGGTACCGCAGCTTTATGGGTAAACGCCAGACATACCATCAGAACCGCGGTTAAGGAAATGATAACAGCCAGGATTCCTTTTTTCCTTTTCCGCAACGCCGCCAGATTCCTGACTCTTTCCTTTGTGTTCCCCTCCCCGAAATCCACAGGGATCACACGAAGGATGCGCCGTTTTGTTGCCAGCGCCAGTAAGGAAGCGGAATAATCCGCTTTTAAGGCTTCTCCCAGCCTTTTTATCACGGCTTCATCACAGCTCATTTCCATATCCTTACAGGAAAGTACAAACGCAAGCCACACCAGGGGATTAAACCAGTGAATACACAGGGCAAAAAAAGCGATCGGCTTTACGATATGGTCAAAGCGCCGGATATGGAACTTTTCATGCAGGATAATGTATTCCTGCTCTTTCTCGCCCAAGCCTTCCGGCAAATAGATTCCGGGCCTAGCGATCCCCATGACAAAGGGAGCAATTATTTCATCCGCGATATAAATGTTTTCCTTCCAGCGGATAGCCGTTGACACTCTGCGGCGAATACTGACAAAGGAAAATACACAATACAAAAGCAGAATCCCCACTCCCGCGATCCACAGATACTTTCCGTAAAAAATAAAAAGCTGCTGCCGGGAGACTTTCTCTGCCGCGCCATTTCCCTCCAGGTACGCTCCGACAGGCGCGGACGGTTCCTGACGAGACTGATCTTCCATTGCACCGCCCACATCCAAAGCGGAGGAATCCTCCGATGGTATCGCAGCGTCCTTTTCCGGCATATAGTCATAAAAAGCGGGCGTCAGATTTGGAACCGGACTGATTTCGGATTCCAATACCACCGGACAGAGAAGTCTGAACAGGACCACGCTCCAGAGCATATAAGAAATATATTTTGGAAATTTCTTTAATAAAAAACGGGCGAGGATCACGATCACAATGACCATCCCGGCTGACCGACTCATGTCAATTACTTTCAGGAAACTCTGCTCCAGCATATTCTACCCCCTCATTGAATCAATCAATTTTTGTATCTCATCGATTTCCTTGTCCGTAAGCTTCTTTCTCGTCCCGAAAGCGGCTAGAAAAGCAGGCAAAGAGCCTCCAAATGTTTTTTCTACATACGCTTCACTGTGGCGCGCGTAAAATTCTTCTCTGGATATCAGGGAAGTCACCGTACCGTTTTGATTTTGAAAAAGATCGCGCTCGCACAATCGTTTCAGCACCGTAAAGGATGTGGGCTTTTTCCACCCGAATTCTTCGTTCGCCAGTTTCGCTAAATCCCCCGAAGAAATCGGCTCCCGTTCCCAGATCATATCCGCGAACCTCGCCTCCGCAGTTCCCATTCTCAATTCACGCATAGCTTTCTCCTCTCCATATAACTTTCTCCTCGTATAATAAGCCTATACCCCAGATAAACAGGGTCTGGGCTTATTCTTTTTATGGTATAGAGGAATCAC
>CANREV010000029.1 GCA_947629645.1 uncultured Acetatifactor sp. | reverse complement strand
TTTTACATCAGCCGCTTGAAATAAACTTTTTATACATTTTTCATTTTACCTATTGACATTTCTTAGCTGGACTTTTTCTCTCATAAACATTGTCTGATATGCGCTTCCGTATTTTGAAAAGGAAGTCTTGTGGATCTTCTCCGCTGATAGCGTCTTTACCATCCACAGCGGAAGGCTTCCCGGCGTCTTGATCTCCATCAGCGTGTATCCCTTCTCCAAAAGAGATTCCCCATACACCTCGCTGCCCAGAGACAGATCATCCTCACGAAACAGAATATTTTCATCAAAAGTTACCCGAAACTCGCCGGGTTGCCTGGAATAAAACGCTTCCCTTTCATAAGACAGGAATACTTTAGGCTCCAGCGTCTTATAAAATTCCAGAAAATAGTCGATCTCTTCCGTGATCTGGGTATGAATGGAAGCCCGCGCCGTCCGGGCCAGATAATCCATGGCCTCATGCTCCGCAAGGGTGATCCTGCGCTTGTAGACAACAGAATCATACTTTTTTTTCAGTTCCACAAATACCGGATCCCCGGCCGCCGCTGCCTGATAACTTCTGACCCTCAGTTTCTCCTTGTAAACCGGCTTTTCCAAAGAGGTGCGGATCAGCCGGTAGTTGTCCGTGTCGTAATAAATATTTCTTATAGTGCTCCTGCCGTACTGGTCCAGCTCCATGTAAGGCTCCATGGCCCGGAGAACCTTCTCCTTTTGTCCCTGGTCCAGCAAATATTTCATTTCATAACGTTTAAAAACCATCTGTGTACCCATAATATTCTCCGTTTCCTTTTTCTTTTACAGGCGCGCCGCAGCGCCGCTTCACGCCCTGAGCGCCCTGAGCAACCTGAGTGACCTGAACTCCCTGAATGCCCTGAGTACCTCGAACGCCCCGAACGCCCTGAATGCCTCGAACACCCCGAATGCCTCGAACGTCTCGAACCGCGTATCAACCGATACTCTGGCAGTATTCTGCCTGACAAGATTCATCTTAACAGCCCAACCTAAATAGAACCTAAATGATTTGTGAACATTTTGTGTTTGCCCCAGACTTTTTCTATGCTATACTATATCCGTTATACAATGTTATATTTGACCGGGTGGGGAGGTTTCTATGAGATTACTGATTGCCGAGGATGATAGCGACATCAAAAAGGCGCTGACCGCGCTTTTTGAACATAACAATTACAGCGTGGACGCCGTCTCCAACGGAAACGATGCCTGCGACTACGGCGTATCCGGAAATTATGACGGAATCGTCATGGATATTATGATGCCCGGCATGGACGGCGTGGAGGTCTTAAAACATCTGCGCCAAAACGATATTCATACCCCCGTGCTTCTGTTGACCGCCAAGAGCGATCTGGAAGACCGGGTAAACGGTCTGGATGCCGGAGCGGATGATTATCTAACCAAACCCTTCGCCGCCAGCGAGCTGTTGGCGAGAGTCCGCGCCATGCTCCGCAGAAAAGATAATTACCAGAGCGAAGTGCTGGAATTTGAAGGACTGCGGCTGAATCTCTCCACCTACGAGCTGAACTACCGGCAGGAAAGTATCCGGCTGGTCAGCAGGGAATTTCAGATGCTCCAGCTTTTGATGCAGTCCCCTGCCATTGTCATCTCCACGGAGCAGTTCATGGAAAAGATCTGGGGCTGGGACAGTGAGGTGGAAGTCAGCATCGTCTGGGTCTATATATCCAATCTGCGAAAAAAACTGGATAAATTGAAAGCCCCCGTAAACATCAAAGCCGTGCGGGGCGTTGGATACTGTCTGGAAAAAGGCGGCAGATAAAACAGCAGAACCGTTGTTTTGTGCGCAAAGATCTGATGAAATGAAAAGCAGACGATCCAGAGAGTGGGAAAGGAATGGAAGCTACATGATCCGTAAATTGCAGAGAAAATTTATTTCTATCACCGCAGCAGCCCTGTTTATCATGATCCTGATCGTGATGGCTGCCGTAAATATCATATTCTTTTACCAGAGCAGCCATCTTTTGGACTCCCGTCTTTCACAGATTATGGCGCGATCCGACGATACCGCACCTTACGCTGACTTTTCCGAATTTCCCCCGAGGCCTCCCGCTGATCCCAACGCGGACTCAAATAATCTGCCAGACCAGGGAATTTTTCCGGAAAGAGACGAGGGCATAGACGGGGTCATGCCCCGTTTGGAAGATCGGCTGAAAATCCGGTTCGACGGATGTCTGATCTATCTTGACGAGGCAGGCGCAATACAGGAAATCCGCCAGGATGGCGCAAACCACTATTCCGAGACAGAACTTTCCGAATTGGTATCCAGAATACTTTCGGGGAAAAAAGAACGGGGCTGGCTGCAGTATTACAAATTCTGTGTGCAGACGACCAGGCTGCCGGACGGGTCTCTTCAGACCGTCATCGGCCTGATCAACGCTTCCTCCCATCTTTACTCCGTTTTCACCATGCTCCTGATCTCCGCCGTCATTGGCGTGGTAAGCTTTCTGCTGGTGCTGCTCATTGTGATTCTCGCCTCCAGGCGCGCGGTAAATCCCATCGCGGAAAGCTATGCCAGACAACGGCAGTTTGTCACGGACGCAGGCCATGAATTAAAGACTCCCCTCACCGTCATTTCCGCCAACAATGAGCTGCTTCGGATGCTCTATGGGGAAAGCGAATGGTTCGACAGCATCGATAAACAGGTGGCCAAACTAAACGGACTGGTCCAAAACCTGATCACACTGGCACGAATGGACGAGGAACAGAAGCCTGTCTTTGACACATTCAACTTAAGCGATGCCGTGTACGATACCGCAAAATCCTTTGAAAACCTGATCCACTCCCGAGGCAGGCTCATCACCTTTGACATTGAGGAAAATGTCCTGTATCTGGGAGATGAATCTAAAATACGCCAGCTGGTTTCCATCCTCATGGACAATGCGGCAAAATATTGCGATGAAGGGGGAAAGATCGCCGTACACCTGAAAGCCGACAAGCAGATCCGCCTGCAGATCATCAACGACTACAGCGATGCAGGAGACTGCGATCTGGAACGGGTCTTTGAACGGTTCTACCGCGCCGACAAAGCCAGAACTTCCGATGGCAGCTATGGTCTTGGACTTGCCATCGCAAAGTCCATCGCCCAGCTCCACGGAGGAGAAATCCGCGCAAAAGCGCTGGAGAATGACAGGGTAATGTTTGAAACGATCCTCGAACGCAAAAATTCCCGCAGATAAGCCAAACCTCCGTATACCCGTTATGGCTCATCTGCGGGAAATCAAATTTTCGTTATAAAGGCTTTCCTGTCAAAAGTTCATAGCCCTGCAAATATTTGGCAATAGTCTTGTCCACGATATCCTGCGGCAGCGTCCAATTATGATCGCGGTTCGCCTTCAGCCAGTCTCTGGCGAACTGCTTGTCAAACGAAGGCTGGCTGTGACCGGCCTCATACCCTTCTGCAGGCCAGAAGCGGGAGCTGTCAGGGGTCAGCATCTCATCGCCCACCACCATATTACCATTCTCGTCCAATCCGAACTCAAACTTGGTATCCGCAATGATGATCCCTCTGCTCAGGGCATACCCGGCGCACTTTTTATACAGCGCAATGGAATAGTCCCGCAGTTTGGACGCATATTCCTCTCCCTTTGCGGGGAATCTTTTCTCCAGATATTCCACACTCTCCTCATAGGAGATATTTTCATCGTGATCGCCGATTTCCGCCTTTGTGGAAGGCGTATAGATCGGTTCAGGCAGCCTGTCAGACTCTTTTAAGCCAGACGGCAGACGGATACCGCATACCGTGCCGTTTTTCTGATAGCTCTCCCAGCCGCTTCCGGTGATGTAGCCCCGGACAATGCACTCCACAGGAAGCATACGCAGTTTCCGGCACATCATACTGTTTCCGTCAAACCGTTCCTCACGGAAAAATTCCGGCATATCATTCACATCCACCGAGATCATATGATTGGGAATGATATCTTCGGTCATGTCAAACCAGAATTTAGACATCTGGGTCAATACTTTGCCTTTTTTGTTTACTTTGTTGTTAAGGATGACATCAAAACAACTGATCCTGTCGGTTGCCACCATGATCAGGCTGTCACCGTTGTCGTAAATCTCACGCACCTTGCCCTCTTTAATGGGCTTAAGCTCCTGAACGCTCATTTGTCTGGCTCCTTTACTTGATTTTGCCGAAAAGCTACGCCGCATTTCGGTCTTTTAACTGATTATCTATCACTTCCGCTATCCTGGTCCTGACCAGCTCGGCGATCTCCCGCGTTGTCAGACCGGCATACTCCTCAAAAAAGATAGGAGGCAAAAAATGAACCTGTGTCTTTACCTTTCTCAAGGAATTGACCCCAAAAGGTTTGTACGAATCAATAATAGCTACCGGTACGATGGGCGCCTTTGATTGCGTTGCGCATTTAAAAGCGCCGGGCATAAATTTCTGCAGATCGTTTCTGTTATGATCGTATCCGCCCTCGGGAAAAACGATATACCTGCGTCCCGCCTTAACCTCGTCCGCTATGTTCATGATCGTCCTGATCTGGCTTTTCATGTCCGTTTTGTCCAGCCGCTGCCCTTTGACCAGATTGATAAAAGAATTGGCCAGCGGCATATTGGAGCGATCTGCGTCCATAACGATCGTACAGGGCTTGGGATGGGAGATCATAATCCCCAGAGTGTCATATTTCCCCTGATGGTTGGAATACATCACATATCCGCCCTCCTGCGGCAGATATTCCTGTCCGAAACTCTCCGTCCGTATTCTGCCGTTGCGCATCATGATGGAGATGCATTTGAGCGCTATCCTGTACCTTCTCTCCTCAGGAAAATCTTCTTCGTGCTTTTCTATGTAATTTGCCTTACAAAGATAATACATCACAAACGGCAGCGAAACCACCACCACATAGCATAACCTCAGCATGAAATCCACCTCTTATAAAACATATCGATTATACTATTTTCCCATGATTTTGTCAAAACTTGTCCGATGCGGCACAACGCGCGCCATCCCCGCGCCTTTGCCGCACAGATCCGCTCGGCCGCCCTTGGGCTACTCCCGTCCGTCCCAGCAGTAAGTGCACAGCTTGTCTTTGTCGATACCCACAGAAGCAATCATATCATCCAGCCTGTGATACCGCAGGGATGTAAAATTCAACTGCCTGCCGATACGCCCTACCATCTCCCCATACTCTTTCGTATCGGGATCCACATAGCGCTTCAGGTCTATCTCTCTGCCCTCCCGCTCCATCTCTTTCAGCACCCTGCGGGCGATCAGATCCATCTCCGAAGAGGAACGGGAGAAATTCAGATACTTACATCCGTACAGCAAAGGCGGGCAGGCGGGTCGAATATGTACTTCCTTTGCGCCGCTCTGATATAAAAATTCCGTTGTCTCCCTAAGCTGCGTGCCGCGGACAATGGAATCATCGATGAGCAGCAGGCTCTTGCCCTGGATCAGATCATGCACCGGTATCAGCTTCATCTTCGCGATCAGGTTTCGCTGGGTCTGGATCGTAGGCATAAAAGATCTGGGCCAGGTTGGCGTGTACTTGATAAAAGGTCTGGAAAAGGGTATTCCCGACTGGTTGGCGTAGCCGATGGCATGCGCCGTGCCGGAATCCGGCACCCCTGCCACAATATCCGGTTTCACATCATCTCTCTTTGCCAGAAGCGCACCGCAATTATAGCGCATTTTTTCCACGCTGATGCCTTCGTAGGAAGACGAGGGATACCCGTAATAGATCCAGAGAAACGTACAGATCTTCATGTCTTTTCCGGGCTGCGCAAGCGTTGTCGCTCCCTCCGGCGTCACCACCACGATCTCGCCCGGCCCCAGCTCCTTTTCGTCCGAATACCCCAGATTCAGATAGGCAAAACTTTCAAAGGAAACACAGTAAGCGTCCTTTTTCTTCCCTATGGCCACAGGCGTCCGGCCCAGCCGGTCCCGCGCCGCGTAAATGCCTTTCGGCGTCATGATCAGGATGGTCATGGAACCCTCTATCACTTCCTGCGCGTACCGGATACCCTCCACCAGATTTTCCTTCTGATTGACAATGGAAGCCACCAGTTCCGTGGCGTTGATGTCACCGCCGCTCATCTCCAGAAAATGGGAATGACCATGCTGAAAAAGATCCTGTATCAGCTTGTCCGTATTGTTGATCTTTCCCACAGTGGCAATGGCATAGGTGCCGTGATGGGAACGGACCATCAGCGGCTGGGGTTCATAATCGGAAATACAACCGATCCCCATATTGCCGTGCATACTGTTCACATCTTTATCAAATTTCGTGCGGAAAGGGGCATTCTCGATATTGTGGATCGCCCGGTCGTACCCGTATTCCTCACTGTAAACCGCCATACCAGCCCGTCTTGTTCCCAGATGGGAATGATAATCCGTTCCGAAAAACAGATCAAATACACAATCTTCTTTGGCTGCGACTCCAAAAAAACCGCCCATATTTATACCTGTGCCCTTCCGTCTGAGCCTCTTTTACCGGCGCAGATCCAACTCTGACCCATCTTCCGCCCTACACGTTGATCTCGGCCTTCATACCCAGAAGATCTTTATTCTCCTCCAGTACGGGCCTGATAACATCTTTTAAGAACGCTTCCACCTGCTCTTTGGAACGTCCCACATATCTGGAAGGCTCCATCGTCTTCTGCAGATCCTCAAGCGTCATGTTGAAAGCGGGATCCGCCGCGATCAGTTCCAACAGATTGTTCTCCCCGCCTTCCACTTTCACATTTCTTCCCGCTTCCATGGAAAGCTCACGGATGCGCTCGTGCAGTTCCTGACGGTTGCCGCCCATCTTTACCGCGTCCATCATGATATTCTCCGTGGCCATAAAAGGCAGTTCGCTCATGAGATGTTTCTCGATCACCTTAGGATAAACCACCAGGCCGTCCACCACGTTCAGACACAGATCCAGAATACCATCGACCGCCAGAAAACCTTCCGGGATAGACAAACGCTTATTCGCCGAGTCGTCCAGCGTTCTCTCAAACCACTGGGTCGCCGAGGTGATGGCGGGGTTCAGCGCATCGATCATCACATATCTCGACAGAGACGCGATCCTCTCGCTTCTCATGGGATTTCTCTTGTAAGCCATGGCGGAAGACCCGATCTGACTCTTTTCAAAAGGCTCTTCCACTTCTTTTAAATGCTGCAGCAGGCGGATATCATTGCTCATCTTATGGGCGGAAGAAGCGATCCCTGCCAGCACATTGGCCACCCTGGTATCGATCTTTCGGGAATAGGTTTGTCCGGAAACAGGAAAACACTCCTTAAACCCCATCTTTTGCGCGATCATGGGATCGATCTTATCGATCGTTTCCTGATCGCCGTTGAACAGTTCCAGGAAAGAAGCCTGTGTGCCGGTGGTCCCTTTCGAGCCCAGCAGTTTCATATTTCCCAGCACATAATTCAAATCTTCCAGATCCAGATAGAACTCCTGAAGCCAGAGCGTTGCGCGCTTTCCCACCGTAGTGGGCTGCGCCGGCTGGAAATGGGTGAATGCCAGCGTGGGCTGCGCCTTATATTTCTCCGCAAAATCCGCCAGCTCGGCGATCACGTTCACCAGTTTCTTTTTTACCAGCTTTAAAGCTTCCGTCATCACGATGATATCCGTGTTGTCCCCCACATAGCAGGAAGTAGCGCCCAGATGTATGATGCCCGCCGCCTTGGGGCACTGCTGTCCGTACGCGTACACATGGCTCATGACATCGTGGCGCACTTCCTTTTCCCTGGCCTTTGCCACATCATAATTGATGTTATCCGCGTTTGCTTTCAGCTCTGCGATCTGTTCGTCCGTGATCACCGGTTTACCATCCTGACTCAGTCCCAGTTCCTTCTCTGTCTCCGCAAGGGCGATCCAGAGCTTTCGCCATGTGCGGAATTTCATATCGGGGGAAAAGATATACTGCATCTCCCTGCTGGCATAACGCTCGGACAAGGGGCTTTGGTAACGGTCTGTACTCATTTTGTATTCTCCTTTAACATAAAAATATATCATACGCCAAGCAAAGTATCGCGCCGGACTTCTTTTAAAAAACGGGCACCGCTCTTACCGCTCAAAGTCTCCCCTGATATCTTCACTGGGGGGATCCATCGGGTATTTGCCGGTAAAGCAGCCTTTGCAGATGCCAAGGCCGTTCACGATCTGTTCCAGACGCTCCAGCTTTAAGTAAGCCAGGCTGTCCGTGCCAATGATATCGCTGATCTCCCGAATCGAACGGTTGTAAGCGATGAGCTGTTCTCTGGCTGGCACGTCCGTGCCGAAATAACAGGGCCACAAAAAAGGCGGCGAACCGACCCGCATATGTACCTCTTTTGCACCAGCTTCCCTGAGCATTCTCACAATGCGGTCGGAAGTGGTCCCCCGGACAATAGTGTCATCGATCATGATGATACGTTTTCCCTCCACCGCTTCCCTGATGGGGTTCAGCTTGACCTGCACGCTGTTCTCACGACTCTTTTGTCCAGGCTTGATAAAGGTTCGTCCAACATAGGCGTTCTTTACAAAGGCTGTGCCGTATGGGATGCCCGATTGCAGGGAATACCCCAGCGCCGCGCAATTTCCGGACTCCGGCACACCCACTACCAGATCAGCCTCCACAGGGCTGTCCTGCGCCAGGAATTTCCCCGCCATGATACGGGAATGATAGACGCTGACGCCTTCCATGATACTGTCCGGCCTGGCGAAATAAATGTATTCAAAGACACATCTTGCGTGTTCTTCCGGCTTCAGCGCATGGGACATATCGGATTCAACGCCCTTCTCCGGCGAGATGGTGACAATCTCTCCGGGACGCACATCCCTGACAAACTCCGCCCCCACCGTATCCAGCGCGCAGCTTTCGCTGGCGAGCAGATAGGCATTGTCACGTTTTCCGATACAGAGCGGCCTGAATCCAAAGGGATCTCTGGCGCCGATCAGCTTTCTGGGCGACATCACCACCAGCGAGTATGCTCCCTTGATCTTGTCCATAGTACGCCCTACAGCTTCCTCCACCGTCTTGGAATTCAACCGTTCTCTGGCGATATAATAAGCAATGATCTCGGAATCGATGGTAGTCTGAAAAATGGCGCCTGTATAAGCCAGCTCCTGACGAAGCTGAGGCGTATTGATCAGATTGCCATTGTGAGCCAGCCCCAGCGTACCTTTCACATAATTTAAGACTAACGGCTGCGCGTTTTCACGGGTAGAACTGCCCGCCGTGGAATACCGCACATGTCCCACGCCAATATCTCCTTTGAGGTTTCCCAGCTGTTCTGGCGTAAAAGCTTCGTTTACCAGCCCCATATCTTTTACCGAAAGCACTTTCCCCTTGGGGCCGCTGGTATCGCTGACCGCGATGCCGCAGCTCTCCTGACCTCTGTGCTGCAGGGCCAGCAGACCGTAATAGATAGTGGAGGCCACATCCCCGCCGTCAAAATCATAGACGCCAAAGATGCCGCACTCCTCCCTCAATTTATCAATATCCTCTTCCTGAATATGTTTTTTCATCCCAATGTTCTTTTGAGTTTCCACTGCGCTGTCATACCTTTCCTTGCCTGCAAATAGCATATTTATTTTAAATTTACCTTAGTTCCGTGACACTGTCAACCCTGTCCGCCACAGCAGCGCGCCATCCTCGCAAAATCGCATAGAGACGCGATTTTGGCTTCGCGGCGCCGTATGAAGAAGCTGTCACCCGTCCCTGTCGTAGCGTTCCACCATCTCCATGATTTCCGGAGCATACATGGGATACTTTTTCGCGATTTCTTTGATCTCCAGTCTGGCAGTCTCCCCGATCTCATTGTTATAATCCATCTGCTTGCGCAGAGACTGCCTGCGCAAAATCAGATCGTGCCGGATCTCCACCATCTCCCGCTTGTCAAGCAGCGCGCCCGGCTGCCCTGCCCACCTTGCCGGATCGTTAAGGTGGTAATTGGCAAGCTTGCCCACAAGCTGCTTCTGGTAATACTCCAGCTTTGCCTCCGCCTCCGCGTATTGTTTTCGCTCCTCTTTCTCTTTTTGATACAGATTCCACTTTTTTTCCAGCCTGGAACAACTGTCCGTATTGTATTTCAGATAGTAATATTCCAGCAGATTACAGTTGTTCACAAAGCGGATCTTCACTTTGTTCTGCAGTTGAATCAACCGATTGATGCCATTGGTCACACTGGTTTTCTCCTTATCAGAATCGATAAACCGCACGCACAGCACCGTCAGCGCGATAGCCGCGGCGGCAACCGCCAGAAACATGCCGAATTTCGTATCATATTCAAACCCAAACTGCAAAATCAAAAGCATCACCAGACAGACCGCAAAGGCCGTCAGGAAGATCACCGCCATACCGCGAAAATTCTGCATGGAAACTTCCAGCTCTCCCTTGCGGAACTCATATGCCTGTCTCTCTCTCTCCAGCCGGCGCATATCCTGTTTGATCAGCGCCCCGTAATCTTCCGCCTTTTTCAGCTTTTGAAGCCCTTCCTCTATCTCGTCCTCCTGCTTGCGCATCTGATAGTAATCGCCATCGTTCATCCGATGCTCCCTGCCCAGATAATGCTCTCGCTCCTGTTCCAGCGTAAGCAGCTTGCGGGCGAAAGTATTAATTTCCTCCCTGTCCTGTTCAGGCAATGCCTCGATCTCCTCCATGTCGGTCAGATAGGAAGTCACACGGCCGTACTCCGCCTTCAGCAGTTCGATCTCATCCTCCGCCTCCGCCATCTGCTCCAGACAGTCAGTGACATAACGGCTGCGCTGCTCCTCATTGCGAAAATCCACCGCGCTTCTGTCGTGAAGCGGCTGCTCCCATTCTTCTTCATATTCCGGCTCTTTCGCCTTCCTTTTATTAAAAAGTTTTTGCCAAAATGCCATGATCCGCTCCTGTCTAATCGCCGATATTCTTTCGATAACCGTTTTTCAGCGCCTGCGTTAAATCTTCATTTTCCTCATAATATTTCTGGCGGTCAGTTCCCCTTAGATTCCGCCTGTTACTAAGGCGCAGATACTCCGGCTGCCCTTCCCACTCCTGCACAAGCTGGCGGATCCTTTTTTCCAGATCCAGGGCGGATTGATAATCCGATGCGTGTTCCGCCGCAAAAGTCACATAATCCTCCTCCGACAGCTCCAGTCTCTTTGCCGCCAGATAGGATATCTGGTCATCCTCTCCGCCTCCTGCCTCATACGCCTCCAAAAAACATTCCGCGGCCCTCTCGTACAGCATTAGTCCCGCATAAGCAACGCCTTTGTTATGAAGGATGGCCGCTCTTGTGGCAGCGGCAGGCTGCTGACCCTGCTCATCCGCAAACTCGCCCCAGTTTCCCAAAAGCTGATCGTAACCTCTGAGCGCTGAAAGAAATTTCCTTTTCTGCACCAGGTAATCCACCTGACTCTTGCGCTTCTCCACCGTACTCAGTCCGGCTCCCTGTCTGAGTACCTGCTCCACCTCGCGGATCACGTCTTCGTCATATAACCCCGTATATCTTAAGATCATCACCGCGAACGTACTCAGGGAACTGCTCTTATGCACCAGATGATAAAGCTTTCCCGCCAGTTCTTTCAATCCGCACTGGCGCTCGATCCAATCCACCAGTCCGTCATTGAGCAAAGAAAAATCCAGCAAAAAAGCGTTTTCCTTAATGCAGTAGCAAAGTTCCTCCATAGAATACACTTCTATCTCCAGCCCTGCAACACAATATGGAGTTGTCGCATAATCTCCCACACAGACGCTGACACGCATAACTTTCTCTCTCCCGAATAACCTCTAATACAATTCTATGGTACTCTGCCACATCCTGCCGGAAGGCCGCCGGAAAGTCCCAAAGCCCAGATCCTCTATCTCCGTCTCCAGGCGGTTTTCCGCGCTCAGGTAAAACCTGGCCCTCAGCCGGCTGATCCCCGCCGGAAGGTTCTCCAGAACAATCTCCTCCGTCCGCACATCTTGGCCGGTCAGCGGAGTGATCTTCAAATAGATGCTGCCCGCATCCTGAACATAAAATTCCGTCACATAGGCCGCTTCGTACCAGTTGATACCGGCATCCAGGATAGCCAGATAAGAATCTTCCCCCTGCCGCAGAATATCCATACCTATGTTGGCTTTCAGCTTATCCTTCCCGAGAAATATGAAAGTTTTCCCCGCCTCGGTGGCCTGTATCCGCTCCTGCATTCCGTGGCAGGCTCCTTTTCCGAAAAGATTATTGCCCCGGAATACCCTGCGTCCCCTGCTGCACAAAAAACGCAGGGAATCCGCCATCCATTCCTCCGAAAAACCATCCCCGATCAAAAACACGGAACTGATCATCCGGCCGCTGCAAACGCTCTCCGCCAGCTTTAACAATGCGCCGTCCAAATATTGCTTTTGAGCTTCCGTCAAAGAATCCTTTTCCCCCTCCTCAGGCGGGGCGGGCATCTCTGCCCGGCTTTCCTCAATATACACTACCACCGGCGTGGTCCGCTTATTGTAATCCATAACATAGATCTTCATAGCGTCCTGCCGGTAATCAAAAAGCACCGACTGAGCCGTCCAGAGATCTCTCGGCTGGCGGATCATATAGTCGTAAAAACTTTCCGTATGGCTTTGGAAACAGATCCTGCTGGTTTTTAGTTTCAGGCCATCGATCACCTCATTGAGCACTTCCAGCATCCGCGGGCTGAGCTGCTCGCAGGTAATCATCAGCGCCCCAAGCTTTTCCGAAGTTCCCACCTGAGAAAGCAGCCCCAGGCTCCTCTTGAAAAACAAAGTAAGAAGCGCCACCGGATCATAGCGATTCTCCTCGATCAGGATAGGCTCACCGTCCAGCGCCAGCTTTAAAAGGTCGGTCACTAAAATTCCCTGCTGCTCCTTGGCGTGGCGAACGGCTTCTTTTCCGTAAAACCACTGATTGACGCCTTTTCGCTTGCAGAGCGCCGTTGGGATATTATAGATCTGCTGCCCCGCCACAAGAGACAGTGTCTCCACCTCGCCCTCCGCGGATACGGCATAGCTGATCTGGGAATTTTCATTACCCAGATCATATCCGACAATCAATTTTTCATTTTTCAGAAGTCCCATGCCGCACCTCCTGACTGCTTTATTTTAACGCAAACAATTTCCCGTTTAAAAATTCTTTCCGGCAGTACTCCTTGAGCAGATCGTCCATGGTATCGTAATCCTCCATTACCTTGCTGAGAATAATATCGTTGACCATCTGAAATCTTCCGTTCTCCCTGCCGCTTCCGGCATCGCTGTTCTGCAGCGTGCCGCTCTCCGTCAGCTGCTCCTCGCCATTTTTTTCCTCCGTGATGTAATACTGGATGCTCTCCCCGAAAAACAGGACGAACTCTTTAAAACAGAAGCCTCCGTACACATCCCGCATATATTCGGCTTTGTATTCATCCGACTCTCCGTTTTCATGCAGCATCACATAATGGATGCGGGCCTTGCTGCCGGGCGATGAACGATACTCAATAATAGTTTTGTCAGCCATCAGCTGCTGCAAATCTGAAAATTCCTCATACTCCCTGAAAAAGTTAAGGTGGATCCCTTCCGCTGTCAGTTCCTGCAGGAAACCGGCAGCCAGTTCCAGCTCCCCGGCCTGCCGCTCGCTTTTATTCTCCGCGTAATACTTTAAAAACGCCAGTTTACAGATCTTCTGCACGGATTCATTTCTTTTGCTCACATGGCTGATTTCCTGAAACACAAAGCTTTCTGTCAACTGATCGCGGACAAAATATTCAAAACAGCATTGCGCCAGAAAGGCAGCTTCCAACTCCGGTTTTGCCCCCTGGGACACATAGTAGCGGAAGATGTCCATTTTCTCTCCCACAAAAGCGCCGGAATAGAGCATCTGCAGCAGGATCCTTTCCGAAAGCTCATAGCAGTCCGCCTCAAAGGATTTGGCCGCTTTCCAGATATCCCTCAGGCTCCTCGTTGTGCCGGAATAAAATTTTGCAAGGTACTCCAGGATGGCGCCATTGTACTTTCCCTTCTGAAACGCGCAGAAAGCGGACGCTTCCAGCAGCGGGTCATACTCCATGCCGCGCCTTTCGATCAGCGTGCTGACCAGCTGCAAAAGGATCCTGGCATCCACAAAATAGGGTCCATACTCTGTCAGCCACTGTTGTGCAAGGTCTATATTCCCCCTCCTGACCAGATAACGCATCACCGTATCCCGATCTTCCATATGCAGGCACCCTAAAGGAATTGTTTTAAGATATTTGTCCAGCGCCCCCATATCGTCCTGCTCATAATAATACTGCAGCACATTTAAATACAGATTTCTCTTGACAGACATTACCACGTCAGGAGAATGCAGCACTCTCATAGCCCTATCGAGACTTTCCTTTGATTCCGGTATGTCCCCTTTGCGGTGTTCACATAAGCTCAGATCCAGTTCTGTGCAGTCTTCCACAAAAGGAAGAATGAATCGCAGAAATTTCCCCGAGATCATGAGTTTCTCCATCGTGTACTCCACACTGTGGGTAAAGCGGTTATTCCAGGCATCCTCAAACACAATAGCGTCATCGGTTCCATACAGCGCTATCCATGTGCATCCAAAAGACAGCGTATACTCCACAGGGCGCAGACAATCAGACTGATAAACGTACACTTTTTGAATTCTGTCGTCCTCTACCCTGATTTGATGAGAGAAAAGCAGTCTGGAGAGCATTTTCGCCGTCTGTTCGTTAATCATTTCCGGCTGCAGCAGTTTGTTGTAGAGATTCGCCAAATGTCTGTTGATATGCCCTTTTCTGATCTGATCCGACACAAATAATCCGATGCGGTCCCGATAGGCATCGAACAGTTCGCCAAGCTTATCCCGATTTTGGAAAACGTAATCATACAGATACGCCGTATGCTCATAATCCAGATTGTTCTGATAGGAAAAATACATCAAAACCACTTTGGGCAACAGACAGGGTTCGCTTAAATCCAGCGACATCATATAGTACTCATACAGATTGGTGATCCGAAGCTGTGCATCCACGCCCTTTTGATACCACTCAAAATAAGCCTGTCCCGTCTTTCCTCCCTTGATTAAAAGCGTACAGATCTCCTGAAGCAATCTCCTGTCCGCGTTATTGCGGTACAAGATCTGCAGCGTGCGAAACAAAAGCGGCGAAAACTCCCTGGCATGTCCGGTCAGATACAAAAACTGCTCCACCACTTCGGGATTTAAGGCGTCCCGCTTTACCCCATAGTAAAGGATCTGCCGTTCAAAACCGCCAAGCTTGCGCAAAAGCGCCGGATTGTTATTCAGCAGGAGCAACGCCTCTATGTAGAGGATCGGACTGCTGCAGCCGTAGTCGTACTGCTTTTCCAAAAACTGCCACTTTGCGGAGGCCGACCTGTTGTATTCTTCGGAAAGGTATAAGAGCAGCCAGGCCACCCGCCAGTTTGAGTTATCCTTTCTGTAAATATGTTCTACATCCCCTGTTACCTTGTCGATATATTTTTTCTCCCCGTGGATCAGGGTAGTCAGATACAAATAATATGCCGTATACGTCTCCTGCGGCGCTTTCTCCAGCAGTCCGTCCACATGGTCCAGTATCCATTTGGCCTCGTTGTACCGTTCTTCCGTAATCAAAAGCTGCGCCTGAAAAAGTCTTGTGGCTATATCGTTCTCATTCTGAAACACCTGTCGTTCCAACAGCCTGCCCGTCTCTCTCAGCCAGACGGAGGTATCGATCTTTTTCAATCTGAAATTCTGATACAGTTCCATGATCTGCAGGACGGCGCCCTTCCCGCTTAGATCAACAGAATGCGTCCGCAATCCGCCTCCCATTTTTACTGTCACAGGAATCGTCAGGCACACATAGGGATTATATAAAAATACCTGTCCGTAATTATTGCCTCCATGACACTGTTTTTCATCTATAAACACCGAGAGGATACACCTGTTTCCCAAAAAGTCATCGTCTGTCAACACTTCCTTTTCCGTAAACAGAAAATCACCGCTGCATTCCACATTCAGACAGGTATATCCCCAACCGTTACGCAGGATACCGATCTCCCTCTCCACCACACTGTACGCATTCTCGCCGAAAACATTGTCCAGTACCAGCTGATCCTCCTCCACAAGATATTCCACCCGCTGCTTCTTGTTGACGTGGATCAGAAATTCCTCCATATTCTGTTCCTGTCCGGGATAAGCAGACAGTCCTCTATACGCATTGACATACTGGGAATCACTGCCGGAGAGCACCCGTTCAAAGTCTTTGGAATAAAACAGACTCACTGCCTCCCGCCAATTGCTTTTGGCAAGATTCGCAAAATGAAAAAGATTTCTGACAGGCCCGATGGACGACTCCGGAACTGTATGCTCCACAGAGACCACAAAGGGAAGATAATATTCTCCCTGATTGCTGACAATATTAAAATTTCCCTTTACCACTTCCCCCTCTTCCATGTGATCTCCATGAAAGAGAAAAGCGATCTCCTCATCCGTACCGACAAATTCTCCGGTAAGGCACTCCATGCGCCAGTCGGACGAGGTCACCTGCCCCGCCGTATATTTTTCAGGCATCCCGTAAACGCGAAAACTTCCCTCAAAATTCTCTCCCTGATGCAGAGATATTTCGATTTTTGAACAGGAAAAGTCAAGAGAACCGTTCTCATAATCAAAATTTCCCTCCAGAATCTGTTCAATGATCTTTTGCATTGATAATACTCACCCGCTCTTTACGTTTTAGATGCCCTCATCGCACTCTTTTTACAAAAACACCCTATGACTGATTATAACAAATAAACAGCCATAGGGCAATTCTTAAGTTGATGAAAAAAGAACCCGCCTCTTCCCGTTACTCCAAATTCAGCTTTCTGCTGGTCACATAGTAAGAAGCAAAATACAGAAGCGCCGCCATCAGTACAGCGACAATGAAACCGGAATACATTGTCGATCGCATATAATACTGTATCCCCTCATCGCCGGAATCCCCCCGAAGCATGCCAAGCCTGATCAGATTGCGCACTATGGAACCTAGAAGCGCGTTTACGACCCGGATGCCGATATATCCCACCACCGCCATCAATACTCTGCGCTTCGCGAAAAGCTGCCCTATGGAAATAGCGCCAAAGATCGTTATCATGCTGTAAAAAGGTCCTGCCAGAACCGTAATTATCAACTGCACGATGTAACCTGATAAGCTTATGCCGAAAATGTCCCGATACAGTTCATCTATCTCATCCCACACAAGTGACATGTTATTCCACATCATACTCCAGGTAATATCCTCCGGCTTCAGAGCACAGGTGATAAAAACGACCATTGCAAGCGTGGACAGGCAGATTCCCAAATTCACAAATATCATCCAGATTCCGCTGTTTACAATCTTACTGATCAGGATCTGATGTTTGCCTGCAGGCAGCGTGTGGGTAAGATATCCTTCATCCGTATACATCGTCCTATAAAAATGCACGGCCAGATAGATAAAAACAGCATAGTAAAGACCCGCCAGCATCAGAACATAAATCAGCAGCATGGGGATGCTCATCAGATCCCACAGGCTCACCTGATACCTGCTCGCCGATGTGCTCAGGGAACGCCATACGGGCGCCTGTAAGGAAATCCCGCCAAATAAAGTGACCAAAAGCAGACAGCACAGTACCAGTACGCCTACTTTCCATGTATTTTTCCATTCATATTTCATCAATTTCCCTAACATGCGAAAACCTCCCTGAAATAAGCATCCACGGATTTGCCGTGTTGTTCCCTGATATTATCCACTGATGTATAAAGCACCAGATGGCCGTAACGCATAAAGACGACTTCATCCAGCACCTGTTCAATGTCCCCGATCAGGTGGGTAGAGATGATCACCGTAGCCTCGGGATTGTAATTATTAATGATCGTGCGGAGAATATAATCCCTCGCCGCGGGGTCCACCCCCGCAATGGGTTCATCCAGCACATACAGGTCGGCGCTGCGGCTCATGACCAGGATCAGCTGTACTTTCTCCTTATTGCCCTTAGACAAAGTCTTGAGTCTGGTGGAAGGTTCAATTCCCAGATTATTTAACATTTCTTCCGCCTTTTCTCTGGAAAAATCCTGATAAAAGTCTGCAAAATAATCCAGTATCTCGCTGATTTTCTGATTGCCGGTCAGATAAGTGCGATCCGGCAGATATGCCACATGCGCTTTGGTTTCCAGCCCCACAGGTATGCCGTTGATTTTTATTCTGCCCTGGGTAGGCGTCAATAAGCCGTTTATCATCTTGATCAATGTAGTCTTGCCGCTTCCATTAGGTCCCAGAAGGCCGATGATCTTCCCCTTCGGAAGCGCCAGCGTGATATTATTCACCGCAACATGGGCTGCATCGTAGGCCTTGGTCAACCCTTCAATTTCAACTAATTCACTCATTATCCATTACCTCTCTTCTCGCGGAATCCTTATGAAACGGTTTCTCCGGGTTTCATCCCGCGGGTTCATTTTCATCAGCCTGCGCCAATCCCTTATCTGTCAATTCCCTGATCTGCTCTCTCGTATATCCCAGCTCTTTCATTTTGGAAAAAAAGGTCTGCAGAAGCTCCCCGGCCAGATTTCTCCTGACTGTTTCGATCAACTCCGTATCCTCTGTGACATTCCTTCCATTTGTGCGCTGGGTAACGATCAGGCCGTTTCTTTCCAGTTCTGCAAACGCTTTCTGCATCGTATTGGGATTAACCGCCGCTATTGCCGCTAACTCCCTGACGCTTGGCAGTTTCCCGCCCGCCGGATAATACCCGGATACGATCTGCATCTGTATCCGTTCCACCAGCTGCGCATATATAGGTCTGTCAGCTTCCAATTCCCATGCCATTTACATCATCCTTTCTTTCAGACTCGTACAGATTTATATTCTCCGCCTGCACTGTATTATTGTATCATGTTCATGGTACAATAATACAGCATCTTGATTCTTACGTCAACACTTATTTTTCGCAAAAAATTTATAACATAAAAGCGGGCATTCCCTACAGAACTCCCGCATCATTGTTCTCCCGCTTTTATGGCATTCCGTTTAAGGCAGTATTACACTTCAAATACTGCAAGATGTTTTTGTTCCAGCGCTTCCGCCGCCCGGATGATCCGGTTGAAATCGCCAATCAATTCCTCAGACAGCTCCACCACATGCTGATATTCTTTCTCCGCCCCGCTGTAATCCCGCTGGCGGATGGCATCCATCACGCTCTTGCCGCAGTTGTGGAACTTTCTGTGCTTTTCGCCCAGCCCGCTCCATATTTCCAAAATTTCCCTGTTCTGCGGTTTCATGGCATAATAGAAATGACCAAACGCACATTTCGTATCATCCGTCTGGAGAGGCGCAACCTCCCGCTCCAACACCATGTTCTCCAGCGTCTTTACCCATTTCTGGTGCGCCAGAACGGCATTCTGCACGGTTGTGATAAACACTCTGTTATCCAGCATATAAAAGGCATCCTGAACCATGACACCCATACCTTTGGCCGTATCGTCCAATTCCTTTTCGATGACAGGCACCGTCACCGTGCCGGACTGCAGATCTTTCGATACTTTCACCAGCGCCTGAGCCTGATTCGTCAACTGATCGCAGCCTCCACTGAGCCTGCTCATCTGATCCTGAACATTGGTCACCGAATTGAAAATCTCTTTGCCGGAATCGGCAATGGCCGAAACGGAATTTGTGATATTTGCCACATTTTCTCCGTTCTTTTTATTGACCTCCAACACTTTAAAGAGATTCTCCCGCATTTCGCCGATCTCTTCCACGGTCTTATCCAGGCTCTCGCAGCTCATCCTGGACGCGTCTTCGATTCGTCCCACCAGACCATTCATATTGGCAGTGAGCAGCTTGGTTTCATCCGCAAGACTTCTGATCTGCTCCGCGACTACCGCAAATCCTCTTCCCGCTTCTCCCGCTCTGGCAGCCTCAATGGAAGCGTTCAGGGCAAGAAGGTTCGTCTGAGCCGATATGGCGTTGATCTCCCCGATCATCTCATTCATATTGTCCAGCACGCTCATCAGCTGTTCCATATCCCGCTTCATTTCATCGGAATTCTGCATGGTCTCCTCGGATCTTGCCATAATAACATTCAGTTCTTCACCGCTTCCCTCCATTTTGGACCGCATTTCGGCCGCCACATCCGCCACCTGTCTGATGGTATCGTTAAAGCTGCCGTGAGCCGAAACCACCTCGGAAAGGCTCTCCTCAGTGCTCTTTGCGGCATCCACCACTTCATCCGCCACCTGCTGTACGTTCCTGCTGACATCAGTAATCCTGTCCGTACAGTCACGCATCGCCAGATCCAGCGCACTGATCTTCATCACGGAAGAAAAAACGTTTTTTACAAGCTGTCCGAATTTGTCCCGACCCGCCTTCAGACGCTTCTGCACCTGCTCCGCCTCGGGAGCTTTGCTCCCGTCAACAGGAATCATCCTGCCGATATTATAGATTATCTTTTTATCCTTCACTGTCTTTTTGCCTGCCCGTCCGTCCCTATTCGCAGAAGCTTCCACATTTAAGACCGGTCACGGTTCTCTCGCTTCCGCATATAATAATCTTAACGAATCCCCGAGGTATTGTCAACCTATGTTTGAAAACAGCTTAACGGCCGCGCAGGAACCGCAGGAACCTTTACCCGATGACAGCTCCTACACCGGCTCTATCCAGATCAGCGTGGTATCCTCCATCGGTCTGATACCAGTGGAAAATGCTTCCGTCTCCATATCTTACACAGGAGACCCCGACTCTCCCCTGCTGGTACTTACTACAGACAGCTCCGGCCAGACTCCTACGGTGGAGCTTCCGGCGCCCCCGCCGGAACTGTCTCTGCAGCCGGAAAACACGGAACAGCCTTACTCAGAATTCAACATCACCGTGGAGGCGGAAGGGTATGAACCCGTTCTGGTATCCGGCTCCGAGATTCTTGCGGGGGAGCTCTCCCTGCAGTCCATCCGAATGACCCCTCTGGCTGCGGGCGAAGACGAGGAACGGGTGGTGATCATTCCGGCTCATACTCTTTTTGGCGAATATCCGCCCAAGATCCCCGAGGATGAGATCAAGCCTGTTGACGAATCCGGAGAGATCGTCCTGAGCCGCGTTGTGATCCCTGAATACATCATTGTCCATGACGGCGTTCCAAGCGACTCTACTGCACAAAATTACTGGGTCCGCTATCGGGATTATATCAAGAACGTGGCTTCCAGCGAAATTTATTCCACCTGGCCTGAGAGTTCCATCTACGCGAATATTCTGGCCATCCAGTCTTTCACCTTAAACCGCGTCTATACAGAGTGGTATCGGAACCAGGGCTACAACTTTACCATTACCTCATCCACCGCCTACGACCATAAATGGATCTACGGCCGCAATACTTTCGATAACATTGACTATCTGGTAGACTCCGTCTTCGCCAACTATCTCTCCCGCCCCGGCGTTCGCCAGCCCATTTTTACTTCCTATTGCGATGGGCAGCGCGTCACCTGCCAGGGATTGAGCCAGTGGGGCTCCAAGTATCTGGGCGATCAGGGATACTCCGCCATCGACATCATCAGATACTATTATGGCAACGATATGTATATCAACACCGCTGACTTTATATCCGGCGTGCCTTCCTCATGGCCGGGTTACGATCTGACCATCGGTTCCTCCGGCGAAAAGGTACGGCAGCTGCAAAATCAGTTAAACCGCATTGCCCGCAATTATCCCGCACTGCCTTCTGTCACCGCAGACGGCGTTTACGGTCCCGCCACCGCAGAAGCAGTACGCACCTTCCAGCGAATCTTCAATCTGCCCCAGACAGGAATCACTGACTACCCCACCTGGTATGAGGTATCGGAAATCTTCGTGGGAGTCTCAAGAATCGCGGAACCCGGCTAAACATCAAAAATGCCGTGGGAAAAACTGCCCGCCCAAAGCGGAAAGTCCCTCCCACGGCTGTCTTTCAGATCTTAATACACTGATTCTCCTTTGTGCGCCACCAATGAAACGCTTTTGACGCCTCTCACCTGACCAAGCTCCTTTAACAGCGCCTCACTGTCTTTTACCCTGACCTCCAACAGAAAATCCACATTATCCCTGGTCAGATTTCTTGATTTCACATGGTAGTGCCTGTCATATCTTCTGACCGTAGCGTAAACGGAGTCCGCGCAGTCATTGTCAACGGCATTCACCACAAGGATCAGAGACTGCCTTGCTTCGGGTAAATAGTAAAACAAAAGGGCCAGCACCGTTATGCCCACACAAAGGATCGCCGCCAGACCCGCCATACCGGCGCCGCATATGATACCCACGCTGATACTCCAGAACATAAAGATCAGATCCAGCGGATCTTTCACCGCTGTCCGGAACCTGACAATAGAAAGCGCTCCCACCATGCCAAGCGACACTACGACACTGCTCTGGATCGTTATAATGATCGCTGTGGTAATAACGCACATCAGTATCAGTGACACATTAAAACTTTTAGAATAAAACGTGTTGGTAGTCATCAATCTGTAAACCAGAAAAATATAGATTCCAAGCAATCCCGCCACCAGCAGCGTAAGCGCCAGCGCCCGCATAGAAATATCAGTATTCTGAAATCCCTGTAAAAAAGATTTTTTGATCACATCTTTAACACTCATTTTGTCTTACTTCCGCCCGTGAAGGCTCCCCTTTCACTCGTAATCTGACTGTATCCGGCACTGCATGCCGTATTTTCTGCACAAAACATATTTGGAAAAACTGATCCTGGAAAGCTGTTGTCCGGCTGACAAAAGTTCCCTGATGGCCGCCGGCAGTCCCTCATCGTATTTCACCTCAAGAATGTGCGTATCCTGCGCCATGACGCTGCGCCCGCAGATTTCTGGCTCCAGAAAGCGGTCAATAGCGGAAGATGACCGAATATGCCTGTCAAAAGTGATGCGCACGTTTCCCGCCGCGTAAACATAAGGCGTTCTGGTATATTCCACGATCACCTTAGGCCTGAGAATCTGCGTGCTCCTTGCAATGCAAAAACGCTGCAGCAATTCCTGCCGGGCAAGAATCTGTGTCACCGGCTGTCCGCCAAGCATCTGCCTGCACTGCTGCAGGGACAGCATACAGATATCCTTTCGTTTCATCCCCCGCAGCGTTTCCTTACACTCCAGGCCAATATAATCCGCACTCCCGTTATAGATCCGCATTCTGTACTTTTTTCGCTGGTCAACACCGGCTTCATTTTCATGATAGCAGCGGTCATCATAAGTATCAAAGTACACGCTTCTGACCAGATATGCGCCTTGACTGTCAACATGGCTGTCCGAAACACAGATATGCCTGATCTTTTCCTCCAGGAAACGAAGCTGCCTCTCACCGCAGAGAAATTTCAGTTCGTGACGATATGCTCCCGCCTTCTGCCGTGTTTCGGAATCCCCCGTATCACTGTTCCCCGTCCCGCTCTTCATCCTGCTCTTCCTCCTGGTTTTTTTGCATCTGGCGAAGAACATCCGCCATATTTTCCAGCGTCTCGGGATCAAACTGGGAGAGATCCATGTCCAGATCGTTCAAACCGTTCTGCAATATAATATCTATCCCGATCCAGCGGGATTCATATGTCACATCCTCTAAAACAGGCAGGCCGGAAATATAGGGAATGTTTTCCCCCTGGACATACCAGCCCGCAAACACCGCCACATAGGTGGATATGGCGGGAACCTCCGTAAAACATTCTCCCCGCTTTACCTGATAACTCTTATAGACATTGCCGAAATAATCAAGGAACGTGACAGTACAATAATCATTTTCTCCCAGCCAGACATCCTGAAGATATTCTGTCTTCTCCTCCAGAAAATACGCCAGATAATTCACACTTGCGTTCCGGTCGGCGTAATACCCGTGAATCTGGTTCCATCTCACCAGATCCATGTCGGCGGAAGCTTCAATCTTCTGATTCAGTTCATAAATATCCGCCTTTACTCTATTTTCCACATAAGGAACCATATTGCTCTGGAACTTGTCATAAACCAGGGAAGACACCTCATCAAACGCCATCAGCTGTCTGACATAAATCCCATAGTTTCCCACCTGCCTGGCGCTGTCAATGCCATACATTTCAGAACCGTAACTGCCCATGGCGCGGTCATAATCCCACATAGGACCGCAGTGAATCAAAGGGTCCGCACTGTCACGGTCTTTATACAGATACATGCTGGCCGCCACCGCATCGGGATCGTGAAACACTTCCTCCGTGACATACTTATCCGCCCAGGAATCCAGATCCAGATACTCCGAAATATGTTTTCCCGTAACAGGATTGATCCCGTCCGGCTGCGCCATGGCGCTCTCCATCTCATCGAACAGGCCGCAGATATATTCCGCCTGACCCACGGTTGCCGGCGAGGGACTTACGATAGAATAGCACTCTCCCGTCAGAGTACGAAAACCATTGTCCTCCTCCTCAAACTCATCGGCCGGAAGATGTTCCACCAAATACCCGCCTGTGATATCCTCCGGATCCGTAAGCCCCTGGAACGCTTTAATTCTGCCGTCTTCCGAAACATACGGCGTGAGGTTATCGTAGCTGTCGCTGCGGTTTAGCGCCTCTGTAGCCGTCTCAAGATCAGCGATATCCAACCGGTTTTTCCCCACCTCCACTTTCTCGCAGAGATAATAATTTCCAAGGTAGTCGCCGTTAATATACAGATCGATGAACTCTCCCCTGATGGAAGGTACACAGGTATAACGCTCCGCGTACCCAAACACCAGCTCATTTTTCATCAGGGTATCATCAATGGCGTTCGCCAAGAGGATCCAGTGTTTCGCCGCCGGCATATTCAAAAGTCCCGCTTCTTTGCTCAGCTTGATCTGATAAGCCTTTTTATCCAGGTTCCAGGTAGAATTGCCTCTTGTTTTAATATACTCCGCCGCCCCGCCGTAACTGCTGTTGCCCGCACTGTCCACCAGCCGCAGGGAAGCGGCCTCTTTCACCGTTTTGTCCGCGTGAATATTCTCCAGGGATCCGGACGCCGTATCAAGGAACATGGCGGACAGATTTTCCGACTGGAGGAAGCTGACCTCCACCGTATCCTCCGATGCCCCCCCATTGACATTTTTACCGTCTGACCGGGCTGCAGGGAATCCAGAAAACCCCTCAGATCGTCCCCTCTCCCAAAGCTCTCGCCGTCTAAAAGCACCGTGCCTCCCTTGTCCAGATTGGCGAAAGTGACCTCACAGGACTTTGCGCCCGCCGGAAGGAAATAATAATACTCCCCCTGTTCGTTCCGCCAGATTCTGATTAGTTCCTCCTCTGAGGAGAAGTGCACACAAAGCTCCAGCTGACCGCAGCTTTGAGCTGTCTGAACTGGTTTTTCATCCGCCGCCAGCAAACAATAGATACCTAATACCGCGGCTACGATCGCAGCGCAGCACAGACAGGATATGATAATACCTCTTTTTTGACTCATCCGCTTTTCCTCGACAGATTTATTCAAAATATTATTTTATCTCAAACAAATCGATTCGTCTACCCTAATCTTGCCTCCGGATAAAATTCCTTGTACTTTTTCGGAGAGACCCCGAAAACAACTTTAAAATTGCGCAGATAGGAAGTATAATCGGAAAAGCCTGTGCGCTGCCAGCTCTCCGTCACGCTGGCGCCTTCCTTAAGCGCTTCGCACGCTTTGATCAGTCGTTTGTTGATGACAAACGCATGAACAGTCATGCCCGTCAGTTCCTTAAACTTTCTCAGAAAATGATACTTGCTCATATGAACCTGTGCCGCCAGATTCTCCAATGAAATTTGTTCTCCGATATGCCGGTCAATATAGGCGGACGTCTGTTCCACCAGCGGATGCGTCACTGTCTCATCCTGCGCGAACAGATACTCTTTCCTTGTGCATAGCATATTCAGGTAAGCAAAAAACAGTGTCAGATATCCTCTGTCCAACACAGGCTTAGCCCCCGCCTGCCTGAATTCCGCAAGTTCCGTCATGGCCAGTCTCAGCAGATATCCCTGCAGCATTTCTTCATAATAAATGGGAAAATGGTAAGCACAGGAACCTCTGTCTTTAAAGCAGGAAGCCAGATCCATTTCCTCCCCCGACAGTTCCGCCAGCATCTTCGGCGTAACCCACAGGATGATACGTCTGGAACTGTCGTGTTTTTTCTCCACATAATGGTATTTATGCATGACATTCTGGTCTATCAGCAGGAAGTCGCCTTTTTTCATATGATAGGTCTGATCCTCGATCATGGACGAATACTCTCCCTCCAACACATAAATGATCTCATAGAAATCGTGATAGTGAAAGGTCATGGCGCCTACCGGAGCGCCCTGTTTCTCATAGACCTCATAATTTTCACCGATCATATACTGCCTTTCATCGGCGGCGTCCACCTGCCTCAGCTTACGCTCCACATTCCTGTCGTTTCTTTCTATACTCTTCATGAAATCTTCCTCTTTTATTTTATCCTTTCTGCCCTGATTTATCATTTCTTCCGATGCCTGGGTTTACTCATTGGCGTTATCATCAGCTTTTCTTTTGACTTCTCTGCCATCCGACATTTGTCCTTTCTCCCAGCTTCAGACTACAGCAATTTTTGCACTATTTCAAGCAATTTATGGACTTTTTATGCACTTTATTTTCTTCTATACTGACCACAGATACTTTGGCAGGCTGACCGCCATATACCAAAAACACACAGGAGGCTGACATTATGCAAATGACATTGCGCTGGTACGGCAGCAAGTATGATACCGTGACATTAAAACAGATCAGACAGATTCCCGGCGTCACCGGAGTGATCTCCACTCTCTATGGCACAAAGCCGGGAGAAGCCTGGAAAACGGAAGATATATTAACATTAAAGCAGGAGATTGAGGACGCCGGCCTTAAACTGGCAGGCATTGAGAGCGTCAACATCCACGATGCGATCAAAGCAGGCACCCCCGACAGGGAACAGTATATTGACAATTACATTACCACGCTGGAACGTCTGGGGCAGGCGGATGTGCATCTGGTATGCTATAACTTCATGCCCGTCTTTGACTGGACCAGAACGGAACTTGCAAGAGTGCGTCCCGATGGTTCCACCGTGCTGGCCTACACACAGGAAGCGGTAGACGCGCTGAAACCCGAGGAAATGTTCGCATCCATAAACGGGGATTCCAATGGCGCCATACTGCCCGGCTGGGAACCGGAACGCATGGAACATATCAGGGAATTGTTTGAGCTGTACCGGAATGTGGACAATGAAAAACTGTTTGCCAATCTGAAATATTTTCTGGAGCGCATCATGCCGGTTTGTGACAAATACAATATCAACATGGCGATCCATCCCGATGACCCTGCATGGAGCGTATTCGGCCTGCCCCGTATTATCATCAACAAGGAAAATATCCTGCGGATGATGAACATGGTAGATAATCCTCACAACGGCGTGACGTTCTGCTCCGGTTCTTACGGCACCAACCTGGAAAACGACCTGCCTGATATGATCCGCTCTCTGAAAGGCAGGATCCATTTCGCCCATGTGCGCAACCTGAAATTCAACTCTCCCACCGATTTCGAGGAGTCCGCCCATCTCTCCAGCGATGGCACGTTCGACATGTACGAGATCATGCTGGCGCTCTACGACATCGGTTTTACCGGTCCCATCCGCCCAGACCACGGGCGGATGATCTGGGACGAAAAGGCTATGCCGGGCTACGGTCTGTATGACAGGGCTCTGGGCGCAACCTACCTGAATGGGCTCTGGGAGGCCATTGACAAACAACATAAAAACACGCGGTAGATGACGCGCTTTGCCAGACTTACGGCATCGAAAAACTGCTTGCGGCATCAGACCGCTTCGGAATGGAGGATTAATATGAAACTGACGTTATCCGGTATAGAATCCGGCCGCGCCGCCTTTGAATCGGCCGGCTACCATCTTCCCGCTTTTGACAGGGAAGCCGTAAAAGCAAACACCTTTAACCGCCCCGTCTGGATCCATTTTGGGGCAGGCAATATTTTCCGGGCTTTTCAGGCGAACGTAATGCAGCGTTTGCTGAATGAAGGGATAGCGGACACCGGACTCATCGCCGCGGAAGGATACGACTATGAGATCGTGGAAAAAAGCCTTCGGCCCCATGACAACCTGTCCGTACTGGCTACTTTAAAAGCCGATAACACTGTGGAAAAAACAGTCGTGGGAAGCATTATGGAGTCCCTTATTCTGGACAGCAAAAACGCCGATGAATACACGCGCTTAAAGGAAATTTTTGCCGCCGCTTCCTTGCAGATGGCAAGTTTTACCATCACCGAAAAAGGTTATGCCGTTGCCGATGCCAGGGGCAATCTGCTGCCGCCTGTCGCCGCAGATTTTGAAAAAGGACCCGCCCGGCCCGATTCCTATCTTGGCAAGGTCACTTCACTTTTATACCACCGTTATCAAAACGGCGCTTTTCCCATTGCCATGGTGAGTATGGACAATTGTTCTCACAATGGAGATAAGCTGCAGGCTGCCATCCTTGCCTTTGCCAGAGCGTGGTGTGACCGCAGTCTTGCGGAGAAAGGCTTTCTGGAATATGTGACCGATCCCCACAAAGTATCCTGCCCCTGGACCATGATCGACAAGATCACGCCCAGACCGGATACAAAAGTGAAAGAAATGCTGGAAGCGGACGGGCTGGAGGACCTGGAGGCGGTGATCACCTCTAAAAATACTTACATCGCTCCCTTCGTCAACGCGGAAGAATGCGAATATCTCGTGATCGAAAACGCCTTTCCCAACGGCAGACCGCCACTGGAGAAAGCCGGTATCATCTTTACCGACAGACAGACCGTGGATAAGGTGGAAAAAATGAAGGTATGCACCTGCTTAAATCCTCTCCACACCACTCTTGCCATTTATGGCTGCCTGCTGGGCTATACTTTGATTTCCGAAGAAATGAAAAATCCTCTGCTGAAAAAAATGGCAGAAACCATCGGCTACAGGGAAGGGCTTCCCGTAGTGGTGGATCCCGCCATCATAAATCCCAGAGAGTTTATCGATCAGGTGGTCAACGTGCGCATTCCCAATCCTTTTATGCCGGACACTCCCCAGCGTATTGCCACCGATACATCCCAAAAGCTGGCTATCCGCTTTGGTGAAACCATCAAAGCTTACGCCCAGTCACCCGATCTGGACATTGCCGATCTGAAGCTGATCCCGTTAGTTTTTGCCGGCTGGCTCCGCTATCTGATGGGGATAGACGACAAAGGCTGCCCGTTTGCTCCCAGTTCTGATCCTTTACTGGAAGAGGCCCGCGCCTATGTCAAAGGATACCGGCTATCCTCCGATTCCAAGGATCTGAGCGGCCTTGACGGCCTTTTGTCCAATGAAAAGATCTTCGGCGTGGATCTGGTCAGCCTGGGCATGGCTGACATTGTGAAACAGTACTTTGCAGAACTCTCCGCCGGTATCGGCGCCGTAGAGGCTACCCTGAAAAAGTACGTTTATGAAGCCTGAACCTGTCCCTTTTGCGAAAAAGCCAAGGACCGGCGCAGGGGTTGTCGCATGAAAGATTTATCTTGTGGGTATTTTACCCGGTGCGGCAGCCCCTGTCGCGTTCTCTGCCGCCGCAAAAAGTGCGCCGCGCGATTCATTCATAATACGCGGTCCAGTACTCCCTGAATGCCTTCCCTCGCATAGATTTCTTTATAGTAAGACACTTCATCCATGATCAGGTCATCGATGACCCTCATTCCCAAAAGCTCTACCGGCGCTTTGTCGTCCGTCATCAGATACTCTCCCGCCTCATAAGCTTTGAGGCCTTCCGAAACCTTCGCCATCATCTCCTTTAATTCCGGCTGCGTCAGGTTTTCGATCCCCGCGGACAAATGTTCCCGCATCATACCATTGTCGGAGGCGAACAGTTCCCTGTTGGTGGTACCCGGCACATCGATCACGCATACCTGGCCGAAGACGGCGGAAATGGTGTCTGCCAGATACTGGTTGATATTGCCTTCCTGCCTCCCCCGCATATTCATGTTCACAACCATCACGCCGTTATCCGCCAGATGATCCCGCACCAGCGTAAAAAACTCTATCGATGACATCTGAAAAGGAATGGTGATATCCTGATAAGCGTCCACCATGATCACATCATATTTTTGATCTGCCACGTTCAGATAAGCCCTGCCGTCATATGTGATCACCGGCACCGATTCCGGCAGTTCAAAATAAGTCCTTGCCAGCTCCGTGATCTTTTCATCGATCTCCACGCCCTCGATTTCCATCTCCCCATAATAGCGACTGCACTGGGTAGCGTAAGTACCCGTCCCCATCCCCAGGATCAGGACACGACAGTCAGCCGGATCCCGCATCCCCGTCATCAACGGCGCCGCCATGGCGTAATCATAATACATACCCGTCAGGACCTGATCTTTTTCCAGAACAGACTGGACGCCAAAAAGGACATTGGTGGAAAGGATCACCCTGCTGTCGTCCTCCCTGACCTGAAGATAGTTGTAAACGGATTCCCCCTCATAGGTCAGGTCGCTCTCCCAGAAGGCGAAACTGTCGGAAGATCCCAGCACACAACAGGCAAGAAACAGCACAACCGCAGCCGCGCTCTTACCCTTTCCCGCTTTCCTGCTGATAAAATAAAGGATTCCCAGTGCCAGAAGGATGCCGGAAAAGATCAGGAAAGTGACAGCGGTACCTACCGTGGGGATGGTGACAAAAGTAGGGACGAAAGTGCCGATAATGCTTCCGATCGTGTTGAAAGCGCCCAGCGTACCGACAACCCTGCCGCTGTCCTCCAGACTGTCCACGGAATATTTTGCCAGCGAGGGCGTTACCGTCCCCAAAAGAAAAAGCGGAAACACAAAGATCACCATGCACGCCGCAAAAGCCGCCCAGATCAGGAAATTGCTGTTTACCGCAAAGATCAGCACGGCGGAAATCGCCAGTATAATATACTTTCCAACCACCGGGATAGCCGCGATCCACACTCCGGCCGCCAGGATCCTTCCGTACAGCCTGTCCGGGTCCGGCTTCTTATCCGCGCTCCGGCCGCCGTACAGATTTCCCAGCGCCATAGCGATCATGATGGTGCCGATAATGATGGTCCATACGATCTGGGAAGAACTGAAATAGGGGGCCAGAAGCCTGCTGGCTCCTAACTCTACCGCCATCACTGACATCCCCGCGAAAAATTCTGTAAGATATAAAAACAATTTATTTTTTAAAATTGGCGCCCGTTCCATTCTGATTCCTGCACACTCCATTCCTTTTGCCGCCTGACAGCCCTGTAAGCCTGTGTTTTCATATTCTGATCCCGGACCTGCCGTCTTTTGCCGCTTTTGTTCGTCCCGATCCCATTGTCACGACAGACTCTGCCAGGTCTCCACCAGCCTCCTGTTATCCTTCCTGGTGCGCACCGCGATCCGGAAGTAACGGTTGGACAGATTCCTGAAATTTGCGCAGCTGCGAATCATGATCCCCTTTTCCAGCAGGCGGGCTGCAAGATCAGGCTGAGCCTGAAACAAGATATAATTTGCGTAAGTGGGGTAAACTTTATCCGCCAGGCCATCCCGCAGAGCATCGCACAGATAGGTCCGTTCCCTTGCGATCAACAGTCTTGTCTTTTCCAGAAATTCTTTGTCCTGCAGCGCCGCGACCCCCGCAAGCTGGGCAGGCAGAGAAGTATTCCAGGGCTGGACACATCCCCGCACGGCGCTTAAAATAGTACTGTTGCTGCTCAACATATAACCAAGCCTGAGTCCCGGCATGCCAAACAGCTTGGTGAAAGCCCGGAGCACGATCAGCCTGGAAAATCTGCCCATCATGCGCTTCATGCTGTAATCTTTTTCATCCGGCAGGAATGGCAGAAAACATTCGTCCACGCAGAGCCAGGTCCCCGTAGCCTCGCATTTCGCCGCAATGCGGAACAGCAGAGACTGCTCTGTCATCTGTCCTGTCGGATTATTGGGATTACAGATAAATACGATATCCGTATCCTCCTCAATGGCAGCCAGGATGGAATCCGGCGTGCGGAAACAGTCTCGCTCCGTCAGATTTACAAACTCCGTCTGGCCTCCCACCGCCTGAACCGCTCTGGCATATTCCTGAAAAGTCGGCGCCAGCGTAAGACATTTTTTCGGCTTCACCGCAAAACAAAGCGCAAAAATCAATTCTGCGGAACCGTTCCCCAACAATACATTCTCCGGATGCACATTCTCCCATAAGGCGATTTCGCTGCAAAGTTTCTCCCCCCGGTAATCAGGATACTGGCCGGACAGTTTAATGCCCCTGACCGCTTCCCCGATACTTCTGCGTGGCATACCTAAAGGATTGCTGTTTACGGAAAAATCTAAAGCCACAGAATTGTGGTACACATCCCCGCCATGTAAATATTTTTCCTTTTCCTGCATAACGTTTCCCTCCTTTTATACATTATAAAACCCGCATAAAATCAGTAACCACATACTTATAAGTCCTTTAAACGGGACTATAAACGCATCCCGTTGGCACATGATAACTCTCTCCCTGACGCTCCGCCGCAAATATGACTAATAAAGGGCAGATCCGATCTGCCCTTGGTCTTGTTTTCATTATACAATATTCTATACTCATTTGACAAGTAAACAACGGGATACTCCTAAAACCTGAACTTTGTCCATTTTTATATATCGGGAACTTTTTTATCTGATAATATCATTCTGGCGCCATTAGAATACAGAATAGTTTTAAACACAAAACATTCAACGCCATCGCTATGAAGAATTATTTTTCTATCTTCAAAATGCTCCACCCCAGCCTGTCCGTAGTTATTGAATACTCCTTGCAAATTAACAGCGTTATTCTTTTTATTGACTTGCTTTTTATACCGACTGCGAATTCCAATGAAGAAGTTTTTCCTTTTGAATATGAAATGAATTCAACCGTTTCCTCATCCTTATTTCTCCCTTTATTCCCCTTGAATACTATCCCGTATGGACTCAAATTCTTCCATTGATATAGCCTGATTCCTGTATTCAAATCTGTCTCCGGATTCGTAATCCTCTCCTTCATAAACAGCAGAAAGTCTGAAGCAGTCCACCAGACAACAGCAGCCGTCATATGTCATGACCTGATAGTCTTTCCTTCCCCCATGAGTAAGATCCGTTTTCACCACCACATACTTTCCTTTTCGTTTGGCGACATAAGATACATCCGTTGTAAAGACCGTTTCCAATACTTTGTAAATGGTGTCCCCTGTCACATCAAAATATAAGCGCGCTCCCGCGTAGCCGTGCATGATGAGCTCATCCTCTCCATCGTTATCAAAATCCACATATTCCGCGCCTTCCCAGCACGATTCTCCTCCTGTCAGTTCTTCGTTGAAATCAGCATAGCTCCTCATGAAAAACCCTTCCTCAGGCACATCGCACCGGCTTTCCACATACTCTGCCGCATATGTTTTTCCATTTATAAAGTCTGACAGGACCTCATGGGTATCCGATGTATGTCCCATATTCTGATATGCAGTTTCCACATCTCCATACAGATAGTCACAGCAGATCAGATCATCGTATCCTATCTCAGCCAGCCGGTCCGAAAACTCTTCATTGGTTATTTCTCCCTCTGCATCATAGGTATTCCATGTATAGCCCGCATCATCTGCCTCCAGTTCTACCTTTAACGCACCATCCTCATAGACCAGATAATAATCCCGGCGCTTCTCATCATCCCCGCCGTGGATACGCACCAACCCTTTATGAGGGACATATTCAAACCAATAAAATGTCAGTTCCCCATTATCGGTACTTTCCATTGAGAACCTGGTTCCATAGGCATTCGCCTTCATTTCGTCATTCGGCAGCGGAATCTTCCCGGCCTTTGAGCCATCAAAAAAATACATCAGATACTCCCCGTCCTTAAGGCACACCAATTCCGGCACGGAATCATCATCCAGATAAACGAGCGCCACTCTTCCCCCCTGCATCCCGGCTAAGACCTGATTGTATTCATCAAGATATGTTGTCTCCGAATCCGGCTGTTCCGTTTCCGGCCATTCGCTTTGCTGCACCATCTTCTCAGGAGCAGACCCTTTTTCTGAAGCCGTACTCTGGCAGTCACAGAGAATTGCACCCGCAAATATTAATAACATAAACAGCATACTATATTTTTTATTCATTCCTCAAATTTTTCCTCTCTGTTATGAAGTGACTTTTGTCAAGATGCAAATTTGCATTTCACAAACTTTTTCTTTTCCTCTGACAAATCTCACATTTTTGTCATCTGACAGCGCCGGAAAAGGGCTCTGATTTAACAGTCCCCGGCAGTTGGCCACTCTGTTATTCGTGGATTGGTTACCTACAGGCTAATGGTCCGCCGAAGGGCTCTGCGATCTAAAAGCGTGGATCACGGTTTTACGTGCGCACATAGGTAGGACGCAGTTAGCCCAGACCTTACAGTGACCACAGCCCTTTTCCGCCGCTGTCAGATATTTACTTGTCCTTTTTTATTTATTGCTGGCAGAAATAGCTGCAGCATGCTGCTTATTTCTGCTTGTTTACCTTACACATCACTGACGGCTGCCTGTCAGGGGCCGCGCCTGCGCGGTGCATTTTACCCTTGACTGGCGGACGGCTGTGATGTACTCCCTTCACGCCGTCTTTATCCCGATGTTATCTGTCATCATCCCCCACACAAAACATGCCAGCTCCCTTGCCACTGCAGCCACCGCTACATTCCGTTTCTTCCCATGCCGTATCATTTTATAATACCTGCTCCGCAGCCTTGTGTTCGCTTTGTCTGCATAGGCGATTGTCTCCGCCGTGTTTCCATTCTGGCGCGCCCTCAGGGCTTTTGATTTATGCCCCACCGCCCCTTTGCAGATGCTCCCTGCAGCCTCTACCAGCAGCAGTCTCAGATGGCTGTTCCCTGCTTTCGTGATCCCAAGCCGGTTCACGCTGTCGGAACTGGAATGTTCCCCCGGCGCCAGCCCCAGATACGCCGCGTAAGTATTCCCTTTTGCAAATCTTTCAAAATCCCCTGTCTCCACGATCAGGGACAGCGCCGTGTGGGTCTTGATCCCAAGGAAGCATCCCAGCCGTTTTACTTTCTCCTGGTACCTTTCCTGGGCGGCAATCTCTTCGATCCGTTTGTCGAACCGCCCGATCTTTGCCGTCTGCTCCTCATAGGTCGCCATGTATTCTTCCAGCGTCTCCCGGTACAATCCCTCCAGATCCAACTTCTGCAGCCATTTCAGGTGCGCGATGGTCCATTTTGTCCCTTCATAATAGCATCCATGCCGCAGGCAGAACGCGTTGATCTGCTGTTTTACCTTCTTGAGCGCCAGTTTGTGGTCATCACGCATCCGGAGATATTCTTTAACGGCTGCATCCTCTTGTGTCGGAATGTATACCGCATGATAACCGCCATAGGATAAACACTGGGCAATCATGCGGGCATCTCTTGCATCCGTCTTGATCCTCGTTCCCTGCTGTGTCAGCATGGTTGTGGGGGCAAGGATCACGCATTTCACTCCTGCCTCTGTCAGCTGGTTATACAGGGAGTATCCCAGGCATCCTGCCTCATAACCGCACTGGATGTCATACTGGTTGTCAAGACCCAGTTTCAGTTTTAAATTTTCAATGAACATCAGGATATTTTTATAGTCCGGCGTTATCTTGATAGTCGCATATATGCGGTCTTCTTCGCCGATCACCGGCTCCATCGCGCATAAAGTGTAATTTGTACTATGGACATCCATTCCGATTTTTAGTATTCTATACATAGTGGCCTCCTTTGCATGCGGTAATCCCCGCAATTCTTGTTTTTTGCTTCAGCATGAATTATACGGGTAAATCCACGTTGCTGCAAATGTGAGGTCACTTCATATTATCTAAATCTTTGTTATTTTGTTTCACCTCGCATTTCCTTAAAGCCATAAAATGACCGTATCAGTAATCGACCATTATCTGACTTTCGTAATGTAGGTTTTCGATTTTGATCAGCGCTGTCCTAATCTTGACCTAAAATGGGCTTAAAAAAATAGGACTAAATCAGTGCAAACCCTTATGTTTACTGGGCTTCTCTTAATTTAGTCCTATTATACCACCAGCATAACCTACAAGCACAACATTGTACTGTTCCATATTTTCTACGGAACCGGAAATTGCGGGACGTGAATCGGGATCATTCATTTCTACAGACGAACGGCTTTCGGAATTGCCGTAGTCCAGATCCTCGTCCGTATAAGGCTGTTCCGGTACGATCTCATAGAAGTCTGCGCCAAGTTCGTCAGCGAGCTTCTGCGCCACGCCCTCGGTGTTGTTTGTGGCGGAGAAATAAGCTACCAGGATCTTACTGCCCTCCGGCTCGCTGGCTGGTTCAGAAGCAGAACTGTTCGGATTGGATTCCTGCGTTATATCTGATCCAGAGGTCTGCTCCTGCGTCACCGAATCCAAAGCTGCGTCAACTGCGCCGGACTGCCCGCTTTCCTCTCCTGTTTCGTCTGATGCCCCAGTCTGCTCCTGCGTCTGGGATTCTTCCGCAGGGCTCTGTGCCAATTCATCATTTCCAATGTTGTCCGCAGTTTCCCCGCCCCCGGCACAGGCGGTAAGGGACAGAATCATCATAATTGCAAATAAAATTACTGTGATTTTTTTCATTTTTATTCTTCACTCCAATCTCAGGTAAGAAGTTAGATGCACTTCTCACACTAATCCTTATGCTGTTCTAAACGGCTCCAATCTCAGGTAAGAAGAATGCCCGCCCTTAGGGCATTCTTCCGTGTGAGACTTAGTGCTTCTCCGCGAAGCGGCCTATGCCGCAAGCGGTTAGATGCACTTCTCACACTAATCCCCCATATTGTTTTTCATCTACCGGCTCCAGCCATTCATTCGAGCCGTTTTCACCCGGCACTTCAATCGCCAGATGAGA
>CANREV010000028.1 GCA_947629645.1 uncultured Acetatifactor sp. | reverse complement strand
GAGGGCAGTATTTATTGCATAAAAACGAGAACTCATAAAGAAAATAGGAAAAGTGCCAACGAGTACTTGACACAAACCATGGTGCGGAAGGGTATGGAAATTTCATTTGGAATGTGAGAAGATTGTGGTAAAAGTTATTAAATGATATCTAGGAGGTGGACGCTGATGGAAGAAAGGGTGCGCAGCGAGTTTGTAGATGGTATTTTGCGTATTTTAAAAAATAGACTTGAAAAAATCGTTTTATATGGCTCTGTTGCCAGAGGCAGTGATACAGAAGGATCGGATATTGATATTGCTCTGGTTATGTATGGTAAGCTGGATTCAGATACAGAAGACAGGTTATCGGATTTTGTAGTCGATATGAATTTAAAGTATGATAAGGTTTTTTCTGTCATTGATATTGATGCAGATCATTTCAGAACATGGTTGGAAGTACTGCCTTTTTATCAAAGTGTGGAGAAAGAAGGAATTGTGTTATGGAAAGCAGCGTGATTGAGTTATCTAAATATCGATTTCAATGTGCTTGCGAGAATTTGAATGATGCAAAGCTTCTTATGGATGCAGGTAGTTTTAAGTCATCTGTTAATCGTTCCTACTATGCGATTTTTCATATGTTGAGAGCAGTCACAGCATTAGATCATTTTGATGCCAGTAAACATTCGGCTGTAATTGCCTATGTAAATCGCATGTATGTGAAGGAAGGAGTTTTTGATAAAGCATTGTCTAAAATGCTGGATAAGGCATACCGATTGCGGGAAAATGCAGATTATAAGGATTTTGAAATTATTTCTAGGGATATGGCAAAAGAGCAGATAGAGAGGGCAGAAAAAGTCATGGATATGATAAAACCGTATCTGGATGAGAAGTGGAAATTGTAATTAATAATTTTGGGTGATTCCCTTGGGTACAATTTGGGTACACCAGTTTTGTAACTGCATAAAAGGACAACAAACCGCAACAAATGATACGCTTTTCGCAAGAAAAACGATAGAAAAACAATAGAAAAACAAGATATACTCTGTACCCTGAAAAGAGTTTGAGTAACGGATGAAACGCCGGAAATGCTGATAAATGAGCATTTCCGGCATTGCATTATGGCGTTTGGCTCTAAATTGGCTCTAATTGTTGTTGCCAGCGTTATTCTCCGAGTAATAGCGGAAGGCTTTTACGATATAGTCAGAGGTTCCCTTTCCATATTTGCCATCAGTTATGTTTTTGATGTAATCGCTGGAATAGATGTCCATAAGGACATTGATCAAGGGCTTATCTAAGTCTGCGCTGTCACTGTGCTTCTGTGAAAACTGCAATATTTCGTGCACGATGGCTTGTACTTTAGGAGAAGAAACATCTTCCGACAAATTGGCGGCCAGTCTGCCATACAGTAGATCAGACTGCTTTCCGATCTCTTTTACCTCTTCCGTTAATTGTGTTTCCATAAATTCGGAGAAATGCTCTAAATTATGCTTCATGGCTTCTGTGAACTTCTCAATGCTTCCGAATTGCTGAATGGCAAGTTTGGCTATATTTGCTTCATTATCTTTTATTTTTTGAATAGATATATCAAAGTTTTCAACACTTCCAAAGTATTTGATAACATCATGGGCGCTGTTATTTTTGAAATCCTCCAATGCAGTAATGTAGTCAGACAGATCAAATTCTTTAAAACTCATACATTGCTCTCCTTTCTCTAAGCGGCAAAGAAGCTGTATCAGTCTGTCTGTCCGATTGCGTTTCAGCAGAAGCAACTCTTTTTGCCTCTTAAAAGCCTTAATTCTGTCAAAGTCGGGCTTTTGCAGGATTTCTTTGATTTCTTTCAGCTTAAATCCCAATTCCTTAAAAAACAGGATCTGTTGTAGCTTTTGTAAGGCTTCATCATCATATAGGCGATAGCCGGATTCGGTCAATTCGCTTGGCTTTAGCAGTCCGATCTCGTCATAATATTGTAATGTTCGTGCGCTTACGCCTGTTAATTCTGCAACTTGGCTTATCGTTCTCATACTTATCAGCTCCTTTGATTTGTGGAGAAGCAGGATAGAAATTGCCGGCTGATATCTACTCTGCTTCCATGAAAATAGAATACAGTATCACGTTACGTTGGAGTCAATAGCTTTTTTGATATTTAAAGAGCTGATCCACATTCAGCATATAGATTATATCCCAGTGGCATATGGATTAAAAAATGAAAACATGCAACAGTCCGACCAAAGCATTCCGGCAGATGGGATTTGCCAAAGCCGTCAGCAGGAAGCAGAATGAGACGGTGGCATGGCAGGAGAGGGAAAGGGCGTATCTGGCGGACCTCTGCGCTGGGCGTGGCATAGAGATTGAAACGCTTGGTGTTAAGCGGGAGAACCTGAGCCTGCCGGAGTATAAGGCTGCCATGCGGAAGGTGGAGGCGCTGGAAGAACAGGCGGAGCAGATCGGGAGCCGTAATCAGGAACTGGAAGCGCAGACGGAAGAACTTTTTCAGGAAATTCGGAAGCTGGAGGAAAAAGAGCGGGACAGCCGGGATATTTTGAAACAGCATACGCTCAGGGCATCGGAGCTGAAGCTGATGGAGTGGGAGGCAGATGCGGAGACTAAGGCAGTAAAAAGCGCTGCGGTTCCGGTCAACAGACTGTTCGGCGGCAAGGAATATGTGAAAGTGAAAAGACTGACTGGAATAAGATCGTGAATGTTTTCCACAAGGCGGTACAGCAGAACCATCTGGTGGAAAAGTACGAAACGAAGACAGCCGGACGGGAGAAACGGCTCGATGCCTTAAATGGTCAGATAGAGAAGCTGAAGCGGTTTGTGGAATCCAGAGGACTGGGAGATGCGTTTGCAGAATATCTGAAGTCCATTGCGCCAAAGAGCATAAAGCAGAGACTGAAAGAGGAAAAGGCGGAGGAACCGGCAGAGGGCGGATAATATTTGCAACAGAGCAGTCGCTGGTAAAGCTACATAAATTATTGGATAATAAGCCGATAGAGTATGTTGCAATGGCTTTATCCAAGGAAATGCAGGCATATTGTGATATTGAAGATGAAATGGTTAAGGGGATGTTTGGGACGATTGTGCAGGGGTATTTGAAGAAAGGATATAACTGGGCTGCAGCAGAGATGGTGGCGAGGGAGTTTTTTCGGTATGAGAGTTGAATATATGTGGAATTAAAGAAGAATAAAACAACTATAAGAATGTGGAAAAATGTAGTATAATTAATAAAAATTGTATGTATTGGAGAGAAAGAAATGCTTTTATATGATTTGATTGAAAAATGTTCTTATAGAGATGAATATCAAAAGGAGCATGAACAATGTGAGGATTGCTCATATGGGGAATGTTGCCCACAAGACTGTCAAAGTTGTTTACAGTATGTGCATTTTCCACAAAAAGCTCCGGCTCCAAGAAAATATGACTGTGTGCATATGGCAGATTGCTATTATTGTAAATATGCATATAAATATGCATCTGAAATTATATATGGCTTAAGATGTTTTGCTGAAATTAGGAATAAGAAAAAACTTAAGATTATGTCAGTTGGATGTGGACCATGTACTGAATTGGCAGCAGTTGATTATCTAAAGAAACAGGGTGTGCTTAATTATGATAAATTGAAATATAGAGGAATTGATCCATTAGAAGATGTATGGAAACGTATTTGGAATGATATTAAAGAGTATTATGGAGATGGAATTCAGTTTTATCCAAATGATATACTGCAATTGGTAGATATCATAGTCAATCATAATTGGGTACCGGATGTACTGATTTTTCAATATGTATTTTCGGATATGTATAAACATTCTGACGAAGAAAAAATAATTCAATTTATTAATAAGTTGGCTGATTTTTTAAATTCATATGAAGAAAAACCTATATATATTTTGTGCAATGATATTAATCTTAGTAAATCCATGGGTGGTGGAAGAGAATTTTTTGATATTTTAGAGTCAAAAATTAAGGAGCCCAAAATTGTGAGAAAAATGCATTTTGATAATATTAATAAAGAGCGACACTACGAATATGGAGACCAATATAATAGTAATGCTCTTGTGTTTAATAATATATCAGATGAGATAAGAAACGCGTATAATCCATTTGAAAGTTGTGCTAGTGCACAGATACTGATAAAGAAGGAAAGAAAGAAGTGATGAAATGATATTAAGTGTAAGTAGAAGAACAGATATTCCAAATTATTATTCGGACTGGTTCTTTAATAGAATAAAAGAGGGATTTCTATATGTTCGCAATCCGATGAATGCTCATCAGATAAGTGAAATAAAAATAACTCCAGATATTGTAGATTGTATTGTGTTTTGGACTAAGAATCCTTTGCCAATGATGAAAAGATTAGATGAGATAAAAGATTATAATTACTATTTTCAATTCACATTAACTGGATATGGAAATGATGTTGAGGTTAATTTGCCAAATAAAAAAACAGAAATGATTCCGATATTTCAAGAGTTGTCTGAAAAAATTGGCAAGCAAAGAGTGATTTGGAGATATGATCCTATATTCTTTTCTGATAGATATACAAAAGAATATCATTTGAAAGCATTTAAGGGTATTGCAGAGGCTTTAAGTGGATACACGGAAAAATGCGTGATTAGTTTTGTTGATGTATATCCCAAAAATAAAAAAAATATGGATGGGTTATCAAGCTATGAATTAAATGATGATGAGCTGAGAGAATTCGCTCAGGAATTAAGCAAGATAGCAGCTGATAATAATATTAAGATTGGAAGCTGTGCAGAAAAAATAGATTTGGATGAATGTGGTATAGTTCATAATTGCTGCATAGATAGAGAATTAATTGAAAAAATTATGGGAAGTAAACTCAATGTTGGCAAAGACAAAAATCAGCGTATAGAATGTGGATGTGTTGAAAGTGTTGAAATAGGTACTTATAATACATGTGAAAATGGATGTGTATATTGTTATGCAAATTATAGTTCAAAAAGCGTAGAAACAAATGCTGCCAAATATGATCCATCATCACCACTTTTATGTGGTCAAGTCCAAGAAGATGATAAAATTACTATCAGAAAAGTTGGTTCATTAAAAGAAACACAACTAAGCATTTTTGACATGTGAATGCACAATTACATCATGTATTTGCGAGAGTATAATTGGCTCCATTTTGGCTCTGATTATTTTGGACGAGGTAGAGAAAAACTCAAATTATGAAGAATATGAATAATAACACACACAAAGGTGTACTGAAAAACAGCCAGATAAATCTCTCCGCCCAAGAGTTCGAGAAATTCTATATCGAGGAGAATAATCGTGCATAAAAAGAGGCTATATGTAATAGGGAATGGTTTTGATTGCATGTACGGATTGCCAACAAAAGTATCAGATTTTGAAAGGCATCTATCTGAAAAACGAGTTTACAATGAGATGGATAATGCGAATGAAATATTGAACACTTATGGAGTGTATTGGTGTGAATTTGAGGAAGGGTTATCTTATATCGACACCGAAGAAATATATAGCAGAAATGTGCAATTTCCTGACTATCTATCTGATCATGAATCAGATAGAGACGGTGGAATATTGAATATGCAGATGTATACAGATTCCTTGGAAGAAGCTGTTAGAGATGCGCTGGATGATATGGTTCAAGAAGCAGAAAGTGAATTGGATGAAAGGGAGTGCATTACGAAATCACTGTTTAATGAAGGAGATCAGATAGTATCATTTAATTATACTTCTACAATAGAAAGGTTATATGATTTGCCTGAGGGTACTAATATCATACATATTCATGGGGATTCTGATGGAGATAAAATATTTGGATACAAAGAGCCGTTGGAGCAGCCGCCTGTCATGTCGTCTAGCGAGGAAGATTATTATGTAGATGAACAAAAAGAAGTTGTAAATTCAATGTATAAAAGGTTGCAGAAGAACTACAAACATAAAGAACTTAATGAATTTTTAGTGAAGAATTGTCAGGAAATTGAAGAGGTTGTAGTTATTGGTCATTCAATGGCTAGTGTGGATTCTGAGTACATGGAGATGATAGAGTCAGTAGTGAAACCGAAAAATTGGCATATTTCGCAGTACAATCAAGAGCCAGGCGAAGATTCATTATCAGAGTATTCATTTGTAGATAAAATTTGTCTTTTTGATAGCAAAGATATCCTAAAATAAATCAGTACTTATATAATTCGGTGTGATTTTCCACATCGGATTTGTGTTGCTGCGATAATAGTGTAAACTTCCGGAAGAACGGTTCCGAGCATGAAGGAATGTGCGAGAATTAATGAAGGCAGCCTGAAATTTCACTTAAAGATGGGATTTGAAGAAGTCAATAGAATTATTTGTTTTACAAAGAAATTGACGGATTCTGTTATTGGCGGAACAGTAAACATAACAGTTGACAGACCATTAGATAGTTACCATCCGTAACATAAGGATATGTATTATCCAATAAATTATGGGTATGTGGAAGGCATCATGGCGCTGAATGGAGAAGGACAGGATGCTTACATATTAGGTGTGATAAAGCGATAAATAAGTTCACAGGAACAGTTATTGCAGTTGTATATGGAAATGATGATGTGGAAGAAAAATGGATTGTTGCACCGGAAGGGACGATTTTTACCAAGGAAGAAATCTGTAAGCAGATTCATTTTCAGGAACAGTATTTTGATAGTGTGATTGTGATGTAAAGAATTTGAAGGGGTTGCAGGTAATAATAAAATGAAATTACTATATGGAACGGGGAACCAGGCAAAATTATCTGTGATGAAAAGCAGACTTGAGAAGATAGGAATAGAATTAATTGGATTAAATGATTTGCGTGCAGAGGGCAAGATTGTTCCGGAAGTAATAGAGGATGGCAATACTCCTCTTGAAAATGCAAGGCTGAAAGCAATGGCATATTATGATGCTTTTCAAATTCCTGTATTCTCTTGTGATTCAGGATTGTATTTTGATAATATTCCAGATGAGGTCCAGCCCGGCGTACATGTTCGTAATGTGAATGGAAAATGTTTGTCAGATGATGAAATGATAGATTATTATTCGGGATTGGTAAAAACATATGGAAATCTTTTGGCAAGATACAGGAATGCAATCTGTTTTGTAATGGATGATACACATATATATGAGGCAATGGAGCCGTCTATGGAAAGTGAGAAGTTTATTTTAACAGATAAACCTCACAGCACAGTTAGAAAAGAGGGTTTCCCGCTGGATAGCATGTCTTTAGATATAAAGACGAATAGATACTATTACGATTTGCCGGAAGATAACTTAGAGCAGCTGGCGGTTGAAGATGGTTTTTTAGAGTTCTTCAAAAATGTATTAAATATGAATTAGCGATTAGATACAGAGGGCTGTCATAATAGAAAGTGCAATTAAGTATGTTAGAAGTTAAATTTTATGATACAGTAGATGATTCACTATTGAAATTTGCAGTAATTATTTCACAGAGCAATGGCAAATGGGTATTTTGCAAACATAAGGAACGAGATACCTATGAGGTCCCGGAAGGTCATCGTGAAGTTGGAGAAGATATTTTGGAAACTGCTAAGAGAGAACTTCAGGAAGAAACAGGTGCCATACAGTTTGATATTAAGCCAGTATGTGCTTATTCCGTTACGAGTAAGAATAGTGTAAATGAGACCGATGAGGAAACATTTGGATTATTATGTTATGCCGAGATAAGAGAGTTTTCTGGCAAGCTGGAAAGCGAGATTGAAAAGGTTGTGATTATGGATGAGTTGCCCCAAAATTGGACATATCCGTTGATACAGCCTAAATTGATTGAAAAGTATCTGCAGATAAAAAGGCAATATTACAGTCAGATACAGCTGGCTGCAAAACAGACAATAGAATACATAAAGAATATTATCAAGCCGGGAATGAATTTACTCGAGATTCGAAAGTTATGCGAGGAAAAACTGTTAGAGTTGGGTGCAGATTCGTTCTGGTATTGGGATGTTGGTGCCTTTATATTTGCAGGAAATGAAACAACCGTTTCTGTATCTGGTAAGCAGTATGTGACTTCAGATAGAGTTATAGGGAACAACGATATAATAACCATTGATTTAAGCCCACAGACAGGTAATATTTGGGGAGATTATGCGAGAACTATTATTGTAGAGAATGGCAAGGTTGTAGAGGATATAGGGCTGATTGAAAATCCGGAATGGAAACGTGGTCTCAAGATGGAAGAGAAATTACATACAGAATTGTTACGTTTTGCTACGAAGGAAACAACCTTTGAGGAATTGTACTATCATATGAATGAGTTCATAGCGGAAAATGGATTTGTTAATCTTGATTTTATGGGAAACCTGGGACATTCCATTGTGAAGACTAAAGGGGACAGAATTTATATTGAAAAAGGGAATAAGACAGAGCTTGGGGATGTGAAGTATTTTACATTTGAACCGCACATAGCATTTCCGGATTCAAAGTATGGTTATAAGAAAGAGAATATTTATTATTTTGACCAAAACGGGCTGATGGAACTTTAAGATATAGATTGGATGGAAACCAAAATGATTTAGATGAAATATTACAGCTTTATCTGTATCTTCATGAAAAAAGGGTACCGGAAGATTTACAGCAGTTAAGAAATACATGGGAGAATATTATAAATGATGCCAATCATCATCTTATTGTTTGTGAGATTGGTAACAAGCTCGTGGCATCCTGCGTATGTGTGATTATTCCCAATCTCACAAGAAATGTTCGTCCATATGCATTTGTTGAAAATGTGATAACACATGGGGAGTATCGAAAGAAAGTACATTGAATTTTTATCGAAGTGCCGGATATAACAGCTCGGATAAGACGGCGTTTATTCAGTGGATTGATATGTAAAATATGGTGAAAAATTATGATATATGAATTAGCAAAACCAGAAGAATTACAGGCTGTATACAATGTGGTGCAGCATACAATAAAAACAATATATCCGAAGTATTATCCAATGGAAGTAGTAGATTTTTTCTGCCGGCATCACAGTGAGGATGCTATAGAAAAGGATATTAACAATGGTTATGTAAGTGTGCTAAAAATAGATGGAACAATCGTAGCAACAGGTTGTTTTGTGGATAATCACATTACAAGAGTTTATGTCCTGCCGGAACACCAGAAAAAGGGGTACGGTACATTTATTATGAAAAATATCGAAGAACAGATTGGCGAAAAATTTGATAAGGCATATCTGGATGCGTCACTTCCGGCGGCAGCGCTTTATGAAAAGCTTGGATTTACAACTGTAAAGCATGAGCGTTATCCTGTAGAAAATGGAGTGATACTTGCGTATGAAGTTATGGAAAAGGAACTTCATAAAATCTCGACAACTATTAATCATGGCGGAGCATAAGTTATTCCCATATGTTACAACGGATGATTTGCACATGGATTTAATGGATAAAGTTAGAAATCTTGCAAAGAGTAAAAATCCGGATCATCTTTGGCTGAAGATGTCTGATGAAGAAATATTGAAGAGTGCAGGTTTGTAAGAAAAAGATTTTTCATCAGGCATCCAAGGATATAATCTGGCAGGTGTTCTCTGATTTGGAAAGGATGAAGTAGTACGGAAACTCAAATAAAAAGTGACAAATTTAAATGATTTCCCACCTTGGGGAACGATGTGAGAAAGAAAATGCACATATTGATATATTAAATTATAGTCATATGATCCAACTGAATGAAGTCGCTGCTAACCCGATTTCATTTGAATACTACGTTGCCGTTGCTGCAGCGCTATTTCTTTTGTGGTTTTGTCTTTTCATAGGTATTTTAAAATTTAAGAACGATGAATTTTAGCGTTCTTGTTATTCAGCATATGCCTTTTCTGCTGGTATCTGGCAGCGAACGGAATCCGGATATCCGACTGGCGGAGCATCAGGGAGCGTTTTTTTATTTGGTACAAATGGATTTTCAGGAATATAATCTTATTCTGTGGAGGTTTGCTTCATGGATTAATAAATTACTGCTGTTCTGCCGGACGAATTGCAGGAGCCGGAAAAATGGGAAAATTGTAGCTGATACCCAAGGATGCCCAAAAGCCAACCGATAAACGAGTAAAACTTGAGAAAGAATTGAGAATTATGTTGTAAGCTGCAATCGGGAGGTATTGACAGCATATGAATGATAAAATTTTGATTGCAGACGATGAAAAAGGTGTTGTAGAAATGCTGAAAAGCTATTTTGAAATGCAGTCGTTTCAAGTATATACAGCTTTTAACGGCAAAGACGCCTTGCGACAAGCAACCCATAATCCAGACCTTGTACTGCTTGATATAAATATGCCCGATATGGACGGTCTGACTGTTTGCGAAAAAATCCGAGACTATATTTCCTGTCCCATTTTATTTCTCACAGCGCGTATTGAAACTGCTGATAAGATTAAGGGTTTTCAAGCTGGTGCAGACGATTACATTGTAAAGCCCTTTGACATAGACGAGCTGGGGGCGAGGGTGGCAGCGCATTTACGGCGCGAGAGCAGAAAGCAGGAACAGACTGTTTTTCGGTTCTTCTCCGATATGGTGATTGATTACTCAAAGCGAGAGGTTGCGATCAAAGAGACTATAATTCCTTTGACCCGCAGAGAGTTTGATATAGTGGAGCTTTTGTCTGTCAATGCCGGACAAGTCTTTGACCGTGAACATATTTACGAGATTGTTTGGGGTATAGATGGTGATGGCAGCAGCGATACGGTCATGGAGCATATCAGGAAAATAAGAAGCAAATTAGCTGCCGTGTCACTTCACAGCTATATAGAAACAGTTTGGGGGATAGGCTATAAATGGAATGGTTAAAGCGCATGAGTTTAAAAAAGTCTCTGTTCACTATGACACTCATTAGCCTTGTAATAGCCGCCTTATTTTCTGCGCTCTCCTTTTTGATGGGGATGGAATTAATCACACGACTATTTCCACAAGGCGAGGCAATATTCATAGATGGCAGTTATACTGTAACAAAGAATGTTGGTTCCGCATCTTGGACCGGAAGCATTGATGCTTTGTTGATTATCCTGCAGGTTATTTTACCTGTCTTGTTCTTTGTGATTGCGCTCCTTGCGACTGTTTTCCTGTTCTATCGCTGGAAATTGAAAGAGCCGTTAAAAATCCTTATGGATGGAGCAAACCATATCATAGAAAACGACTTAAACTTTTCCATCGAGGTACAGTCAACCGATGAATTGGGACAGCTCTGTACTGCCTTTGAAACAATGCGGCAGGCGCTTTTGAAGAATAATCAGGAATTATGGCGGCAGGCAGAAGAACGGAAACGGCTTAATGCAGCGTTTTCCCACGATTTGAGAAACCCCGTTACTGTTTTGAAAGGCTCTGCAAAAATGGCAAAGCAATGTGCGGAAAGCGGAACAGAAAGAGCGGCGCAGCTTATTGAAAATCTGACCCGTATTGAAACTTACACAGGGCGGATTGAGCGGTATGTGGAAGCCATGAGCAATGTGGGACGCCTGGAGCTAATACAGCTTGAAAAATCATTTGCTGACCCGCAGATTTTAGCCTGTGAATTGGAAAACGCAATTCGGCTTGTAGCAGCAGATGGTGGCAGGCAGCTTTCGTTTACCAGTACAGAAACTGCAGAGAAAATTCTTCTGGATAAAAATGTGTTGTTTCAGATCGCGGAAAATCTTGTATCAAACGCAGTTCGATTTGCAAAACAGAATATTTCCGTCAACCTGTCTTTTTCAGGTGATATGCTGACCCTTGCAGTGATAGATGATGGCACTGGTTTTGAAACGGCACTTTTGCGAAATGGAATACAGCCTTTTCAAAAAGGAAATGAGGACACAGAGCATTTTGGCATGGGTCTGTATATCTGTGATGTCCTTTGCCGAAAGCATGGGGGTCATATAGAAATTGAAAACTGTCAGCAGGGTGCATCAGTCTGCGCAGTTTTGAAAATTTCATAAATCTTGAGCGTTTCTTGAGATTTGTTGATTACACTCTTCTTATCAAACAGATTAAGGAGAGTGTTTTTTATGCACATTCAGGTCAAAGATGTTTCAAAAGTTTATGGTGCGGGTGAAAATAAAGTTGTCGCACTGAATCACACCACGATAACAATCAACGAGGGAGATTTTATTTCTATCATGGGGCCGTCCGGCAGCGGAAAAAGCACCCTGCTTCACATCATCAGCGGTTTAGATGCTCCTGCTTCTGGACAGGTACTATATGGAGATACGGACATTCACAACGGAAGCGATAAGGAATTGTCTGCTTTCCGCCGTCAAAAGATCGGCTTTATCTTTCAGCAGTTTAATTTGCTCCCGGTACTCTCTGCACAGGAAAATATCATCATGCCGTTACTTTTGGATAAGCAGCAGCCCGATGAAGCATACTTGCATAAGATTACAGGTTTTTTGGGGATTGATGCCAGATTGACCCACTTGCCGCATCAGCTTTCCGGAGGCCAGCAGCAGCGTGTCGCTATCGCTCGCGCGCTGATCGCAAAGCCGGACATTATTTTTGCAGACGAGCCGACAGGCAATCTTGACAGTAAGAGCGGTAGCGAGGTAATGAAAATGCTCTGCGATCTTCAGGCGAAAATGAACAAAACCCTTGTTATTATTACGCATGATCAACGCATTGCGGAAATGGCACCCCGCCGTTTTACTATCGTTGACGGTGTCCTTTCGGAGGTGACAGTGAAATGAAATCCTATCTGACCCTTGCATGGAAAGAGTTAAAAGCGCAGAAGGTGACAGCAATTCTTGTTTTGATTGCTGTTATCATGTCTGCCACGATGACAACTGTAATCGGTCAATCCATTGGTGTTTTACAGTCCATGCGAATTAAGCAGGCTGCAAGTCTTAACGGGAACCGTTATGCAACCTTTCATCAATTAACTGCCAAACAGTCGGAAAAGCTGCATAATGATGGCCGCCTTTATGACGTTTGCGATATTTTGAATGTTGGAGATATGCCGCTTGGAAATAGCAGTTTAACGCTTTATTTGAGGGAATATCACGGTGAGACTAACTCATGGTTTTCAGATATTGGAACGGTACAGGAAGGGAGATTGCCAGAAAAGGAAAATGAAATTGCGCTGCCAGAGGGGGCATTGAAATATCTTGGTCTGAATGTTTCTGTTGGTGACACGATTTCGCTTGATCTTACTGCACGCATAAAGGACGGCTCTATACCGTCTTATGGATATTCTGCTGATTTCATCTTAACTGCTGTTTTGGAGGACAGTTATTTAGGCTATTCTTCCGGAATTGTTGATGGTGTGGTTGGTAATGGGACAGCGGAAAAGCTTTTGCCAGACGAATATTTGCGTTATTCAACTGATTTTAAAACATATAGTAAGACAGATTTTCAAAAAACCATAGATAGTCTCGCTGCAGAATTAGACTTGGACGAGTTTTATATCCAGTATAACGGGATATTGCTTGACGCACTTGGTATTTCATATAACGGGGAGGGAAACTCTGACACGGGAAGCGGTTTTCCGTTTATGGTTTTCGCCTGCGTTCTTGTAGGCGTACTGGTATTATTTGCAGCGGGTTTGGTCATTTACAACATTCTGAAAATATCCATTGCGAAGAGGATCAAAGAATATGGTACGATTCGTGCAATAGGCGGAGAACGGGGACAGATTTATCGCCTTGTTTCTCTGCAGCTGCTTATTCTGTGTGGGATTGGTATTCCATTGGGATTATTGTCAGGTACTCTTCCTGTTAAAGGTGTGTTGATTGCGGCTACGGGGATTTTAAGTCCGGATCTGTTTATGGTAAATAGCACCGAAGAGTTGAATGCGGCGATCAACTCTGCAAGTACCGGTAACATATCATTTCTGCTTATCAGTGTTGCAATAACACTAATCTTTGCTATGGCCGCTGCCTTCCCCGCAGCACGGTATGCATCACAGGTATCTCCGATTGTTGCTATGTCCGGACAAACTGTAAAAATCAAGCGGAGAAGAAAGAAAAACAAAAAAGTCCGCAATTTTGAAGCCTATTATGCATGGCTCAATTTGAAACGTGGACGCAGCAGAACAATTATAACGATTTTATCCCTGGTCATGAGTATTACAGTTTTTGTTGCGCTGCAAAGTTTTACGGGACTGCTTGACGCCAGCGCTGATATGAGGGATAGTCATATTGGGGACTATGCCGTTACAAATGAGATGATAGGAATAAGCGAAGGAGCTGTCAATGCTATGCGGGAAAACGATTCGGTAGAAAGTCTGTCAACAACGAAATTATCTGTCTATATGGACATAGATGCAGATAGCTTTGACGGCAGAGTACCTGTTCACTCTCTGAACAAGGCGCCCTTTGATACCGATCTTATTGTCCAGTCCTACGAGACGCTGCAAATAGCCGGTTTGGATGAAAACCGGCTGCTTTCGTGTGTTTCTGATCTGTCAGAGCAGGATAAGGCCGCTCTGCTGTCCGGCACGGCTTGTCTTGTCAAAAATCCGATCCGGTTTTCTGTTGGAAATGAGGAAGTGCCGCACACCACCATAAACCTGGATGATATGATTACCTTTAATGGCGTTCAAATGCGTGTGGTCGGAATAGCAGACTATCCCGTTATGATCAATAATGCAGGCTATACGAATGGGGTGCAGGTTATCGTAGCAGACAGTGTTTACAACTCCATTGTCGGCAACGATAACTTTTCAGAAATTTATCCGGTACTGAAAGAAAACGTTGATGCGGAGGCTTTTGAAAGCTGGATTGATGATTGGTGTGCAGATAATCCGGGTACACATTGGATTTCTTACCGTATGTCTGATGCGCAAATGGATGAGAGCTTTGAGCAGATTCAGATGTTATGCTGGGCTTTGATTATCTTCATCGGTATTATTGGTGTTCTCAATATTATCAATACGGTTTACAGCAACATTCACACTCGTGTCTCAGAAATTGGTATGCAGCGGGCCATTGGTATGAGCGCAGGGAGTCTTTACAAAACATTTTTGTGGGAGGGCGCATATTACGGAATGATTGCGGCAGTAGTCGGCAGTATTGCCGGCTATGTTTGCACGATCTTTGCAGACGCTGCTGACACAGGTGTAATCCGGCTGGTGGCTGTCCCTGTTATTCCAATTGTCGAGGCAACGTTTTTTTCGATTACTGCCTGTTTGCTGGCAACGGCTATGCCATTGCGCTCCATTTCAAAAATGAATATTGTTGAGTCGATTGAAGCGGTTGAGTAAAACAAAGAGGAAGATAAATGATGAGCAGAGGAATACAGGCAAAGTGATGGAACATCACTTCGGCAGAAGATGCCGAAAATCAATACAGACGGCAGTTATTGGACAAAATTAAGTAAAAATGTGCCAAAAACCTAATTTTTTGCGGGGGGGGGAGGTGACGATATATATAATAAAGTTATGTGAATGACAAAATTACAGAAGCTAAGGAACTGTTAAGAATTATCTGTGAATCACAACAATTATCAATCAGAATTACAGCCAGTGTTACAAAGTGGGTAAGGTGCAAGGCGCCGTCCGTATGTCAGAGCGTATCAATCGGGAATTTGGTTTTACTTCTGCGCTTGGCGAAAAAGGCAATATAAAAGTCAGCAAAATCGGAATTGCAGTCGATGAAGATGGTATGACCACGTTCTTTGCAGAGCTTGAAAAGTCCGGTCAACAGCAGAGGGAACGGATAGAGGAAAGACGGGCAGAAAAGAAAGAACAGGCAGAGCGTACTTTCGTGCAGGCAGACAGCATAGAGGATTTGATAAAGCAGATTAAAAATGCAACAGCGGATAAGGCTTGAGCGGAAGTTGACAATTTCTTCATATAACATATCATCAAAGCGTGTAGAATAACATCTATGCGCTTTGACGTTATGAACAGGAAATTTAATGAAAGAAACTTAATTAAATTTAATAAATAAATGAGTATGATTATGGTATTATGGGAGAAGAACAAATTGGCGTTTCCAAGGTGAAATGGAGGGGGATAACAATGAAACGGATTGTTTTGAAGATTGTATTGACTCTTGGGGTTGTGTTGGCTGTCTCTGGGTGCGCGGGAAGAGAAAAAACCGAAGAGGGCAACTTGGTCGGTTATTCGGAACATATAATTGAGTTCCCTTCCGGGAACGATGAGGAAACGGAGTACAATCAGGAAACTTTGACCATTGACGCCTTTACACTGGAAATCGCGCTGCCAGACGGCTGGAGTGTTTCTGACCAAGCGAATGATGCTTACGGACTGATGAGCTGTTTTTCCAAAAACTATATCTATGACAAAAACGGCGAATGTGTTGGTGCCGTTGGCTATAACGTGGTTCCTTCTGATTTGGACGAGGATAGTCTGATACCGATTGCGATTTATAACCAGATTGCGCTGGGAAATGATTATTGTTTTGACGTAAAAGAAAATTATGACGTGGTTTCGTCATCGGATAAAGTGGAGACCGCTCTGACGGACGTGTATTATTCCTCCGTAATAACTGACGGTTCGGAGGAAAAGAAGAATAAGGGAATTGTTTCCTGTGATTTGACGCACGGTGTTTATGTTGCTATCGAGTTTGAAGACGATGCGCTGTCTGACGAGCAGTATTTTTATATAGCGAACAGCTTATCTTTGGACCGCAGCTTCAACGGCGAGAGCGGCAGAAAAGACCAAACGGAAGCCTGCGCCGTGCCCCATATTGGGAATGTGGAGGTAACTTATCATTTTGATTAAAGCTGTGTAAGCTTCTATGGATTGGAAAAATAAGAGAATCGGAGGGATGACAATGCTGAAAAAATGGATATTGGTTTTGACAGGCTTATGTCTTATTCTGTCCGCCTGTGGAAACAATGGGAACGCCGCAGCACAGATCAGTCTGTCGGAGACAGTGCGCGACTATGAAGCGATGTCCTATGGGGAATTCAGGGAACGGACAGGAAAGGAAGCGGAGCTTTATCACGCGGACAGATTTATCGGAGAGATTCCCGATTCTTCGCTTTGTATCATATATATGGGGAAGTATGATGAGAATCTGGCAGGGTATACTTTTGCAAAATATAACTTTGATCATCTCGTTTATCCTGCTTTTCCTCTGTGCCAATAAGCCGGAACCCCAATGAGAGAGCTAATCCAATTGAAGCTCTATTACAATTTCTTGTGGAATAAATAAATTCTTGCGCCCCAAGTTCTTCTTTACAGTATCGTATCAGACACAGAAGAACCTGCCTGCCATATCCTTGTCCTACAAATTCAGAGCCAAGACATATCCCCGTCTCTTGATATGTACGAAACGCCAATTGCTCTACACCAGCAAATCCTATTGCTTCACCGGTTGATTTTTTATAGACGAGATACGTATCGTGTGTCTTCTGAAAATCTATGGTTTTCTGTATGCGTATTTTGGCATCTCCCTCGTTTGTGGTAACGTTCCACTCCATATATCTTGCGCTTTCTGGTTGCGACCAGACATTTCTATACATAGGTTCCCAATCTGAGAATTTTGCTTTATCAAGAAATAGATCTTTTGTTTCAAGCATTCCACACAACTCTCCTGTTACAATGTATTTATCATTCTGATTTCATTTTCTTAATAATATATCCAAGTTAAAAAAATCTGATTTTACTCCAAATCCATTATGTAAAATTTTGCCTTGAATGTCTGACTGCCATCAAGTTTTGTATATTCTCCATAATGGTCAAATTTCAATCCACACTTTTCCATAACTTTTCCTGAACGCGGATTATCTAATGCATGGTCTGAACATATCTTTTTTATGCCGAGTTTTCTATATGCAAATTCAATAATAGCCTTCATTGCTTCCGTGCAATATCCCTTATGCCAATAATCATAATGAAGATTATATCCTATACCCCAATACTCTTTCATTTGCGCATTGGGACCTATACCTCCTGTTCCGATTACTTTATTTTCTTCTTTCAAAACAAATGCCCAGTTCCACTCCTTTTCATCAACAAATGTGGAATTGATCCAGTCTATTGTCTGACTGATATCAGAATATGTGGAATATGACATATATTTTGTGACTCTTTCATCACTGTTCCAACTGAAAATAGCTTCTGCATCCTCAATCATTATAGGCCGCAAAATCAATCTATCGGTTTCAATGATCGGTTCTTTGCTCATTATCAATTCCTCCCATGTTGATTTATTATACGGCAAGCGCTGTCCATATGCAGTATAACAATTATATATGCCTTGATTTCCCCAGATCTTTCACGTTTTGATTATACCACTCATATCTTCTGGTTTCTACCAAAAACTCCTGCGCTATCTCCCCGCTACCTCCCCGTCAGTTACAAGCAGTTCATTTTTCATTCAATATCCTTCTTTTATTTAGCGCTTTTGCTAAGTTTTGTATCCGCATTGCACTTAACATTCTTGTTATTGTCAGCAGCTTATTTGTTACCTTTAGGTTTTTTATAAAATTTACCATTTCTGATAAGTTTTTATTTTTGTATTATCGAAATTATGCTAGAATATATGGAAAACACAGAATTGAGAGGTCATCCATGGACGTAACGATCCGTGAAATACAAAAACAGGATTATCCCTGATTAGATAATTTTTTATATGAGGCAATCTTTATTCCAGATGGTGCCTATCCTCCCCCCAAAACCATTATCACATCTCCCGAATTGCAGGTTTATGTTGCGCGCTTCGGGAAATCAAAAGATGATTGGGGATTAATGGCAGAAGTTGAGGGCAAGATTGTCGGCGCTGTTTGGGCTCGCATTATGAACGATTACGGACATATCGATGATAAAACACCTTCTCTGGCAATCTCCCTTTATAAAGAATACAGGGGATTGGGTATCGGGACAGCCATGATGAAAGAAATCCTTTCCTTACTCAAATCGCATGGATACAGCCAAGTTTCTCTTTCCGTTCAAAAAGCTAATTATGCGGCAAAAATGTACCTGAAGATTGGCTTTAAGATTATAAGGGAGAATGAGGAAGAATACATTATGGTGTACTACCTATAACAAATTTATAAGTAAAAATTTTTACTTAGAGAAAGGACGTTTTATTTTGAGAATCCGACCATATATACCAGGCAAAGATTACGAATATGTAGCCAAATGGATTGATAGTGAAAGAACTCACGCCTTTTGGTGCGCTAATCTTTTACCATACCCCCTAACGCAGAACTCTTTCCATGACTTATTGAGGAAAAATGCAACAGACTGGACAGACAGCGCTTATGTCGCGACTGAAGATAATGGACAACCAATAGGCTTTTTCTGTTATTCTGTCAATCCAACAGATAATATCGGTTTTCTAAAGTTTGTAATTGTAGATAAATTAAAACGCGGAAAAGGTTACGGAAAAGAAATGCTGAATCTGGCTCTGCAATACGCCTTTCAGATCACCGGAGCATCAGCGGTTCAGTTAAATGTTTTCAGTGAAAACGCATTGGCGAAACAATGCTATAAAAGCATCGGTTTTGTCGAAAGAAAGATTGACAAAGTTGTATTTTCCTATAAAGACGAATTATGGAGCAAATGCAACATGATAATTTCAAGATAATCATTTTAATTTTCCGTAAAAATACTATTTATCGGACAAAACTCCCTCAAGTATGCATGTATGACTGCAGAGAGATGAGGGAGAATTTGCTTTTATTTCAGTACCGTGCAGGATTTTGTCAAGATACTGTCTGAGAAAGTCTGCTCTCTAAAACAGATCGCTGTGCGTCCTAGTTCAGGTCAGATACAAAATCAGCTCATCATGACTGATCTCGTAATTGAGCAGCCAGTCTGGGGTCACATGACATTCCCTGCATCCTGTATAATTCCCTGTAAGCGGATGATCTCTGTTCTTCTCTGGAAGGATTTCCCCATTGGCCAGTTTTTTTAAGACTTCCGTAAGGAGCGAAAGATCATATCCTCTCTTCTGCACACGTTTCAGATCCTTCTGGAATTTGGTCGTTGGCCTTAATTTATACATTGGACAGAAGATCCTCCACCATCTTGTCTACGTCCGTATATGTCTTTCCGAGATTTGGATCTGCTTTCATCATCTGCACTTCCTGAATTGCTTCTTTTGTTTCGGAATTCGGGTTTTCTCCACTGATCTCAAAGGGAATACGGTATTCACGGACTGCCTTTTTTGCAAAAATATTAAATGCCGCGCTCATCGTCAATCCCATATCCTCGCAGAATTCTTCAAACTGCTGTTTCAGACCAGCATCCATACGAATGTTTACGTTTACATTTGCCATAAACCAATGTCTCCTTACTCAAACTATTATATACATTGTATTGTTTTTTATGTACGCAGTCAATACATTTTCCAACAAAGGCCACACCCACTTACACTTTTGCCGCTTACACTTTCCACAGGGGATAGATACACCTGCTTTTGCCGTGCGCACTTCATGGGACAGGAAGTATTTCAAACCATGCTGTGCTTTCCGAATCGACATCTTCATCCTCGGCATTTTCTATGGAAATCAAAAGCCGACTGTCATATTCACCGTCCCAGTCGCTGTCAAACTGAATGTCCGCATACCTGTCGCCTACACAATATGCGGTGCCAGCACCCTCTGACAGTTCACAGACCGCCTCCGCACCGCCTTCCGACAAAGCCGCAGTCAGCTCCGTTACGGACATCTTTCCGCCTATTCCATCCATCAATGCGCCAAGAGTGCCTTGCAGCCGAATAGGTCTGTCGTCATCCGACAACGTATAGTTTAAAGCTATAAGTTTGAAAGTGAGATTATTATGAAAGAAATACTGAAGTGTAAAGAAATGTAGAAATTGTGCGCAGATCCGGATATCCAAAATGTCCGGCATTATTGTTCTGCTCAAATGAAAAAGCTTTATCAAAAAAATGGATAGAAGGTCAGAAGGAATTTGCCGCAATACTGAATGCCAGATTGATTTTTTATGACTGCGGACATTATATTCATCATTATAAAAGTGATGAAATGTGTAAAGAGATAATAAATTTCGTAGATTCATTGGGAAAATAAATTTTCATTTGTAAGAGTCAGACAGATTGGTATTTGCCGGAGGTACGCTTTATGTGTTATGAAATTATTGAAATTAAATTACTAAAAGTCGTATTCAACTGTATAAATGCTATCTGTCTGCAGGTGCTCTCGCTGTTTTTATAGAAAACATTCAGCTGATTGCAGCAATGACCCGTTTCTTAAAGGCAAAGCAGGAAGCGGGGATTAAAGTAGTAATCGTGACATTGCAGCCTGAGGAGCAGAGCGATACGATTCGCAGAACGGACCAGATTCATTTGATATTGCGGGTGGCAAGCGGGAACGATAACGGGCAGACGCGGTAATTTTATGCTGGCAACTATAGGTTGCGGAAAAGAACTTTGAAATTGGTGGTAAAAATGATAAAGATCCTGTATATTAAAATCAGTAATTGCAGGAGGCAATCTTCATGAGGTTATCAGAAAAAATAATAGAATTGCGGAAAGCAAATGGAATGACTCAGGAAGAACTCGCATCAAAGTGTAATGTAAGCAGGCAATCTATATCTAAATGGGAAGCAGATATTACATTACCGGAAACAGATAAGCTGTTAATATTGGGAGAACTTTTTTCTGTTTCCATGGATGTGTTATTAAAAGATGAATTAACATTAAGTGAAGTTAAGAAAACCCATAGTTGTGGAAATAATGCTGTTCAAGGCAAAAAGCAGGGTGTATATGAAGGGGTATTGATTAAAGAAAGTGTAACAGATGATACCATCATTGACTTGCTGAATGTGCACAAGATTGAATTGTGGAATACCGGTGGAAGGCCGAAGTACTGGACAGTATTGTTTTTTACCAGTGATAAAAAGGATTTTCCGGAGCAAGTATCCAAAGTAATGGGAACTGACCCGGATAATGGCGGAAATTGGTTTGTTGATTTTAAGGCGGGGAATGTGAAGTACATTGTTTTCAGGGATAAAATACTGAAATATCAGATCGGCAATCAGGCAGAAAAAGATTATGTATGCAAAGAATGTCGGAAAATGGGAATCTCCGATGGAGAAATGAATTGGGCAGAATAGGAGCAAATATGAAAGTATTATTAACATCAGCGGGTTTGGAAACAGAAGAAATCAAAGGATGTTTTTTGAAAATGCTTGGAAAAAATGTGTCTGAGGTAAAGGCGCTGTTTATCCCGACAGCCGCCATTGACGCGGAGGCGATAGAAGTTCTGCCAAAATGCATGCATGATCTGTTAAAATGTGGTATCCAAAACAAAAACATAAAAGTTTTTGATTTGCATACAAGCATGGATGCGGATGAACTGCGGCAATACGATGTGATATATATCTGTGGGGGCAACACCTCCTATCTGCTTGAAAGGATAAACTCGACCGGATTCCATACGACCTTAATGGACTTTATCCGGATGAATGGAATGGTGATCGGTGTAAGCGCGGGAAGCTTGATTTTCGCTAATAATTTAGCTGGAAATTTGGGGCTGATCGATACAAGATTGGATGTGCATTGTCCGGATGGAGAAGTCAGGGGCAGGGTAGAATATCCACTGAAGGATCATATCAGATTAACCAATACCTGTGCCCTTGTCATACGAGACTTTCCGGATGGATTAGAAATCATTGGCGAATAGGAAGGTGAACGATGCCGGATGGTTTTCATAAGTCTGCCATAGCCCATTATAAGGCGAAGATTCTTCGGCATCGTCACGCTCAAAGATTGCCAGTGGCTCCGTGGCGTCCTCGCGCCAGAAAGAGATGATTCCCAGATTACCGATAGATTCAAAAGCAAGGGACGCTGCCTGTTCAAAATCCTCCCGTTTCACACTGTCTTTACCAGTCAGCTTTACTCTCAACTCATAAGGTTCCGCGTCTGTTTGCAGCTCGATAGAGGAATACCGGTAGTCCTTCGGATAAGGAAGAAGCTGGGCGATTTGGGAAACCTTTGGAGCGTTGCCAATATAATCCGTCTGATATTGCTCCGGACTGGTAAGATCATTGGAAGGGATTCTGACCTGAACATTTTTTACATTCACATAAACGATAATATCCTTGTCCGTGCTGTTTTGAATGTTTACGCCGACTTTGAACCAGACGCCTTTTTCCACTTCCATTTTTACGGGCATACCGGGTGTCAGGTATACGGGTTTGTCTTGGGACGTTTCCTCGCCGGGAACTGCCGGTTTCAGAGAAATTTCCGTATCATGGAGCCCTTCGCCGGATGATATGATGATAGAATTTCCCACCGGACAGATCTCCGCATCGGCATACACAACCGTTTCTTCACTGCCTGCAGGCACAACGATCCTGAGACTGAACTGATCCTGTTTTGGATTGGTCAGCAAACACACGGCAAGAATTATAAAAGCGGCAATGGCTGTAAGGACGACCCAGAAGGGCGCCTTCTTCCAGCGGGCAAGATTGCGGATGCGTCCTTTGGGGTCGCCTTCCCCAAACGCCAGAGGCATACCGGTAATCATGTTTTTTCCGGTGGCCAGGCTTAACAAGGACGTTGTATAATCTGCCAGAATTCCGGTTCCCAGTTTCCTGATTACGGCTTCATCACAGCTCATCTCCATGTCCTTGCCCGCCAGGATGAAAGCCGCCCAGACCAGAGGATTGAACCAGTGGATACACAGCGCGGCAAAAGCCAGCGCTTTTATGACAGGGTCAAGTCTTCGGATATGATGCTGCTCGTGCATCAGAATATAGGATTGCTCCCGCTCATCCAGAAAGGACGGAAGATAAATCTTCGGCCGTATCAGTCCCATGACAAACGGTGATGTGATCTCATCCGCAAGATAGATGTTGTCTCGTAGCGGTGATGCGGTGATCAGCTTTTTGCGCAGATGAAAATAAGATTTTACTGTATAGAGTGCCATTGCCAGCACGCCAGCCGCCCAGACATAGGCAGCAATTGTCCAAAAAGCCTCCGATGAACCCGCAGCCGTCTGCTCCTCGCCCTGGGGCAAATTGTCATTTATGATATCCGAGGCGCCTGGGGCAGGAAGTGTCACAGAGGGAGATTTCGTGCGGCCAATGTCAGAGGGTATATATTCGATGCTGCCGGACAAGGTTCCGGCTGCGGTTATAGGAGGATCCATCAGGTTAAACAGCGACAGGTCAGACTGGAGCGCGACTGGGCAGAGCAGCCTGAAGAGGACGATGCCCCAGAGAGCATATGAAATGATCTTCGGAGCTTTCCTGAACAAGAAACGCAGTAATAAAACCAACAGGATGACCACACTGGCTGTAATACTCACATTCAGCAGTCCGGGTAAAAAAGTATTATAGAAGAACATAGGCTTACCTCCTCATCCCATCGATGAGTTTTTTCAGCTCATCGATCTCTTCGTCTGAAAGTTTCTTTCTCGTGCCAAAAGCTGCGATAAAGGCAGGTAATGAGCCGCCAAAAGTATCTTCCACAAACTGTTCGCTTTTCATACCATAAAACTCCTCCCGTGATATCAGGGAAGTGACTATCTTGTCCTGAAGCCTGAAAATCCCGCGTTCGCACAATCTCTTCAATACGGTGTAGGAAGTGGTTGGTTTCCAGTGCAGTTCTTCTTCGGCCATCTTTATCAGATCTCTGGAAGCCAGTGGCTCATGGTTCCATATAATATCCGCGAAGCGGGATTCAAGTATTCCCATTGCAGGCATATGCGCTTCCTCCTTTGTCTACATTATGTAGAGTAAATATAGTCTACACGATGTAGAGATGCTTGTCAACAGATTTTACTAAATTTCATAAAAGATACACAAACACCATCTGCCATCTTGCGATTGAGCGTTGAATGCAGTTTGTTTGGCAGTTTTTGGTCAATTTCAGATAAACTGCAATTCCATGCGGTCAAAATAAAAGGCGGCGGCATTTTCCCGCAAATCTGAAATGTTCTTTTCAGTCGTCCAAAACAGCATTCACGAAGCAGGCAGCAGAACGATAACAGGACAGGAAGGCAAGGGAAAATTTAATAAAAATATGATAGGAAAGTGGTTGGGAGGGTGGTATCATATTGACGAAACCTGCACATTCATTTTATCATTGCCGCGAGAGGCGAACAAACTAAAAACAAACCGGGCAACGCCCCTGTCTGCGGCGGAGCATTTGATTGAAATTGAGAATGGATCAGTTATCCGAAGAAGACGCAAGAAAGAATTGTTGGGACAAGCGTCATATCACTGGAAGAAAATTGAATACAGTATCAGATATGGGAGATTTACTTTATACGGATAAACTGCCTGTTGAGGAAAGCTGAACTATGATAGAAAAAATGTATGAAACGCCCTGCGGCACGATTCATTATTGGATTGGAAAAGAGGCAGACGCTTTGGGTGTTTCCCTTGTGTTTTTGCCGGGACTGACTGCGGACCACAGATTATTTGACCGACAGATCGCATATTTTGAAAGAAAATGTCCTGTTTTTGTCTGGGATGCACCGGGACATGCTGCGTCATGGCCTTTTTCCATGACTTTTTCTCTGGAAGACAAAGCGAGATGGCTGGAGGAGATCCTGATACGGGAAAATATGCAGAACGTTGTCATTGCAGGGCAGTCCATGGGCGGTTATGTGGGGCAGATGTATGCGCAGCTGTTTCCCGAACGGCTGCGGGGTTTTATCTCTATTGACTCAGCCCCGCTGCAGAGAAACTATATTACTGCTGTGGAACTTTGGCTTTTGAAACGCAAGGAGCCGGTTTATCGGTACTATCCATGGAAATGGCTTTTGAAGCAGGGGACAAACGGCGTTGCCGTTTCCGATTATGGGCGGGCGCTGATGCGAAGCATGATGATGGTCTATGAAGGCGACAAGGAGAGATATGCGCGTCTTGCAGGGCACGGATTTAAGATTCTGGCGGAAGCGATCGAAAAGAACCTTCCCTATGAGATTAAGTGTCCCGCTCTGCTGATCTGCGGCGAAAAAGACCATGCCGGTTCCTGCATCCGATACAATAAGGCGTGGCACAAAAAGACCGGGATAACGATCGCGTGGATCAGAAACGCGGGACATAATTCCAACACGGACGCACCGGAACGAATCAATGCGCTGATTGACGGACTGATAGGAAGAATTGCATTTTACTATGGAAAACAGCAATAGTTTATCATTAATGTCCCGCCGGTTTCTTTTCCTTCAGGTCCTTTTCTCCAATCAAATCCGCATAAAGAAAGACTCCGAACACCGCGCCCAGCGGAAGCAGCATTGACCAGATCGCTTTTTCCCCCGCCAGATTGCACAGGATCGTTCCGATGATGGCTCCCGCCAGGAAAAATATCAGCATCTCAAAGTGCTGCCGTAATTTATTTCGGTGCGATTTATCCTGTATGCGAAAATGTCTGATCTCTTTTGCCAGACCCACTCCGATCTGCCTGATATGATTTGTGGCAAATGTTGTTGCCATCGGTACGCCCTCTGCCTGACGAAAAGTATTGTACTGCATGGACGCGACAAAATTAATCGTTACCTGAGCAATCTGCACCGGCGCTGACAGAGGAACAAAGCCCAGAGCCAGCGCTGCCAGCATCTCTATTGCGATCAGCATTGTATCCCAGCGGACAGGCAGATGGTGTTTCACCGGATTGGGCAGCAGCTCCGATACGAAAGCGCCCAGCGTATAAGCGGAAATCGGTATCAGATAATACAGAGCCTCTTTCCATTTTCCGGCTCCCAGCGCCATCCCCATCAGCACTACATTTCCAGTCTGGGCATTACAGAATACACTGCCTCGGAGCAGATAAGTATACGCTCCGAAAAAGCCTGCCACAACCATTAAAACATGATAGATTTCCTTTCTCTCGCACATAAGATAATAGGGGGCATTTTGTGTTGTTTTCTTTTTCATGTTTGCATTTATTCCCTCTTTTCCAATAATGTGAGCTTTATGCTGCGGTTTTTTCCCTGTAAAGTTTATGCGTCAAGTCTCACGACTTCTCTATTTTATTGCAATAATCTCCCCTTGTCCAGTATGCATTTCCGTATATCCGCACAATATCATAGATCCTTTTTTCGTCTTCATATTACTGCCGCAAATCCCAATTGAAAACCGGACTTTTTATAAGTATACTGAAAACATGACATATAGTTGACGTATTTTGCATGGTATCATAAAGTTTTCCAAGTACATTTCTTCCCATATACCAAGAAATCCTGTTGTATCCTTGCTGCGTACCATTTTTCTGTCGGAGCAGATCCATTATCCGTTTGCCATATCCATAAATTCTTCCGTAGTACGCTTTGCCTGTCTGTTCTTTTGTCTGTATCTCGCAGGAAAAATCTGTAAGTTGGAATGACTCTGTTCGTAAAAGGGTCATTTTCCCCGATAGCAAAAATAAAAGTATCAGACTGTTGCAAATTGCTTGAAAAACGGATTTTGACGACAAAGATCAGGAAAGCTCTTTCCTTACGGAATCGTAAGGTTAAATTCACCTGATTGTAAGTTGTCTTTGCTATTCTGTAAAGAAAGGAGGCATTGATGCTATGGAAGTTTTAAAAGTTCAGGATTTATGTAAGACCTACGGCGTAGGCGAGGCTAAAGTTGACGCCTTAAAGAAAGTGTCCTTTTCACTGGAAAAGGGTGAGTTCGCTGCGGTAGTCGGCGAATCCGGATCCGGCAAAAGCACCCTGTTAAACTGTATCGGAGCATTGGATATCCCCACTCATGGCAGTATTACGGTGGACAGACAAGACCTGTTTGCCATGAAAGAAGAACAGCGCACGATTTTCAGGCGGCGCAACATTGGATTTATCTTCCAGTCTTTCCAGCTTGTTTCAGAATTGGATGTGGAGCAGAATATCATGTTCCCGCTGCTCTTGGACTACCGTAAGCCCGATCCCGCCGCAATCGATGAGATTTTGGAGTTGCTGGGTCTGGCGGACCGCCGCCATCATCTGCCCGGTCAGTTGTCCGGCGGACAGCAGCAGCGAGTTGCCATTGGCAGGGCTTTGATAACAAAACCGAAATTGATTTTAGCGGATGAGCCGACCGGAAATTTGGACAGCAGAAACAGTCAGGATGTCATTGACCTGCTGATGAAGGCATCCCGGAAGTATCAGCAGACGATCCTGATGATTACGCATAACAACAATTTAGCGGCATCGGCAGACAGGGTGTTCCGTGTATCGGATGGCGTTCTTACAGATTTGGGAGGGAAAGCGAATGAAAAGTTATCTTGATTTGATTCCCATATCTGCAAAACAACATAAAAATCAGGGAAGAATGACGTTATTTTGTATTACTCTTTCCGTGTTTTTAGTGACAGTCATATTCGGCATGGACATCAATTTGATTGGGCTGATGAAAATTTGATCGAAGGTACTGTCGAAAATGTATTTTCCACGGAAAATGTGGTGTTAGCCGTTTATCGTTCGAATGATTCATTTCATGCAGGCGATAAGATTATTTTGAATGTGAATGGTATGCCGCAGGAATTAAATGTTGTCGGTGTTCTCTCAAAAAGCCCTTTTACAAACACTCTGGGAGTCGCAAACATCATTTGTACGAAGAATACATTTCAGCGGTTATGGGGAGAATCGCAATATGCAATTATAGATCTACAGCTTAGATGGGGGACAACTGGGACAACCAATGAGGATGTAAACAGGATTCTACGATTCGTTTGCATTGTTTATTTATGGATTTTTATCTGTCATAGCCTTGATTACCGTATTTAATGTAATCATAACGTCCATTGTCGCTATCAGTGGACCTTCCGGACATATTCGTCATATGTCTATTGCTGATACCATCAGCGCACAGGAAGATTTAAAATGCCTCTGCCGTAAGCTATAACAGAAAAAAGTACTTAAATGCATACGGGAAACATCTGAAAGATATGAGGCAATACAGTGGTATTTTTTGAAATGGGGCCAATGGGGCTCGAACCCATGACCTCTCGCGTGTGAGGCGAACGCTCATCCCGGCTGAGCTATGACCCCGTGAACACTTGTTATTATAACACGTTGGCTGGGAATTGCAAGTATTATTGAAGTGTTTGCCGCTAACTGAAGTGTACTAAACTGACCGCAAGGCCAGACGCCTTGTATCAGGAAGGTTTGTACTTCGCAAAAGTGTATCCAATGGGAAGCGCATCAGAAAAATAAATCATCAAAAAACGCTTCCAGATACATAGGCTCGTTATTTTTAAAAATAGCGAACTGCTGGGGGAAATTGGAAGTGGTATCATCCACTGTAGGCAGGATTTGGATACTGTAATCCCGCAGCTCCGCTTTGGAACGCATCATACTGGCAAAACTGTCAAGGATCTCCATGACGGAGAGCGTGTCGGCCGGTCCGTTTCCGTGTTTTGCCTTGATGAGTTTCTCGAACGCCTCTCTCAGGTAAGCTACGCCCGTAATATATTTCCCCAGTTCATAATTGGTTTTGGCTACGGATTCCAGCGTCTTGTTAAATCCGGCGCCGTCATCGACCCGGCGTTCTTTGTGCTCGCAGGTGCCGAAATCCAGGCGGTAAAGTATGCCGCCTTCCGCATAAAAAAAGTAATTGTCATTGAGCCCCATGGGAGCGAGACCGTTGACGCGGTTTGCGGGATCTTTGTAGCCATCCGGCCAGGGAAGCTGCATTTTATCATAGTTGAGCAGCACGCAATAGCAGTCAAAATTGTTGGAACCGTGATACTTTTGGAAAAGGGGCGACTTTTCCTCAAACTGGACGGATGCGTAACGCATCAGTTCGCTCCAAAAAGGGAGAGGATCCATATTTCCGTGCTCTGACTGCAGGGAAGAGCGATCCAGTAAACTGATCTGCTCGCAATAATAATCTACCATGTTATGCATTTTCTCATACAGAGCATTCTTTGCTTTTGCAAGGGCGTCCGCGTAATTTTCCTTATCCCTGCTTTTTACGGTGATCTTTGGCTGAAGTTCCGTAGTCAGTGTAAATGATTCCATTCCCATAAATATCCCTCCGGTTCCTGCTGGTTGTTTTCATTTAATTCATATATCATATAATGCATACATTACATTACCACATTTTGTCGGAAAAAACAATTTCTCTGAAAGATTTTACCAAACCACTTCCAGGTTTCGGCTGGAATAATTGGTGAAACTCTGTTACAATCAATATAGTATTTACTGTGATACAGGTTCTGATGATGTGTAAGGGAGCCGCAGAACGGAAAGGAGAGCGCATGGGACACTTAACAGCGAGAGATGCCTATAAAAATCTGGAGGATCGGATCAACTGGTTTACCCAGGGAGCGCCGCCATCGGAGACATGGTATAAGATCTTACAGGTATTATATACGGAAAAAGAGGCAAAATGGGTGGCCATGCTGCCGGTTCGTCCCTTTACCTTAAAAAAAGCGGCGAAAGTCTGGGGCACCACGGAGGAAAAGGCGGAAAAACTGCTGGACCGTCTCTGTGAGAAAGCGCTGATGGTGGATTCAGAGTACAAGGGCCAGAGACAGTTTGTGATGCCGCCGCCCATGGCGGGGTTCATTGAGTTCGCGCTGATGCGCACCCGCGGTGATATCGACCAGAAATACCTGAGCGAGCTCTATTACCAGTATATGAATGTGGAGGAAGATTTCGTTAAGGAACTGTTTTTCTCCACAGAGACGCGGCTCGGGCGCGTTTATGTCCAGGAGCCGGTTCTGACTAACGATAAGACAAACCATATTCTTGATTACGAGCGCGCTACCCATATCATTGAGGACGCAAAATATATCGGTGTGGGGACATGCTACTGCAGACATCGTATGTATCATGCGGGGCATCCCTGCGAGATCAACGCGCCCTGGGATGTCTGTCTTACCTTTGACAATGTGGCCAGATCTCTTTCGGAGCACGGAGATTATGCCAGACTGATTTCCAAGGAAGAGGCAAAAGATGTGCTGGAACGTTCTTATGCCAGCAATCTGGTCCAGATCGGAGAAAATGTCAGAGAGCACCCCGCATTTATCTGCAACTGCTGCGGATGCTGCTGCGAGGCTCTGCAGGCGGCCAGAAAGTTCAGCCCTATGCAGCCTGTGGCCACCACGAATTATATGCCGAAAGTAAACCATGATAAGTGTATCAAGTGCGGCAAGTGCGCCCGGGTCTGCCCGATTCTTGCGATTTCCATGAAAGAAGGACAGGCGGAAGATAATGGTAAAAAACACCCCGAAATCGATGGTGAAATCTGCCTCGGCTGCGGCGTGTGCGCAAGAAACTGCCCTGTGGGAGCCATTGAGCTGGAACGCCGTCCGATACAGATCATCACGCCTGTCAACAGCACTCACCGCTTTGTGGTGCAGGCGATTGAGAAGGGAACGCTTCAGAATCTGATCTTTGACAATCAGGCTTTCGCGAATCATCGGGCGATGGCTGCGGTGTTTGGAACCATACTGCGTCTGCCGCCGTTGAAACAGGCTATGGCGAGCAGGCAGTTTAAATCAGTTTACCTGGATAAACTTTTGTCCCTCTATAAAAAGAAGTATGATTAGCTGCGGACAGGCCATCCGTGCAATAATAAAAAGAAGGGATGATGCAGATGCGGGATGGACTGCGTTTCAAAAGCTCTGGCTTTCATAGGCCGGAATGATATCGACAGATACTGATAAAAATGGAACAGTGGGAAATGGGAATACTATGAGAGAATTAAAAAATAATGAAATCTGGATTCCGCAGCGGGCGGATCCTTATGTGTATAAACATACGGACGGCACCTATTATTTTACCGCCAGCCTTCCGGAATATAACGGGATCACTCTGCGCAGGGCTTCTGTCATGGAAGAATTGGACAGGGCGCAGGAGATCATGATCTGGGGGAGGCATGCCTCGGGCCCTATGGGCGCCCATATCTGGGCGCCGGAACTGCATTATATTCAGGGAAAATGGTACATCTATTTCGCGGCCGGGGACGCGGAAGACAAATGGCGTATCCGCCCCTATGTTTTGGAATGTCAGGGACAGGATCCTGTAAAAGACGCCTGGACGGAGAGAGGTATGCTGCAATGCGCCGATGATGATGAATTTTCTTTCCGCGCTTTTTCTCTGGATACGACTGTTTTTGAACATAACGGACAGTGGTACTGTGTCTGGGCGGAAAAAGTGGGCGTGGGCAGGATGATCTCCAACCTTTATATCGCTCCCATGGAATCTCCGCTGAAGCTTGCGGCGTCCCAAAGACTTCTCACCACGCCCGATTACGATTGGGAGAGGCGGGGCTTTTGGGTGAACGAGGGTCCGGCGGTTCTAAAGCGCAACGGACGGATCTATATGACCTACTCCGCCAGCGATACAGGGGTGAACTATTGTATGGGGATGCTCACTCTGGACCGGGAGGAAGATCCCGCGGACCCTCGGGCGTGGCGCAAAAGGAGGACGCCTGTGCTGCAGACCGATGAGAGAAAGGGGATCTACGGACCGGGACACAATTCTTTTACTGAGGATGAAAAGGGCGAACCTGTCATAGTTTTTCATGCCAGAACGACAAAGGAAGTGGCGGGAGATCCCCTTTACGATCCCAATCGCCACGCCATGTATCGGAAAGTATGCTGGGATGCGGAACAGGAGCCTGTTTTCCCCTTATGATCCGCCAGCCCGGCGGTTTTGCGATAGCTTTCATGGCCCTGCCTCGGTCAGGAAACTTTCCGATCAATATTCTGTTGTCAGAGGGTAATGATTCTGGTTACCCGGAAGGAGGTCGGACAGAATGAACTCCTTTCCGGGAACGGGAACCATCAGAAACCGTCAAAAATCTTTTTCATCGGGACTAAAGTATTCCTCCATCCTGTCGATAAATATTACAAGTGAAGGGAACAAAACGTATTTGGCTTTTAGTGTTTTGACACTTCGGCGCAGGCTGTTTGTAAAGTCTGTAGGAAGGAGGAGTTTATATGCGTATTGAGGCGTATCATCAAATACAGCAGGTATATAAGCCGAAGCAGACGGCCAAGAACCGTCAGGCGGACGCTGTTTGCCATAGTTCCGACCAGTTGCAGATCAGCTCCACAGGGAAAGATTTCCAGATCGCAAAAGCGGCGGTTGCTGAGGCGCCAGATGTGAGGGAAGACCTTGTTGCGACTATCAAAGCAAAGATGGACAATGGAACTTATCAGGTAAGCGCTTCCGCTTTTGCCGGAAAGCTTTTGGCAAAGTATGATGAAATGAGGTAGAAAGTCCCGTGGCTAGTTTAATGGAGACTCTGATCGCCGTGTTGGATCAGGAAGGCAACGAATACGAGGGACTTTTGGAATTATCCAGAAAAAAAACGCCGATTATCGTAAGCGGCAATCTGGAAAATCTGCAAAAGATCACGGATGATGAACAGGACGTGGTATTTCGTATCAATCACCTGGAAAAACAGCGGGTGGAGACTACGAAAGATATCGCCAATGTATTAAACAGGGATGTTGAGAGTTTGAAGCTTCCCAATCTGATTGAGATGCTCGCCGGCAGGCCTGCGGAGCAGGAAAAGCTGATGGCGGCGCATGATAAACTGCAGACCGTGGTTCGGGAACTGCAGCGCATTAACGGGCAGAACAGGGAATTGCTGGCAAACGCGCTGGAAATGGTGGAGTTTGAGATGAATCTGCTCCAGTCCATGAAGGCGGCACCTGAGACGGCAAATTACAATAAGGGTGCGTACACCGCGGGAGATACCATGGGTGTGCCCAACAGCGGGTTTGATGCAAAACAGTAGTTATTGAGGTGATAGCATGTCTTTGATGGGTAGTTTATATATAGGAGCATCCGGATTACAGACCAGTCAGAATGCGCTGAACACCACAGCGCACAATCTTTCTAATGTGGATACCCCCGGTTATACCAGGCAGCAGGTGCAGCTGTCTAACAGGAGTTATCGCACTCTTTCCACGGACCCCAGAGCTGTCAACAATAAGCAGACAGGTCTGGGCGTCAATTATTCCCGCGTAAAATATGTGAGAGATTATTTTCTGGACAAGACGTACCGCAGGGAATCCGGGCGCAGTATGTTTTACGAGGTTTCCACCGGCGTGCTGGAGGAGATTTCCAGCCAGTTGGGCGAGCTGAACGGCAACGCGTTTCAGACAACGGTGGAAGATCTGTGGACGGCTGTCCAGGAGCTGACCAAGGATCCTGCAAGCTCTGTGACGCAGGGTCTTTTAGTGCAGCGCGCATCGGAGTTTATCGAGAGGGCGGGAGCGATTTACGATGGGTTTGCTTCCTACCAGGATAATCTGAACGTTCAAATAAAGCAGCAGGTTGACAAGATCAATCAATACGGGAAACAGCTCGTTGCGATCAACGACAGTATCAGGGCCATCGAGAGCGGCGGCATTGAACATGCCAATGATCTTCAGGATATCAGGAACCAGATTCTGGATGAACTTTCCCAGCTTGCGAATATTTCTTATAAGACGGATTTATACGGCAATGTTTCGGTGAAGATAGAGGGCGTTGATTTTGTGCAGGGCGAGACCTGTTACGAAATAGGGATGCAGGAGGATCCCAATACGGGATTCTATACGCCGTTTTGGCCGCAGAATGCGGAATACCGCGTTCTGGCGGACGGTACGAGGGAGTATAACATTGACGGTGCGGAAGTGTTTGACATGGAGCGCACCATCTCCTCCGCGCTGAATACGGATATCGGCGGTCTCAAGGCCATGCTCCACGCCAGAGGCGATCACAGAGCCAACTATACGGATATCCAGGGCGATGATTACGATTATATATCCCAGTCTGTTCTGATGAATATTCAGGGCGAGTTTGACCAGCTGATCCACAATGTGGTCAGCAGGATCAACGATATTCTGATGGGCGCGTCCGGAGTGGAGCGGGGAGACCTGACTATCGTAAAAGAGGACGGCACTACGGAGACATTGACAAATGTGCGGTATTGCGCCGTGGAATCGGACGGCTATCTGAGGGACAGCGATGGTATTCCGTTGCAGATGTTCACCAAAAAGAACACAGACTGCTTTACTAAGGTAACGGGCGATGACGGAAAGGAGTATTATGTTTATAATGAAGAGAATCCTTCCGACCTCGACAGCCTTTACACCGTAAAAAATGTGCAGATCAACGAACTGCTGATGCAGGAGCCTTCCAGACTGGGATTCAGGCTGGCGGACGGTTCTGAGGACCAGGCTACCGCGGACGCTTTAAAGGAGGCTTTTACCGAGGAGATCTACCATTTGAATCCCAATGTGAAAAAGCCAACTACCTTTGTGGATTATTATACGGATCTGGTGGCCCAGGTCGGCAATTCGGGCTACAATTTCAGGAGCATTTACGAGAATCAGGAGAACGCCGTGGAATCCATTGAAAACGCCAGACAGCAGGTGGTGGGCGTATCTTCTGACGAAGAATTGTCCAATATGATCAAATTCCAGAATGCGTATAACGCTTCCAGCCGTTACATCAATGTGATCAGCGAGATGCTGGAGCATATCATTAACACACTGGGCGTGTAAAATTACTTAAAGCGGTGAAAGGAGAAAGAGGATGCCTTCACAATTTTTCGGATTAAATATAGCGTATACAGGTCTTTTGGCAAACAACGCGGCGCTGAATACTACTTCTAACAATATTGCGAATGTGCAGACGAATGGTTACAGCAGACAGCAGGTCAATCAGCAGGCTGCCAACGCCCTCAGAGTGTTCCAGACTTACGGATGCGCCGGCGGCGGCGTGGAAACCCTTTCCATTGAGCGGATCAGGGATGGTTTCTACGATACGAAATACTGGAATAATAACACCAGAGTGGGCGAGTATGGTATGAAAGAATACTATATGAAGCAGATTGAGACCTACTTTGACGATAACGGCAAAAACGCCGGATTTACAACGGTCTTTGACCAGCTGATGGTCACGGGGCTGGAAGAACTGATGAAGACGCCCAATGATGCCACGGCAAAATCCCAGTTCGTAGGGTATGCGGGGGCGCTGGCGGAGTACTTCAACGGCCTTTCGGGAAATCTGGAGAAGGTTCAGAAAGATATCAACGCGGAAATCAAGCTGAAGGTGGATGAGATCAATTCCCTGGCGGGGGAGATCGCCACTTTGAATAAACAGATCAACACCATTGAGCTTACAGGGGTCACGGCGAACGAGCTGCGGGACAGGAGAGACCTGCTGATCGATCAGCTTTCCCAGATCGTAGATGTGCAGATTACGGAGACGCCTGTTCAGGATCCTTATAATCCCGACCGTGTGACGGGCGCAAACCGCTATATGGTAAAGATCGCGGGAGGTCAGCTGCTGGTGGACGGCAACGAATACAACGGTCTGGAATGCGTGGCGCGGGAAACCTGGGAGAAAGTAAACCAGACAGATATTGATGGCCTGTATGAGATCTACTGGAGCAACGGACAGAGGTTCGGCCTGTATAACGGGGCTATGGGCGGCGCGCTGCAGGGTCTGATCCAGCTTCGGGACGGCAATAACGGCGAAAACTTTACCGGCGAGGTCACCGCAACGGGGGTAAAGGACGGGCATGACACCGTCACCATTCAGGTAGGCAAATCCTATCTGAAGGATCTGAACAAATGCAATCTTTCTGATTCCGGCGGTATTATTGACCTGGGGAATCAGGAGTTTTACTATGATTCCTGGAGCTGCGAGATCAGCTATGACGACAGCGGCGAACCGGTTTATTCGTACACCTTTGTCCTGTCCGACAGCGAGAAGAATCCTTTGCGACTGACCAATGACCGCGTGGGGAAGGTGGCTTCCATCGGCGCGAGCCTTGCGTACCAGGGAGTGCCCTATTACATGAAGCAGATGAACGAGTGGCTGCGTACCTTCTCCCAGAAATTTAACGATATCATGACAAAGGGATATGATTCCTATGGGCAGCACGGCGCCATGATGTTTACCAGCGGACACGCAACGGACGGCGACCAGTATGAATTTCCCGAGGACGGCAGATACGACAACTTTACTTATGAAGACTTCCTAATGAATGGATCTCTGACCGTGGATATGAGCCAGGACAGCTATTACTGGATGACGGCTACGAATTTCAGCGTCTTTGCCGCTGTGGAAAAGGATCCGTCCAGATTGTCCAACCGATATGACGCGGCGGACGGCGTGGAACAGAGTGATCTGCTCAAAGATCTGAGCGATCTGGCTACCAACAAAGATAAAATGACATTCCGCGGCTGTTCCGCATCGGAATTTTTACAGTGCGTGCTTTCGGATGTGACGCTGAACGCATCGCGCGCCAACATGTTCAGCCAGAGCTTTCAGGAGATCGCAAACACCATTGACAACCAGAGACTTTCGATCTCCGGTGTGGATGAAGATGAGGAAGCGGTGAATCTGGTGAAATACCAGAACGGATATAATCTGGCGTCCAAGATGATCCAGACGCTGACGGAGATTTACGACAGACTGATCCTTGAGACAGGCGTATAAAAGTATGTGGAGGATAGCAGATGAGAATCACGAATAAGATCATGCAGCGCAATAACTTATCCAACATCAATACCAACAAGATCTATCAGGATAAGCTGAGCAATCAGCTGTCTACCGAGAAAAAGATCAACAGACCCTCCGATGATCCTGTGGTGGCGATCAGAGCGTTACGCTTAAGGAGCAGCGTGACGGAGGTGACCCAGTACTACAGCAAGAATATTCCCGATGCGGAGAGCTGGCTGAATGTGACGGAAGGCGCGCTGGGAAATCTGACAGAGATCGTTACCAATATGATCAAGCAGTGTGAGAAAGGCTCCAATGGGGAGCTTAAGACGGAAGACAGACAGATCATCTTAGAGCAGCTCAAAGCCTTGGCGGACGAAGTATATAAAACAGGAGACGCGGACTATGCGGGGCGGTATGTGTTTACCGGATACCGCACGGACACTTCTTTAAGTTTTTTAAAAGAGACGGAATTAAGTTATTCCATCACGGAACAGCTCAGTAAGGATGCCATTGACTCCGTTGATTTCGTGGATACAGGAGATCTGCTGGATCTGAATACCTCTAATTTCAGCGATGCGTCCATGAGCGGCATTAACGAGACGCAGATCAGCAATACGGAAGTGTACCGTATCCGTCTGTCTTACAATAACTGCGATCCGGATTCCGTGCCCGTCATCACCTATACCGACTCTGACGGCAATGAACAGACTTTGACGGCGGAGATGATGCATTCCTATGACGACCCGTACAAGCAGGTAGAAGGTAAGGGCGTGATCTATGTGCCGGAGACGGGAGAACTGCTGCTTAGCAAAGAGAATTATGAAAAGCTGATGGCGGTAAAAGACGATGAGAGCACAGCCACCGTCAATGAAGCCGAGATCAGGGTTTCTTATGAAAAAAAGCATTGGGATAAAGGCGATCTGAGGCCGGAACACTATTTTGCCTGCACTGCTACGGACGCGGACGGCAATAAGACTGAGTATAACAGCGCCTACCTTACAGGCAATGCGGAACGTCAGGTGATCGAATACGATGTGGGATTTAACCAGAGAATACAGGTGAATTCCACGGCGGATGAATGCTTCCAGCATGGGATCGGCAGAGAGGCGGACGACATTGTGAACGCCATGCAGGATGTCCTTGCTCTGGAAAAGATCCAGTCTACGCTGAAACAGCTGCAGGAGGAAAATGAAGGGGATGCCGATCTGCAGAAGACCCTTCAGAATCAGCTGGATGCGGTCAATAAGGCGCTGACCTACGCGAAGGATAAGGAACAGAAATTATTTGAGGGCGGTATCACCGCGTTCCAGCAGTATCTGGACGATGCCAACTTGTGCGTTACGGAGTGCGGCACCAGAGGAAGCAAGCTGGCGCTGATCGAGAGCCGTATGCAGAACCAGAAGACCACCTTTGAGACTTTAAAGAGCGAGAATGAGGACATTGACATCACGGAAGTGGCCATTTACTTAAGCAGCGCGGAACTGACCTATGAAGCGGCGCTGATGTCCACCGGAAAGATCATGCAGACTACACTGTTGAATTTTATTTAATAATGTGCATAATATACAGAGCGTATGTGAGGATGTGGAAGAATGAAGATCAATACAAAATTATTTGGGGAAGTTGAAATTTCCGATGACAAAATAATTACTTTTGACAAGGGTATCATCGGTTTTCCCGACTTGAAGAAGTTTGCTTTGATCCATGACGCCGATGCGGAGAAAGGAAAAGGGGTGGGTATCCGTTTCCTGCAGTCTCTTGACGAGACGGGATTTGCCATGCCGGTTATGGATCCGCTGCTTGTCAAACCGGATTACGATCCGGAGGTGGATGATGAACTGCTGGCCGATGTGGGCCGGGGAGAGGATGAACTGCTGGTGCTGGTGACCGTTTCGGTGCCCGGAGACCTGACGAAGATGAGCGTCAACCTGCAGGGACCTTTTGTGATTAATGCCAAGACCCACAAAGCGTGCCAGGTGATCGTTGATACTGAAAAATATCCTGTAAAATTCCCTATTTATGATATTTTGCAGCGCGGAAAGGCGGGTGTGTAGGATGCTGGCGTTATCCCGTAAGAAAAATGAGGCCGTGGTCATCAATAACAATATAGAGATCACGATCCTGGAGATCAGGGGAGATCAGGTGAAGATCGGGATTACCGCCCCGAAAGAAGTGCCTGTTTACCGCAAAGAAGTATATCTGCAGATCCGGCAGGCGAACAGCGAGGAAGTCAGCCGTGAGAGTATGGAGGCGTTAAAGAAGCTTTTGTAGCGGCAGCCGCGGCGGAGTAAAAAAACAGAATAAAATTTCATGGAAAGCCTAAAGTAATCCGTTGCGTTTCCGATATATATATCAGCAAGGCGAGCGGGACAAACGCTTGACCAAAATAAAAGTGACCACAGGATGTGGGATCTCAAATTCAAGGAGGAATAATTATGGTAGTAAAACACAACTTAACAGCAATGAATTCTAACAGAATGCTGGGACTGACAACTGCATCCCAGGCAAAGTCCACCGAGAAGCTTTCTTCCGGTTACAAGATCAA
>CANREV010000027.1 GCA_947629645.1 uncultured Acetatifactor sp. | reverse complement strand
AAAAAAGTCCTGGAGGCCGCTGTCAGAGCGGGGTTCAGGACTTTTTTCTTTAAAACACTGTCAAACTCGGGAGTATACTATTCTACCCCGCAATACGCAAGCTAAAACCTGTAAATGCCCCGCGCATGGCTGAATTGTCACCTGATTTGTAACAGCTTGGCTCGCGCCTCAATTTCTTAATTTTACGGCATATTTAATGACGAAACCTTCTGCATATGATATAATGACCTTATTCTCGACAGAGAACATCCGAATGGCCATCTTAATCATGAATGCAAAGCACTCACGATATAATGACCTTATTCTGGACAGAAAACGGCCGAATGGCCATCTTAATCATGAATGCAAAGCATTCATGATATAATGACCTTTGATATCATAAATTTATACAGGTTATTATCAGGAGAATGCATATGATGAAAAATACAAGAGTCTTGCTGGCGGCCGCCGCGGTTATGTTTGCACTGTGCGGCTGCGGGGAGGATTTGGACAGTCCTATTATATCGGAAGAATCTGAATCTTCTTCATCGGCCGAGGAATCCCAGCCTTCAGCCACAGTCCTTCCGGAATCGCTTCCTCCCAATATCGTGACGGAAGATGATTCCAGCCCGCCCCACGAAGGCATGGTGCGCAGCCGTCTCACCAATGAATGGGTGGACGCGGAAGTTGCCGCCGCCAGACCTATCGCCGTTATGATACCGAACGAAAGCGCCGCCATTCCCCAATACGGGCTTTCCCAGGCATCGGTCATCTACGAAGCAAACGTCGAAGGCCGCATGTCCAGAATGATGGCTATTTTTGAGGACTGGCAGGACATGGAAAAGATCGGCAACATCCGCAGTCTGCGCACCTATTTCGCATACTGGGCTTTTGAGTGGGACGCCTTTATCGTCCACTACGGCGGCCCTTATTTTATCAATGACCTGATTGCGGAGCCTTCCACCCAGCACATTGATGGCAATGCGGGCAGCGACAGCATCGCTTTTTACCGGGATCCCGGTCGGTCCATGCCTCACAATGGCTACGCTACCGGTTCCGGCCTTGCCAAAGTCATCCAGCAGAAGGGCTATTCCTTTACGGACAGAGGGCTTACAGACAGTTACCATTACAACTTTACCACCAAAGCAAGTCCCAATGCTCTGACACAATACGGACTTGACGCCAAAAATGCCGTCTATATCGATATGTCCGGCTGTTATCCTTTGACGCGGTGTTATTTTGAATACAACGAAAACGATGGACTGTATTATCGCTCTCAGCACCTTTCCAGCAGTACGGACGGCCCCCACATCGATGGAGCCAACAACGAGCAGCTGGCATTTAAAAACGTTTTGGTGCAGTATGTCAAATATGAGGAGCTGGCCGGAGGATATCTCGTATTCCAGTGTCACGACACCACCAGAGACGGATGGTATTTTACCAATGGGAAAGGCATTCATGTAAACTGGGAAAAGACTTCCGACTATGGCGCCACCAGATTTTACGATGATTATGGCAATGAAATTCTGATGAATACCGGAAAGACTATGATCTGTGTTGTAGAAGAAGGAGATTCCTTTACTTTCCGCTAAGGAAAAACAAACGCATCAAAAGCATCAAAACAGGGCAGCCCGCTCCTCTGTGCCGAGGACGGCTGCCCCTGCTTATGTTCTTTTTTGTAACTGCCCGCAATCCCGGCAATACTTTTCTTTTATTTCCCCAGTCCCAACCTGTTTACCGCGGAAAAAATCGCTCTCACGGAAGCTCTGGTGATGTTGGAGCTGACGCCTACGCCGTAAGTCACCCGTCCGGTGTCTCTGTCCAGCAGATGAATGTAAGCAGCCGCCTGAGAGTTGGCTCCGCTCTGCAGCGCGTGCTCCTCATAATCCAGCACTTTGACGGAAATGCCAAGCTCCTGATTCAGTCCCCTCTGTACCGCATCAATAGGGCCGTTGCCTACAGCCTCAAAAGTCTTCTCCGCTCCATGATCCGTATAGCCTACGATAACTTTTGTGTCAAATTCTGTTTCTATAGCGCTTTCCACATCCTGAATCTGCAGCTTACGGAAATGGATGGGCTCCTTTTTATCAAGATAGGTCTCCCTAAAAGCATCCATAATCTGCTCAGGAGACACCTCTCCCTGTTTCTCCGAGATCTCCTGAATCACGTTGGCAAACTCTTTATGCATTGCCTTCGGCAGCTTAAAGCCGAAGTAAGTATCCATAATGAACGCCACGCCGCCTTTTCCCGACTGGGAATTAATGCGCACAATGGGCTCGTACTCCCGTCCGATATCCGCAGGATCAATAGGCAGATAAGGCACTTGCCATATCTGGCTGTTACGTTCTTTCATCGCCTGTATACCCTTGTTAATGGCATCCTGATGGGAGCCTGAAAAAGCGGTGAACACCAGCTTGCCCGCATAGGGGTGTCTTGGATGAACCGGCAGCTTACAACAGCGCTCATAAATTTCAATAATATCGTTCACCCGCTCCAGATTCAGCTTAGGATCGATTCCTTGAGAAAACATGTTGTATGCAATATTCAGAATATCCACATTACCGGTGCGCTCCCCGTTGCCAAAGAGTGTGCCTTCCACACGATCTGCTCCGGCAAGCATAGCCAGTTCCGCACTTGCCACACCCGTGCCGCGGTCATTGTGGGGATGCACGCTGACGATAATGCTGTCCCTTCTGTCCAGATGCCGGATCATCCACTCAATCTGGTCCGCGTAGACGTTGGGGGTATTCATTTCCACCGTGGAGGGCAGATTGATGATCATAGGATTTTCGGGCGTGGGCTGCCATGTATCGGTAACAGCGTTGCAAATCTCCAGCGCATAATCCAGCTCCGTTCCCGTGAAGCTTTCCGGAGAATATTCCAAAATGATCTTGCCCGGAAATTTCGCCGCCCGTTCCTTCACCATCTTTGTACCATTGACGGCAATCTCCGTAATATGCTCCCTGTCCATGTGGAACACCACATCCCGCTGCAGGGTGGAGGTGGAATTATAGATGTGCACGATAGCCTGCCTGCACCCTTCAATGGACTCGAATGTCCTGTCTATCAATTCTTCCCGGCACTGAGTCAGCACTTGTACCACCACATCATCAGGAATCAGCCTCCGCTCCACAAGCTGACGCAAAAAATCAAATTCTATCTGACTGGCGGCGGGAAATCCAATCTCGATCTCCTTAAAACCCAAGGCGATCAGAAACTGGAACATTTCAATCTTTTCATCTACCTGCATGGGATCGATCAAAGCCTGATTTCCATCGCGCAAATCCACACTGCACCAGATGGGTGCCTTTGTAATTTCCCTGTCAGGCCATTGTCTTTCAGGATAATCCACCAATGGATTTTTCTGATATTTTTTATAATTTAACATTGTCTTCTCCTCACACATAACTACGGGATGCCTTTCGGCATCCCGTGATCGCTTTTCTTTGCTTTACTCGCCTAAACCGCTTTCCACCGCCTGAACCAGTGTCTTAAGCGCTTCCTCTTCATCCTCGCCTTCGCAGACGAATTCAATCTCATCTCCGCACTTAACACATGCTCCCAACACGCTCAAAACACTTTTCGCATTCGCCGTATTATCCTTAAATGAAAACGTGATCAATGACTTAAACTGCATCGCTTCTTTACAAAGGATACCTGCTGGTCTCAGATGCAAGCCGGTAGGATTTTTAATTACTACCTTCTGACTTACCATAGCCTTCCCTCCAATTTTTGTAGCTCCCTTTATTACTATAGCATGATTGCGTCCCAATCTCAAGAGATATTTTTACACAATATTTAGCTTACATAACAGCCTTCGGTCAAACTGTTACCAGCCTGCCTTTCGTCATGGGCATCATCCGTGTCAAAACATCACATCCTGAATCAGGCTCGCCAGTTTCAGGGCTTCCTCCTGAATGATCCGCTGATCTTTTCCTTCGATCATCACACGCACCAGCGGCTCTGTACCGGAAGGGCGGATCAGCACTCTTCCCTCTCCCGCAAATTTGGCGTCCAGCGCTTTGATGGCTTCCGCAATTTCAGGATATTCCATATATTTATCTTTTTTGTGGTTGGCAACCTTGGCATTTACCAGCGCCTGAGGCAAAACCTCCATGATCTGCGCCAGTTCTGAAAGGTTCCTTCCCGTATCCACCATCACCTGCAGCAGATGCAGCGCGCTGAGAAGCCCGTCCCCGGTGGTGTTCTCATCCAAAAAGATAATGTGGCCCGACTGCTCTCCGCCAAGACTTGCGCCAATCTCCTTCATGCGTTCCAGCACATAGCGGTCTCCCACTTTCGTCCGCTCCAGGGTGATCCCGTTTTTCTGACACATCAGGGAAAAGCCTAAATTACTCATGACCGTTGCCACAATCGTGTCGCGCTTTAACTTTCCCCGGCTCTTCATATGGCTGCCCACAATCGCCATAATCTGATCACCGTCCACGATTTTGCCGTTCTCGTCCACCGCCAGCAGTCTGTCCGCATCGCCGTCAAAAGCCAGACCTACCTTTGCCTTCTCATACACCACCCTGGCCTGCAATTCTTCCATATGTGTGGACCCGCAATTGGAATTGATGTTCGTGCCATCGGGATTGTTGTGGATAGCGACTACGCTGGCTCCCAACTCTTTCAGCGCCTCCACGGAAGTATAGTAGGAAGCGCCCTCGGCACAGTCCACAACGATCTTCATGCCGTTTAAGTTCACAGGTACGGAACTGATAGAATGATTGATATATTCCTCCCTGGCGTCTGTGCGGTACTTGATCTTCCCCACACCGGGACCGATGGGAAATTTGACGCCGTCCATATCGTCACGGATCAACGCCTCTATCTCATCCTCCAATTCATCCGGCAGCTTATAGCCGTTCCCGTCAAAAAACTTGATGCCGTTAAACTCCACCGGATTGTGGGACGCCGATATCACAACGCCCGCATCCGCCCTGTATTTTTGCGCCAGAAACGCTACTGCCGGAGTGGGGATCACCCCTACATAAATACAGTTTGCGCCCACCGAACAGGCGCCCGCCATTAACGCGTTTGCCAGCATATCGCCTGATATTCTGGTATCGCATCCCACCATAATGGTCGGTTTATGTTCCTTCTCCTTTGTCAGCACATAGGCGCCCGCCTGCCCCAGCTGCATCGCTAAAGTCGGCGTCAGTTCCTCGTTAGCAATACCTCGCACACCATCTGTTCCAAATAGTCTGGCCATTTTCTTCTCCATTCCGATATAACATCACCATATTCAGCCTGGCGCTGTCATTATATCACCTTATTCAGCCTGGCGCTGTCATTGTTATGAATTTTATTCTTCTACATTGGAGAATGTGACGTCAGCCGTCACATCGCCGCTTACCGCAATATCTTCATCAATTCCATAGTCAACAGGGATTTGATAAGTTCCCGCCGTCAGCGAATCGATCTCCTCCTCTTCCATCCAGGCTTTCACATCAATCGTTCCGGCAATCATACCCGGATCTGCAGGAGTCACCAATGCCGCCAGCCCGGAAATTTTTATCTCAAAATCCTCTCCCTGACCGGCCAGCCTTGCAGTCAGTCCCTCAGGAATATTGGTGATGGAAACGTTTCCCGCCGGAATATTCAACGTGCGCACCGCCACAGGCTCCACATGCGCGGTAACAGTCACACGACCGTTAAAATCGCTGTCCGCAAGCCTGATATTGTCAGGCAAGAGGGATCTGATATTGATCACATTGACCACATCCTCCTGTGCCTCGCTCAGATCCATCTGCTCCTCGGGGATCGTCACCTTGCTGATATTACCCAGCGCGGACACGGAACCCGCCACTCTCACACTTTCCGGACTGCAGTCCACTACGCCGGTATACAGAAATCCTTTTGCCGGTACCCCCGCAGCGCTTACTTCAATGGGAACGACCTTGGTAGCCAATACTTCCACGGACATATGGACATAATTCACATTCTTGATCACGCCGGAAGCTTCCAGCAATTGCCCCTCTTTGTCATAGAGCGCGATATCCACATTTGCGGAAAGGCTGCTGGTCGCTCCGGTCACATCGATCTCTACTCCCGCATGATCAATCTGATCTACCGCGGATTTGGGACCGGTGACTTCCACCAGTGTCTGATCGGCAGACGCACTGGCAACCATATAGCCCTCCGCCACTTCTCCTATTGTATTGTACTGCACCTTCACCCATTTTCTGTCCCGCTCTTCTATGCTGAGCCGCACCACATCGTGATCTCCCCTGATGGAACCGGAATCCACTCCTGCATTCAAAACAGAATATGTGATCGGTATCGTATTAATGTCTGTCAGTCTGCTCACATCTGCTTCCGCCACGATATCAGTGGAGCGCAGCTGGCTGATAATACTGGTAGGCGCCGTCACTGTTACCCGAACGGTATCCGTATTGTCCAGGATCTCATAAACCTTATCTTCCTGCTCTAAAAGTTCCGTATTGATCAGGGTCACAGGCACATTGTAAAAGGACTGGGATTTTCTGGGGTCATCCAACTGTACCACCAGAAACCACAATACTGCGGCCAACAGCAGGGAAGCGAGCTTTAAGCCCCAGTTATGCAATATCTTTTTTCTCATGTCTGCGCTTGCTCCTTCCCTTCCATTTCCGCTTGCTCTTGGCTTCCTCCTGATTATCACTCAGCAATTTCATCAGCCTGCTTTTTAATCCTGCCAAATCCAGGTTCCGCTCCAGTTCTCCCTCATAAGCCACGCTGATCTTGCCCGTCTCTTCGGATACGATCACGGTTAAAGAGTCCGTTACCTCAGAAATGCCTACGCCGGCCCGGTGCCTGGTCCCCAGCTCCTTGCTCAGGGTCAGATTATCGGACAACGGGAGATAACAGGTGGCGGAAGTCACCCGATTGCCGCGCACAATAACAGCGCCGTCATGAAGCGGCGTATTGTGCTCAAAAATATTGATCAAAAGCTGGCTGGTCACCAGCCCGTCTATCTCAATACCGGTCCTCTCATAATCCCTGAGCGTTTCATTCTGCTCAATGACGATAAGGGCGCCGGTTTTCACCTTTCCCATCTCCACACATGCTTTTGCAATCTCATTAATGGTCTTCTCGGAAAAATCATCCTGATTTCTGGAGCTGACCGAGGGCAAAAAAGCCTTTTTCCCCAGTTCCTCCAAGGCATGGCGCAGCTCCGGCTGCATGACCACAATCAGCGCCGTCACTGCAAAACCCAGAATGTTCCGAGCCATCCACATGATGGTACTCATATCCAGCAGATAAGCCACTACCAAAAAGGCGCAAATCATAATCAGGCCTTTTAAGAGAAGCCATGCTCTGGTCTGTTTCATCCATACCAAAACATAGTACACCAGAAAAGCTACGATCAATATCTCCACAATATCGCCCAAGCTCATTGTCGTACCGTAAATTCCCACACTCTTAAAATAATTTACCGCCTGTTCTAACCAATGCATGACACCTAAATGAGTCCCTTCATTTATCAATATGGAGCGTTAAAATAATTCTTCGTAATCATCTTCGTTCCCATCCTGTCCATCGTCCGGGATATGCCCGTTATAGACAACGCTTCTGCCGCTTCGATAGTTACCCCGGCCAGCGCCCGTTCTGGAAGAGCCGTAGTTTCCCTCTCCTGATCTCTCTACGACAACATTTCTCCCGGAAGCGCGCCCGGACCGCTGTCCGGCAGTCTGGGAATTTATTTTTTTCACTGTTTTGGTAGACAGGGAAACCGACATCTTGGGGACAGCTTTGACATAATAATAATATTCATCGTCTTCAAACTGTACCTTTTCTGTACGGCTGTAATCCACGCAGAATCGGAAAAATTCTATCACCTTTCCCACCGCCAGCGCCAGCACGGAACCAATCAGCACGCTGGAAACAGAAAGGCTGGTGTCATACAATAGATCGCCCACCAGCAGAATAACGATATTGGTCAGAATCCCCGCTATCATGGCAATGCTCCAGGAATGGTCTACAGACATCCTCCTAAGAAGGTATACCACCAGCACAGTGATCGCAAACGCAGCGATCATCACCATCATAGATTTATTGTCCAAAATCCCATCGACCACCAGCCTGAGCTTTGCCGTTGCCTCATCTTCTCCCATGGCGTTGATCGTTGACGCGCTGTTTATGATGGTGGACAACAGATAATAAATACAGATGCCGCAGCCAACAGAAACAACAGACGCCGGACCGCAGATCAATCCCGTTGCTATGGGAATCACATAAGGAATTTTTAACACACACAGCAGGGGCGTCAGTATCACCACCAGAGAATCCCTGGGACTGAACCGGAAAAAAAGCAAAAACATGACAAGGTACAGACACAACCCGACCAACGCGGTTTCCGGCGACAATGCATACATATGCAGAAGACTGAATAATGCCGCAAACAAAATAATGCAGCCGCTGGGAAGAAAAGAGCACATCAGCGCAACAATCAGCACGATGGCAATATTGTCCAGCTTTGTCATATAGCCCAGCTTTCCATTCAGCACCAACAGTGTGACAAACGCTAGCAGAAACTTTAGCAGGGGCGTAAGAATAAATTCCGATTTGCTATAGATTCGTTTTAATTTTTCCCTAAATTCAAGTAAACCTGTCATTCTGTCCTCCAGCCTGCCCTTATGCTTTTTGCGTCATGCGCTTATTCGCGATACAGGGAATCCAGCTTTTTTAAATTATGATAATACCGCTTCAGGCTTCTCCTGACCCTGGAATAACGATAAGTACAAATAATATATGTGGCAACACCGTAAGACACCACTGTCACTCCGTACCAGATCAGAACGTTCCGCGCGAATGCCACCAGATCCATTTTATACAGATCCTGCATAAACTGTTCCATATCATAAAAAATATACAAAGCAAACACCAGCGCAAATGCGATCGAAGCGCTGACAACGGATTTTAAAACCTGCACGGCAATGTAATCACTGCGGAAATAATTGCCGATCTTTACGTTCTGTTTCCCCTCGCCGGCCTCGTATGCCGCCAACTTTGTCATCAGGATTATGCGTTCTTCATTTAACATGGAAATCCTCCGGTCTGGGATTTACTGAAGGAACCTCATCTTAGGGCTGTCCTTCTCCAGATTTTTCTTAGGCTCCGGCTTAGGCGCATTGGCATCCAGCATATGCTTAAAACCCTGAGCCACGCTGTTGGTACACTTCTCACAGAATCTGCCGCTGCGGATGACAGCGCCGCAGTTCTCGCAGGTCAGCTGGATCGGGGAATCCGGCGTCACTTCCAGACGGGATTCTCTCAGCCACTGATGGATCTGCTGCACCTCCACATCGCACGCCTCCGCAACTTCTCCGATGCCGGCGCCTTTATGCTCGCGTATGTATTCTTTTACCTCTTGAAACTTTGCCTCAAGAGCTTCCCGACAGCTGGGGCAGATATGCGGTCCCGAAAAATAGTTAAAAATACGTCCACAAGACCTACAGTTCCTTACGTTCATAAATACCTCCTTTTCCTCTACATTCCCGCTCCGCAGGCAAGGGTAATAAAATAAATATTTTTTACACCGGCAGCCTTTAAAACTCTTGCAGCTTCATCAATCGTACTTCCGGTGGTATAGATATCATCTATAATTACAGTTGTATTTAATTTTACATCATTTTTTGCCATATTGAAAGCTTTTTTCAAATTATTTTGCCTTTCAGAGGGATTTTGCAGTTTCAGAGGCGCTGTATTCTTCACTCTGACTAACAATTTCTCTTCCACCGGCACTCCAAAATACTTTCCCACCGCCCGCGCTAACAGCGCCGCCTGATTGTATCCCCGCTTAGAAAGGCGCTTCTTATGAAGCGGAATGGGAATCAGGGCATCCGGTTTCACATGTTCCAGAAAATCCCCAAGATACCGGACGATTTCCTCCCCGAAAAAATCGGCGTACTCCTGCCTCTTCCCATATTTTAAGCGATAGATGGAAGCGGAAACGCTCTCATACTCATAGAGTGCCCTCCCCCGCACAAATTCATGCTTTCTGTTTCTGCAATCACTGCAAAATTCCCGCTCTCCCATTAGTTTTTTCCCGCATTTCATGCACCATGGCGGAGTCAGCAGTTTCAGCTGATTCATGCATTCCACGCAGATCTTTTCCCCCGAAGGAGAGACGATTCCATCGCAGACGGGACATCTGAGGGGAAACAACAGCCGGACCGCTGTTTTTACGATCTTATTTTCCCCTATGCCGCCTTTGATTCTTTTGGCAATTCCGGATATGGCGGGCATCCGTTTTCCCCCGCCGCCATACTGACTTTGACTGCCGCTTTTTGTTTTGATTTTCTGTCTTGTGCTTATGTCAATCCTCCTTCTGCGCTTTTCGCCTTATATTACCGCACGTTCTTTCCGTGTTCATTGCCTTTCGCGCTTCTTCTGCGTCCTACCCATTTTACGGCATTTCTCCGACTTTGCATCAAAGCCTTTGCGATGTCACCCTGCCGTCTCTGTCATGGCCATTTCCCTGATTCTGTCCGCTAACGCTGTATAGCGTTTGTTTTCGCTGACATTGTCAATCATAGCCCTCACTGTGGCGGCGCTGCCCAGAATCGTGACACAGTTTCTGGCCCGGGTGATCCCGGTGTAGAGCAGATTTCTGTTAAACAGCATCCTGGGACCGGACAACAGCGGCAGGATCACCGCCGGATATTCGCTTCCCTGGGATTTGTGAATGGTGACAGCATAGGCCAATTCCAGTTCATCCAGCAGGGAAAAAGGATAAGTCACCCGCTTCTGCTCATCGTATTCCACGATCATCGTTGCGGCATCTTCATTGATCTCCAAAATGCGTCCCATATCGCCGTTAAAGATTCCCATTCCTCTTTCAACGGGAATATGATACCGGCTCACGATCTCCCATTCCAGCTGATAGTTATTCTTCACCTGCATCACCTTATCCCCCTCCCGGTAGATGGTATCGCCGTCAGCATGTTCCCGCTTTTGGGGATGAGGAGGATTCAGGTAGCGCTGCAGTATGCCGTTGAGCGTTTCACACCCGAGGCTTCCCTTTCTCATAGGCGTCAGCACCTGAATATCAAAGGGCGTTGCGTTTACATATTTAGGCAGTTTTTCCAGGATCAGCTGTATGGTATGTTTATAGATGACATTAACGTCATTTCTCTCCAGCATAAAGAAATCCCTGGACTTATTGTCCATGGAAATCTGCTCCCCTCTGTTGATGCGGTGCGCATTGACAACAATGTCGCTTTCTTCCGCCTGCCGGAAGATCCTCTTAAGCTCCACCGTATGAAAAACGCCGCTGCCAATCAGATCCCGCAGCACCTGTCCGGCTCCCACGCTGGGAAGCTGGTTCACGTCACCCACCAGAATCAGTCTGGTGCCCGGCGCAATGGCTCCAAGAAGCGATTGAAACAGTCTGATATCCACCATGGACATTTCATCTATGATGATTACATCTGCCTCCAGAGGATTTTCCGCGTTTCTCTCAAAGCGCACTTTACCCCTTTCCTCATCCGACAGTCCGCCGTTTAATTCCAGCATCCGGTGGATTGTTCTGGCTTCATATCCAGTGGCCTCCGTCATGCGCTTTGCCGCCCTCCCCGTAGGCGCCGCCAGAAAGATATCCTGTCCGGCAGATTCAAAATAGCGGATCATCATATTGATCGTGGTGGTTTTTCCGGTCCCCGGACCGCCGGACAGAATAAAGAGCCCGTTATGGATACTTTCCATCACAGCATGAAGCTGAATCTCATCCAGTACCATATGCTGTTCCTTGGCGATACGTTCCATCTGCTTTTCAATGGCAGCCTCCTGGGAAGGCAGATTTTCCGCCTCCGCCATAGGAATATTAAGTTCCATCAGCATTCTGGCGCAATTCAGCTCCGCATAATAAAAGGCGGAAGCAAAGACACAGTTTCCCTTAATCACCAGTTTCTTATCCATCACCATATTATCCAACTGAGGGCGGATATCTTCCTGCGCCACCCCAAGCAGCATATTCGCCCTGTCAAGAAGGATCTCCACAGGGAGGTAACAATGTCCCTCTCCAACGGACTGAAGCAGCGTATAGAACACGCCGCTTTGGATACGGTAATCGGAATCCATGCGTATCCCCAGCTTCGCCGCCAATTCATCCGCCATTTTAAAACCAATGCCGGGCACATCCTCCGCAAGACGATAAGGATTCTCCCTCATCACGGCGTACAGCTCCATACCATAAGTGTCATAGATCCTCACCGCCATCGTGTTGGAAAATCCAAACTGCTGCAGATAGACCAATGCCTCTCTCAGATCTTTCTTCTCCTCCATCTGCACGGCGATCTCCTGCGCTTTGCGCAGACTGATGCCTTTGATCTCCGCCAATCGCTCCGGCTCTTCCTCAATAATACGGAAAGTATCATCTCCGAATTTCTTCACGATCCTCGCCGCCAATGCGGCCCCCACGCCTTTTACCGCTCCGGAGCCAAGATAACGTTCCATACCGAGGCGATCCTTCGGCGCGACCACCTGATAACTGACCAGTTTAAACTGTCTTCCATAGACAGGATGCTCAATAAAATCGCCCTGAGCCGAGATATTTTCCCCTGCGGACAATCCTTTGCAGGGACCGACACAGGTGATTTCCTCATCACCTGTCACCAGATTCAACACTGTATATCCATTTGTACTGTTTTGGAAAATGATATGTTCCACATATCCGTTGATTTCTGTCATACAGAACCCCTTAAAGACGTGCCCCGCCGCGCATTCGATTCGTGCGCATTCTCATAAGATAAGGAAGGCTGCCGACAGACGGCAGCCCCATTCCGTTCATTTACTTACAGCTGCTCTGCAGCCGCCTCCCCGCTGACGCTATCCAATCCGTAATTGCGGCGCATCTGCTCGTACAACATCTGAGCCAGACCTAAGCCCCCGTTCTGGTCGGCTGTCTCCTCCGCAATATTCTGCACCATCTGATCCTTATAGTAATCCAGCATGGAATTCACAGACCCGGAACCATCGGATTCAGAAGGAATGGTCTTCACCATTTCCTTGAACATCTGTTCTATAAAGTATGCTTCAAACTGTTTGCAGGCATCCATCAGCTCGGTATCGGTGGCTTTTGTGTAATCCGCCCCGTTCAGCTTATTCTGAAGTTTGTCCGCCGCCTGGTTTGCGGCGTTGGCATATGTATCCGCATACATGTTCGTCACACTGCTAAAATCCATATGTTACCTCCCTGTTTCCCCTTAACGCCTCAGGTTGTTCGCCTGCTGCAGCATTTCATCAGAAGTGGTGATGGCCTTGGAATTCAATTCGTAAGCGCGCTGCGCCACGATCATGTTTACCATCTCATCCACTACCTGCACATTGGAACCTTCCAGATAGCCCTGAATGATGTCGCTTCGCTGCACATTAGCATTCGTAGCTTCATTGATGGCCGCTCCGCTGGCCGCCGTCTGTCCGTAAAGGCTGTCGCCCAGCTTTTCCAGGCCATTAGGATTATTGAACTGAAATACGCCGATCGTCACGCCGATGGGCTGCGGATTGAACTGCTCATCAGGATAGCAAAGCTGCCCGTCCTTTGACACGGTAATATTGCTCAGAATATACTGACTGTTTAAAATAATGGGCTGTCCTGTAGTGCTTAACACCGGCCTGCCGTCCGAATCGGACAACATATTTCCGCCCTCCGCCAAGGCAAATTTCAGGTCTCCGTTTCTGGTATAATAGGTATTTCCGTCTTCCCCTCTCACCGCAAAGAAACCCTTGCCGTCAATGGCAAATGCGGTCTCGCTCTCGGAAGCGTATAAATTTCCCTTCCTGAATATGGATGTGATCGCCGAGTTTCGGGTGCCGAGGCCTACCTGCGCTCCGACAGGCTTCTGTGCGCCGTTGGCGGTAGTTGTCTCCGTCTGAAGCGTCTGATACAAAAGGGTCTTAAATTCATTTACCTGAGTTTTATACCCCTGCGTATTTACGTTCGCCAGATTGTTGGCGATGGTATCGATATTTGTCTGTTGGGCGATCATGCCCGTTGCTGCCGTCCATAAGCTCCGTACCATATATGTATCTCCCTTCTTACGTTTCCATGCGCCATGTTATGACGCTGTCAGACTATCAGCCCTGCAGTTTTCCCAACTGGTTCACCGCGATATTCAGCGAATCGTCATAGGTCTGTATAATTTTCTGGTTGCTCTCGTACTGTCTGGAAATCGCGATCAGATTCACCATCTCGGACACGATATTCACATTTGCCATCTCCAGATAACCGGATTTTACCTCCGCATCAGCGTTGATGGTCCTCGCTCCCTCCATGGGGCGGTAATATGTTTCGGCATATTTTTCCAGATAATTGTAATCCTGAAAATCTGTCACCTGAATCCTTGCAACGGCGGCATCATTCTGGTAAATCGTACCGTCATTCGCAATTTTGGCATCCTGAAGCGTATTCAGACGAATCCGGTTATTCTGTGTATCCAGCACATAATCGCCGTCCTCCGTTGTCAGATAGCCGTCCCTTGTCAAGGTAAACTGGCCGTTTCTGGTATACATGGTGGAAGTCTCTCCCGCTTTATTGGTATATTGAATTGCAAAGAAACCTTCCCCTGCCAGCGCAAGGTCATAAGTATTGTCTGTAATGCGGAAAGAACCCTGTCCGTAATCCGTATAGTTCTCTCCGATCTTGACGCCCGGATTGTCATAACCTAAAGGCTGCGTAATGCGGGTACTGCCCATAGACGCATCCTTGATCTTTACCGTAAGGACATCTTCAAACGAACGGCTGGTAGCCCCTTCTTTTTTAAAGCCAACCGTGGATACGTTCGCCAGATTATTGGTCATGGTATCCATCCTGTGCTGTTCGTTGATCATTCCCGTATATGCTGTGTATAAACCCTTCAGCATGGAGCTTTCTCCTTTCTGTACTAAACCACTCTGCCCGCAACAGTTCAGCCTCCGGATGAACCGTTGTCTCTATTCCTCCCGGTAGCCGGATAAAAATTCCACATACCTTCCGGTACCGATGGCCACCGCTGTCATGGGGTCTTCCGCCGTCATGGTATTGATGCCCGTCTTGGCGGAGATCAGATCTTCCAATCCTCTTAACAGACTTCCGCCGCCGGTGAGCACGATGCCTCTGTCGGCAATATCAGCCGCCAGCTCGGGCGGCGTCTTTTCCAGAACGCTATGAATCGTCTCTACGATCTGCGCTGTAGTCTCACGGAGAGCCTCCTCCGTTTCCTCTGATGACACTTTCACCGTCTTGGGAAGGCCGGTGACCAGATTGCGGCCTCTCACGTCCATGTAATCAATCTCGGCTCTCCGGTACGCGGAACCGATCTTAATCTTCAGATCCTCCGCCGTCCTCTCGCCGATCAGAAGATTGTGCTTTTTCCTCATATAGCGGACAATCGCTTCGTCAAAGTCATCTCCCGCGATCTTGATGGAAGCGCTTACAACAGTTCCTCCCAGTGAAATCACCGCGATGTCGGATGTACCGCCCCCGATATCCACAATCATGTTGCCGCAGGGCTTTGAAATATCGATGCCTGCGCCGATGGCCGCCGCAATGGGCTCCTCAATAATGGCCACTTCCCTGGCCCCCGCCTGATAAGTAGCGTCCTCCACCGCTTTCTTTTCGACTTCTGTGACGCCGCTGGGAACACAGACCGCAATCCGCGGTTTCCGGAATGTTCTCCGGCCCAACGCCTTCTGAATGAAGTATTTCATCATTTTTTCCGTCACAGTGTAATCGGAGATCACGCCCTGTCTCAGAGGACGAACCGCAACAATATTGCCGGGCGTCCTTCCCAGCATCAGTCTGGCATCCTCGCCGATAGCCTTGATCTTGTTGGTGTCTCTGTCAAACGCCACAACAGAGGGCTCCTTCAGTACAACGCCTTTCCCTCTGATATATACCAAAATGCTGGCTGTACCCAAATCGATTCCGATATCTGTGCACTGCATGTTTTTACCCCTTTCGATTCTATCTCATTATCTTTATCTGACGTATTCAGTCCGTAAACGCAGTCATACACAATTTATTATAACCGAAATCGTTTCAAATTCATAGCATTTTATTATTTTTTTTCAAAGAGTATCATATATGTAAAATTATATCGTCCTGTTTTTTAAATTTCTTTATCTTTTTCCGGCGTTTTTAAAAAATCGGAGCGCTGCGTTACGATTGTTAAGGCTTCTTTTTCTTCTCCAGCATTTTTTTAATATACATGCCCGTATAAGATTTCTTGTTTTTCGCCACCTGTTCCGGCGTGCCTTTGGCAATGACCGTGCCTCCCCGGTCGCCGCCCTCGGGACCGATGTCCAGAATATAATCCGCCGTCTTGATCACATCCAGATTATGTTCGATCACCACCACCGTGTTTCCGCCGTCCGCCAGCCTGTGGAGGATCTCCACCAGTTTGTGCACATCCGCAAAATGCAGCCCTGTCGTAGGCTCGTCCAGAATATAGATGGTCTTGCCCGTACTGCGCTTAGACAGCTCCGTTGCCAGCTTGATCCGCTGGGCCTCCCCTCCCGAAAGCTCCGTGGAAGGCTGTCCCAGTTTGATATAGGACAGTCCCACATCGTAAAGCGTCTGTAATTTATTCCGGATGGAGGGCAGATTGTCAAAGAAAGGAAGCGCCTCCTCCACCGTCATGTCCAGCACGTCAAAAATGCTCTTCCCTTTGTATTTTACTTCCAAAGTTTCCCTGTTGTACCGCTTGCCGCCACAGACCTCGCAGGGCACATACACATCCGGCAGAAAGTGCATTTCTATCTTGATGATGCCGTCCCCGCCGCAGGCTTCGCACCGGCCCCCTTTTACATTGAAGCTGAAACGCCCTTTCCCATAGCCCCTGGCCTTGGCGTCCGCGGTGGAGGCGAAAAGATCACGAATCTGATCGAACACGCCGGTGTAAGTGGCAGGATTGGAGCGGGGCGTCCGCCCGATGGGCGACTGGTCGATGTTGATGACTTTGTCCAGCTGTTCCAAGCCCTCTATTCCTCTGTGCTTTCCCGGAATACATCTGGCTCTGTTTAAATCTCTCGCCAGACGCTTATACAGGATCTCATTGACCAGAGAGCTCTTGCCGGAACCGGATACGCCGGTAACGCAGGTCATAACGCCCAGGGGGAATTCCACGTTAATGTTTTTCAGATTATTCTCCTGCGCCCCCAGGACTTTCAGCCACCCTGCAGGCTGCCTGCGTTTTTCGGGGACGGGGATCATCCACTCTCCGCTCAGATATTTCCCCGTGACAGACTCCGGCACTTTCATGATCTCCTCCGCCGTGCCGCAGGCCACCACCCGGCCGCCGTGAGAGCCTGCGCCGGGACCGATATCCACCACATAATCCGCCGCGCGCATGGTATCCTCATCATGCTCCACCACGATCAGGGTATTCCCCAGATCGCGGAGATTTTTCAGCGTATTTAAAAGCTTGTCATTATCTCTCTGATGAAGGCCGATGCTGGGCTCATCCAGAATATAGCAGACGCCCACCAGACCGGAACCGATCTGGGTCGCCAGACGGATCCTCTGGGACTCGCCGCCGGAGAGCGTCCCCGTTGCTCTGGACAGGGAGAGATAATCCAGACCCACATCCACCAGGAATCCCACTCTGGCGCGGATTTCTTTCAAAATCTGCTTACCGATGAGCTGCTGTTGACTGGTGAGTTCCATCCCATTGATAAAATCATACAGATCCCTGATCGATAATGAGGTAATCTCATAAATATTCTTGTCACACACCGTCACGGCCAGCGCTTCTTTTTTCAGACGCATGCCTTTGCACTCTTTGCAGGGCGTGATCCGCATAAAACTTTCATACTCCTGCTTCATGAGATCGGAAAATGTCTCTTTATACTTTCTTTCCACATTTTTGATCAGCCCCTCAAAGGCTACGGGGTAGATGCCTCTCCCGCGCTGCCCCTGATAATGCACTTCCACTTCTTTCCCGCCTGTTCCATGGAGCAGGATGTTTCTGATCTTTTCCGGATACTGCTCAAAGGGCGTATCCAGATCAAAATGGTACTCCCTGCACAGCGCCTGCAGGACCGCGTTGGTAAAGCTGGATTTATCGGTGCAGGACTGCCAGCCCGTGACAACGATCGCTCCCTGATTGATGCTCAGTTTCCGGTCGGGTATCATCAGTTCCTCATCAAATTCCATCTTGTAGCCCAGTCCAAAGCATTCCGGGCAGGCGCCGAAGGGATTGTTAAAGGAAAAGCTTCTGGGCTCGATCTCACTGATGCCGATCCCGCAGTCAGGGCAGGAAAAACTCTGGCTGAAAGTCAGGGGCTCTCCATCGATCACATCCACCAGAAGAAGTCCTTCGGAAAGCGCCAGCACATTTTCAATGGAATCCGCCAGACGCCGCTCAATGCCTTCCTTTACCACCAGCCGGTCTACCACGATTTCAATATTATGTTTGATATTCTTGTCCAGTGAGATTTCCTCCGTCAGCTCGTACAGGCTGCCATCGATCCTCACGCGGACATATCCGCTCTTTCTGGCCCGGTCCAGCACCTTCTCATGCTGCCCCTTGCGCCCCCTGACTACCGGCGCGAGAAGCTGGATTTTCGTCCCCTGCCCCAGTTTCATGATCTGGTCCACCATCTGGTCCACCGTCTGCCTGGCGATCTCCCTGCCGCAGTTCGGACAGTGGGGAATGCCGATCCTGGCGTAAAGGAGGCGGAAATAATCATAAATCTCCGTCACCGTACCCACCGTGGAACGGGGATTTCTGTTCGTTGATTTCTGATCGATGGAAATAGCCGGAGACAAGCCATCGATCCTCTCCACATTTGGTTTTTCCATCTGCCCCAGAAACATTCTGGCGTAGGAGGACAGCGATTCCATATAGCGCCGCTGCCCCTCCGCGTAAATCGTGTCGAACGCCAGAGATGATTTTCCAGAACCTGACATTCCTGTCAGAACCACAAGCTCATTTCTGGGAATATCCACATCGATATTCTGCAGATTGTTTTCGCAGGCTCCCCGCACCTTAATGTATTCCCTGGGACGCATTTTCTTAATTTCTTCCATGATTATACTCCTGGCGTGCTTTTAGCACGCATACCGATCCATATTGGAACATTTGCTTTTCACTTAAACTTTCCTTTCAGCTCTCCTGGCATTCTGCCGCCGGAGGCCGGGTTCCTATCGCGAGAAGCTTTCCACGGCAGCCCGCTTCCGGACTTTGGCCCGCTCCTCTTTCCAGTCCCATCGGCCGTCTTTACGGCTTTATTCCTCGTCCAGATTCTGCAGGTTCCGCTTCAGCTCGATCATTTTATCCCTGAGTTCCGCCGCGGCCTCGAAATTCAGATCCGCCGCAGCCCGCTGCATCTTCTTCTGAATATCCGCGATCAGCTTCTCCAGCTCCTTGCGATCCATGGATTCCGGATCTTTCTCAAACCGCATCTCCTCCTTGGCGATGACCTTGGAAATGCTGATCAGGTCACGGACGGCCTTTTTGATCGACTGGGGCGTGATATTGTGTTCTTCGTTGTATTGCATCTGGATCTGCCGTCTGCGGCTGGTCTCATCCAGCGCCACCCGCATGGAATCCGTGATAGTATCCGCGTACATGACCACATGACCGTCCGCATTCCTCGCCGCCCGCCCGATGGTCTGGATCAGAGAGGTGCTGCTTCGCAGGAATCCTTCCTTGTCCGCATCCAGAATGGCTACCAGAGAGATCTCCGGGATATCCAATCCCTCCCTCAAAAGATTGATCCCCACCAGCACATCAAATACATCCAGACGCATATCGCGGATGATCTGGGCCCGTTCCAGCGTATCAATGTCGGAGTGAAGATATTTCACCCGGATACCCACCTCTTTCATGTAATCGGTCAGATCTTCCGCCATGCGCTTAGTCAGCGTGGTGATTAGAACTTTATTGTGCTTGTCCACTTCCCTGTTGACTTCGCCGATCAGATCATCAATCTGACCTTCTACAGGCCGCACATCCACCCTGGGATCTAAAAGCCCCGTAGGGCGGATGATCTGTTCCGTGCGCAGCAGTTCATGCTCCGCCTCATAATCGGAGGGCGTTGCGGACACAAACAGCATCTGATCGATATGGGCCTCAAACTCCTCAAAATTTAACGGCCGGTTGTCCAGCGCCGAAGGCAGCCTGAATCCGTAGTCTACCAGCGTAGTCTTGCGGGAGCGGTCCCCCGCGTACATACCCCTGATCTGAGGGATCGTCATGTGAGACTCATCGATAATGATCAGATAGTCATCCTTGAAAAAGTCCATCAGCGTCATGGGCGGTTCTCCCGGCTTCATGCCGTTTAAATGTCTGGAATAATTTTCAATGCCGGAGCAAAATCCCGTCTCCCGCAGCATCTCCACATCGAAGTTCGTTCTCTCCGCAATGCGCTGGGCCTCGATCAGCTTATCCTCCCCCTGAAAAAAACGCACCCGCTCCTCCATCTCCTTCTCGATCTCATCACAGGCTTTTTTGATCTTGTCCTGAGACACCACATAGTGAGAAGCGGGAAAAATAGCGATATGATTCAGTTCCGCATGCACCTTTCCCGAGAGAGGTTCCACCTCCGCGATCCTGTCGATCTCATCGCCAAAAAATTCGATTCGGATAAAATAATCGCCGCCCTGCGCGGGATACACTTCCAACACATCACCGTGCACCCTGAAGCAGCCGCGCTGCAGATCCATCTCATTCCGGGTGTACTGGATATCCACCAGTTCCCGCAGCACCTGATCTCTGTCCTTGGTCATCCCCGGCCTTAAGGAGACCACCATATCCTGATATTCATCGGGGCTTCCCAGACCGTAAATACAGGACACGCTGGCAACCACAATGACATCCTTTCTCTCGGTGAGGGACGCAGTAGCGGAAAGCCGCAGCTTATCGATTTCATCATTGATGGCGGAATCTTTGGCGATATAAGTGTCGGAAGAAGGCACATAAGCCTCCGGCTGGTAATAATCATAGTAGGACACAAAATACTCCACCGCGTTCTCGGGGAAAAACTCTTTAAACTCGCCGTAGAGCTGGGCCGCCAGCGTTTTATTGTGCGCAATGATCAACGTGGGCTTCTGCAGCTGTTCTATGACATTCGCCATGGTAAATGTCTTTCCGGAGCCCGTAACCCCCAGTAAAGTCTGGAATTGGTTGCCTTCCCTGAAGCCTTTTACCAGAGCTTCTATAGCCTGCGGCTGGTCGCCGGTAGGCTGGTATTCACTGTGCAATTTGAACAACATGGAGCCAGAATCACCTCCAAAATTAAATCTCTCGCGATGAATTCAAGTCATCTGTCATCGTTTTGTCCGCTCTAAAGCATCGTCTGAATCCGGATGGACCGGGCGCATGATACCACAATCCATAGGTTGATACCAAAATCGACAAATACGGAGCAAAATTATTATACGAACATTTGTTTTGTTTGTCAATAGAACTCCCTGTCTGAACGTTACCCCTGATCGCCTGATATCCGGAAATATTTTCCTGACCAATATAATAAGGAAATGAGCGGCATTGATACACTAACACGCCGCTCATTCGTCCTGTTACAAGCATCCTCCGGCCCTTCCTGCTATTCCATAAGTTCCCGCAGTACTTCCTTGGCTTTTTCCAGCTGATTATCCGGATGATCCTCGCTTCCGTAATACGCTTCTCCGTCAAAAGGCACCTCCACATCGGGAGCAATGCCGATCCCGTGGATGTTGTTGCCATCAGGCGTATAGTAAGCGCTGATCGTGATCTTTACAGCCGAACCATCCCGGAAAGGGATGATCTGCTGCACAATACCTTTTCCGAATGTGGTGGTCCCCACCAGCGTGCCGATTCCATGATCCTTGATCGCTCCTGCCATAATCTCGGAGGCGCTGGCGGAATTGGAGTCTATCAGCACAACCAGAGGCTTATCCAACTGCCGCTTACCGTCACAGGTATATTCAATCCGTTTGCCGTTCTTATCCTCGGTATAAACGATCATACCCTCCGGCAGAATCATCCTTGCCATCTCCACCACCGCATTCAGACTTCCTCCGGGGTTAGCGCGCAGATCGAGGATCATACCCTTCATACCGGAACCCTTTGCCGTAGCCAACGCATCCGCGAACTGATCTATGGACACTTCGTCAAATTCCGTAACCTGTATATACGCCATGCCGTCTTCCAGCATTTCCAGCGTAACGGTAGGGGTTTCCACCTGCCTGCGGCCAACGGTGACATCCATGTAATCCGCTTCGCCCTCTCTGACGATCGTCAGCACTACATCCGTATTTTCGGGACCCTTGATCAGAGAAACAACCTCTGTCAGGGACAGGCCATATGTGGATTCTCCGTCCACCTCGTAAATGATATCGTTGGCGCGCAGATCCGCCTCCTCCGCGGGGGCTCCCGCGATCACACCGTTGATCTTGGGGAAACCGGTTTCCGTATCCAGTTCGATATAGGCTCCGATCCCGTAATAGACCCCTTCCGTCTGCTCCATCAGCTCCGTCAGTTCCTCGGCGGAATAATATTCCGAATAGGGATCTCCCAGGGAATTCATCATGCCTCTGTAGATTCCGGTCTGCATCTCCTCGTCCGTGACTTCGTCCAGATAATAATATTTGTCTATGGTATCCTCCAGCGCCTTAAGCTTTGAGATCAGATCGGAATTAATAGCGGTATCTTCTTTTGATTCATCGACCGATGGCGCCTCCACCAGCTGCTGCACAGAATTTTGCAGGCCGAAACCAATGCATGCAATGGCAAAGATCAAAAACGCCGCCGCAAGTCCCAGAACCATGCCGCCAAAGAACAGTCCCTTGCCGCTTCCCCTGGGTTCCTCTTCCGGCTTGTGGGACTTCGTCTGCGGTCCGGAATAGATCACGGGCTGGTTTCCCTCAGAATTGTCCGCCCCATCCGATGAAATATGGTCAAAATAACTTTTATTTTCGTCCATGCAGATTCCCTTCCTTTTCTGTTCCCGTTTTCTGATTTGTTTCTTCGCAACAGTTCAGCTGTGCGCCGCGAAGCCAAAATCGGTCTCTATGCGATTTTGCAAAATTATTTTCCAACAGTTTTCTATTGACTCAGGTAATTCCAGGGGGAGGTGTACTCACCGTTAAGTCTTACGCTGAAATGCAGATGATTTCCGGTAGAGCGTCCGGTGCTGCCCACTGCCGCGATGGTATCGCCCCGTGCCACCGCATCTCCCTTTTTCACATAAAGCGCCGAGGCATGCATGTAGATCGTATACAGGCCATCGCCGTGATCGATCATCACATAATTCCCCATGCTTGCGCTGTAAGATGCCGCTGCCACCACCCCATCGTACGCCGCGTAAATAGCGGTGCCCTTAGGAGAAGCAAAATCAACGCCATTGTGAAACTGTTCCACGCCCAGCGTGGGATGGATCCTCATACCATAGTCATCCGACACTCTGGTATAAGAAGCCAGCGGGAATTTAAAAGCGCCATTGTCATAGGAGAGCACTTTCCCATTTTCGGCGATGATCTTTTTCTTTTCCTCGGCGATAGCCGCCTCCCATGCCGCAATCTCGGCATTCTGGGCCTTGATCTCCTCCTCGTACTCCCGAATGGCCTTGTCTTTATTCTGGATATCCGTTTCATAACTGGTGATATCTTTTGTCTTTTGATCTATCAGATCTTCCAGATTTTGTTGTTCCAGTTCCACATTGTACCTGGCCTGATCCAGAATCTGCTTCTCCAGTTCCAAATCCTCTATACAGAGTTCGATGTACGCCCGCACATCCTGATAATCCTGCAGCATCCGGCGGTCGTAATCCATCACTTTTTCCATATAATCCGCTTTATTCAAAAAATCGCTGAAACCGGAAGACTTTAACAGTATTTCCAGAAAATAGGAATTTCCAGTCTCATATACAAATCTTATGCGTGCCGTCATGGATTCTTTCTGTTTTTCTTCCTGAGCCATAGCAGCTTCCAGCTCATCTTCGGTCTGACTGATCTCTTCCTCTTTGGCGCTGATCTGCTGTTTCAAATCAGTGATATTCCGCTCCATTTCCATCAATGAGGCGTCCAGCTGACGCACATATTCTTTCAGATCTGTTTTCTTTGTCTCCAGCTCCTTTTTGATACTCTGCAGATTGCTGAGGCTTTCTTCCAACGCCTTCTTTTCTTTTTGCGCCTGATTGATCTGCGCCTCTTTCTCCTGAATGCTCTCGGAAGTGACAGAAGAAGCAGTACCGGCGGCAGAGACCGCAATTTCTTCACAGGCGAAAAAACACAGGCACAAGATAAAACAAATATACAATAATCGTTTCTTCATAGGCTCCTGCTTTATACTTGAAGATGCTTACGCACGGTTGAAAAGCTGCCCAAAAATCCGATCCCGACTCCCACCACAAGTGACACGGGTGTCAGGATTCTGAAAATGTCATCCACCGACAGGAAATTTAAGAAACCGCTGAGAACCGTAAACCGTTCTATCACATAAGACAAGGCATAATTATAAATACTGTAAATGATCCACAGCGGAAGGGCCGCCCCCAAAAGTCCGATGATCATACCTTCCAGCACAAAAGGTGCTCTGACGAAAAAGTCCGTGGCGCCAATATATTTCATGATATTGATCTCCGTAGCCCGCACGGAAATGCCAATAGCCACGGTATTGCTGATCAGGAAAATGCTGACAGCCAGCAGGATAACGATGATCCCCAAAGACACATAGGCAATCAGCAGGTTGACTCCGCTCAGCGTGTTGGCCGTCAGCTCCGAATATCTGACCATTCGCACCTCCGGTATGGACTCCAGCCAGGTCACCAGTGCGCTCTGCATGGAAACATCGCTGAGATAGACTTCATAACTGTCCATACCCGTCAGAGGATTCTCGGGAAAACCGGCAGGGTCATAGCTGTCCCCGTAATAATCTTCCGTAAACTTTTTCCATGCTTCGTCATCGGAAATGAATTTTACCTCGGAAACCTCCGCCCTTGCGGCGATCAGCTGCCCGATTTCCTCCAGGCGCTGCTCGGAGGGGATCACATGAGGGCCGCAGTCGGCTCCATCCTTGCCGTCTCCTTCATAATGGAAAAAAACCACCACGGAGACTCCTTCCTCCGCAGTTTTCACAATATGTTGAAAATTCGCCACAATGGCATAAAACAATCCGAACAAAAACAGGCAGGCTGAGATCGTTGCTATAGAGGCGAGCGAATACCACTTGTTGCGGAAAATATTGGCGAAGCCCTGCCTGATGGTATAAAACAAACTACTAATCTTCATCCAGATACTCTCCCCCCTCTTCATCATTTACAATGACGCCTTTTTTCATAGTAACCACTCGCTTGCGCATGGCATTGACGATCTCGCGGTTGTGGGTGACAACAACCACTGTTGTGCCGCTCTCATTGATCTCCTCCAAAAGTTTCATGATCTCCCATGAATTCTTGGGGTCCAGGTTACCCGTAGGCTCATCCGCCAGCAAAATAGAAGGATTGTTTACCAGCGCTCTGGCTAATGCCACTCTCTGCTGCTCACCGCCGGAAAGCTGCGTGGTCTTAGCTTTATACTTCCCCGCAAGCCCCACGGTAGCCAGAATCGCAGGCACATTCCTTCTGATCACTTTTCCCGGAGTCTCCACGATACGTTGCGCAAAAGCGACATTTTCATACACGTTTCTGTCGTTTAAAAGACGGAAATCCTGAAATACCACACCCAGATTGCGGCGAAATTTCGGGATCTGACTATGACGCAGCCTGGTGAGATCATTTCCCATCACATAGACGTTGCCGCTGGTAGCTGTCAATTCACGCAGCAGAAGCTTGATCAATGTGGATTTGCCGGAACCGCTGTCCCCCACGATAAAGACAAATTCCCCTTTCCCGATACTTAATGTAACGCCGTTCAAAGCAGGAGCGCCTTTCGAGTAAGACTTGCTCACGTTATCCAGATAGATCACGCCATTCTCCTCTATCATCTGCTCCCGTCTTCTTCTCCGTAATTCTTTGCCAGTCATTGATTTCCCTTTCAGTCGTTTTTTAAAAATCAATATTTTCCATGTACTTCATATATTTGACTACCATCAGCGCAATCTTAAAGGTAATAGCGTCCTCAAAGACACGAAGATCCAGGCCCGTGCACTTTTGAAGCTTGTCAAGACGGTACACCAGCGTATTTCTGTGAATAAAAAGCTGTCTGGAGGTCTCTGATACGTTAAGGCTGTTCTCAAAAAATTTATGGATGGTAGTTAAAGTTTCCTCATCAAACTCATCCGGACCCTTCCCGCCAAAGATCTCCTTGATAAAGATCTTACAGAGAGGTATGGGAAGCTGATAGATCAATCGTCCGATCCCCAGCTCGCTGTAAGCGATAATCTTCCTGTCGTCAAAAAAGATCTTCCCCACATCCAGCGCCATTTTGGCCTCCTTAAAGGAACGGCTGACTTCTTTGATCTCACAGATTACCGTGCCGTAAGCGATCCTGATATTCTCAATGCCTTCCCTTTGAAGAAAATGCGCAAGAGAATCCGCGACCTTGTCAATCTCCCTGACAGGATCGTCCTCTGCAAGTTCTTTGACTACGATGACATTGTTTTCGTCCACAGCAGTGACAAAATCTTTGCCGCCGCCAAGATGTTCCCGCGTCAGTTCAAGCACATTGCTGTCCTGTCCATCGCCGGATTCCACAATCAGCACCGCCCTTGCAATATCCGTCTGGATATGGAGCTTCTTGGCTCTGCTGTAGATATCTACCAGCAATAAATTATCCAGCAGCAGATTTTTGATAAAATTATCTTTGTCAAAACGTTCCTTGTAAGCGACCAGAAGACTTTGCAGCTGGAACGCCGCCATCTTGCCGATCATATAGACGTCTTCACCAACGCCTCCGGCAATCAGGATATATTCCAGTTGCTGCTCATCATAGACCTTAAAATACTGATACCCCTGAATTTCCTGAGAATCTGCAGGCGATGCGGCAAATTCCACCGCGGCGCCGGAACATTTCCCCATGTCGGCGGTGGAGGCGACTTCCTTGCCATCTGTGTCCATCACGCAAAGATCCACTCTGGCAATCCCCTTTAATCCCTCTACCGTACTTTGCAATATTTGGTTTGAAATCATAATTTCCTGCTCCCCCGACTTTTGACTTATGCAAAAGCGCTTTCATTTAAAGAGTACAAAAAACGACATAAAAAAGCAATAGCAATTTAGGAAACTTAACAAAAATTCATAAAAAACAGATTTTCGCCGCTTCGCCAGACTGAGCCGGAAACAAAATAAAAAGACCGCCTAAAGTCTTACCTTCAGGCAGCCTCACATCTGTTTACCACAAATTGCCATGTACTGCAACACCGATAACGCGTATTACCGGCCTGTCAGATGCGCATGTCAAAGTTTCCGCCAACCGCAGGATTAACGCTCCTCTCCATAGCGGCAGAATCTATCATCTCCAACAGCCCCCGGCCCATCGCCTCATCCGTTTCCATTGCATTGTCCAGAACCGCCAGATCGATCTGCGACATGGTTGCAGAACCCATCACGCCTAAAGACACACCAGCTATATCCATAGTAAACGCCCCCCTTTCCGCCTGAATCTTTATTTACATCTATCATATCACATCCGGCACGTTCTGACCAGATGCACTGAAAAATTTTTTGTCATTTGATAAAAAAATTCTGTTTCACTTTGGGATCCGCCGGATTACGTTCTCTCCGATTTCGATCCTGCCCTCTTTTAACAGCCGCCCCACTGCCCTTTTAAATTCATTTTTACTCATGCCCGTCTCCTGTTTGATCACTTCCGGAGAAGCCTTGTCCGTGAAGGGCAGAACGCCATCGTAGCTGTCAATCAGTTCCAGCAGTTCCTGCGCATCCACAGACATCTGCAGATACGCCTTATCCCGTATGCTTAAATCCAGCTTGCCATCTTCCTTGACCTGCGTTACCCTTGCCGTCACCTGGTCTCCCAGTTTCACACGGCCATACAGCTCCCTTTTGGGAATCAGTGCGGAATAGATGTTGTCCACCGCTACAAAGGCTCCGAAATTATCGCTCATCTCATAAACCCGTCCTGTAACTTGGTCATCCACCTGATAGGGGCTGTCCGTGCGCAGATTTTCATAGACATTCATTGTAGCGCACAACCTGTCGCTTTTGTCGATATAGAGAGACACTAACACACTGTCTCCCTCCTCCACGGGGCCTCTCTGTTGTTTATAGGGAAGAAAAAGGTCCTTCTCCAGACCCCAGTCTAAAAATGCGCCTATTTTCCCTACCTGAGCTACCTTAAGCTCCGCCACCTGCCCCATGACCAGTTTCGGTTCCCTGACAGTGGCAATAAGCCTGTCGCTGGAGTCACGATAAACGAAAACCTCCAGGGGATCTCCTTCCTTGCTGCCCGGAGGAACCTGTTTTGCGGGCAGAAGCACCTTTTCCAAAGGGGCGGATCTCTCCCTGGGAGCAAACCTATCCCTGGGAGCGAACCTATCCTTGGAAGCGAACCTATCCCTGGGAGCGGATTTTCCCCGGAAAGATGATCTATCCCCGGGATCCGCCTGCTCCGGCGACAGATAAACTCCAAAATCCACGGTTTTTACAATAAATAACGTTTGTTTTTCTCCTAGTTTTATCATACTGTCCGCTTTTCCTTTCTCATAAATTCCGCCGCAAAATACGGCGCGCCGTCCTGATCCGTTAAAGAAACCACCACCTGATCCTGTCCGGAGCTCACATACGGCACAAGCACATCATTTAAAAACGCCTGTTTTTTATATTCCGCCCGAAGCTGCCTGATCTCAAAGCCGTCCGGCAGGAAATCCATGGCCATATCCACAAACTGCCCGTTGTTCACATGATGGTTAGTATCCAGATGATGCTGTTTTACCACCACAGGATCGCCTGCCTGGCCTCCTTTGGGAACAGCAATTTTTCTGGGAGCGTAATCCATGTCCAGCTTTTCCCCGATGGTATAGCCCTGTACCATATCGTCACTGATCTGGACCGGCCGTCCTGCCTGCAGATCCAGCAGGCTCCAGATGGAATTGGCTTTCGCCAGATACTCTCCTTCTTTCGTCAACATGGCAAAGTTCCTGTAACCCAGAAACCCTTTCATATCATAGGGCTGTGTGCCGATCACCACATGCTCGCAGAGCGCGGGATAGCGTTCCACTACGATCTGCCAGGAGGAAAGCACCCAGACAAGATTATTTTTTTTCAGATAATCAATGCCAAGATTCACATCTTCCGAGTGAAACGTGGAACAATCCTGAAAATAATTGAGGAGAGAAGCCAGCGTAAGCTTCCCGTTGCTGTCTGTCTCACTGTACCTTATCCTGCTTTCAAATGTATACATGGCCCGTCCTTTCTTTGGCCGGATTCTTCCGGTCCTGTGACTTACGCAAACAGCTGTATTACGATCGCGGCAATCCAGATCACGCAGTATACCAGCATTCCAACGTTTAAAATCACCGTGGAGAAACGTCTGCCCCTGGGGATGACCACCTGTCCCCGCTCAAACGTAAACTTTTTCATTACAATACAAACGATCATCAGAATGATCGATGCCAGGATCATACATATAACGAACAGCCCAAACAGCGCCATAAGCGCCCAGCCCAGCGCGTTTTCTTCCATATAGGCCGCTAAAGCCGCCGGATCCGTCCCCTGGGAGAGTATGCTCTGGTATTCGTCTAAATCGACCATCTCCACCAGCTTGATGCTCAGCACGCTTCCCACAAAATTAAATATCGCATGTAACGCAATGGTGATCCGCAGCTTTCCGGTCTTGACGTACAGAAAAGCGAAAAAGCTTCCCAGCACAAAAGCGTACACAAACTGGTTCAGATTCCCGTGAAACAGCGCAAACATCAGGCCCGAAAGCACAACAGACACTCCCTGTCCATATCTCACCGTCCGGTCAACGATCAGTTTACGGAACACATATTCTTCCATGACAGGCGCACAGATCACCATATAGAGGATCGCCAGCGGCACACTGACGGAAGTAGCCACATCCAGGATCGTATTCTGCACCGCGCTGCCTTTGAGCATACCGATCCACATAGTGAGGATCTGGCCCGCCAGATTAGCCAGGTACGCCAGCCCGAAACACATGACGGCGGCCACCGGAAACTGCCACCATTTCATTTTCTTTTTTTCCACATTCTGAGCCGGTATCCTTTTCACCAGCAGAATCAGAACGGGCATTCCCAGCAGATACATAGGCAGTATGGAAACGGTCAGAACAATATCGCCGTTTAACAGCCACTGGGGCTTCAGGACCCGGACCAGATACAATACCACCGACTGGAACACGGTGATGGCAATGGTTCCGACCACAAACATTGCGCCCAGCCTGGAAAAGTGCTTTCTTGTGTCTTTTAAGGTTTCCGTGTTCTCTTTTGCCGTCTCTTCCTGTCCTGTTTTTTCTTTTGCCGTCTCTTCCATAGATCGCCATACCTTTCCGCGGCCCGCAGATCAGCCGCAATGCGTAAACGGATGATTGTGACATCCGTGTCGTTTCAGATTTATCTTCCTAACCTCAGCGCCCCGCTGTGAATACGGTTTAAAAGCGACCGGCTGCCCGGCTCTTCCGGCGCGGGAATACCCAATATCTCCCTCAGTCTCGCGTCATGAAACCCGCGAATCCATGAAAAGGGTTCAATAAGCCCCTTCATATCCCATTCTTCAACGGGTCCCATTGCCACATCAGAAAAACTGCTGTAATCTGTGTTTCTCTCATAGGCCGCCGTCACATATCTGACGCTGTCGGTAATGTTCCCGTCATAATCGAAACCGATAAACTGGGCCTGAGAAAATTGTGTCATTTTGACGCCAACACACGCATGGATCTCCAGAGTCTCCGCCCGCCCATATTCCGCTCCGTCTAACAGGTATACAAAAGAATACAGATAAACATTGTCGCCCGCCTCCGACAGGTAATGTTCAAAATTGAAATCTTTTACATTCTCTCCCCAGCGATCTGACGCGTAAGCTTCTATGGAACGCTTACATGCTTCCCAGTCTTCCAGCGTAAGCGCTGTGTCCTCCTGCCTTTTTTGTTCCACACAGGCGATATATGCGCCGTCATCACCAGACACCGCGCAATTTGACCAGTAGTCTCCTGCCGACAGATAACCTACCGTCCAGCCCCAAGGGAGATTAATGCCCTGACAGCGCGGCTTATCATTTACAATATAACATTCCCTGTTAATTTGCAAGACCATATCGGGATAAATCAGGTCGGGATCGGATACCACATCCGCATTGCGTTTAGCCAGTTCCCGGTACTTTTCCCCATCTCCCCAACACTTTTCGGCGATTTCCCAGAGCGTATCCCCCGCCGCGACCCGATAATTTTCGCCGGATTCGTAAAGCTTTATATCATTTTCCCCTCCGTGATCCTGACTGCCGTAAACCAGCGCATAAGTCCATCCCCCGGCGCGCACTTTGGTTAAAGGCAGGCTGAGAGCAACTAACAGGCAAAGCCCCGCCGTGATCAGTTGCTTTCCCAATAACTCCAGACGCTTCCGTTTTCTCCAAACCATATGTGTTCCCTTCTGTCCGCGCACTCTGTGACCTCCCCCGCAGACTGCGATTTCTCGTATAACTTCCAGAAAGGACTGTCCTCCCTGCGGCAGGATTCCAGATCTTCTTTCGCGATCCGTGCAAAAACATAGCAGTCCTGCGGGGTCACATTGCCGGATACTCCTGCAGATGCTTTGGGATCCACGGAAATCCCAATGGTAAATTCTCCGTTTTCTTCCACACAAAACCATGGACAGATCACATAATCAGATTCTAACTGCGCATCTTCCCGCAAAAACCAGCTTAAAAATATTTCTTCGTCTTCCTCGCTGAAATCCGTTTCCGTTTGCTCGCACAGCGCCCTGTACCACAGTTCTGCAAACGCTTGGTCAATGATAAAAACATCTTCTAATTGATAGACATCGCCTGTTATCAAATCGGCATTCAACGCTCTTTTGGTACATTTTACTTCCCAGAGAGGATTATAAGTACTGTAAATCTCATACAGATCCACACTCAGAAGAAACTGACTGTGAAACGCCACGCGGCAGCGCACATCGCTGCAGAAAATGGAAAAGTACTCCTTTTGGAATGTCTTAACCTTTTCATCGGGATCAAAATGCCAATAGTTGACGCGATCCATAGCAACATCATAAAGCTGCCCGTTCAACTGCTTTTGAACCTCTAAGGCAAGTCCCTCCAGACAGGGATATTCCACTGTGATCACCGCATCATATTCATAATCCTCCGAATATTCAGACACATACTGCTCCATCCGCACCGTATAATCCCGACAGCCCCTCGAGGATGAGAGCCTGCTAATTCCATACCATGCGGCCGTAAGCAGCAGCACGCCAACGCAAAAGAATGCAATAACAATCGTTCTTTTATTATTGTGTTCTTTTACCTCCATCAGCTGTTCTCCTGAATCGTCAGCATCAAAAGTTCCATGGTCAATTCAAAATTTACGTTGGCATCCAGGCGCTTCTTGGCTTTTTCCAAAGCTTTGATGATAGTTTCAATGCCCTCATAACTGCTGCGCTGCGCCGTCCTTCTCAAAGCCGGAAGCTCCTCACGGAATACCAGATGATTGACATCCCTTGTGGCTTTGAACAGAAGCGCATCCCGATACCAGATGGCAATAATATCCAGATAATCGTTGATCTCCAGCTTATACTCCGTAATCTTTTTGACAGCCGCGATGATCTCGCTTAGTTCCATATCCTGAATATATTTTAAGAGAGACAACGCCTCTGCCTTGACGTTCTCAAATTCTTCGCTGGAAGCCAGCGCCTTGGCCCTGCCAATGTTCCCTCTGGCAAACGCCACGCAGACATCCGCCTTATAATCCGGCACTTCCATCTCCTGCATAAGAAACTTCTTTACCAGCTCATCCGCCACGGGCTTCATGTTCCATACCACGCAGCGGCTCAAAATGGTGGGAAGCAGCGAATCGATATTGGAGGTGAGCAGCAAAATAACCGTATACTCAGGAGGTTCTTCCAGGGTTTTCAGCAAAGCGTTCTGCGCCTGTATGGTCATCTTTTCCGCTTCATTGATGATATAAATCTTGTGAGGCCCGCTGTAAGGCTTGATGACCACATCATTGTTGACCTGCGCCCTGATATCGTCCACGCTGATACTGTTTGGCTTTTCATGCATCACCCTGATAATGTCCGGATGGTTATCCGAAAGAGCCTGTTTACAGGAATGGCATTCCTGGCAGGGCTCCGTTTCCCCCCGCTCGCATTGCAGCGCCATTGCGAACACGCGGGCAATAAATTCCTTGCCGGAAGATTTTTCCCCGTTTATGATATATGCATGGGATACTTTTCCCGTGGAAAGCGCATTGCGCATGTGCTCCTTGATCTGCTCCTGTCCAATGATATCCTGAAATCCCGCCATAATCCGTCCCCCCTCTTTTGTGCGCTAAAGAACGGTTAAAAATACCTTTTAACTGTTCCCGCAAACTGCTTCGCAATTAACCGGAGCAATGTCTCCTAAGTAAATATGTCCAAAAGCAATCCCTCGATCTCCCCGATTTTATTCAGGATCGCAATATTATCCTGCTCATCTTTCATCAGTTCCTGCGCCAGCTGGTCCAGATTTTCATCCACCAGCCTTATGATCCCGTACACTCTGTGACGCCCCCGCCTGTCCAGAAAATTCTCTCTGGAAAAAGAGTGGGATCTTGTCACCACCTCATTCAAAAACTCTTTCACCAGCCCCCGGTAGTGCTTCATGTCCTTCACATCGCGGCGTTTGGCAAGCTTTTGCCCCTGCATGGTAATCTCTTCCATCAGCCCCTGCAGTCTTGCCTGAAGCTCCGCCTCTTCCACATGGCTGGCAAGCATGAATTTAAACGTGCCATCTGCAGGCTGGGTCGTCTGTACCTGCTCCGCAGGCGCCGGCTGACTCGCCTGCCCCACTTTAATTTCCATATGCCCGCCCTCCTTCCGGGATTTCACAATCCGCCATTATGTACTCTGTAATTTCCGACAGGCACCGCTTTAGATTATCGTTTTGAAAACGATGCCGGATCCCCGCCGCCTGTATTTTTTCTTCTGCAAAGTCCTCGCTGTCAGCCAGAAACCTGCGGCACATTTCCTCATACTTAGGGTATTTTTGATTTCTCTCCCTTTGCAGTGCCCGTTCCAGCCTGATCCCGTCATCTAATTCTATCATAATCGGAAGGACTTTGTCCTCTCCAAAATAATCCTTCAGTTTCAGATAAGCTTCCAGCGTGCCGATCATGATATAATTACCGCCATCCCAGCTGATCTGACCGTCATCCAGCGTAAAGTAACGCCAAAGGCCGTAGCAAGTCTGGTATGCGCGCTCCTCTATGATCTTTCCCTGCGCCTTTAGCCTCCGAAAGCCTTCCTCATCGGTAAAGAAGTACTCCACCCCGTTCTGCTCGCCGCTGCGGATAGGTCTGGTCGTATACGGAACAATCGTCCGAAGCCCCAGTTTTTTGTCCTCCAGCAGCCTTTTAAAAATAGTGTCCTTGCCGGAAGAACTCTTTCCCATAAGATATACGATCTTTCCCACGCCTAACTTACCTCAACCACATGAATCATATTTGTTTTACCCGCAATGCCCAAAGGCACTCCCGCAGTTATGACAACACTGTCGCCTTTTTTCACGCGCTGATATTTCACTTTCATTTCCTCGTGCGTACCGTGAGAAAAATTAAATCTTGCCACGTTCATCCCAGCCAGCATCAGCTGACGCAGTTTCTCTTCGCTCTCGCTGGCCGATCCTATGGTACAGACGATCTTTGTCTTCCTGTTCATGTCAGTCTATCTCCCTCCTTTGGCTTTTTCAGTTTTTCCTTCCCTTACAAAGCCATATACCCCTGCCTTATTTTATGGTTTCAGCGTTCCGCTCTCTTAGTTTCTCAAGATTCCGCTCCGGGTTTCTCCTATTCTTTATCGTCACACAAAACGCAGATCCGCAGTTCCTTTTGCATGACCTCAATACCCTGCACTTTGAGGCCGCACTTTAAATAACGTTTGATATCTTTGATCAGTTGAGCGGTTATGACCTCACCGGGAGCTAACAAAGGAACTCCGGGCGGATATAGATTCACAAATTCTCCTGCAAAAAGCCCCAGACTCTCCTGCAGTCTCACAAAACGCTTTTCCCCGTCCCAGGCCGCGGCAAGCGAAACAGCGCCAACGGTATCCGGCGAAGCCGGATTTTGTAAAAAAAGTCTCCCGGACGGACAATCAGCTCCGCTTTTATCCGATGTTTTTCGTTCCAATGTTTTATCAATCTCTAAAAGAGCCGATTTCAAACGTTCATACCCCTCTTTTGTGTCATTCAAAGTAAACATTGCGAGGGCGTAAGTCTCCGCAGCCATTTCCAGCTGCAGATGGTACTTTTGTAAAAGGATATCGTAAAGCTTCTTTCCTGACATATTTGTCATTTTTGTAGAGATCAACAATTTCCCGATATCCTGTTTTCCCGCTTCCGGAGACAGAAAGCGCAGATGTCCGCACTCTGACAGTTCTTGAAACAGCCTTGCGTAATTTGCGGCAAAGGCGGCAAACGCCTCCGCTCCCTTTTCCTCCACATATTGCAGCGCGTTATCAATACCGGCCATCAACAGATAAGAGGGACTGCTGGATTGGTAAATATGTAAAAAACGGCGGAGCCGCTGTCTGTCCACTATTGCCCCGTTTACGTGAAGCAAGGCTGTCTGGGTTGGGGAAGGCAGCGTCTTATGCACGCTGTGAATCACCAGATCGGCTCCCGCCTGACAGCTGTTTGGGGCAAAATCTTCTGAAAATCCTAAATGCGCCCCGTGGGCTTCGTCTACAATCAGAGGAATCCCCTTTTCATGAACCACCCTTGCGATTCCGGCGACATCGGAAATCCTTCCCTCATAGGTCGGCGATACAATGAGCACGGCTTCAATGCCCGTTTCCTGTTCCAGCGCCTCCCGCACCTGTTCGGGCCTTATTCCGTCAAAGATATCATACTCCCCCATCAGGTCGGGGTACAGATAAGACACCTTCAGATTCCTCAGGTAGGCAGCGTGATATGCCGACTTATGACAGTTTCGCGCCATCAGGATATGTCCTCCAAAAGGAAGGACAGCGCTGACGGCGCTCAAAATACCCGCCGTACTTCCATTCACCAGGTAAAAACTTTCCTCCGCGCCATAAAGCTTAGCCGCATGCGTTTGCAAGTCCCGCAGAATACCTGTGGGCTGATGCAGATCGTCAAAACCTTCTATTTCCGTAATATCCTTTCGATATATTTCCTCACAAAGGCTTCCGCATCCGTGACGCTTATGGCCGGGCATATGGTAGGGATAGACATCTCCTCTGCCGTACTCATCCAGCTTTTCAAATAAATGCTCCAACTATTTTCCCTCTGGCGTCTGCCGCCAAACGCCATGTCCTTTATAAAAATGCATGGTTTCCATCAGCGAACAATACTTATCCGCAGCAGTCACGATCCACGCTTCCCTGCACGTAGGAGGAATGACCGTCAGCGGCCACATATGCTTTTTAATGATATCCCTTTCCCGGTCCGTCAGGTCATATTCCTCAGCCGCATTTTTCAGCGCAATACCCGGATGAAAAAAACCATGCAGCTTAAAAGGATTGGTCTTGTGGGGCTGATGCCAGTCATAGAGAAAATAATCATGAAGCAACGCTCCGCGGATCAGTTCCTCTTTGCGGCAGGGAATATGAAGCCGGTCACAGAACTCCACGCTGTGCCGCGCCACATTCCACACATGCTCGTTTACCGTGACATCTCCGTGCTGTATATGCTGCCTGGTTCTGCGAAAATTTCCCGATTGCAGAATATCGGGAGCGCTATCCTTAATCTGACGCTGAATCTGGCGCTGGCGCACAAACTCTCTTTTCCACTTTTCCGTCTGTCTTTTTGTCCGCTGGGTCCTTTTCCTCTCCGACATTTATGGCTCCATTTCCGAGGCGTCCACAACCAGGAACGCGTCTATCACAAAATCGCATTGAAACGCGATTTTTCAATCATTGTTTTCTTCCCAATCGCCGCCCTCATCCCAATCATTGCTATCTTCCCAATCATTGTTTTCTTCCGGCTGCGCGTTCTGTTCCGCCAGAGGGTCTGCCTGATAATAATAGCATATTACCGGAAATCCTGTAGATACATGCTCATAGATCAAGGCCGCCGCGCTCAAAGGGAGATTGATACAGCCATGAGAGCCATCTTGTATATAGATCTGCCCGCCGAATTCCCCCCGCCATGTGGCGTCATGCATACCGTAATTTCCGTAGAACGGCATCCAGTAGTTTACCGGCGTCTCGTAGGTTGCCCCCCTAAGCACCGCATTGGTGGTTTTATAAGTCACTCCGAAAACGCCTTCCGGCGTTATGCAGTCCGGTGTGGAAGACATACTCCCGGACACAAAATCCGTTTCAAAGATGATCGCGCCATCCTCATAGAGATAAAGATGCTGGTGCGTCAGATCCGCCTCCACATAGGAATCGCCAATATCACTCACGCCCTTTTGTTTTGCGGTACTGGCATAAATAGGTTCTCTCGATACATTGCTTCCCTGATAGATCAGCTCGATCAGTTTTTTTGCTTCCGCATCCCTGTCCGTCAGCCAGCCATAGTGAGCGCCGCTTAAAGAAAGCTCTACTCCAAGCGTGGTCATAAAATTTCTTCTCTTCCCATATGTATCATTAGCCTCCGCCTGTTCCCGCACAAAAGCGGTTACCGATTCTTCATCCAACACGGGACCCGATTTTTCCATGGTAATCCAATCATGCAGAAGTTCCGCATCCACAACTACCTCCGCCCCGTTCCAGTCGTAGGTGATCTTTGTGCCAAGCCACTTGTTCGCTTTCTCCACAGCTTCCGCCAAACGGGGATCATCCTGTCTGACCGCAGGTTCTTTATAACAGCCTTCCGCTTCCAGATCCACTGATGTCTCCTGTGAAACAATCGCCGCATTCAGCAGTTCCAACAGCTGCCCCACCTCAAATTCTGTCCCTTCTGTCTCGGGAACAATCTCGTACCCTTTAAGCTGGCGGGAATAATCACTGATATATGCATCCTGAGGCGCTATCATATGATCCGGCAGACATGCCTCCCAATTTTCCACCATATTTTGCAGGTTTTCCTTATCATACAAAACACCTTGATGCAGCTGGAGGCCGTAGATATCTTTAGACAACTTGCGCACAGGCCAGGTCCAGATATTTTGCTCTTTCAACAGCCCGTCTACCGCACTTCTTACGTCTGAATACGTCATCTCAAGATCCGATGCTGTCAGCTGCCCGATCACGGCTCCCGCCTCTTTCGTGCGAGGATCCCGTCCCGTAACCACAATGTTGTAACTTTGCAGCTGATTCTCTAACAGCGCCGACACCTGCGTGCCGTCCAGATCTGAACAATCAAGATTGTTCACCCATGTATCGGGCAGAAACTTTTCCCGATAAGTCAGCGCGATTCCAACATAAAGAACGGCACAGATCGTGACGATTACTATTGCAACGCATACAGGAATCCAGACCTTTTTGGGACCCTTCGCATTATCATTATGTTCGGACGTTCCGATTTTCTGATTCTGTGAAGATTCCATGTTACTTTTTTTTGTTACTGCGGCTTCTTTGTTTTCTTTGGTCGATTTACCGCTTTCTGCAGACTTTGAGCTGATCGATTCCTCATTCTCCTGAAGATCCGTTATCTGCTGTTTATTGTTTTCGCTTTCCTTCATCTCATTCTCCATAAATTTAACCATCACATAATGTATCCTTTGTCCATGTCGCAGATCAGGAAGCGGTAGTTCCTGTTTCATAAACAGCGGCAAGTACGCAAATTCCACAGTTATCTCATGATTTCCGATTCATCGCCTTCGCCTCAAAGTACTGCAGCAGTTCGTTGACACCGACCGCCATATAGGGCAGCTGCATCAGTAAATACGGAAAAACGTACCGGGTCTTCGCTTCCCATATAAGCGAGAATAAAAATCCACCAAACACGGCAATCAACAGCACATAATTTTCAATGGAAGCCCATTTTCTGCATTTTGACAACAGTAAAAAAAGAATGGATGCGTAAAGAATCAGCTGATATACTCCCATGTAACCGTTCACTAATCTGTAAAGGATGCCTTTTTCATAAATATTTTTCGCTATCTTGCCCTGTTCGCTTACCACTTTATTGTTAGCAACAATGCACTGGTACATAGGCGCGTTCCATTGCGCGATCATCTTTCTGGAAAAAAAATCCACCATATACGAAGGATCCATCCGGTACAGATTCAGATAGGACCTGAAATCTTCCATGGCACGCTCCGATGTAAGTTCCGCGTCCCTGTTACACTCTTCAAACAGATTCAGACCGTAAAAGTTATCCCAGCCCGCATACCCGTAGTCGTCATTCAGTCCCATCACAACAGAGGTAATAACCGGCAGAGCGTCCGCCTCTTTATCCCTGATATCACTGTAAGCCAGCTTGAGAGCAGACTCAAAAATAAGGATACCCAAAAGCAACGCCCCCCCTATAACAGCGGTATGCTTCCTTTTCGATGCGCCGCTCCACAATCTGACGATCAGAACGCATCCCATGGCGATTGCCAGAATAAGCATATTTTCCCGCAAAAAGACCGCAAGCCCGATGGAAGTTCCCAGCCAGAACAGCTTCCGGATCCGAAAATTTTCCATACAGGACAAAAAAGCCCATACGGCCAACATCCCTATTTCCAGAGAACACAGATCTCCGTAAACAAAAGGCGTATATCCGTACATCGGGAAACAGGTAAACACAAACAACAGATAAAACAGTTCAGCCCTCGCGTTATCTTTTGCAAGGTATCGTACCGCCTTCCTGCCAGACAAAATGATAAGCGGCAGCATGAGCGCGGTAAAATATTGAAACGCCAGATAATCTTTATTCCCAAATAAAATGTGAAAACCTCTCAGCAGAGTGACCATACCCAGCTGCTGGGGATAAACAGCCAGATACTGACCGTCCTCCAGCCCCCAGTATTTACCCGCCTGAATTTCCCTGGCGTGAAGCAAGATATAATCCTGATCCGCCTGCGGATAAGTTTTGGTAGCCGTCACCCAGTAGATTCCAAAAAGAACGGCCAGAACACAGAGCGCCGCCGTGAGAATATTCCTCTTTTTCCGAGTGTCGAACACCCTTTCCAGCTTTCCGTACCACTCAAGCAGCAACAGTCCCGCGCCCAGCAGGATCATCTGTATCAAAGGCGAAATTTTCCGCAGATAAATATGCTCATCCGTCAATTCCCCGCTGTTTGCGCCTGTCTCTCCCAGTTCGTAATAAAATAACAGGGAAAACAGAACGACCGCCAGACACCAGAATATCCTGCAGAACATCCTTTCTACAGACGCCCGGTCTGCGGATACTCGGTCTGTGACCGTCTGTTCGGCAAAGGTCTCATCTCCAGACACTGATGCCGCCCGGTCTGTGACCGTCTGTTCCGCGGATGCCTGCCCTTTTATTCTCTGTTTTATGGGGATCCATTCTGCTGCTTTTTGTCTGGTGTTTTTCTGTATCATCTCTCTCAATATTTCCATCCTCGTTCCAGGGCGGCATATCCGCTTATCGTCTGCGCAGGAGCTTCTTTATGCCGCCTGCACATATCGAATAAATTATAGCATGGTTCTTTATAAAAAAACAGCATAAAAAGGACCAAAACTTTCCCTCTCACGCTGTCTTTTTAAGTAATATTTCTTTTTTCATGATCTTAGCTTCCAGGAAATGGACTATTGGGCTATTCATCCAAGGTACTCCCCCCGCAGCCGCCAGCCCACGGCGCTGCAAAATCCAAAACTGCGCCCTGTAAAATGCGCATCAAAAAATGCCCAGAACCGGAATCGAACCAGTGACACGAGGATTTTCAGTCCTCTGCTCTACCAACTGAGCTATCTGG
>CANREV010000026.1 GCA_947629645.1 uncultured Acetatifactor sp. | reverse complement strand
AAAAAAGTCCTGGAGGCCGCTGTCAGAGCGGGGTTCAGGACTTTTTTCTTTAAAACACTGTCAAACTCGGGAGTATAACTGCCCTGATCGCTCACGTCAACACATTTCGACAAAAAAACAAATATTTCCTGCTACTTACCTTAGAGCTTTGTAACCACAAAAATATCGTAAATTGCTTTGATCGCCGCCTCAAAATCATCGTCCGCCACGCCGATGATGATATTCAGCTCCGAGGACCCCTGATCGATCATCTTCACATTCACATTCGCGTGCGCTAAGGCGGCGAAGATCCTGCCTGCCGTACCTCTCATGGATTTCATTCCGCGGCCCACCACAGCGATCAGCGCCAGATCTGATTCGATCTCAATAGAGTCCGGCTGCACCAGCCTGTGGATTCCCGCCACCACCTTCTGCTCCTTGTGCATAAATTCATCCTGATGCACAAACACAGTCATAGTGTCAATGCCGGAAGGAACATGCTCAAAAGAGATGCCGTTCTCCTCAAACGCCTGAAGGACCTTCCGCCCGAACCCGATCTCCGAATTCATCATATCTTTTTCAATATTGATGGAACAGAATCCTCTTTTCCCCGCGATACCGGTGATCACATACCTGGACTTCTGACAGGTGCTTCCCACGATCCAGGTGCCGCTGTCCTCAGGCGCATTGGTATTACGGATATTGATGGGAATCCCTTCCTGACGCACAGGAAAGATCGCGTCCTCATGTAAAACAGTGGCTCCCATATAAGAAAGTTCTCTCAGTTCCCTGTAGGTAATCACCTCGATCTTTTCAGGGCCATTGATGATTCTGGGATCTGCAATGAGAAATCCGGATACATCCGTCCAGTTTTCGTACACATCCACTCTGGCCGCTTTCGCCACGATAGAACCGGTGACATCGGAACCGCCTCTCGAAAATGTCTTTACGGTACCGTCAGGCATGGAACCGTAAAATCCGGGCACCACCGCTCTGTCGCATTTTGCCAGTTTTTTAGACAGTACCCTGTTGGTTTTCCCGGCATCGAAGTTTCCGTCCTCATCGAAAAAGATGACGGTGGCGGCGTCAATAAACTCATACCCGAGATAAGCCGCCATGATGATACCGTTTAAATATTCTCCTCTGGAAGCGGCGTAATTGCTTCCCGCCCCAGCCTTAAAATTCTTTTCGATCGTCTGAAACTCATCGTCAAGTTTCAGATCCAGTTTTAATCCGTTTATGATCTCCCTGTACCTGTCTGCGATGGCCTGAAGCTCCTTCTTAAAATCTTTTCCCGCTTCCGCCAGATCATAGCACGCATACAGCATATCCGTCACCTTGGTGTCGTCCTTAAAACGCTTTCCGGGAGCGGAAGGCACCACATACCGCCTCGTCTCATCCGCCCGGATAATGTCTCCCACTTTCTTAAACTGCTCTGCGTTTGCCAGAGAACTTCCGCCAAATTTTACTACCTTAGACATTTTTCACTTACTCCTCACCTAATCTGATTTTGTACTTTATCCAGCCACCGTTACGCCATCCGGATCCTGCCTAACGCCTTATCGCCCAGGGACGCGTACTTTTCACTAAACTCTCTCTCTTTCATGGCATCGGTAAAGAAACCGAAATCTTCCTTTCGTCCCTCCAGTTCAAACACTCTGCCGGAGAACATTTCTTCCACCTGAGCCTTTGCCTCGCGCCTTGCTCTCACAAAATATGACTGCTCTGTGTCGGCAATATCCGCCAGATCCGCCGCCTCGGCGGACCATCCGCCGGGAAGAGTCCTGCCCGGATTTAAAGCGCACTGGATCACATCCGCAACCACAGCGCTGGCCGTTGGCAGCTTGCCCGCGCCGCGCCCGTAATACATTGTGTCCCCCACCATATTTCCGGTGACGAACACCGCGTTGAACACATCGTTTACCATAGCCAGCGGATGATTTTCGCCGATTAAAAACGGCGCTACCATAGCCAGTATGCTTCCGTCCTCCATCCTCCTGCCTGTGGCAAGAAGCTTGACAGACAACCCCGCGGCTTTCGCATAAACAAAATCCTCAGAAGTTATTTTCGTGATGCCCTCGGTATAGATCTTTTCGGGATCCACATTCTTTCCGGTCATCAGGGATGTGAGGATAGCCAGCTTTCTGCAGGCATCGTATCCCTCCACATCGGCCTCGGGATCACGCTCCGCATATCCTTTCTCCTGTGCCTGTCTGAGCGCCTGTGCAAAGTCAGTTCCCTCATTGCCCATCTTGGTCAATATATAATTGGTAGTGCCATTTATGATCCCCTGGATCACCAATATATTTTCCGCCGTCAGCGAAGTGTTGATAGGACGGATGATGGGAATCCCGCCGCCAACGCTGGCCTCGAACATATAATTGCAGCAATGCTCCTTGGCCAGTGCCATCAATTCGGATCCGTGCTTTGCAACCAGTTCCTTGTTGGAAGTGCAAACGCTCTTTCCCGCCGCAAGAGCTTTTTTGGTAAATTCGTAAGCGGCTCCCACTCCGCCCATGGCCTCACAGACAATGCTGACCTCGGGATCCTCAAGAATAACATTGATATCGTGCACCACTCTGTCTCCGTAAGGATCCTCAGGAAAATCCCGCAGATCAAGGATATATTTTACATGCAGATCATCTTGGGCGTTTGCGCTCACCTGAGCGTTATTGCCCTCTATCACTTCCACCACACCGCTTCCCACGGTGCCGTATCCCAACACTGCCACATTTATCATAATCTGTCCTCCTCTATTCCTTTGCCAGAATCTTCACATGGCGGACGCCTTTTTGATGCTCCAGCTGCTCGATCATCTTAGAGATGTCCCCTGTGGTCTGCAGGATCTGGATACTCAGGCTCAAAGACGCGATACCGTTGATGGGAATACTCTGATGAATGGTCAGAATATTGGCATAATACTCGGCGATGATCTTCAGCACATCCGACAAAAGCCCCGGCTCATCGTCCATCTGAAACGTCAGCGTGATCGTTGTTCCCTGAGAATTGTCATGAAACTGAAAAATATCGTCTTTGTACTTATAAAAAGAACTGCGGCTGATGCCGACAGCATCAACCGCTTCCTGTATCGTTAAAGCCTTCTCCGACTCCAAAAGCCTCTTTGCCTCAACGACCTTCAACAGTACCTCCGGCACGGCTTTTTGCCTTACCACGAAATACTTTGCTGTTTCTCCCATAGCGATTCCTGCTTCCTGACAAATTTTTGTGTCAATCGCAGATACATTTCCAAAAATGTATTTGCTGTAAAGACACTTGTTTGTCAACGAGAGATATTTTAACACAAGTTTTTACGAAGCACAAGGACTTTTTACGCAACCAGTCTGTTTTTCCCGGACTTTTTCCCAATATACAGCTTTTTGTCCGCCACGTCTATCCACGAGTCAATACTCATACCGTCCTCGTATTTTGCCACGCCGATGGTGATGGTAAGCCGCAGTTTCTGCTGTTCATAGGTAAATTCGTGCTGCTCCACTTCTCTTCTGATATTCTCCAGCAGGCGGTAATCCGGTTTCCCTTCCGCGCAGCTTCCCTGCACCAGAAATTCCTCCCCGCCCCAGCGGCATGTCTTAAAACTTCCGCTGTAGCGCAATATGATAGCCGCGATGGTCTCTAAAACATAATCGCCGCAGTTGTGACCGTATTTATCATTGATCATCTTAAAATTATCGATATCCATGATGGCCACCCACTCTTCCTTCAGCTTTCCCTCCGCGTAAGCGCCCTCCAGATAGTCCAGCATATGGCGCCTGTTCGCAAGCTTCGTCAGCTTGTCGTAATTGGCCTGCTGGGTGAGCTCCACCTCATAGTAGATCGCGCTGTGGGCAAGCATGCGGAAAAACAGGGTGCAGAAAGCAAACACCACAATGGCGTTTACCACCTTGACCACCAGCACCAGGTTTTCGTCCAGCGCATAGATTGACCAGCCCTGCCTTGTCAGGGCAAAATCGATCAGATAACAGACGGCGCTTCCGATACTGAGAACGGCGCCCTGAATATGCACCTGACCAAGGCGCACGGAAAAATAATCCGCGTAAAACACGATGGCAATACTTCCGATAAAATACAGCTGGAAATCGCACGCCCAGCCGAGGCACAAAACCGCCAGGAACATATGCGCCAAAATTTCCACATAAGTCGTAAAAATGTAGCTTGTGATCCGCCCTTTCTTTAACACCAGAAAGCTCAGCGCATAAAATAGCACGCTGGCAATGTTAAAATACATCATGACATTTATGTGGAAAGCCGCAAAAAGCGCGAGCAGGCACGCATGTATCGACAGCAGGAAAGCGTTCATAATATATAAAGATTTCCGCGCGATCCGCTGCTCCTTTTCCTTCTCCATGTCCGTCTCCTTTTATTCTTTTAATACTTCTCTGTCTGTAATATAATACAATATGATACCATGCAAAGGTTCCAAAGACAAGGCTTCCGGCAAATTTTGACACAGCCTTTGTAACAGTTCAGCCAGCCGAGATTGAGCAAGTAACATCATGCTTGCATGAATGTCACTCATTCAATCCCGGCTGAGGAAGCGCCATTTCATGAGCAAAGGCAGGCGCATAGCGCCGAAAAGCGCGGCAGCGCGGCTCTGCGAATGGCGCGGGCTGAAATCATTCATCGCAAACATCCAAAAAGCTCCCGCATCACGCAGGGATAAACCATATGGTGATTCGGAAGCTTTTTGCGGATATTAAAATTTGTTTATCATCGGTCCTCAGATCAGGGGATATTTGTCGGTCAGGGTCTGTACGATCGCTCTCGCCTCCGGCACCTTTTCCTCCCCGCCTTTGATCACCATGGCAATCGCTTCCGCGATCTGATCCATATCAGACTGGTTCATGCCTCTGGAAGTGACGGCAGGCGTACCGAGACGGATACCGCTTGTCACGAAAGGAGACTGGGGATCGTTGGGGATCGTGTTCTTATTGCAGGTAATATGAGCGGCGTCCAGAAGCTTCTCAACCGCTTTCCCGGTAAGGCCATAATTCGTCAGGTCCACCAGCATCAGATGGTTGTCCGTGCCGCCGGACACGATCCTGATGTCTCTGCTCAACAGACCTTTGCAAAGCGCCTGGGCATTGTCAATAATACCCTGCTGATACACTTTGAACTCATCGCTCAAAGCCTCTTTAAAGCAGACTGCCTTGGCTGCGATCACATGCATCAGAGGGCCTCCCTGAATGCCGGGGAAAACAGCCTTATTAAAGTTGTACTTTTCGTTTACCGCGTTGCTGGAAAGGATCATACCCCCTCTGGGGCCGCGCAGCGTCTTGTGGGTGGTAGTTGTAGTGACGTCCGCGTAAGGGATAGGGCTGGGATGAAGCCCTGCAGCCACAAGCCCCGCAATGTGAGCCATATCCACCATCAGCACAGCGCCCACCTCATCGGCAACCTCACGGAATTTTTTAAAGTCGATCGTGCGCGCATAGGCGGAAGCCCCCGCGATGATCATCTTAGGTTTTGCTTCCAGCGCGATCTTTCGCAATTCATCATAATCAATGAAACCATCGTCATTTACGCCATAGGGAACGATATGGAAATACTTGCCGGACATATTGACCGGGCTTCCGTGGGTCAGATGTCCGCCGTGATCCAGATTCATGCCCATAATGGTATCGCCGGGCTTACATACCGCAAACTGTACCGCCATATTGGCCTGTGCGCCGGAGTGAGGCTGCACATTCACATACTCGCATCCGAACAGTTTCTTTGCCCGCTCTCTCGCCAGATCTTCCACTACGTCCACGCACTCGCATCCGCCGTAATATCTCTTTCCGGGATATCCTTCCGCATACTTGTTGGTGAGAGGGCTGCCCATAGCTGCCATGACCGCCTTGCTCACCCAGTTCTCGGAAGCGATCAGCTCAATGTGGCTGTTCTGTCTTTCCTGCTCGTCAACGATGGCCTGAGCGATCTCAGGATCTACACTTCTTACATCATCTAAAGAATACATTACAAATCCTCCTGTCGTAATTTATATTTAATTAGGATGAAAAGACTGATCAACATTTGGAAATCATTCCAACGTAAATTTGCATTAGCAGAACCATTATAGCATAGAATCCCCCGGTTGGAAAGAAGAATGTTTTCTTTCCGGAACCTCTTTCCGTAATCCAGGTAACAGTTTGGCCAGGCTGTCGCTCCCCTTGCACTTGCCTCACGAAATCATCTATGATAAAATGAATCATGTTCCTATTTTATTTGACCATCGGAACGGATATTTGACAGATATCGAAAGGTTGGTTTCAGCCGTGAAAAGCAAAAGATCATCGAAAACAGCGTTCTTTGTCCTGTCTGTGCTTCTTTCATGCATTCTGACGTGGTTTCCCACACAGGCGGCGCAGAGAGGACAGACAGCGGAAATTTCTTTTACAGAAGAAGAAAAGGCATATATTGACGCGGGAACAACTCTGAAAGTAGGTTATGTCAGAGATCGCAAGCCCGTATCCTTTCGGGGTGAAAACGGGGAACTGGCCGGAATCTCCAGGCACATTTTCGACCGGATTTCCCAGATCAGCGGGTTGAATTTTGAATATGTGGAACTTCCCGCAGGGGAAGTCACCTATGAATACCTGCAGAAGGAAGGTTTCGACCTCGTCACCGGTGTGGAGTACAATGAAGCAAACAAGGCGGCAAAAGGAATCCTGATGAGCGATCCCTATCTGTCCAGCAGAAAGGTAATTGTGGCAAAGGAAGGACTTTCTTTCAAGGCTGACGCCGACTTTACGGTAGCAATCTCCACAGGTTCCCAGACCATCAGAAAAGTGATCACGGCACAGTATCCGAATTTTAAGCTGGTAGATTACGCCACCATGGAAGACTGTCTGAACGCGGTGCGCCGCGGGGAAGCGGATCTTTTGATCCAAAATCAATATATAGCGGAATACTGGCTCTATAAACCATACTATCACAACCTGCTGGTGATACCTGTTCTGGAAATGAACGATCAGCTGTGCTTTTCGGCAGTGACGCCTCTGGACGGAACCAATAGCGCGGTGTGGAAGGAAAAGGAGATTTTAATCTCTATTATCAATAAGTCCATCGGACAAATCTCGTATGCGGAAGTGTCCGGCTATGTGATCGCTTCCGTCACGGAAAATATGTATGAATACACTATCGCCGATTTTGTGTTTCAGTACCGCTATATACTGTTTATTCTGGGAATCGCCTTTGTCATGATCTGTATTTTAATAGGAGTTGCTTTGCGCGCCCGCATCCGGTCTATCAACGCCAGAGCGGACGCCAAAGCGAAAAGCGACTTTCTCTCCGCCATGAGCCATGAGATCCGGACGCCCTTAAACGGACTGATCAGCCTGAATTTTCTGATGTCCCAGAATTTGGATGACAAGGACAAGACGGCATCTTATCTGCGTCAGTCTTCCACTGTGGCACAATATCTTCTCTCGCTGGTAAACAATGTTCTGGATATGTCAAGGCTTCAGGATCGCAAAATGGAATTGGAACAGAAACCGGTAGACCTTGAGCTGCTGCTTACAACGGTGGAATCCGTTGAAAAGAGCTGCATGGAAGAAAAACAAATCGATTTTAAATCGGATGTTTTGTTTACGCATCCCTATATTCTCGGGGACGCCGTACGAATCCAGCAGGTGCTTTTAAATCTGCTTGGCAATGCCTGCAAGTATACGCAGCGGGGAGACAGCGTCACCATAAAGGCACGCCAGACAGAAAACCCCGAAGGAAATGTGACGACTGCCATACAGGTTACAGATACCGGCTGCGGTATGAGCGAAGAGTTTCAGAAAAAGATTTTTACCCCCTTTACCCAGGAGCGGGACACAGTTTCCCAAGGCAACCAGGGCACCGGGCTGGGACTGGCGATCAGCGCGCTTTTAGCGGAGCGCATGGGGGGAAGTCTGAGCGTGGAAAGCAAACTGAAGAAAGGAAGCTGTTTTACCTTTGTATTCGTATCCAAACCGGCGACATTTCCCGATCAAAAAGCGCTTATCGATAAGACAGACAGCGCTACTGCGTCCCATGGGATGCCAAAGATCCTGATCGCAGAGGACAATGACCTGAACGGTCAGATTCTTGTGGAATTGCTGGAAGGGGAAGGCTACCAGGCGCTTCATGTGGAGAACGGGAAAAAAGCGGTAGAAGCCTTTCAGGCATCAGACTACGGCGAATACGGTGTAATCCTGATGGATCTGCTGATGCCGGAAATGAATGGCTTTGAAGCCGCCAGAGAGATACGCGCTCTGGACCGTCCTGATGCCGAATCGGTAAGAATATTCGCATGCACAGCCAATACTTTCCAGACAGATCGGGAAAAGGCTTTCCAAAGCGGGATGAACGATTTTATTTCTAAACCCATCAATATCAAAGAACTTTTGAGTAAATTGCAGTGTTGAGCGCACTGTCTATTGACCGGACCATCCCCTTTTCATTCCCAGATATTTCATATATGCCCCAAAAGCGGAAGGCATAGGGTATTTCTCCTCAGCTTCAGCCGGTTCAATATAGATCCAGTTCTTTGACTGATCGCCTATCCCCCTGGGCTCCAGCTCGTCCACTCTGACCATGTATCCTTTCATGTGCCATTCTTTGTGGGTAAAAATATGCTTTGCCTCTTCCAGCGGGCTGATGCGCAGCGCCTTTAAACCGTTTTGAGCCAGATACTGCGCCACCTCCTCCGCTGTGCAAAACCCTTCTATGGAAGGAAATTCATACATTCCGGCAAGCAATCCCTTCCCGGTACGTTTGCGGATAGCCGCGCGGTTTTCATCGCGGATGATGAGAATGGTCTTCTCTTCTATGACGCGGGGCTTTTTCCCCTCTTTCACAGGATAATTTCTCTCATCTTTTGCTTCATGGGCCATACAGATCTCTTTCAGAGGACATTTCCCACACAGCGGCGCCCCGTTTGGGATGCAGACGCAGGCGCCAAGCTCCATCAGCGCCTGATTCAAATCGCCGCTCCGATTCTTTGGCATGATCTGCCCTAAATCTCTCTCCACAGACTGCTTTACCTTTCCATCGCTGACAGGGCGCTTGTCGCGCCTGACCCTCGAGATCACGCGCAGCACGTTGCCGTCCACCGCACAAACCGCCTTTCCGTAGGCGATGGAGGCGATGGCTCCCGCCGTATAGCTGCCGATTCCCGGAAGCTTTAACAGTTTTTCATATTCCGAGGGCATCTTCCCCCCGTACTCATCCCGTATCCGGATGGCGGCTTTCTGCAGATTGCGCACTCTGTTATAATATCCCAGTCCTTCCCAGAGTTTTAAAAGCGTCTCCTCCTGCGCCCCGGCCAGCGCCTCTATATCGGGAAGTTCTCTCATAAACCGTTCAAAATAAGGCTTTACCGCCTCCACACGGGTCTGCTGTAACATGATCTCCGACACCCACACGCGGTAGGGGGAAGGATCCTCCCTCCAGGGCAGGATACGCCTGTTTGCATCGTACCACTGAAGGAGCGGTTCGGGAATGTTGCGCAACAGTCCGTAATCTTCCGTCAGCCCCACCTCCACCGGTTCGCGGATCTTCATGGAATCTTCCGTTACATCGCAGTCATAGGCAAGGATCTCCACGCCCGCCTGTGCCGCCCTGCAGAGGGCTTCTGCAAACTCTCTGTGGGTGTCGTAATTCGGCGTAAAGTAACGGACGCCTTGCATCTGGACCACAAAGAGTACAAAGGCGCGGTATCCCTCCCGCTTTGCCCGTACCAGCTCTTCCACATGCTTTACCGCCCGGCCGGAAGGAGCGTCCGGAAAGCGCACCACACCGTCCTCCTCCAGTGTGACGCCTTTGACTTCCAGAAATATCTTTTCTTTTTCGGTCTCCACATAAAAGTCGAACCGGGAGCTGCCGTACACCGTTTCGGGACGTACCGAGACAAGATCGGGAAAAAGTTCTTTTCCAAGAAGCCATTCTTCCGCCGCCTTGTTGGGCGCCTGGGAATCTATATTGATGATACGCTCGCCTTTTTTCACCGCCACCAGATCATAACCGGTGGAGCGCTGCGCATTATCGCTCTTCTCGAGAAACACTTCAGCCCCTTTTACCAGAAGCTCCCTGCATCGCCCTGTGTTTTTGACGTGCACCGTCTCCTCTTTTCCATTTAACTCCACTCTCGCGATAAAACGATTGGGGCGCTCTAAAAAGCGCCCCCGCACAATATTATCGTACCGCATTTCTCCTACGCCTCTTTCTTCCCGCTTGCTTTACGTCTTCTTTACAGCTTCCAGCGCTTACTTTACACCTTCTTCACAGCTTCTCTACATCCTATGCTGCTTCCTTTACATCTTCTTTACGTCTTCTCTGCATCCTCCGCTGCTTCCTTTACATCTTCTTCACGCTTACTTTACAGCTCCCACTGCTTTGACGCTTTTTCGCATATATTTAGATTCATCCGGTGGCGCACTCCGGACCGGAAATTCTTTGCGGTTCCTGACACAAAGCCGATGCCGTATCGCTCCTGCGGCAGGGCACCCTGGCCGCCGGCACGCATTCCGCCGCGCTGACGGTATGTATCGGCTGATCGTCAAAAAAGATCTGTGCGCCGAAAGCTTTCAGGATCTCCTTCTTTTCCAGCCCTCCCAAAAAGAACACTTCATCTACCCGCACTTTCCATGCCCTGATGGTGCGCAGCACTCTCTCGTGGGCCGGAGCGCTGCGCGAAGTCACAAGCGCTGTCCTGATGGGACATTCCCCGTCTTCAAATTCTTTCTGCAGATCGGACAATTTTCTCAAAAACTGTGCAAAAGGCCCCTCCGCCAAAGGCTCCATGGCATGTATCTTTTCATTTTCCTCAAAAGCGCTGAGACCTTTTTCCTGAAAAATACGCTCCGACTCCCCTGCAAACAGTACCGCATCGCCATCGAAAGCGATCCTGATCTGCGCCGTTGCCGTAGGAAGATGACGCACCTGCAAAGGATTGTATTCCGTGCAGATGATGCCTGCCGCGATCCCGCTGTCAATAGCGCACTGCACATCCTCCTCACACGCCGACAAAAAAAGGTCTGTGTGAAACGCCGCCAGATAGGGCGCTAACGATGCCCCGCTGACCAGAACGGAACGGGTGATCGAAAGCCCGTAATGGGCGATGGTGTTAAAGATCCTGATCGCTGTTTCGGGGCTGTTGCGGGACATGATAATGACTTCCACCAGATTTCCTCCCTCTTTGCGCTCATTGAGCTGCAAAAGAGACCTGATCAGTTGAAAACCCGCCCCCGGCTTCAAAATATCGCTTTCATGCTCCGTCTGGTATCTGCAATAAGCCTCCAGCCCTTTGGTCTCAAAGATCTCATTTTCCACCGTCAGGTCAAACAACGCTCTCGATGACACGCCGATCACCATCTTTTTATCCAGCCGATATGCCATAGGACACTCCCTTTCCGGAAACGCTCCTATCAGCGACTGCCGCGTCATGCTCCCCGCGCTATCTCAGCCGATTGCATTCATACCGCTCCAGTGTCAGCAGACAGGTCTTTAACGCTTCATACCGCTCCTCGATATCCCCGTCCCCGATCTCCACATCGCACGCGATCGCCATAGTAGTGAGCATATCGTCCGTAATGCGGTGATGGAGGCCCGCCAGAATGTTCAGCCTCTGCTCATAGCTGTCGGAATCCAGAAATTCCAGCACCATAGGATCGATATTTAACTCTTCCTCCTGCTCTTCCTGCTGAAACTGCTGTGAACATTGGTCCACCGACTGCTGATCCGCGTCTGACTGCGTCTGTGGCCTCACCGGAGACTGATCTGCGTCTGACCGCGTCTGCGGCCTCACCGGAGACTGAACTGCGCCTGACCGCGTCTGTCGGCTCACCGGAGACCGCTCTGCATCTGACTGCGCCTGTCGGCTCGCCGGAGGCTGCGATTGCGTTACTGCGGCGCCGGACACAGACCCGCTTTCTCTTTTTTGTCTCTCCGCTTCCGGCCCCTGCAGTTCAAACCGAAACTCCTGCGTGACATCGGGATATTTTTCTTTATCCACCGGGCCAACGAACATGGACAAGGGACGCGCATATGTCTTAAAGTCGCCGTACATGGCCTGATAGACCACCAATATCTCCCCCGTCTCCGTATGTTCCGCGATTGCCGTAATCTGATATAGGTTCCCTTTAAAATGTTTATAGATTTCATGTGGTTTGGGAATAAATGACATTTGGGGAGCTCCTTTCCGCTTTCGCCTTCTTCCCTGATGCGAAACTGTCCTATCAGGTTTTTCATCAGGCTTTTTCTATAGGAAGTATACCCCCATTTTTAAAAAATGTCATGCAATTCCTGTCAAACTTTCAAAAGAAATTCATGGAAAAAGTACAATTCTCACTTTTCGGGATCCGCGCCGAAAGATGCTGTGCCAGTTCTCCCCTGCCATCCTCTCCCATTTCCATAATGGAGCTGTGGTGAATGCTCACCGTGTACTCCCTGAAACCGTCCTCATCCGTCACTCTTGTCAGCGTAACTCCGCTGTTCTCATAGCCCTGCCGCCCGAGGTACTCTCTGATATCCTCCGCAATCCCCCTCTCCCATTCGCGGTAACAGCTCTCCAGCTCCGCCCTGGTGAGATCGGTTCTGCTGGCCGCCGTCTCCACACAGCAAAAGGCCGTAACGGTAATCAGCAGAATCGTTACAGCCCAAAACAACAATCCGCCTGCTCTCTTTTCCATTGTTCTTTCCTCCGTTCAATGTATTTGATACAGGCATTGTATGAAATTATAAGTCCATTAAAACTCTCTTAAAATTTATTCCTTATCGGTCACAGCTTCTTAATGAAAAACATTTCCATAGGCTGTGCGTAACCCGGAATATCCACAACCAGACCGCCGCAATCCTTATAGCCCAGTTTTCTGTAAAAATGCTGTGCATTTTCATCTACCTGCGTGGAGGTCAGGATCATTCCGTAACCCTGCGCCTTCATGTCGTTTTCCCAGTATTCCATCAGTTTTCTTCCGCAGCCTTTGCCCTGATGGGGCCAATCTATAAATAACAGGGTGCAAAACGGAGTATTGTCCCAGAATAAATTATATCTTAATAATCCCACCGGCGTGTGATTCTCCAATATCACATATCCCTGCCTGTCGCGAACCTTTTTGTCAAATTCAGGCTCCGGCAGATGTTTATCAAGCGCATACCAAAACTCCTTATCCGCGCTTTGGACATATCTGATTTCGAACATTTCAATCCTCACCTTCCATGATATTTCTCACAGATATCCCTCACAGGACACTACAGGTTTTTCCTTTCCCAATGTAACGTCCCTTCTTTGGCTAAACTATTGCGCTCAACCCGCTCAACCTTATGCGGACTGCAGATCTGCCCGGTTTTTCGCAAGTTCTCCCAATACCCTGCTGATCATCCCGGATCCCTTATCTTAAAAACGATCACATCCCGCCCGGTGTACCATTTTCCAATAGGATATACTTTTTTATCCATTCAAAAGCCAATGGTGAAATCCGTAAAAATTACCGTCCTCGTAAAACCTCTGTTCAATAAATTCCCGTTGCTGTTCCAACGCCAGCAGCACTTCCTCCATTCTCAGGATATCCCGTTCGGTGATCTTCTCGATACTCTTCTTTTTGTCAGTGATCTCCAGCACTCTGGTGCCGTCCGGTTTGTCTTTCACAACAGCCCTCCGCCAGCGCTGCCGGTTTTCCTTCTCAATTTCCTGTCTGTGCTCGATCAGCTTTTTGACCAGTTTCCTCTGCTGCTCCTGACGCTGGAACGCAATCTCCCTGAGATGCTTCTGCAGCCTCTGTTTCTTGATCTTTTTCGCCAGCCTGCGGCGATTTTCTTCCTGCCGCTGCCTTGCGCGGTCGCTGGCGCTCCGACAGGGGACGTTCCAGGTGTTTTTGCGGCATTCCTCCTTGGTTGCGCCGTAACAGACGGTTGTATAAGATCTGACGGAGCCCCCGAAATAAAAGCCCGGCTGGGACCATTCCGAACGCAGATCATTCAAAACCCATGCTTCATACTCCGGATCGTTTTTCATAGCTTCATACCCCTCATCCGAAATAGTTACCGAAATCATCTCGTTTCTGCGGCTGGGATGAACAGGGATCTGCTTGATTTTCTGGTCAATATACGCTTTATATTGCTCCATGGTCATCTGCCTGGGAGACAGCCCGGATTCCCCGCCCGCGCCGCCCGTTCCCTGCCTGGACAACGCCTGAGCGAAAGTTCCCGATGGATTGCACGCATTGGAAGTTCTATGGTCTGAACAAGTCTGAAACAATTTTCCACTGTTTTCCGTATAAGTTGAAATCAATGTATTCATCTTTCCCTCCTGTCCTATCGAATGCTTCGCATTCACGTTTACATTTGTTATCGGCGGGAACCTTCGTCCGATTTAGCCGCATCAGCACCTTCCTGTAATAAACTGACAGTCAAATGTAACAAAAAGCTTTATACCGGCGCGTATGCCATGGTATTACATTATTTTTACCCTTTTTTGCATTTCATACATATGATAAAATATACCATAACGACAGAAAAACAAACAGGGATATGACAAAACTGATGTTTGCCTGTTTTATCAGGAGGAATTTTATGGACTATTCAAAATTGGAGAATAACATGATTGAGATCATAAAAGAAGAACAGATCAAGCTGGGCTATCGCAGGGAAACTATCCGGCTGTACTATCCTCTCTTGTCGCTGAACAGATTATTGGGAACCGATTGCGATGTGAACAGTATGTATGCCGTTTTGTATTCTTTTTGTGATCATGTCAGGGCCAGACTCGGACAGATCGATGTCTCCAATCAGGCGGAAAGATTCTGCTTTGCCATATCTGAGCAGGGATCCGAATACGTCCATGAACATATGGAGAACACGGAATTCATCCGGGATCTGATCCATACCGTTTCCAGGCACGGCGTAAAAATGGACGAGGTATTACAACTATTTCACAAGTATTCCGACAAAGTCCATGTGGAAAAATTTTCTTCCGGCGAGTTCGATTATCTGGTCTATTTTGAAGACGGACAGCCTGACGATTTCAGATATTGCTTTACCGATGAGGAATGTCACATCATATATCACCGTTTTACCGCGGATGATTATAATGACTTTCAATTTCCCCAGACAAAGATTTGATTTTATTTTTCTTCCTGACAGTCTCCGGTATTTTTTATAATCTTTTGCTTTATACTTACGGTCATCAACTTTTGCGTCCCCTGCCGTAACAACCGGCACGGGACGCCTGTCTGACATAAATGACAGCGTTTTAGTACGCGCGGCGCACAATTACCGCGCATTGTATCTCCAAAACCCGCTGGTGCCAATCAATGTGCAGCCCGCTGCAGCCGCAGACAACTCTCAGTATGAAGAGCGATCTCCCAATTCTTCCATCAAAGTCTTTAACATCATAATGTGATACTCTTCATCTTTGATGATTCTTTCCAGAATCGCGTTTACGGTGCTGTCGTCAATATCTCTGATGTGCTTTTCATATTGACAGATCGCGTCTTTTTCAGATTCTATATCGGCAGCCAGCATTTCCCCCGGCTCCTGCGGTATTGTGATAAATTTCGGGGACCACATCTGACAACAGCCGTTTTGCAGCTTTGCCGTAAAATCTACACTGCCGCCCAGCAAAAAGATCAGTTCTCCCAATTTCTGCATATGAATCATTTCCGCCATTGCGATTCCCAATATCGCCTGCGCTAAAGGACACTTTTCACCGGACATCCTGTTTTCATTGTTAATATACTGTGTGATCGCAGACAATTCAGAGACAGAACCGCAATAATCAACGCTGAGCAGATTAGCATAGTTCCGGTTTCTCTCTTTGACCCGCACCGGCGGATAGGGCAGATCCATCATAATAGGTTTCACATTGACAAAACTACAGGAATTTGTGAGAAATTCTTTGTTTTCTTCCATCGCAAATATTCTCCATAGATACGTTTATAGAGTATATTCAGAAATCTTTCCTTCCAATACAGAAAAAAACTTTTCACTCAAACAATATTTCCTCCACCGTCACAAACTCATACCCCTGCTCCTGCAGCTCATCCACTACCTTCAGCGCCGCCGTCACTGAGGTATCGTAATAGTCATGCATCAGGATGATGTCATTCTCTCCCGCTTTCTTCACGATCCGGTCCGCAATGCAGGAAACATTGCTGCTGCACCAGTCCAGCGGATCTATGGTCCAGAGCACCGGAAACATGTTCAATTCCTCCTCAAAACTCTTGTCCCAGGAACCGTAGGGAGGCCGCACATAGAGTACTTCCTCTCCGGTAATCTCCTGAATAATCTTGTTGGTTTTTATCAGCTCCGCTTTGAAAATCTCCCTGTTTGAGCGGGTCAGCTGAATATGACTGTATGTATGGTTCCCGATCAGGTGGCCCTCCTCCTGCATCCGTCTGATCACATCCGGATGTAGTTCGGCGTGATAGCCGGTAACGAAAAACGTAGCTACCACCCCTCTCTCCTTCAGCCCGTCCAAAAGCTGCTCGGTGTAATAGGGGTGGGGGCCATCATCAAACGTGAGGGCGATCTTTTTGACCTCCCGGTTTTCAGATCTGTCATCCGCCCCTGCCGTCTCCTGCTTTTCTTCCCGCTCCCAGCTCTTGATCTCCCGGCTTTCGCCATAACTACCCCAGGCCGCAGCCGCCGTTTCTTCCTGTTCCCGCCTGCCCAAAAACAGCAATCCCGCACATAAACTAAACAACAGGATTGCTGTGATCACTCTTTTCATATCCGCTCACATCCTGCCTGCGTTTCTCTTACTAGAAAGTATATGCGGGCAGAAATTTTTTATAGCTACTCAAACTGCGCATTGTAAAGCTTCCGGTACATACCTTTTTTCTCCATCAGTTCTCTGTGAGTGCCCTGTTCCACCACTTCGCCGTCATTGACCACCAGGATCAGATCCGCATTCTCGATAGTGGACAGCCTGTGCGCAATGACAAAGCAGGTCTTTCCCTCCATCAGTTTCAGCATAGCCTTCTGGATCTGGCGCTCCGTTCTGGTGTCCACATTGGAGGTGGCCTCGTCCAGGATCAGCATCTTGGAATCCAGAAGCATGGCTCTGGCTATTGTCAAAAGCTGTTTCTGACCTTTGGAGATATTTGTGCCTTCATCCGTCAGAATAGTATCGTACCCCTCCGGCAGACGCTTGATAAAGGAATGGATATGCGCCGCTTTCGCCGCCGCCTCCACATCCTCTCTGGTGGCTCCCTCTTTACCGTAAGCCAGGTTTTCATATATGGTGCCGTAAAACAGCCAGGTATCCTGAAGTACCATGGCATAGGCTTTCCGCAGACTGCTTCTGGTCACAGCGTCCGTTTGTCTGCCGTCCACCGTGATCGTACCGCTGTCCGGGTCATAAAAGCGCATCAAAAGATTGATCAACGTGGTTTTTCCCGCTCCCGTAGGTCCCACAATGGCGATCAGTTTTCCGGGATCGGCCCGAAAACTGAGGTCATGGATGATCGTCTTTTGAGGCAGATAACCAAACTTTACATGACTCAGTTCCACCTCTCCCCGCACCCCTTCCAGTACTTCCGCGTCCTCTGCATCCGCGGGCTCCGGTCCTTCCTCGATCAGGCGGAACACTCTCTCCGCGGCCGCCAGAGCGGACTGCAGCTCGCTGAATATGTTTGCGGCCTCGTTGATGGGGCCGGAAAATTTTCTGGAATACAGCACAAAGGAAGAAATGTCTCCAATCTTCATACTCCCCATAAGATACAACAGCGCTCCGAATACACTGATCAGCGACAGGGAAAGATTATTGATAAAATTCACGCAGGGGCCTACTACGCTGCCGTAATATTCCGCCCGATAATAGGCGTCCACCGCCTCCTTGTTCCTGACATCGAACTTTTTCTGGATGTAATCTTCCCTGCTGTAAGCTTTTAACGTCTTCTGCCCCGAGATCATCTCTTCCACAAATCCGTTCAGTTCTCCCAGTTTTGCCGAGCGCTTCCGAAACAGCGGTCTGGTTTTTCCGGTAAGATATTTTGTGATGAAAACGGACAGCGGCACCGTAAACGCGAATACCAGCACCAGTTTCGGCGAGATGGATACCATCATCAAAAGCGCGCCTACCACCGTGATCACTGTGGTCAGAAGCTGCACCAGATCATTGGACAAAGATGCGTTTACGGTGTCGATATCATAGGAAATACGGCTGATGATATCTCCTGTCTGATGAACGTCAAAATATCCCACGGGCAGCGTCATCAGTTTTTCAAACACATCCTGACGCATACAGTAAACCACCTTTCGGCTGATGGTCAGCATCAATACCTGAAGGCCGTAGGACATCAGCGCGGAAACTATGTAAAACAGCGCCATCCACCCTGCATAATAAAATACTTTTTCAAAATCCACATTACCTTTCCCCGCCTCGATGGCTCCGATACTTAAACCCGTCAGTTTCGGGCCGATCAGGGAAAACAGATTGCTGCCCAACGTACAGAGCATGGCCAATATGAGAAGTCCTTTATACTGCCACATATACTGTCCAAGCTGCAGAATGGTCCGCTTGGAATAACGCTTTTTTTCCATACCCATACTAATCTCCATTTCCGGTTTTCGCACGCGCAGTCTCAAACCGTGCCCTGCGACAAAGACAACTCTGCCCCGCCCTGCCCCATCTGGGATCTGCTGATCTCGCTGTAGGTAACGCAATGCTCCATCAGCTCTTCATGCGTACCATAACCGATGGGAACTCCGTCTTCCAGAACCAGAATATGATCCGCATTTCGGATAGAGCTGACTCTCTGGGCCACGATCACCAGCGTGGTATCGCCAAAATGTTCCTTAATGCCTTTCCGCAGCTCGGCGTCTGTGCGGTAATCCAGCGCACTGGAAGAATCGTCTAAAATAAGGATCTCCGGTCTGGCGGCCAGCGCTCTGGCAATGAGCACCCGCTGCTTCTGCCCTCCGCTCAGATTCGCTCCCTTGATGTTCAGCGTTTCCCCCTCTTTGCATGCTCTGTCATTCACAAATTCGCTGGCCCTTGCATAGAACAGCGCTTCCTGCAGACGATCTTCGCTGATGTCTCTGCCCAGCGTCACGTTCTCCGCTATCGTATCTTCAAAAATCGTATCATTTTGGAACACCACGCCAAATTTCTGCTTTAACTGAGACTGCGGATAGCTGCGGACATCCTTTCCCGCGATCAGGATGCGCCCTTCGTCCACATCATACATCCGCATCATCAGATTAATGATGGTGGACTTACCCGAACCGATCTCTCCAATAATGCCCAGCGTTTCACCTTTTTTGATGTTAAAAGAAAGATCCTTTATATTGGCATCTCCTTTTTTTAAGTAGGAAAACGTCACATGGTCAAAACAGATTTCACTGTCACTGCATTCTTTATCACTTTTTTCAGGCTCCGCCTCTCCATCTTTCCCATAAACTTTCTCAAGGACCTGCATGTCATCCTCAGACTCCAGCACCTGCCAGATACGGTTTCCCGATGCAATGGCTTTGGAGAGAATCGTAAACATCTTAGAGATGGACAGCATGGCATTGAGGATGATGGTAAAATAGGTGGTGAACGCCAAAATCTTTCCCACCTCCGACAATCCGGCATTAACGCGGTAGGCGCCCACCAGAATGACGCCCACAAGGCCAAGATTCAGCAGGATGTTCATGGAAGGGTTTATAATCGCCATAACCATGCCGTTTCTGCGTTCCCGCTCTACCACTTCTCTGTTGACCGCACGAAACTTTTCCGTTTCATAGTCCGTCTTGGACAGGGCTTTGATGACTCTGATTCCCGCGATATCCTCTCTGACCATCCTGACAAAACGGTCGTTTGCTTCCTGAAGGCTTCCGTACATAGGGATACTTCTTTTGGACACATACACTGTGATACAGCCAAGCAGCGGCAGAACCGCCAGCAACACGCAGGCCATGGCGTAATCCAGCGTAAAAGTCACACAGATGCCCCCGATCAGCAAAATGGGCGCACGAACCCCCAGACGCTGGATGCGCCCCAGCATCTGGTGAAGATTATAGGTATCTGATGTCATTCGGGAGATCAGGGAAGGTTTCGTATAAAAGTCCGTCTGTGCATTGGAAAGATGCATTGTCTTGGAAAACAAATCCCGCCGTATATTTTCCGTTGCATCGCTGGAAACTTTGGAAGCCATACGATTTGCTATAATATTGAAAGATACGGCAAGCAGAGAGCAGACGATCATCAACGCTCCCCAGTAAAATATCAATTTCTTATTTTTAGACAGGATCACGGTATCGATGATATACGCCAGTATATAAGGTATACACAGATCCATGATAGTCCCTACGAATTTAATAAGCAACCCTACTCCCATTCTCGGGAAGTAGGGTTGTAAATATTTTAATATTATCTGCTTCATTAGATTTTAAATACGGAAATCTCCGTTTTCAACTCCTGCATATTCTTGCCAAGAGAATCCGCCGTCTGGGTCAATCCCTCCACGTTTTTCATCAGCCTCTCCACGGAATCCCTTACGGTCATGGCGCTGGTGGTCGCCTCCTCGATACTGTTGGAGATCTGCCGGATAGCGCTCACGGTGTAAGTCTTTTCTTCTTCCGCCTTTTCGGTGCTGTCCACGATGGCGTTCAGGCCCTCCACCAGCCTCTTCATACGCTCTTCCATATTCCGGAAGACGCCCACTACCTGCTCCACAGCTTCCGTCTGGGAAGCTACCATACCGCTTGCCTCATGCGCGCTGTCTACACTTTGCATGGTCCGCGCAATAATGTGGTCCACATTGTTGCTGATCTCACCGGCCGCCCTGGCGGAATCATCTGCCAGCTTACGGATTTCCTCCGCCACCACAGCGAAGCCTCTTCCAGCCTCTCCCGCTCTCGCCGCCTCAATGGAGGCATTTAAGGAAAGCAGGTTCGTCTGCTCGGAAATATCGGTAATCGTTCCTACAAAGCTATTGATGATCTCAGATTCCTGTCTCAGCGACTCGATATTCTCACCAACCTTTGCGGTGATATCAGTGGTCTGCTGGGCCCTGTCGCCAAGCAGCCTGATGGTCTGCATACCCTGCGTGATCATCTGCTCTGTCTCTTCAACCAGCTTGCCGACTTTTTCTACCACGCGGCTGACTTCCTGCATTTCCTCCGCCAGTATATCCGTCTTGGCAACGCATTCTTCCACATGTGCGGTCTGCTGCGTCATGATCTCGCTGATCTCATTGACCGCCTGGGTGATCCCCACGGAATGCTCGTTGATGACGCTGGAAACCTGCTCCACATCTTTGGAAGACGCATCCAGCTGGATCGTGGCGTCCGTCACTTTGTTCACCAGACTCTTGGTATTCCGGATCATATTGTTAGCCGACCCTGCCAGGCTCTGGAATTCATCGCGTCCTTTAGCCGCCGCCTGCACCGTCAGGTCACCCCGCGCGACTTCGCCGAACGTCTTCGAGATACGTTTCATATTTTTCTGGATGCCGGATACGATAAACAGGCCGACCACCAGAACGATCACGCTGGCCAGCACCACTAACAGCAGAGTCAGCGTCTTGATCTCCTCCGCCTGCCCGATGATGATGTTCATAGGCACCAGCGTACAGATCGTAGTCCTTGTAGTGCTGCTGCGGCTATAGATAAACAGGTATTTATTCCCCCGGAAAGTAACTTCCTGCGCACCGTATGTATTCTCCTTGCTTTCCGCGTCTATCGCGGGGAAGAATTCCTGTCCGAAAAATACCGCCTCGCCCTCGCTTAGGGAACTCGTTTCCCCCTCCCGCAGATTCTCATAAACCACTTCCCGTCCGTTCTCCGTCACAAAACCAACGATACTGCCATCGCCTAAATCGAGGGACTGCAGAAAATCCATTACCGCCTGCGATTTGATGTCGATGACAACGCAGGCTTTTCCCGACTGCGCCTTGGTCTGGTAAGCGAGAATATAATCCTCTTTTGTCAGGTTCAGCTTCTCATCCAGGACATCGTGGCTGTCCACCCACTTTTTGATCCCCCGCCCCTCTTCCGGTACCGAGGCCATATATTCCTCGTAAAAGCCATCGGAAGAATTAAAGGAGGACGTGGTAAACATCCTGATATTGTCTTTCGTGATAATATGTATATTGTTGATAAACTGATTGGACGTCTGGGAAGCCGTGATATCCATACTGGTATTGTCTATCAGATTCATTTTAGCCAGCGGATCATCGTTGAGCAGACCGATAAAGTATTTGCCCAGTTCCTTATTAAACGCGTAAGTTATGCCCTCCGACTCGATAAAGGAACAGCTCATGTCCATGTATTCCATAGCCATATTGATGGTCTGAGTGGTGGAATCCGTAAATTTCTCGCTCATGCCCTGCGCGGCTTTCTGATAAGCGGAATAACCCACTATGATCATGAACAGGATCGGCACAAGAAAGCACAGAATAATCTTATTGCGGATACTGAACACATTCCGGTTTGCGCTTCCGCCGCCTTTGGTTTCCTTTCGCTGCCCTGACGCCGCGGACTGCTTCGGCGCCCTGGCTGCCTGCGCCTTTTTCGCTTTCTGCTCGTGAACAGTTCCCTTTTTATCGCCCATGCGTTTTTCCTCCGAAATAAAATGAATGAAAAAGTGTATCTTATCAATATATAGATTATTATACACTATATTCTTTCTTTTTGAAATAGATAATCATAAAATATTGAAACTTTGTGACAATTTAACCATACGCGCCGCGAAGAAAAAATCGCATCTCTATGCGATTTCTCCCTCTCCCTGCTACAGCGAGATGGACTGCAGGTAACGCTGGGCGAACCCCTCCTCCGCCGCCAGATTTATGACGGAAGTATTTCTCCGGTATTGTTCCAGTTCTCTTCTGACGCTCTCCCTGTCCGAGCACAGCCAGCGCCTTCCGGTCAGCATGGCCCCGGCCAGGGCGGTATTGCCTCCCGAGACGGTCTTTGCGGCGAAAGTTTCCGGCAAAAGCCCGATCTGCACCGCGTCCCCCGGCCTGAGATAATATCCGAAGCCGCCCGCCAGTACGACCCTGTCCACCGTATCATATCCGATCCCGTAACGGTTCAAAAGAATCTCTATTCCCGCCGCTATGGCGGCTTTCGCCAGCTGCACGTTCCGCACCGCCTGCTGGGTGACGTTCACGTTTCCGATCCGGATCCCGTTTTCAAAGTACTGGCCCTTCAACAGCCCCGTCTCATCCACAATTCTTTCCTTTCGCAGAATGGCCAGAAATTTCACCATGTCCGCTCCCCAGATTCCTCTGTTGACGCCGCCCTCAAAAGCGGGTCCGGCCGCCGTGGCGCAGGCCAGTCTCTTCCGGGCGTTTCCCAGCATCATTTCCCCATTGGTGCCAAGATCGATCAACAGCGTGACCTTCTCCTGTCCTGCCATGCCGCTGGCGATACATCCCGCGAAAATATCCCCTCCCACAAAAGCGGAAAAGGAGGGCAGGATCAGGCAGGGCACGCCGTCCAGCTCCAGATCCGCGCCCTGCAGGTGGGATGCCGCAAAAGGCGCGGTTCCCAGTTCCGCCGGATCCCAGCCCATCAGCAGATATGTCATTGTGGTGTTCGCTGCCACTGTCAGGCGCAGCGTTTCCCCCCGTTTGAGCCTTCCCCGGAACCTCTGTATGCCTTTTCTCAGTTCCTCCCGCACCATCCGCTGCATCTTCGCCGCCTGGGACGGATCCCGCGCCGCCTCGATCCGCGACAATACATCCGCCCCGTAGACCGTCTGGGGATTTACCGAAACGTAACGGTCTTCCACACTGCCATCGGCCCTGTATAACTGCATGGCGATAGTGGTAGTGCCGATATCCGCCGCCGCCAGTCTTTTATCCTCCGGCAAAGGGATCCCCTTTTCTTTCGCTCTTGCCGTCTCTATCAGACTTTCCTGCGTCAGTACGCGTATCCCGATATCCTTTTGTCCGTCTCCCGCGGTTACTCCACAGCGCCCGCATCCGGTGCAGATCTGACACCGCAGTCCCTTGTTCGATGCATTAAACAAATTGATTCCTCTCCTCGTCATAACGGTAATCTATGGAAGCCAGCTTTCTGGTCAGTTCATCGGGATCTAAATCCAGCTCTTCACAAAGCGTATCCAGATCTCCATAAAAATCCCTGAGCTTTAGATTCACAAAGCTTAACAACATAACCGGATCTTTCGGTATCATCTCTTCACTCCCTTTTTAAATACAGGATCCTGCTGCCAAAATCCCCCCATAATCGTTCCAGTTTTATGCCGGCGTTCATCAGCACATCTCCGCTCATTATATTTCCCGTATCCTGAAGCAGTCCGGCCTCCTTCGGGTCCGCCACACAGATCCTGTATAAAGCCTCACCCTCAAGCCCCCGCAGCCGTTGAAATCTGCTGCGCTGGTTAGGCCGCTTCATACCCTCGATATAAAAGACCAACGCTTCACCGCCGTCTCGGCTGCAGATCTGAAAACAGTCATAATCATGATTTTCCCGCAGGGAAGCCAGACGGTGATACACCCCTTCCCGGATCAGATCATTGAATCTGTGGTAAAGCGCCACCTGCCCGCGCACCAGTTCCTTATCCTCCGGCTTTAACTTCGTCATATCCAGCTCATACCCGAAAGTTCCCGCCAATGCCACATTCCCTCTGGTGGCAAAGGGCGTCACCCGGCCGGTGGCATGATTGGGGCAAACGCTTACATGGGCCCCCATGGCAGAGAGTGGATACAGCATAGCCGTACCTTCCTGTATGGCGAGCCGCTCGATGGCGTCCGTATCGTCCGTACACCAGATCTGCGGACTGTAATAGAGCATTCCGGGGTCGAATCTGGCGCCCCCGGCGCTGCAGTTTTCCAGAAGCAGATCGGGAAATTCCGCGATCAGCCGCTCCTGCATCTCGTACATTCCCAGCACATAGCGGTGATAAATCTCGCCCTGTCTGTCCTTCGGCAGCCCTATGCCTGCCACATCGCTCAGGGAACGGTTCATATCCCACTTGACATATTCCACATTGGCGGAATGAAGCACCGCGAACATCCTCTCCAGGATGCAGTCCCTGACCTCCCTGCGGCTGATATCGAGCACATACTGGTTCCTGTGACGGCAAGGCTCCCTGTCAGGCAGCGCGAACGCCCAGTCCGGATGGGCGCGGTACAGATCAGAATCCCCGGAAATCATCTCCGGCTCAAACCACATGCCAAATTTCATCCCCAGCCCGTTGACCTGATCCACCAGCGCTTTCAGACCGCCCTTTAACTTTTCTTCATTGACCCTCCAGTCGCCCAGGGCTCTCGCGTCATCGAAACGGTTCCCGAACCATCCGTCGTCCATGACCAGCATTTCGATCCCGAGGGCAGCGCTCTCCTTTGCGATCTCCAAGAGCTTTTTTTCATCAAAATCAAAATAGGTTCCCTCCCAGTTGTTGATCAGGACGGGACGTTTTCGATGCAGATAAGGGCTGCGGATCAGATGGCTCCTGTAGAGATCGTGGAGATTCTGCGTCATAAAGTCCAGACCCCGGCAGGAATAGATCAGGATCGCTTCCGGCGCCTGAAATCCTTCCCCCGCCTCCAGTTTCCAGCAGAAATCCTCCGGATTTATCCCCATCACCACGCGCACGGAGTCAAACTGACTGACCTGTGCCTGCGCGAGGAAATTGCCGGAATAGACAAAGTGAAATCCGTAGACTTCCCCCTGCTCCTGAGTGATGTCAGGAGAAGCCAGCGCAAGAAAAGGATGCTCCTGCTGGGAACTCTCTCCCCGCAGGGAAGCAACGCGGAAGCTGCCGCGCCCCAGCCGGTTCCACTCTATATGCCGCTCCCTGCCCCAGCTGCCGTGCAGGCTGCAGACCTGAAAATCCCGGTTGTCCATATCCAGACACATACTCATCGCTTTCTCCAGATAAAGCGCATCGTCTCCGGCATTTTCAAAGCTGACGCTTCTGGCGATACAGTCCGTGTCCTGAAACACACTGTAGGAAAGACGCGCCCGAAGCTTCAACACCGGATCCTCACAGGTAATGACCAGCGTAGTCACCTGATCTTCGCTTCCGAACGTGGCCGGTAAGCCTTCCAGCGCTCTTTTCCCCCTGTAGATCTCATGGGACACATAGAAAAGCTGTACCGCGCTATGTCCATTCTTATCTTTGACCCGTATACTGCTCTCCCGAAAATCTCCCACTCCGTGACCGGAGTACTCCGTGGGAAACGTATCCAGAAAATCCAATCTCTCTCTGGCGTTTGTATCCGGCGTATAGGGCGGCTCCTCCAGCCGAAACAGACTTTCCGCCCCCTGAACCGAATTGAGCTTTTTGCCATAATACAGATGTCCCAAAAAGCCTTCCGTCCCAACGATTCCGATCAGATAAGTGGTATTGGGCGTATCCAGTTGAAACACTCTCTCCGCCGCCAGATATGCAATCCCCATCATTTCCCGTAGCCCTCCATCATCCTCATCTTCGCGCCGTTTTCGTCCGGTTTGGCGGCGCAAAATCCCGTATCTGATCATATTGTATCGGATAATCCATTTTTTTACAAGACGCAAAAGAGCTTCCGGACATTTGTCCGAAAGCTCCTGCCTTCTTTTTCGCCCCCTTACGGGCAGCCGTTTTCTCCTGCGAAAGCTCCGCCTCTCAACGTTCTTTTGCGCGGGCGCAAAGTTCGCCGTTCTTTACATCGATCAGGATCACATCTCCCGTCCGCACACAGTCCTCAAGAATCAGCCTTGCCGTCAGTGTTTCCACATATTTCTGAATATACCGCTTTAAAGGGCGGGCGCCATAAACAGGATCATAGGCGTTTTCGATAATATGCTGCCTTGCCGCCTCCGTCAGCTCCAGCCTCAATTCCCTGTCGGAAAGCCTTCTGTTCAGGTCCGCAATGATCAGTTCCACAATGCCTCCGATATTATCTTTGGTCAGCGGCTTAAACATGATAATCTCATCCAGCCGGTTCAAAAACTCCGGCCGGAAATGACTTCTTAAGTCATTCATCACCAGCTCCTGCGACTGATTGCTGATGGATCCGTCCTCACGGATGCCGTCTAAAAGATACCCCGCGCCGATATTGGAAGTCATGATCAGAATGGTATTTTTAAAATCTACCGTCCTGCCCTGGGAATCCGTGATACGCCCGTCATCCAGCACCTGGAGCAGCACATTGAACACGTCCGGATGAGCCTTTTCGATCTCGTCAAAAAGCACTACGCTGTAGGGTTTTCTTCTGACCGCTTCAGTCAACTGTCCGCCTTCCTCGTATCCCACATATCCGGGAGGCGCTCCGATCAGCCTGGAAACAGAATATTTTTCCATATATTCGCTCATATCGATACGAACCAGGTTATTCTCATCATCGAACAGCGATGCCGCCAGGGATTTTGCAAGTTCCGTCTTTCCCACGCCGGTAGGACCCAGAAAAAGGAAAGAACCGATGGGCTTTGCGGGATCCTTGATACCGGCCTTGGATCTTATGATGGCTTCGGATACTTTTGTGACGCCTTCCTCCTGTCCGACCACACGCTTATGGAGCTCTTCGTCCAGATGCAGCGTCTTATTCCTCTCGCTCTCCGTCAGTTTGGCCACCGGAATTCCCGTCCACCGGGATATAATCTTTGCAATTTCCTCATCGGAGACCTTCTCATGAACCAGAGACAGACCGGAACTTCCCATCCGGGCTTCCTCCAGTTCCAGCTGCTTCTTCAGCGCAGGAAGCTTTCCATAGCTGAGCTCCGCCGCCTTTTCCAGATCACCCTCCCGCTGTGCAATCTGGATCTGACTGTTGACACTGTCGATCTCTTCCCGCAGTCTGGACAATTTATCCACTGAGGCTTTCTCATTGTCCCACTGGGCTTTTTTACCTGCAAACACCTCCTTCAACTCCGCGATCTCTTTCTGCAGATCAGTCAGCCGCTCCGCGCTGAGATGGTCGTCCTCCTTCTTCAGGGCGGCTTCCTCAATCTCCATCTGCATAATTTTTCGCTGCAGTTCATCCAGTTCCGCAGGCATACTGTCCAGTTCCGTCTTGATCAGCGCGCACGCTTCGTCCACCAGGTCGATGGCCTTGTCAGGCAGGAATCTGTCAGAGATGTAGCGGTTTGACAATACCGCCGCGCTGACAAGGGCGTTGTCCATGATCTTCACGCCATGATAAACTTCGTACCGCTCCTTCAGGCCGCGCAGAATGGAAATAGTATCCTCCACCGTAGGTTCATCCACCATCACCGGTTGGAAACGTCTCTCCAGCGCAGGATCTTTCTCGATATACTGGCGATACTCATCCAGCGTAGTGGCGCCGATACAGTGCAGTTCGCCCCGGGCCAGCATGGGTTTTAACATATTGCCCGCGTCCAGCGCGCCGTCAGTCTTTCCGGCTCCCACGATGGTGTGCAGCTCATCGATGAACAGAATGATCTGACCTTCACTGTTCTTCACATCTTCCAGCACCGCTTTCAGCCGTTCCTCGAATTCACCTCTGTATTTGGCTCCCGCCACCAATGATCCCATGTCCAGCGCGAAGATTTTTTTGTCCTTCAACCCCTGAGGCACATCGCCCCTGACGATACGCTGGGCCAGCCCTTCCACCACGGCGGTTTTGCCCACGCCGGGTTCACCGATCAGCACGGGATTATTCTTAGTCTTTCTGGAAAGGATCCTGATCACGTTTCTAATCTCGTTGTCTCTGCCGATTACAGGGTCAAGCTTCTGGCTTCCGGCCTTCTCCACCAGATCCTGCCCGTATTTTTCCAGCGTGTCATAAGTAGCCTCCGGATGATCCGATGTGACCCGCTGATTGCCCCGGACAGTGGACAGCGCCTGTAAAAAACGCTCTCTGGTGATGCCGTACTCTTTCCAGATGGCGCCGATCTCCTTGTTGGGATGCTTCAGCATGGCAAGAAAAAGATGCTCCACAGACACATATTCATCGCCCAGCTGTCTGGCTTCATCCTCGGCGCTGATCAGCACCTTGTTCAGATTTTGTCCAACATAAACCTGGCCGCCCTGAACTTTAACCCTCTTTTCCAGAGCCTGCTCCACCCGCTTCATAAAGTGCTCTTTCTGGATTTCCATCTTTTCCACAAGCTTGAGGATCAGACTGTCTTCTATGGTCAGAAGACTGTAAAGGAGATGCTCCTGTTCGATCTCCTGATTGCCGTACTCATAGGCGAGTTTTTCACAGCCTTGCACGGCTTCCATAGATTTTTGCGTAAATTTCTGAATGTTCATTTCCCCGCCTCCCAAAAATGTCTCTCGTTTGTTCTACAACTAATATAACACCATTTAAAAAGAATTCAATTAAGAAAGTATAAACATTTTATATTTAAAACGGGAAATTGTCTCACAATGCTACCGGATCTGTATTACTTCATATCCCGCTTCGGATACCGCCGCCTTCAAAGCCTCATCCGTTACCGCGCCGTCCAGTTCCACCGTGGCCGTCTTATCTTCCAGACTTACGTTGACAGCGCCTACGCCCTGAATCTCCTCCAGCGCCTTCTGTACCCTGCCTGTGCAATGTGCGCACATCATTCCTTCAATTGTCATTACCTTTGTCATTTTTTTGTCCTCTCTTTCCTGTTTTTTTATTGTATCAGCTGTCATGCTGCAACTTACGTCTTCCGCCCCGCTCACTTCCCCCTGCCGCGCGCCGCCGTCCGGTCCCGCATTCGTTTCCGAAAGCAAAGCTTTTTCCCCGGGCGCGGGCGCCGCCTGCGCAAATCCGCTCCGAAACAGCTTAAGCCTCAAGGCGTTGCTCACCACAAAGATACTGCTCAGGCTCATGGCGGCCGCCCCAAACATGGGATTCAGCCGGATATGAAAAAGCGGGAACCAGACTCCGGCCGCCAGGGGGATCCCGATAATGTTGTAAAAAAATGCCCAGAAGAGATTCTGCTTGATATTTCTGATGACAGCGCGGCTGAGTCTTACCGCCGTCACCGCATCTCTGAGATCGCTCTTCATCAAAACGATATCCGCACTTTCCATAGCCACATCGGTCCCGGCGCCGATAGCCATGCCTACATCGGCGGCCGCCAGCGCAGGGGCATCGTTGATGCCGTCTCCGATCATGGCTACTTTCCGCCCAGCCTCCTGAAGCTGACGTATCTTCTGCTCCTTCTGCTGAGGAAGGACCTCCGCGATCACCTCGTCCATCCCGAGTTCCCGCTGCACCGACTCCGCTGTCTTGCGGTTGTCTCCGGTGAGCATCACTACATGGATACCCATGTCCTTAAATTTTCGGATGGCTTCACAGGAACCTGCTTTGACGCCGTCCTTCACATCGATCTCCCCTAACAGCCTGCCTTCCTGCGCCACTAAAAGCGGCGTCCTGCCTTCCTCCGCGATACTGTCAAGTCCCTGCGCTGCCACAGGATCAATTTCTATTCCGTTTTCTTCCATATAGGCGCGATTTCCTACGAAGAAGCGTGTTCCCGCCCCAAAGCCCTCATCCATCCGACCCGCAAACAGGTCCTTCACTTTCTCTTTATCATCCCGGCGCTCCGTTCTTTGGGAATCGGCCGCTTCCATACCCGCCGCAAGAAACGCTGTCGGTCCATCGCCAATCTGCATCATGGGCCTGGGAGGCAGACCCTCCCCTAAGACACCCTCGATACCTCTTCCAAAAACCGCTTTAAAATCACGGATTTCCGGAATCGGAAGCTTTCTGACTCTCGCAGCTTCCACAACAGCCTCGGCAAGCGGATGTTCGCTCTTTTTTTCCAATGCCGCTGCAACCTGCAGCAATGTTTCCACCGACAGACCGGGCGCATAGCATCCGCAGCCGTGAACGCGCAATTTCCCTGTGGTGACAGTTCCCGTTTTATCCATGACTACCGTGTCGATCTCCTTGGCCCGCTGCAGCGCCTCACCGGATTTGATCAAAACGCCGTGATTTGCCCCCACGCCTGTGCCCACCATGATCGCTACGGGCGTAGCCAGGCCCAAAGCGCAAGGGCAGGAAATAACCAGAACCGCAATGGCTGAGGAAATGGCAAACTCCGCTCCCATTCCCGCAAAAAGCCAGGCCAGAAAGGTGATCAACGCTATCCCGATTACCACCGGAACAAAGACCCCTGCCACCTTATCCGCAAGCTGCGCAATAGGCGCCTTGCTGGCGCCGGCCTCCTCCACCAGACGGATAATCTGTGACAACGTGGTATCCTCCCCCACTCTGTCGGCGCGGCATTTTAAAAAACCCGCTTTATTCACCGTAGCCGATACCACCTGATCTCCCGCCTTTTTTTCCACCGGCACGCTTTCGCCCGTGATAGCCGCCTCATCGATGCTGGAATGCCCCTCCATAACCGTACCATCCACAGGCACCAGACTGCCGGGCTTTACCAGAAAAATATCTCCCGCTTTTAAACGCTCTGTAGGGATCTCCTGTTCCTGCCCCTCAGGTGTCAGCAGGATGGCCGTCTTAGGAGACAGATCCATAAGCTTTGTGATCGCCTCGCTGGTTTTGCCTTTGGAACGGCTCTCTAAAAATTTTCCCAGAGTTATCAATGTCAGAATCGTGCCCGCCGACTCAAAGTACAGGTCGGCAGAATACCGCTCCACCAGCTCCATCTCACCGTGCCCCATGCCGTATCCAATCCGGTACATGGCAAAAATACCGTATCCAATGGCGGCGGAAGCGCCCAGCGCGATCAGGCTGTCCATATTGGGAGCCAGACCTATAAGCGTCTTAAACCCCACCGCGAAAAATTTCCTGTTTACATACAGGATGGGAAGCAGCAGCAACAGCTGGGTCAAAGCAAAGTTGACCGCATTTTCAGCGCCGTGCAGATACCGGTGGACCCATTCCGGTACGGGAATTCCAAACCATTCCTGAAACATATGATACATGGCTACATACATCAGAGGGATCCAAAACGCAAAAGAGATACCCAGTCTCCACTTCATAGCCTTTACTTCTTCCCTTGCCTTCCGCTGCAGACCCTGACGCCCTCCTTTTACAGACTCTGCGCCGCCCGAAGACCCCGCCGATTCCCTGTCGCCGCCTGCCATCAGAAAAGCCCCGTACCCCGCCTTCACCACCGCCTCAATAATCTGGTCTGATGTAAGCTGCCCTTCCTGATAACTGACTTCCATCGTTTCCGTCAACAGGTTCACCGATGCTTTCTCCATGCCTTCCAGCCTGCTTACCGCCTTTTCCACATGAGCGGAACAGGCTGAACAGGTCATCCCCGAAATACGATATCGCTCTTTCATCCCTGCTGCCTCCTGTCTGTTTACACTGTCCTACTTTAATTTCCTGATCAGTTCCACCGCTTCGTCTACGATAGCAGTATTGCCCTTTTTGATCTCTTCTACCACGCAGGTTTCCATATGTTCCTGTAAGATCAGGCAGGCGAATGACTGCAGCGCGCTTTCCACCGCCGCCACCTGAGTCAGGATATCCCCGCAGTAGCGGTTTTCATCCAGCATCCTGCCGATGCCGTTTAACTGCCCTGTCATACGGTTCAGGCGGTTTTTTAACTGTTTCAACTCTTTCTGCTGTCTGGGCGTTGCCTTATGACGGCAGCCGCAGCAGGGCGCCACACCGTCTTCCCTTCTTTCCGGATCCTTTGTATCTTCCATTCTCCCGTTACCTCCTTTTTCCAATGTCGTCTCCGCTTTCAATGCTCTTCTGTTTCCAATATGGATCGCAAATACCCTGTAGGGTATCCGTTTCATTTATATTTTATACCCCTAAAGGGTATATGTCAATCAGTTTTATTTATTTATTTTGTTTCATTGCTCTTTTATTTATTTTGCTCATTGCTCACGTAAACAACGGACGGCACGCTTACGCGAGCCGCCCTTATGTTAATAAAACCGGCCCCCACCGTCAGAATGGAAAGCTGACGTCCGGAGGCCGGCTGATAAACCGCGTCTTTTTGATTTTAAAACTGCCTTATCAATTTTTCAGTTACTTTGCGGGAAGATCAATTGGACTGCTTCAGCCCCTGCGCCAATGCGAAAATGTTGGTCAAGATTTCTTTGCAGACCTTCATCTCTTCCACCGTTGTCTCAGAGGTCTTCATACCTTCTGTGGAAGAAGCGGCAACCTCCTCGCTGGTAGCGGACAACTGGGTAATATTCTCAGAAATCACGCTGGTAGAATTCAGAATCGCATGAATCACGCGCTCCGTATTGTTGATATTTCTGGTAAGTTCCTCAACGCCCTCGTTAATTCTGTCAAACTTGTCTCTGGTTTCTTCGATCAGCTCGTTTTGCTTTTCTACGGACGCTACGGAATTCCTGATGCTTTCATTTGCGCGCTTGGTGTCGTTATTCAACTCTTCGATAATATTAGTAATATTGTTGGAAGCATCCTTGGTCTGCTCGGAGAGCTGTCTGATCTCCTCCGCCACCACCGCAAATCCCCTGCCGGCTTCTCCGGCGCGGGCAGCCTCGATGGAAGCGTTCAGCGCCAGCAGATTGGTCTGGCTGGAAATGCTGAGAATGGTTCCCACAAAGCTCTCAACCTCCGACACCTTCTTGGTCAGGCTGCCAATTACTTCAACGGTGATATTGCTTGCGTCTTCCACATTCTGAGCCTGCCTGCGCAGTTCGCTCACCATGGAAGAGCCTTCCGCAACATAGTCATCGGTCTTTTTGGACGCCTCGATCATATTCTGAGTCTCCCTCTCAGCCGCATCCGTATCATTCTGGATCTCCGTACACATGGAAGCCTGCTCCTGAATAGCCTCTGCAGTGCTTTCCGTACTTTCCGCGATATTGCGCATTGCAAAATTGCTTGTATCCACGCTTTCATTCAGGCGGTTCAGCATATCCATGGCATCATCAAAATGCTTGGCGATATCTTCCGCCACGGCTGTCATCTTCACATTGCTTTCTTCCTGCTTCTTCGCCGCCTCCTGAATGATATCCGTATTCTCGGTATTATTTTTAATCAGCAGCTTCACCACCATAATGGATGCAAAAGCCACCAGAATCAGGACAAACAAAGCCACAAACAGATCCGACCTCTCGCTCTCATTTTGGTACCGCATGATCAGGCGCACCGCGTTCGCAAGGAGCATGATCACGTTCCCGAAAACCACCATCCGCACATTCATCAGCACCATCGAGGCAAACAAAATGGGAAAGCCGTAAGCGAAAACCGCGTTGCTGCTGCTGACAAGTACGCAGACCGCATAAACCAGAGTAGCGCAGCCCAGCATACCCACCGCTCCGACCTTTGTTCCCTTTTTTGTCAGATAAACGGCAACCACAAAAATAATGCCAACCACCGATGCACCCAGTTGAACCAAAGATCTCCACGTAGGACCGCTGGTCGCCAGAAACGCAACCATTGTAAGGCAGAAATATCCCAGTACGATAAGTACAATGGGAAATACCATTGAGTTCGCTCTCTTGTATTGAGCACTTGTCATAACTTTATCCTCCTGAAATATGTAAATTAATGATGTAAGCAGCCGTCTGTGTTTACTGCCTATAAATTATACCACAATTTGCAAAACCAAGGCAATATATTTATACAATTAATTCAAAGGTCTGAACAAAAAAGAGTCCACTTTCAGCATTCCGCCCGGCGTCCCGTTTTCGTTTATCGCAAACAGCCCGGCTTTCACGCCGACCCAGCGCCCCGCAGTTGCCTGCGTTACCCTGCCGCAGGGCGAAAACTCTTCCCCGTCATAACTGATCTCAAAGGAAATGTCCGTTTCTTTCTTTACAGTCATACGCAGATACAGCATATTTCCATGCACTTCTTCCAGCGTCTTGCGGACTTCGTCATTTTTCTCCCAGTTTCCTGTACGCTGCTGCAAAAACAGTTTCTCTCCCGTCTTATGCACCGCCAGAGCCGTATAGCAGCCTCCAAGCGACACCATGCCTGCCAGATCTCCCTCCGCAAGCTCTTCCAGATGCAGCGGCGCAGTGATGGTAAACTCCGGCGCGGGCCACTTTTGCAGCAGCAGATTACAAATATCACAGAGCTGTTTTTCACTGTCTGCAGGCTGTGAAAACAACGTCAGCCGCCCGTCTCCCACTCTGTACCATTCTTCTTTATAATTGGCGTTCCACTGCCATTGAAGTCCCAGTCGGTCTTTCTCAAACAGATCGCTGTCCTCAGGCGCATCGACAGGATATACTCCGCCCACATCAGGTTTGCGATAACGCAATACCGGTTCCCCGCAGCCGTCCACATCATTGACTCCTATCACGGGCCAGTCGTTCTCCCACCGCATAGGCTGCAGATGAATGATACGTCCCGCATTGCCCACATCCTGAAAATGAAGGAACCAGTCTTCCCCGCCGGGGGTATCCACCCACGCGCCCTGATGAGGGCCGTTGACCGGCGTATTCCCCTGATGAAGCACGATTTTTTCCTCGTAAGGGCCATAAATATTTTTAGAGCGCAGCACCACCTGCCATCCCGGCTTTACGCCGCCCGCGGGGGCAAATATGTAATAATAGCCGTTCCTCTTATACAGCTTGGGCCCCTCAATGGTAGGCTGCGTGGCATGTCCGTCATAGATGAACTGCCCGTCATCCAACACACCGGAACAATCCGGCTCAATGGGAGACATATACAACATACTCTTAAAACCGATGCGGCTCCTTGCAAACGCGGTCACCATGTATGCCTTTCCGTCATCATCCCAGAACGGGCAGGGGTCGATCCACCCCACCACCTTTCTCACATAAGCAGGCTCGCTCCACTTACCCCAGGGATCGGCGGTCTTACACATCATGATACCCTCATCCGGCATGGGGACAAACACATAATAGGTTCCCTCATGATACCGGATGGCAGGCGCCCATGCCCCGCACCCGTGCACGGGCCTTTCATCATAGCAGGGAAACGGCAGCTTATCGATGACGTAATTGATCACCTTCCAGTTTACCAGATCCCTTGAATGCAGCAAAGGCACCGCCGGCGTATTGCAAAAACTGGAAGCTATCATAAAATAGTCCTCTCCCACACGAATCGCATCGGGATCAGAATAATCGGTATAAAGAATGGGGTTTTTGTAGGTACCGTCACCCTGATCGGCGATCCACATTTTAGTGATCTTTTCTTTTTCCATTTACAGTTTCCTTCTCCTTTCCTGACCTGATCCGTAGGCGGATACACCCTCGCCCGTTTTCGATGTACCGCATAAGGATTTGGATTATGAGAAAATATCTTATTATGAGGATACCACATCTTACCCCGCTATGTAAACTCTGCTCAGGCAGAGTTTTCCGCTACAGGCAAAGATCTTTTAAGAGCGTAACGCCCTGGAGGGGAATAAGAGCGGATTAGCATAGGACACGCTTTCCTGTATCTTTTGAATCCAGAAGATTTCTTCTCCCGCCTTCACTTGTCCTTCCGGCGCAGGAATCACCTCAGTACCATAAGCGCAGCTATCCAGCCGTACGGTCACTTCCGCCGAAGCGCCTTCCGACTCCAGTCCCCGTCTGTCAAATTCCAGCAGCAGCTTCCCTTTGCCAACAATCTCATTCTGCAAAACTCTTGGCCGGTAATATCTGCCTAAAAGCTCGTCCTGAATATCGCCCACCCGAAAGTAGATTTCCGAACCAAACTCCGTGCGCAGTTGAAAAGCATTACCCATGGGATACAATTTCGTAATTTTACCGGAAGCCGGAGCATACAGCCGCTCCTCCCGCGGCTGTATCACCATTACGGCGCCGGCTCCCTCCTGAAACAGAGATGCCTGCCCTGATACAGGGCTGCCCACGGACCACCCTTCCCCGCTTTTTTCCGGTCTTTTATCCCGAACCTTAACGTCCTTTTCTTCCTCGGATTCCTCTTTCTCTCCTGACAGGCGCAGCATCCCCGCGAAATAGCCGGATACAGCAGATGCGGCCAGAACAGCGATCAGTGTCAACAAATGAATTGTTATCATATCATACGCCTCCTGATACGCCTATTTATTTCCTGAAAAGAAGAAAAAAATACCTAAAAAAATTTGCAAAAAAATAGTTGACACTACACCGGATTCAGTGCTATACTATACTCGTATTCTAAATGAAAGTCATTGAACTCACATATTTTTGTAAGTCATTGCTACTTTGATGATGGTTTACAAAAATATGTGATTTTTTTGTCCTACGTTTTAGAATCGAAAATAAATATGGGCGAACGCCCATTATGTATGAAGGAGGTACCAAAATGAACAACGGTACAGTTAAATGGTTTAACGCACAGAAAGGTTATGGTTTCATCACCAATGATGCTACCGGCGAGGAAGTATTCGTACATTTCTCCGCAATCAATGCTGAGGGATTCAAGTCTCTTGAGGAAGGCCAGAAAGTTACTTTCGATACGGAAACTGATCCTCAGAACAGCAACAAGACCCGTGCTACCAATGTCACTGTAGTGGCTTAATCACCGCACTACAGGCAGGCGCGAAAGCGCTATGGGCTCATGAACAGTTGATACGTCAGGTATCTTCGTCCATGAGCCCTTTTATAGTACGCGCAGAAGGAGAATTGTCATGAGCATGCTTACTTTATTGATCACCGCCGTGGGACTTTCCATGGATGCCTTCGCGGTATCTGTCTGCAAAGGCCTGGCCATGAGAAAACCGGATATCAGGAAAACTCTGATCATCGGGTTGTGGTTTGGCGGTTTTCAGGCTTTCATGCCCACAATCGGATTTGTTCTCGGCAGCCAGTTTAAAGAGTATGTCACCGCCATCGACCACTGGATCGCTTTCGTCCTGTTAGTCCTGATCGGCGCCAATATGATAAAGGAAGCGCTCTCAAAAGAAGACGATGAGGCCAATGATTCCGTGGATTTTAAGACCATGTTCCTCCTGGCTGTCGCCACCAGCATCGATGCTCTCGCGGTAGGCGTCACTTACGCCTTTTTAAAGGTGGCGATCCTTCCCGCCGTCTCCTTTATCGGCATCATCACTTTTGCGTTCTCCGTTGTCGGTGTCAGGGCAGGCAACATTTTCGGAACCAGATACAAGTCCAGGGCGGAGCTGACCGGAGGCATCATTCTGATCCTCATGGGTGTGAAGATCCTGCTCGAACATCTGGGACTTCTTTGACCGGATGCTCTTTTAAGCGTCAGGTCCGCGCTGTCTCCCCAGATTGTGCGCGGTCTGTCAATCGGCCAGCCTTCTCATCTCTGTGTAAGCTAACAGCAGCGGGCCTACACCTTTTGCATCATTCTCCACCACAGGTTCCGACATGTAATACTCAAAAGAGCCATCGCGTTTAGGATTATCAGCGGGTCCCAAACCTGCGACCAGACAAATGCCGCCCAGATTCAGTTCCCCGTCAGTCTCCTTTAAATAACGGTCACAGATACCGTGGAACGCCTTCAACCCATACTCTCTGTAGCTGACCGGCAGAAAACCCAGCCGCACGCCCTTTAACAGAGAATATGCCATAATGGCGCTGCCGCTGGTCTCCAGATAATTAGGCTCTTTGCCTCCCAGAGCGGGCAACTGATACCACATGCCGCTCTCATCCTGAAATTTCAGCATATCATCTACCAGCTGCACAAACACCTTTTTCAAATTCTCATACTCATCCCGGTATTCTTCACCCGGCTCACACTTGGAAAGCGTATCCAGAAGCGCCATGGAATACCATCCGATAGCTCTCAGCCAGAAATTTTGGGAGAGGCCGGTCTTTTTATCACACCAGAAAATTTCTTTAGACGCGTCATAACCGTGATAATACAATCCCGTCTTCTCATCCCGCATATACTTTACCACATTGGCAAACTGCGCAAAAATATCGCTGTAATTCTTCCTGCCGTTAAATTTTGTCTCATATTCCATATAGAAGGGCTGTCCCATATAAAGACCATCCAGCCAGACCTGATCAGGGTAGATCTTCTTGTGCCAGAAATTGCCTTCCGCCGTCCGAGGCTGCTTCCTCACCTGTCCGTAAATCAGGTCAATCGCTCTGCGGTATTTCTCCTTGCCGTTCATCTCATATAACGCAAACAACGTCTTACCCGCGTTCACATTATCTATATTGTACTCTTCCGGCTTATAACCTTTGATCGTACCGTCTTCATTCACTCTGAAATCTATAAAAGAATCCGCAAACTCATAGTATTTTCTTTCACCGGTAGCCTGGTAGATCTCCAGCATCGCAAGAATCATGCAGCCATCGATATAATTCCATCCCACGCTCACGGATCCCGCCTTTGCCTTTTCAATATTCCAAGCCGGAACCTCCACCGTGCTCCTCTCGATCAGGCTGTCAATATATCTCTCAAAAACAGGCATTTGCATTTCTTCTACCTCCACAGGAAAAGTATCCGTCTATTTACTAAACGTACATTTATTTTACCTGTTATTACCTTTTAAGTCAATGGCGAATTCCAGCCCATTCCCATCAACAGGCACACCAGCCAGATCAGGAACAGATGCACCGGATAAAAGGCATAAAAGAAATACTTCATCTTCAATCCTCTCTTTCCGTTGTAAAACGCAATAGGGATAAAAGCCAGGGGCGCCGTCACTTCCCAGAGAAAGACCAGACATCCTGCCGCGATCTGCAGCGGCTTTTTACGGCGGAAAATATAAAGCGCCATGATACAGACCACACCCGTTGCGGCATAATCCGTCCTTAAAAAATGCGCTATGGAAGCGCCTACCGCCAGCGCCGCCGCTGAAAACACAACCTTTATGACACGGTTCCACACTTCGCCGGACACCCACTCCTTTTTGGCGATCCAATCGAACGCGATCATGGTGAGGAGGCCCAAAAACAAAGTAAAAAATACATTTTGATAGCCAAACTCCAAAATAGTTCCGTTAAAACAAAGGTCAAAGGGGATCTCCGATATCAGGGCAAACATCCCCAGCCGCAGAGCATACTTTCCCACATTGTGGGTCCTCTGAAAACCCTCCACCAGCAGAAAACAAAAAATAGGGAATCCCAGCCTCCCGATCATGCGCATTGCGGAATATGTATAAAATAACGCCCCGTTGTCCTGCATCCACCGCATCACAGCGTTTAAATCGCCGGAACTTGCGATCTCCATATAATTTGAATTCATAAGAAACCGGCCTAAGATTCCGGCGCCGATGTGGTCGATCAGCATAGAGATCACAGCGATAATCTTAATCGTACTGCCGCTGATCCCCCTCTTTGTCTCTATCGTCTGCTCTGTAAGCTGTGCAGTTTCCATATTTGCCTCCATACAATCCAAAACTTATTTGTATTACTATAGCAATACAATAATGCAATCAGGTCCGTTTGTCAAGACCTAACCGACTTTATATCCGTTTCCCCAGACCACCTTTAAGTATCTGGGTTCTTTTGGATTGTTCTCGATCTTTTCCCTGATATGCCGGATATGCACCGCTATCGTGTTGTCCGCCCCGATGGCCTGCATATGCCAGATATTTTCATAAATCTGACTGTTGGAAAATACCTTGCCCTGCCGCTGCACCAAAAAGCGCAGTATCTTATATTCTATAGGCGTCAGTTTTACGTTTCTGCCCTCCACTGTAACAGTCCTGCGGATATCGTTGATCTCCAGTCCGTCAACCTTATAGATCCGGTCAACCTCCGTGCACATATTGACCAGCTGAAGATATCTGCGCAGCTGTGATTTGATCCTCGCCAACAGCTCAAGGGGATTGCAATCCGCCGTCACATAATCGTCCGCTCCGGCCTCCAGGGCCATGATCTTTGCCGTTTCGGCAGACTGTGAGGAAATCACGATCACCGGCACGCTGCTCTTGCGGCGCAGGGAGGCGATCATCTCAATCCCTTTATCCCAGCCTTTATCGTTTAATTCCACATCCACAAGCATCAGATGAATCTCCTGCGTCAGTTTTTCATACAATTCGCTCACGTTGGCGGCCACCAGACATTCAAAACCTTCCCCCATAAGCAGCGGCTCCATCTTTTCCGCCGTCTGAGTCTGATTATTATATATAAGAATTTTCTTTCTCATATCCGCTCGTTCCCCTTTCCATGATCTGTCAATGTAGACATCATAAAACAGTTTTGTATCAAAGTTGCATAAAAGATAAAAAACAGAGAGCGTTTATCTGGAATAACCGTGTCAAGGAAAATATACATCCAAAGCTGCAAGGGACGGTGAGCATACCGCCTACGGGCAAGCTTGCCTTGTATGCGAACGGTAACGATATAACGCGAATAGCCGGAAACCTATCGTGGAAAAACAGCATCTACGAGCTGTCCACAACGATGTCGTTCAGCGTGGCGAAAAGCGATGCGGCGTATTTGAAGGATTTAATGTATACGCCGCAGGTCGG
>CANREV010000025.1 GCA_947629645.1 uncultured Acetatifactor sp. | reverse complement strand
TGTTTTTGTGCCCGCTTTTATGCGGGCATTTTTATAGTTTTCTCCGGCAGGAGGAATTTCCTATTATATAAAAAAACCCTGAATCCGAAGATTCAGGGTCTGCTTTTGCGGCGCCAATATCGACTGCCATCCTCCGATCAGGACGCCAATCCAACATTTCTTCTTTCATCCAGACTATACTGTTGGTTCCGGACTTTCACCGAATCAGCCGCCTTAGAAAGTGTTGACGCTCAACAACCCTTTCTTTCCGCGGGTCGCGGACTATACCGCCAGTAGGGAATCTCACCCGACCCTGAAGAATTTTCAGTTTTTTGTTCCATATGTCATTATACCGCCGCGTGCCGGATTGTCAAGAATTTTTGCAGGCACCGATGCGTTTTTACTGTGTCACCGCATTTCCCGTATAAAGCTGATAGTACTTGCCCTTCTGCTGGATCAACTGGTCGTGGGTACCGCGCTCAATGATACGGCCCTGTTCCAGCACCATGATACAGTCGCTGTTTTTGACCGTGGAAAGTCTGTGGGCAATGACGAAATTGGTCCGTCCCTTCATCAACGCGTCCATACCCTGCTGTACCAGCTTCTCCGTTCTGGTATCGATCGAACTGGTCGCCTCGTCAAGGATCAGTACCGGCGGGTCGGCGATGGCCGCTCTGGCGATGGCCAGAAGCTGTCTCTGCCCCTGGCTTAAATTGGCCCCGTCGCCGTGGAGCATGGTGCCGTACCCTGCGGGGAGACGCCTGATAAACCCGTCCGCGTTGGCAAGCCTTGCCGCCTTCATCACTTCCTCATCTGTGGCGTCCAGTTTTCCATAACGGATGTTTTCCATCACGGTTCCCGTAAACAGGTGGGTATCCTGGAGCACAATCCCCAGCGACCGGCGCAGATCGTCTTTTTTGATCTTATTGATATTAATGCCATCGTAGCGGATCTTGCCGTCCTGAATGTCGTAAAAACGGTTGATCAGATTGGTGATGGTAGTCTTTCCCGCTCCGGTGGCCCCGACAAACGCGATCTTCTGACCCGGTTTTGCGTATAACTCTATGTCATGAAGGATCATCTTGTCATCGTTATAGCCGAAGTCCACATGGTCGAAGACCACATCTCCCTGCAGTTCCTGATAGGTGGTCGTGTTGTCCGCTTTGTGGTAGTGCTTCCACGCCCAGAGCCCGGTTCTCTCTCTGCTCTCCTCCAGTTCGCCCTTCTCGTTCCTTACAGCGTTTACCAGCTCCACATAGCCCTCGTCCACCTCCGGCGTCTCATCCATCAGTTTAAAGATACGGTCCGCACCGGCTAACGCCATAATGATACTGTTGAACTGCATACTGATCTGGTTGATCGGCATGCTGAACGACTTATTCAGGGTCAGAAAGCTTGCCAGCGCGCCGAGGCTGAGTCCCGAGATACCTGTGATGGCGAGGATGCCGCCTGCCACCGCGCAGACCACATAGCTCAGATTTCCCAGCTGGGCGTTCACAGGCCCCATGATGTTCGCAAACTTGTTGGCACGGTAAGCGCTGTCGCAGAGCTGATCGTTCCATTGATTGAACTGGGCCAGGCTTTCCTCTTCGTGGCAGAAGACCTTCACCACCTTCTGTCCGGTCATGGTTTCCTCGATACATCCGTTCAGCACGCCCAGGTCTTTCTGCTGCGCAAGGAAGAAACGGCTGCTCTGGGAACCGATCTTTTTCGCCGCCATGATCATAACGGCCACCATCAATAGTGTCACAAGCGTCAGAGGAATGTCCAGTGCGATCATAGACACCAACGTGCTGACCACCGTGATGCCGCTGTTTAAAAACTGGGGAATACTCTGGCTGATCATCTGGCGCATAGTATCGATATCATTGGTATATAAGGACATGATATCGCCGTGGGCATGAGTATCAAAATATTTGATAGGAAGCTTTTCCATCCGTTCAAACATATCGTCCCTGAGCTTTTTCATGGTTCCCTGGGTAATATAGATCATGACTCTGGACTGGGTGAAGGCGGCGATAACGCCCACTCCGTAAAAGCACGCTACCCTGCCTATGGCTGCCGCCAGCGCGCTGTAATCGGGAACCTGCTGTCCCAAAAGCGGCGCGATATAATCATCGATCAGCGTGCCGATGAAAAGCATTCCCTGCAGAGAGCAAAGCACGGACGCCACAATACATATCACCACCACGATCCATTGAACCGCGTAGTCTTTAAAAGTATAAGCCAGCATTCTCTTTAAAAGTTTGCCGGGATTTTCAATCTTGGGTCTGGGACCCCTCATTCCACGCATACCGGGACCCTGATTTACTTTCGGTCTTCTGTCTTCCGCCATCTCTACATACCTCCATTCTCATCAAAGTCGCCGCTTCCGCCGGTCTGGGACTCATAGACATCCCGATAGATCTCGTTGTTTGCCAGCAATTCTTCATGGGTGCCGAATCCGTTGACCTCGCCTTCGTGCATCACGATGATCCTGTCCGCATGCTCCACGCTGGAAATCCTCTGGGCGATGATCAGTTTTGTCGTTCCGGGGATCTCCTGCGCAAAGGATTTCCTGATCTTAGCGTCCGTTGCGGTATCCACGGCGCTGGTGGAATCATCCAGGATCAGGATACGGGGCTTTTTCAACAGCGCTCTGGCGATACACAGCCTCTGCTTCTGTCCGCCGGACACATTGGTTCCTCCCTGCTCTATGTAAGTGTGATATCCGTCCGGCATCTTTTGGATAAACTCATCGGCGCAGGCCAGTTCACAGGCATGCCTGCATTCCTCCTCCGTGGCGTTTTTGTCGCCCCAGCGCAGATTTTCAAGAATGGTCCCGGAAAATAACACATTGTTCTGCAGCACTACCGCCACCTGGTTCCGCAGCGTTTCCATGTCATAATCGCGGACATCAACCCCGCCCACCAGAAGTTTTCCCTCCGTCACATCATAGAGTCTGCTGATCAGGTTGACCATACTGGATTTTGCGCTTCCGGTGCCGCCGATAATACCGATGGTCTCGCCGGACTTAATATCCAGATCGATATTTTTCAACACCGGCGTGGAAGCGTTCTTTTTATAGCTGAAAGACACATGGTCGAACCGGATGCTGCCGTCTTTTACCTCATACACGGGATGCTCCGGATTGGCAAGGTCCGGCTTTTCATTTAACACTTCGCAGATACGTCTTGCGCTGGCCGCGGACATGGTGATCATCACGAAGATCATGGACAGCATCATCAGATTCATCAGGATATTCATGCAATAAGTCAGAAGACTCATGAGCTGTCCTGTGGTCAGTTCGTTTTGCACCACCATGTGGGCTCCCATCCAGCTGATCAGTATCATACAGGTATAAACGGTCAGATTCATAACCGGACTGTTCCAGGCTACGATGCCCTCCGCCTTGCAGAAGATTTTGTAAATATTTTCGCTGGCTTTCTTGAATTTCTGATTTTCATGCTCTTCCCGCACATACGCTTTCACCACGCGGATAGCCGCCACGTTCTCCTGCACGCTCTCATTGAGGTCATCGTACTTGGGAAACGCCTGGGTAAAATGTTTCATTGCGGTGGTCACGATCACCGCCAGGATACAGCCCAGTATCAGCACGGCGACCAGATAAACGCTGGCAAGTCTGGGACTGATATAAAAGGACATACACATGGCGATGATCAGGCTGAAAGGCGCCCGCATAGCCATACGCAGTATCATCTGGTAAGCGTTCTGTATATTAGTGACATCGGTGGTCAGTCTTGTGACCAGACCGGACGTGCTGAACTTATCAATATTGGAAAAGCTGTAAGTCTGTATATTCTCATACATTGCTTTTCGCAGATTTCTGGCAAATCCGGTGGAAGCCTTCGCGCCGAACACTCCGCCCCCGATCCCGAAGGAAAGGCTGAGAAGCGCCGCCAGAAGCATCAGCGCGCCTACTTTAAAAATATGGTTCATATTTCCCGCTTCTACGCCTCCGTCAATAATAGAAGCCATCAAAAGCGGGATGATCATTTCCATGATAACCTCCGCTATCATGAAAACAGGGGTCACGGCGGAAGCTTTTTTAAACTCCCTGATCTGTGCTCCGAGTGTCTTTAACATAAACACACATCCTTTCTTGTTTCTATTTATCTTACTAATTTATCTTACTATTATCTTATCAACCCTGAAACTCTTCCCACTCCGCCTCCATCTCCTCCAGATTAGCCAGCAGTTTGTAAAGCAGCCCATACAGCTGGGAGACTTCCTCTTTTGTCATTCCCTTAAGCATCCGCTGGTCCATAAGGCGCAAGTGTTCCTCTACCCTGGCATGCTGTTTACAGGCAGGTTCCGTCATCATGATCCTCTTTAAACGCGCATCCTTATCCTGACTTTTTCTCACGATCAATCCGTTTTTCTCCATCACCTGCAGCGCGTTGGTGGCAGTAGCTCTGGAAATGCGAAACACCTTTTCAATGTCACGCTGATAAACCGGCTGGTCGGCGTGATGGTACAGATACCCCATAATACCCCCCTGCAGCTGGGATAAAGGCATGCTGTCACACTTTGGGAAACTTTTATGGATCACCGACTTAGTCTGATTGTGGATCATGCGCAGGATAAACGCGATAGACTGTTCCCTGTCCCATTTTTTCTCTTCCATATCCCCCTCCGTACAGCCCGGCTCTTTCGCAGACGATGGCAGCAAAGAAAACCGCCGTCCAAATAGCGTACTTGTCATAAAGTAAAGCACAAAAATGTTAGCGTACTAACTTTTTTGTTAGTACACTAACATTACAGCAGTTTCCCTATATTGTCAAGACTTATTTTTGTCGGCGGATATCTTCATGGTCAGCCCGATCCGTTTTTTCGCAGTATCCACAGATAATACCTGAACATCCACGATATCGCCCACGCTCACCGCTTCCAAGGGATGTTTGATATATCGGTCAGTGATCTGGGAAATATGGACCAGACCGTCCTGATGGACGCCGATATCCACAAAAACACCGAAATCGATCACATTGCGGACAGTGCCTTTCAGGATCATACCCACTTTCAGATCTTTCATATCCAGCACATCGCTGCGCAAAACAGGCTTTGGCATGTCATCTCTGGGATCCCTTGCGGGCTTCTCCAGCTCTTTTAAAATATCTGTCAAAGTAATCTCCCCAATGCCCAGCTCCTGCGAAAGAAGCTTCTTATCCTTAATCCGTTTCTCAAGGCTTGATACGGAAAGCGATGTCTCCCTGCCCCCGGAATCATTTGCGCTCCCTTTGCTGTCTTTGGGCTGCTGCTTTCTGTTATCTCCGGCATGAGCCTGTTCCAACACCACGCCGCCCATAGCAGCGGCCAAAGCCTTCCCCATGGCGGTGTTGGTATTGCGGACCCGCACGGTCTCAGGAGTGCTCTTTGGAGGCTGCCGTCTTTCCGTAACAGGTGCTTTTTTATCAACCTGCTTCGCTGCCGCCTTCTTTTGCGCCGCCCTGACATCTTCCATGGTCATTCCAAGCTTGTCCAGCAGTTTCATGGCCGCCTCGTAGGATTCCGGATGCACGCTGGTGGCGTCCAGCGGATTGCTGCCGTCCAGTATGCGCATAAAACCGGCGCACTGCTCATACGCCTTAGGACCAAGTTTGGCCACCTTCAACAGCTGCCTGCGGTCCGTGAACCGTCCGTTGGCTTCCCTGTAATCCACGATATTTTTGGCGATCGTCTTATTGATACCGGAAATGTACTCCAGCAGAGAGACCGATGCGGTATTCAGATCTACTCCCACCTTGTTGACGCTGTCCTCCACCACGCCGTTTAACGCTTCACTGAGCTTCTTTTGGTTCATATCGTGCTGATATTGCCCCACGCCGATAGATTTTGGATCAATCTTGACCAGCTCAGCCAACGGGTCCTGAAGCCTTCTGGCGATGGAAGCGGCGCTCCTTTGTCCCACGTCAAAATTGGGAAATTCTTCCGTAGCGAGCTTGCTGGCGGAATAAACGCTGGCTCCCGCTTCATTGACAATCACATACTGCACAGGACGGTCCAGCTCCTTTAACAGTTCCACAATGACCTGTTCGGATTCTCTTGATGCCGTACCATTTCCCACGGAAATCAAATCCACATTATATTTTTTGATCAGTTTTTTCAATTCCGCCTTGGATTCCTCCACTTTATTCTGAGGGGCGGTGGGATAGATCACTTTCGTATCCAGCACCTTGCCGGTAGGATCTACCACAGCCAGCTTACATCCGGTACGAAATGCGGGATCCCAGCCCAACACTACTTTTCCGGCAATAGGCGGCTGCAGCAGCAGTTGTTCCAGATTTTTTCCAAAGACCGCAATAGCGCCGTCCTCCGCTCTCTCCGTCAGTTCGTTGCGGATTTCTCTTTCAATAGCGGGTGCTATTAATCTTTCATAGCTATCCTGTATCACTTCCTGAAGCACCGGAGTTGTATATTCGTTGTCAGAATGGATCGTCTTCTTGGAAAGAAACTGCAGGATCCTGTCCACCGGCGCGTTGACCTTTACAGTCAGGAATTTTTCCGCCTCTCCCCTGTTCAGTGCCAGCACGCGATGACCGGCGATCTTTTTCACAGGCTCTTCAAAATTATAGTACATCTCATAGACGCTCTGCGCCTTTTCATCTTTTGCCGCAGCCGCAATAACGCCCTCGTCCATTGTGACTTCCCTGATATACATGCGGTAATCCGCCTCATCGGAAAGTTCCTCGGCAATGATATCCTTCGCTCCCTGAAGCGCTTCCTCCGCCGTTTTAACCTGCTTCTCCTCCTCCACATCCGATGATGTCACATATCCGGCCGCTTCCTCCAGCACCGGAATCCTGGCATCCTGTGCCAATATAAAACGGGCCAGCCCGTCCAATCCCTTTGCCCTGGCTACGCTGGCGCGGGTTTTTCTCTTGGGGCGGTACGGACGATAAAGATCCTCCACCACCACCAGAGTTTCCGCCGCAAGTATTTTTTCCTTTAACTCCTCCGTCAGCTTCCCCTGCTCCTTAATACTTCCCAATACCTGTTCCTTTTTCTCTTCCAGATTTCGCAGGTAAACCAGCCTTTCATGAAGATTCCGAAGCTGCTCATCATTCAAAGACCCGGTAGCTTCTTTCCGATAACGTGAAATAAAGGGAATGGTATTCCCCTCGTCAATCAACTTCACAGCAGCTTCCACCTGCCATTTTTCCACTTTCAATTCCTCTTTGATCTTCAGAACGATATCCATTTGAATTAACCTGCCTTTTCTACCCTTTCTGCATTTGTGTTCTTTTATCTTTTTATTATACTCAAAATATTTTTTGGTTGCAATGACGACTGTGTAGGAGCAATAATAAAAAACATACGTTACCTTTGACAGAATGACTATAAAATGTTACAGTAATGTTGAATATATTTATATTCGAGGAGCAACGGTATGGACTATCAACAGAACGACAATCGGCCACAGGACCGCTGGAACAGCAGCGCTTCTGACAGCAGCTATTACAATCAGCCTACCCACCGCCCTTACGGGCAGGGTTTTATCATCTCATCCATGATCTGCGGCGTTTTGTCCGTTACGGCGTGCTGCACAGGGATTCTTTCCCTGCCGCTTGGCGCGCTGGGCATTCTCTTCGCTCTGCTGACCTACCGGAAGGGCAAACGGATGAACGGCTCCGCCGCAACAGGCATTGTGCTTTCCTGCATGGGTATCGTTACCGGCATCTCTATGATGATCTATTCTTTTGCGACCCTGCCAAAAATGATGCAGGACCCTTTCTTCCGCAGTCAGGTGGATGCCGTCACCCAACAGATGTACGGTATGGATTTTGCGGAATTCATGGAAGAATTTTACGGATACGAGATCGATGACGCGCAATAACCGCAAGGCAAAATTGCATTACATGAGGAAATTTTAAGAATCCGGAACCATCCGGAAACATATCTTGATAAGAACTGATCAGGAGGGTATCAATATGATGAATGTATCAGCAGTCTACGGCGGCAATTTTGAAAATGCCAACTCACAATCCTACGGTTTCGGCCGTCTCTCTCCTCTGACGAACGGCCGGGCTGACGCAAAGGAATCTGCTTCCAAAGAAGACATCGCTCTTCCCGCAGTCAAAGACAAGACGGAAAAGGAGCGCAGGGAACGCCTTGGGATCAAGGATCCCTCCGAAGAGTGCCAGACCTGTAAAAACCGTAAATACAAAGACGGATCCAACGAGATGGTATCCTTCAAAAGTCCCACGCATATTTCCCCTGAAAGCGCCGCTTCCGCGGTGCGGGCCCATGAACAGGAGCATGTTTCCAACGCGTACTCCAAGGCTGCAACGGGCAATGGCAAGGTAATATCCGCCTCCGTCTCCATCCACACCGCGATCTGCCCTGAATGCGGGCGGAGCTATGTGTCCGGCGGCACCACTAACACGCAGATCAAATATTATAACGAAGAAAACCCTTACCAGAAGGATCTGAAAACCGCAGATCAGATCAAATATGCAGGCATGAATCTGGACTACGCGGTCTGACATTACATTTGGCGCAGATTTGCTGTGCCCGAAACAATATAGTTTGAAAGCAGGAAGCGTCCCATGAATCAATACAAGAAAACTTACGAATTAAAGAACGCGGCAAAAGACAAATTGCAGGGGAAATACGGCGCCTCTATTCTGATCCTGATCACCTGCAGTGTAATCACCGGTATTGTGTCATTATTGATCAATGCGATCGCCAGTACCACAACCGCTACCGTTTACGCCATGACGAATTCTTCCGCCACAGTCAATGCGCTAAATATTCTGTTTGATATCATACAGCTGGCGGCCTCGATCCTGCTTGGCATCATGGAGGCAGGTATCGCGCTGTTTTTCCTGAATGCCGCCTGCGGTCAGCCCTATGCTACCCGAAATCTGTTCTACGGCTTTACCAAAGATTCCGGTAAGGCCCTCACCCTGTCTTTTGTCTGGGGCGGGTGCAGCGGACTCTGCCTGTATCCATATCAGTACTTCCTGAACGATTACCTGAATACGCACAACACCCGGATGCTCTATAGCGCGGCAATCGCGTTGATCGTTGGCGCCTGCATCTATATCCCCATCTATCTGAATCTTTCCATGGTCTTTTATCTGATGCTGGATTATCCTGACCTCTCCGCGAAGGAGACATTGGCGCTCAGCGTCAAAATAATGAGGGGACATAAGGGAAGGCTCTTTTACTTAAACCTTTCCTTTGTCCCCATGATGTTTCTTTGCCTGCTTAGTTTCGGCATCGGCTTTCTGTGGCTGAATCCTTACATGCGCATGACCAGCACATGCTTCTTTCTGGATATTATGGACCCTGCTAAAGCTTCTTACGAAGCTTAAGAATTCTTTGAACCTTCTTTTGTGTTACTCCATTTTAAATACCCGTTGATAAATGGATCAAGAGCGCCGTCCAGGACTGCGTCTGCGTTGCCGGTCTCCACATTGGTCCTAAGGTCCTTTACCAGCTTATAAGGCTGCAGGACATAAGACCGGATCTGGTTTCCCCAGCCAATTTCCTTCACTTCGCCGCGGATATCGGAAAGTTTCTCCACGTTAGCCTCCTGCTTGAGCAGATACAGCTTGGCTTTCAACATCTGCATCGCCTTGTCTTTATTCTGGAACTGGCTCCGCTCATTCTGGCACTGCACAACCGTCCCCGTAGGGATATGGGTGATACGGATGGCCGAAGAAGTCTTATTGATATGCTGGCCGCCCGCGCCGCTGCTTCGATACGTATCGATCCGCAGATCCTTCTCATCGATTTCCACGTCCAGATCTTCCTCAATATCAGGCATCACATCCAGCGAAACAAACGAAGTCTGCCGCTTTCCCTGGGCGTTAAAAGGAGAAATGCGCACCAGCCTGTGCACACCCTTCTCAGATTTTAAATAGCCGTAAGCATTCTCGCCGTTGACCTGGAAAGTCACCGACTTGATTCCCGCCTCATCACCGTCCAGATAATCCAAAACTTCCAGCGTGAATCCCTTGCTTTCCGCCCATCTGGTATACATACGGTAAAGCATACCGCACCAGTCGCAGCTTTCCGTTCCCCCGGCGCCAGCGTTCAGTTTTAAGATAGCGTTGTTTTTGTCGTACTCTCCTGACAGAAGCGTACTGATGCGAAGAGTCTCAAATTCACTGATAAACTCATCCAATTCCTGCCGAATCTCCGCAGCCATGGAAGCGTCTTCCTCCTCATAGCCCATCTCGATCAAAGTCAGGATATCGTCATACTGAGCAGACAGCTTATCGCACTTCTCCACTACGCTCTGAAGGTTCTTTAATTCTTTCATCTGTTTGTTGGACCGGTCAGGATCATCCCAGAATCCGGGAGCCTCCATCTCCATCTCCAACTCTTCTATCCTCTTTACCTTATTAGCGAGGTCAAAGTGAATCCCTCACTTCCGCTAATGGTGTCTCATAAGTCTGGATTTCTGTTTTCATCTGGTCCAATTCTACCAATTGCGTCACCTTCTTTCATTATGATTGATATGATAATTCCCACTTTGCAGAACATTTTTCCGCATTGCGCTATCTTTATCCTTTACGTCCGTGACACTGTTTATACTTTTTGCCGCTTCCGCAAGGACAGGGATCATTGGGATAGATCTTGGCATTCTCGCGCTTTACCGGCCCTTTGGCGACCGAATCGTCCTTGTTGGTTCCCGTCACCTTAGCCACCTGTTCGCGCTCTACCTTCTGCTCCACTTTCACATGGAACAGCAAACGCACGGTTTCCTCTTTGATGTTCTGCGTCATTTCCTCAAACATATCATAACCGCTCATCTTATATTCCACCAGAGGATCTCTCTGTCCGTAAGCCTGCAGGCCGATACCCTGACGAAGCTGCTCCATATCGTCAATATGATCCATCCACTTGCGGTCGATGACCTTCAGCAGAATCACGCGCTCCAGCTCTCTGATCGCCTCGGGCTCCGGAAATTCCGCTTCCTTACTCTCATACAGCTTCACAGCTTCCTCTTTCAGCTGCTGCTTGAGACCGTTTTTCTTAGCGTTCTGGACGCGCTCTGCAGAAACAGGCTGCAAAGGAATCGTAGGGATTAAAAGCGTATTCAGTTCGTTGAAATCCCACTCCGCGCTGTCCACATCGTCATTGATGCTGATATCTACCGCGTTTTCCGTGATATCCGTGATCATCTTGTAGACCACGTCTCTCATGCTCTCGCCGTTTAAGACGCGGCGGCGTTCATCGTAAATGATCTCTCTCTGCTCGCTCATGACGCGGTCATATTCCAGCAGGTTCTTACGGATACCGAAGTTATTGTTCTCAATCTTCTTCTGGGCGGATTCGATAGCATTGGTCAAAGCCTTATGCTCGATCTCCTGTCCCTCCGGGATGCCCATGGCATTGAACATACCGATCAGCCTCTCGGAACCGAACAGCCGCATCAGATCGTCCTGAAGAGAGATATAAAACTTGGACTCGCCAGGGTCTCCCTGACGTCCGGAACGGCCCCTGAGCTGGTTGTCGATACGTCTGGACTCATGGCGCTCCGTACCGATGATCTTTAATCCTCCGGCAGCTTTTGCTTCCTCGTCCAGCTTGATATCCGTACCACGACCTGCCATATTGGTAGCGATCGTGACCGCGCCGTGCATGCCGGCATCCGCAATGATCTCCGCCTCCAGCTCATGGAATTTGGCGTTCAGCACTTTATGCTGGATCCCGCGCCTGGTCAAAAGTCGGCTGATCTCCTCACTGGCCTCGATGGTGATGGTGCCTACCAGCACAGGCTGTCCTTTGGCATGGGCTGTCTCCACCGCTTCCACAATAGCGTTGAGTTTTTCCGCCTTTGTCTTATATACCGCATCCTGCAGATCCTTACGGATCACAGGGCGGTTCGTTGGGATCTCGATAACATCCATACCGTAGATCTCCCTGAACTCGTTTTCCTCCGTCAGCGCGGTACCCGTCATGCCGCATTTCTTTTTAAACAAGTTAAAAAAGTTCTGGAAGGTAATAGTAGCAAGCGTCTTGCTCTCCCTCTTGACCTTTACATGCTCCTTGGCCTCAATGGCCTGATGCAGTCCGTCCGAATAGCGGCGCCCCGGCATGATACGTCCGGTAAACTCGTCTACGATCAGCACCTGGTCGTCTTTTACCACATAATCCTGATCCCTGAACATCAGGTTGTGAGCCCTCAGCGCCAGAATGATATTATGCTGGATCTCCAGATTCTCAGGATCGGCATAGTTTTCTATATGGAAGAACTGCTCTACTTTCTTCACGCCCGCTTCCGTCAGGTTGATGACCTTGTCCTTCTCGTTTACCACAAAGTCTCCTGTCTCCTCCTGCACCACGCCCATGATGGCGTCCATCTTTGTCATGGCCTGCACATCCTCGCCGCGCTGCATCCTTCTGGCCAGCAGATCGCACATCTCGTAGAGGGCGGTGGATTTGCCGCTCTGACCGGAAATGATCAACGGCGTCCTTGCCTCATCGATCAATACCGAGTCCACCTCATCGATAATGGCAAAATGCAGATCCCTGAGGACAAGCTGCTCCTTGTAAATGACCATATTGTCTCTCAGGTAATCAAACCCCAGCTCGTTGTTGGTGACGTAAGTAATATCGCAGGCATAGGCTTTTTTACGTTCCTCGTTGTTCATGCTGTTTAAAACCGCGCCCACCGTCAGTCCGAGGAACTCGTGCACCTGTCCCATCCACTCCGAGTCACGCTTCACCAGATAATCGTTTACCGTGACTACATGGACACCTTTTCCTTCCAGAGCGTTCAGATAAGAAGGAAGAATGGCCACCAGCGTCTTTCCTTCGCCGGTACGCATTTCAGCGATACGCCCCTGATGCATGATGATGCCTCCGATGAGCTGCACTCTGTAGGGTTCCATATTCAGAACTCTCTTTGCGGCTTCCCTCACCGTGGCGAAAGCCTCCGGCAGCAGATCATCCAACGTTTCTCCCTCCGTCAGACGCTTTTTATATTCCTCCGTCCTGCCTCTCAGCTCCTCATCGGACAGCGCCTGCATAGCGGGGCGCAGGCTCTCGATCTTATCTACCAGGGGCTCAATGCGTTTCAACTCTCTTTCACTGTGTGTTCCAAATATCTTATCAATAACTTTCACTTAGTATTCCATACCTTTCCTGAAATTTCCAAAAGCTGAACCTGAAATTCCAAAAGCTTAAAGTTTATTGTAACATATTAAAGCCGCGGTTTCAACACCCAGCTAAAGTCCGTGGAATATCGTTATTGCCAGATTTCTGTTGCAATCGTCTCCCTCACGCCTGTATAATGGATTTATAACAGATGATACCAACATATAACAGGCCCTGGGCGCAAAGCCCGCAAGGCCGATTATACAGAAAGGAGTTTTATCATGTCTACAGCCAACAACGTGCAGCATATCTATGTCAATCTGCCGGAACACAGCCCCAACTTTTCCACCATCGGCGCCGCCCTTGAAAGTATCCCCTGGGAAGTACAGGAGAAGGAATTTCCAGCTCCCACAGCAGATCTTCCCCCTGTGACGATCCATATCGGGAAAGGCGTCTACCGTGAAAAACTCACTGTCACCCGCCCCAATGTCACCTTCCTTGGCGAGGGAGCGGACCGCGGCGATGTGGTACTGGTTTACGGAGACTATGCCACCGAGATCATGCCGGACGGCATCAAGAGAGGCACCTTCCGCACCGCCACACTGCGCATCGATGCACAGGATTTTAAAGGGATACACCTGACGGTCCAAAACGATTCCGGTTACGGCTATCAGGTAGGGCAGGCCCTTGCGCTCTATACGGACGGCGACCGCTGCTATTTCGAGGATTGCCGGATTCTGGGCGGTCAGGACACTCTGTTTACCGCTCCCCTTCCCGAAAAGGAATTTGAGGCCGGAGGATTCAGAGGGCCGGGGGAATTCCGTCCCCGCACCATGACGCGCCAGATGTTTAAAAACTGCTTTATCCAGGGGGATGTGGATTTTATCTTCGGAAGCGCCATCGCCTATTTTGAAAACTGTGAAATCTTTACGAAACTTCCGGAGGGAAAACCTTTCTCCGAGGACACAAAGGAAAAGATTTACGGTTATGTCACCGCCGCTTCCACTCCTCAATCCGAGAAGTACGGCTATGTGTTTAAAAGCTGTAAATTCACCAGCGACTGTCCTCCCCGCTCCGTCTATCTGGGACGTCCCTGGCGGGAATACGCAAAGACGGTATTTTTAAACTGTGAGCTGGGAAACCATATCCACCCGGCAGGATGGTTCGACTGGAAAAAGCCTCACGATCATTTTTATTACGGGGAATACAATTCCCGCGGGGCAGGCGCAAGTCCCGAAACAAGGGCGGACTTTTCCCACCAGCTGACCGATGCGCAGGCTGCTGAATATACGATTGAAAACGTATTAAAAGGATGGAAGCCGGAATCATGATTCCGGCTTCCCTGATACACGCTGGCTTTGCGGCGCACCCCCGGTCCGCTCCGGACCGTGAAAAGCATCGGCGCGCACAAATCTTCAGCGATTATTTCAGCTTGCAGTACAACACTTCCATATTTCCGTATTCCGTCTCTATGGTTATGACGATACCGTCCCGCAGATGATATGTCTCATCGGTATACTGTCCAAAAAATATCGTATCTTCATACTGATAATTCGTGATCAGCTCCTTGGACAGGCTTCCGATGATCTGCGTGGATATAATATTGGCGATCTCGCTCAGCGCGGAGCTTTCCATCTCATCTAAAGCCTGTATATCCGCTATCTGCATATTGCTGATGCTGGAATACAGTTTGCGGGCGATGTCTTCGGACAGTCCGTACAGAAAAAGATATTCCTCCTTCCCCTTAACCAGCGTACGGATAAAGAGCTTTCCTTCCACAAAACCTTTATACACGCAGGATTTCACATTCTGCACCTGAAACCCGTAGGACTCTTTCAGGAATTGTGTAATCACCGCATCGATCTCCCCGGCGGCATCCGCCAGCCCGCTGTGGTCGTCCAGCGGAATATTTTCCATGATTTTTCTGTCGCACCCGCAGACATGCACGGCAAGCCAGGTCAACAGTGTTCCCAAAAAACTTTTCAAGGTCCGGAGCGAGAAATCCTGTTCCAGCTTCTCTTTATAATCCAGCACCGTCTTTGTAAATTCCCGATGAACCCAGACATGCTGCTCATACCCTACATACTGCATTTCTCTCTGGATCCTTTCCTCGGCTTCAAAGTGCATTCCGGTATATTCCACCAGGAAATCAATCAGTTTGTAGCACTCTTTCTTCTTATTATCAAAATCGCCGCTCCGAGCAATGGAAACCAGGTTTTCGATCTTTCGGAATAATTCCTCATGCTGACTGTCAATCTCCTCATTGCCAATCTTATACTGCTCTTTCCACAGACTTATCTCACTCATAGCTTTTTCCTTTCCGAGAATTTGTAAGCATGTATATCATACCACCTTTTTCCCGTAAAAGGAAGCACAATTTAAGACTGTTCTTCGGTCTTAGGATCCTCACCGCCGGAGGCGATCCGCTCCCCTACGCTGTTCTCCAGATCTTCGATCTCTTTCTGCATGGACTGGACTTTCGTATCCTGATGGATAGCCCGCAGGATCAGATTTACATCCTCCGGTGAAAACATGCCTATTGCCTTGGAAAGATCACCGATATTGGCCCTGTTCACTCTCAGATGGCCGCCGCCGGACAGGGTGACATTGATAACCTGACGGCTGTCCGACATATCGCCGAGACAGATACTGTTGGTGCGCTCATCGCAGACAAAGACCACGCCGTTATAAGTGATGACGCCGTCTTTCGCCAGATAACCGTAAGGCACTTTGGGCGTTTTCCGCAGATTCTCTATGGGGTTCTCCCCTCCCGCGAATGCAGCTTCATAGATCTTTTGCGCTTCGCTTCTTTTGTCCGAATCCTCGTTTTCCTCCCCACCGTCAGTCCGGGCAATGTCCTCCTCCCCGTTTTCTTCCATCATCTTCTGCAGCATATTGCAGCCTGTCTGTATCCAGCCGTTATTTCCTTCCCTGACAGTATCCGAACCCATCTGCGCAAAGCGGTTTCCTCTGATCCCCGCGCCGCCTGCCGCCGCGTATGCTTCTCCCAACGTTGCTCCTATCCTCATTTCTGACCTCCTCTCAGCAAAAAACAGAAACTGAAATCTTTCGTTTTTCCCAATCATAAAACCACGGACGCATAGAATCACTTCTCTGCCATCCGTGGTCACGCCATATCCTGTCCTTAACGATCATCCGCTGTTTATTATATCGACTTACTTTCCCTGAACTTTATAATGTATGTAACCGCTTTGTTACATTTCCGCCGCCGTTGAAATCATTTGAACAACGTGTTGAACAGTCCCCGTTTTAAAACCTGCGCCCCAGTGCTGATAAGGCTTCTCTCAATCTGGGATTTTCTGCGTTCCGCCGCCCTTTCTCTCTTCCGCTCCTCGGCTTCCTTCTCTTTCTCTTTTTTCTTCGCCGCCGCGGCCTCCGCTTTCTCTTTCTGTTTCTGGAATTCCGCTTTTTCCTTTTCCAGCCGGGCCCGCTCCTCCTCCAAAACGGTCTGTTCTGACAAAATCTCATACGCGGAGATATTATCCACGCCATCATCGTATTTTTCCATCCCGTCGGAAGCGATCAGTTTCAGCCGCTGTACGCTGTCCACAGGTCCCATCAGGCTCTGGGGACAAATGATCGCCGTCTGCTGTGCCATACCGGGAACGCCTTCCGTATTCAAAAAGGAGGTCAGCGCATAACCCACTCCCAGCTCCATGATCACATCTTCCGTCTTGAAAGCAGGATTTTCACGGAAGGACTGGGCCGCAGCCCTGACTGCTTTCTGTTCCGCAGGCGTATAAGCGCGCAGAGCATGCTGGACGCGGTTGGAAAGCTGCGCCAGCACACTGTCGGGAATATCGCCGGGGCTCTGGGTCACAAAATAAATACCCACGCCTTTGGAGCGGATCAGTTTTACCATCTGTTCGATCTTCTGCACCAGGATCTTAGGCGCGTCCGCAAACAACATGTGGGCTTCGTCAAAAAAGAATACCAGCTTAGGCTTTTTTAAATCTCCCGCCTCGGGCAGCCTTTCAAACAATTCCGCCATCATCCACAAAAGAAAGCTTGCATATAAAGCGGGATTCTGCACCAATTTGACGCTGTCTAAAATATTGATGATTCCTTTGCCGTCCGTGGTGGTGCGCATCCAGTCAAAGATATCCAGCGCTGGCTCCCCGAAGAACAGATCCCCGCCCTGATCTTCCAGAGGGATCAGCGACCGGATGATTCCCCCGACAGACTGGGGCGTGATATTCCCATATGTATTCAGATAATCCTCCCTGTGTGCGGAAACATAATTCAGTACCGAGCGAAGATCCTTTAAATCGATCAGCTCCAGTCCTCTGTCATCGGCGATCCGGAACACAATATTCAGGACGCCCTCCTGAACAGCGGTCAATCCCAGGATCCGCGCGAGGATATCCGGCCCCATATCGGATACGGTAGCCCGCACAGGATGGCCTTTTTCCTGATAAATGTCCCAGAAACACACAGGGTAGGAACGGTACGAAAACAGATCCCTGATCCCAAACTTATCAATCCTCTGCTCCATGCTCTCAGAAGGCTCTCCCTCCGCGGCAAGCCCCGATACGTCCCCCTTCACATCGCACAAAAACACGGGCACTCCCGCATCTGAAAAAGACTCCGCCATAACTTTCATGGTAACGGTTTTTCCTGTGCCGCTGGCTCCTGCGATCAATCCATGCCGGTTGCACATATTCAGTTCCATCGCCACCCGGCCGCCGTTTTCGTCAAGTCCCATATAGATTCTGCCATCTTGATACATCTCTTCCTCATTTCCGCGCTGTCACGCTGTATTCCTCTTTCTTTCAGACAATTCCCACTGATCGGACATGCCGTTGATTACATGCCGCGGCCATCCTGTCAAAGCAAGTCTTTCAAACCTCCGCATACTTCTTCAGGATAAAGTCTTTTACCTGTTGGTTGTTCTCAGGCCTGGTATCCTCCAGTGTTGCGTGGATATAAGGCTTTCTCTCTTTCATAAACTTTAACACCTGCGTATAGTCCATCTCTCCCAGACCGCAGCCCAGAGAGTTTAATTTCCCATCTTTCACCACGAAATCTTTCAGATGAACCATGGCAATATCAGGTCCCAAAAGATCGATGGCTTGCGCAAAGATGGCCTCCCTGTCCTGATAATTGGAGATATCCAGCAGATTCACAGGGTCAAAAATGATCTGCAGATTGGGGGAACCTATCTCATCCAGCACCCTTCTCGCCCTCTCAGGATTGCAGACGATATGACGGTATACCGGCTCTATGGCGAACACGACACCCATCTGCTCCGCATATCTGACCACAGGACGAACGTTATTGATAAAGAGCTGCAGCGCCTCCTCCGTGTGACACTCAGGAGTAAAAGTGTACGTCTCATTGGGCGCTCCCGTCTCCGTTCCCACCACGCCGCATCCCAGCCAGGAAGCGAAGCGGATATGCGCCATATAGCGGTGAACCGTCTTCTCCAGCTGCTCCTTGTTGGGATTGGCAAGATTCAGATAACATCCCAGCACCGCAATGTCTACGTTGTTTTTCGCAAATACATTTTTAATATACATAGCCAGTCCGGGCGTCAGCGCCTCATCGGTGGTGGGAAACTCATCGATCACCTTCGCCAGCGCCAGATGGCCGCATTCAAATCCCAGGCGGCGCACATCGGCGATGCGCTCCGCAAAGGGAAGTTTTGTCGTATCGTGTAATCTGATTCCTAATTGCATATCTGATTCCTCCATTTTCTTTTACACTTACATTGACCGGGCTTTTTCCCGGCTCCGCGCGTCTCACCGGGATCAGTTTCTCACCAGCTCATCCACGCCGATGAGTTCATAAGCCTCTCCGGTCTGTCCTTCTATCTTCACATTCTCCAGCGTAAGCCTGGACACATTTCTGGCAAACAGCCCCCGTCTGGTGCTCTTGGGAACCGTTTCCGACATAGCCGGCACTCCCTCCTTTGGCTGTGCGGCGTAGCTGACGGAAATGTTTCTCATGACGATCTCCTCGATCTTTTTCTCCGGCAGCCCGTCAAAGAAAGCCGCCGCCACATGACAGTTGGTGCACGTCATGTTTTCAAACACCATCCTGCGGATAGAGGGCGTCCTGTCGTCCACGGGATACGTTTCCCTGGACTGGACATAAGGCGTATGTCCGTCGGGATCGCAGAAATAGAAAGAATTTACCACCAACGGCGTCATCACATGATCCAGGTCCAGATTGCGGAACGTGATGCCGTCCAGAATCGCGTCTTTGCCTCTGCCCCTTCTGGTCTTGATGCGCAGCCCCCTGTCGGTGCGCTGAAAGATGCAGTCTTCCACAGTCAGGTCGATAATGCCGCCTGCCATCTCGCTTCCCAGCGTCACGGCGCCGTGGCCGTCCTCCATCAGACACTGACGGATCCGGATGTTTCGGGAGGGCGTCTTATATTTTCTGCCCATATAGATCTTGCCGCTCTTTACAGCGATACAGTCGTCCCCCACCGAGAAATGTACGCCCAGAATATCCACATTCTTACAGGACTCCGGATCGCACCCGTCCGTATTCGGGGAATCCGCGGGATTGGAGACAAAAAGATCGATAAATTTCACATCTTCGCTAAAATACGGGTGCAGCGTCCAGGAAGGAGAATTGCACACCTTAATGCCCGCCATAACGATATTTTTACAGTGATTTGCGAAAAACAGGCGGGGCCGGAACACCTCTTTATATCTGTGATGCTCTTTCCACCAGTCTTCTTTGGAAGCGTTTCCATTTACGGTCCCCTGTCCATAGATCACCACGTCTTCCACGTTGATACCGCAGAGGATTCCCGTATACATATTTAAGGGATTCCCTTCCCAGCTTCCCAGATTATAACCGTCCGTCTCGTCATAACTCTCGATCCATCCGGGGAACACGGGAAATTTTTCAGGCTCCGTAAAAGCCTTCAGTTCCGCGCCCTCCTCCAGTTCCAGACGCAGATGGCTCTTTAAAAACAAAGAGGAAATGCGGTACACGCCGGCCGGTATGAGCACGCGGCCGTTCTTTGGACAGGCCAGGATAGCCGCCTGAATGTGGTGGGTATCATCCTGTATCCCGTTGCCTTTAGCGCCGAACCGTTTTACATCCAGCGTCACAAATTCAGGATCCGTGCAAAATACGGTGTCTCCCGCTTTCTCCATGCCGTCCCAGACCTCCACACAATATTGGGTGTCCGGCTTCAGGCCGTAGAGCGAGACGATGGTTTTGTCCGAGGTCAGTTTTTCCTCTCCGTTCACTGTTACGCGATACGGCTTTTTCGTATGATAGCGTCCGCCGTCCCTGATCTCTATGACAGCGCTTCTGCCTGTATGCATTACATGAATGATTTCCATATTTACCTCCATTTCCGCGTTGTCTCCCGCGCATAATAAGTTTGCGTCAGGCTTATTTTGCAAGCCGTTTCCAATTTTCCTCATCGCGCAGGGTTACGCGCAGCCGCTGCTTAGCAGTATTGTTCGTATTTCTCAGCCAGCAGTACATAGGTTTCCCCCGCATGGGCGATCGCTGCGCGGATCAGCGCTTCGCTTTCCTGCGCGCAGCCGCTGCCATCCGTAAACCGGCCCTCCTTATAATAGTCGGCGATCGCTTCTCGGGCCACTGTCTTGAACATATCCGCCAGTTCTATATAATACTCGTAAAGCTGAGGGGTCACATTGTCGATCGTGTGGATCAAAGCATCCAGAAAAAGCGCGGTTGTTTTTAAAGAGTGCGCCTGCCTGCGTTTTTCGTTCAGCGTCTCCATCTGCCTGGTCAGGTCAGGATAATCCTCTTTTTTGTTGTATTCCGTCTCATAATACGCATAGACAGGATAGACCCACCTTGCGGCTTCAAAACAGTCTCCGTCCACTTTTACAGTGTCAAACAATCCGTCTGCGGTCCGCGGCAGCCGCTTGATCTGCTCCGCAGTTTCCACCGCCGCTTCCCCGTTGCCCCTCGCGATACTCTCCCGCGCAGCCGTTAATTGTTCCTTCATATCCTTCCTCCATTCCTCACATTCTGACCTTCCTGTTTCATTTTCATAAATTTCCGTGGTTCTCCATATTTTGCCTCTCTGATTTTAAAAATACCCTTGCAGCTTTTTCCAAAACCACAAGGGTACAAAATACATTACTCTAAAGTCTCATCGCCTTTACGGCACCGCGAAATGTTTTTGTGCTTCTCTGCAAAGAAAACGAGACTGAACTCCCTGAATTTTATGCATTGTGATGCAACCGTATGCATAGGAATTTTGTTACAGAGTAACGCCCTGCTTAAAGATTGCCATATCATGGAAGCCCGCCGCCTCGCTGCGGACCTTTTTACCGGATGCCACTTCCACCACGAACCGGAATAAATTCTCCGTCTCTTCAGCCATATTGCCATCCTCCGCCAATACCCCGGCATTAAAGTCGATCCAGTTTGACTTCTTTCCCGCCAGACGGGAATTGGTAGCAATCTTCATGGTAGGCACGGGGGAAGCAAACGGAGTGCCCCTGCCGGTAGTAAACAGCACGATATGGGCTCCTGCCGCCGCCAGCGCCGTAGCCGCTACCAGATCGTTTCCGGGGGCGCTCAAAAGATTCAGGCCCGGCGTCTTTACCGTCTCTCCATACTGCAATACGCCTTTCACCAGAGCGCTGCCGGACTTCTGGGTACATCCCAGGGACTTATCCTCCAGCGTGGAAATCCCGCCCTTTTTATTTCCGGGGGAAGGATTCTCGTAGATCGTCTGGTTATGGCTCTTAAAGTAATTTTTAAAATCATTGATCAGATCCACGGTCTGATGAAACAGCTCCTCGTTAGCGCAGCGGTTCATCAGAATCGTCTCCGCGCCGAACATTTCAGGGACTTCCGTTAAGATGGTGGTGCCTCCCTTGGAAATCAAAAGATCGGAAAAACGTCCTACCAGGGGATTGGCGGTGATACCGGAAAGCCCGTCGCTTCCGCCGCACTTCATTCCCACAACCAGTCTGCTGACGCTGACAGGCTCTCTCTGGAAACCGGAAGCATAATCGATCAGTCCCTTAATGATCTCCACCGCGTCCGCGATCTCGTCATCGGACTCCTGCGCCACCAGAAATTTGACCCTGTTCTCATCATAATCGCCGATATAGGGTTTCAGCACGTCAATATTGCTGTTTTCACAGCCCAAGCCAAGCACCAGCACGCCGCCCGCGTTGGGATGGTTGATCAGATCCGCAAGGATCTTCCTGGTGTGCTCCTGGTCATCGCCCATCTGGGAACAGCCGTAGGGATGAGGGAAAGCAATGACCTCCTCCACGGTGCCTTTGACAAAGGCGTTGGCCTGCTTCGCGATGGCGGTGGCCACATTGTTGACGCAGCCTACGGTGGGAATAACCCATATTTCATTGCGGACGCCGACTTTGCCGTCAGGACGGTTAAAGCCCATAAACGTCACATCTTCCGTCCTCTTTTCCTCCACCCGGACAGGCTCATAAGTATATTCCAGCAGATCGCCCAGAGCGGTTTTGATATTATGGGTATGGATCCAGTTCCCCGCTTTCACAGGCTCTTTCGTGTTGCCGATCCGGTATCCGTATTTGATCACTTCGCCGCCCTCGGGGATATCGCAGATCGCCATCTTATGGCCCGCGGGGATTTCCTCCAGCGCGGTGATCTCCTTCTTCTCTCCCTGAAGGTCCACCAGTACGGTATCACCTGCCGAAATCGCGTTCAGCGCAACGATCACATTGTCATTCTCATTGATCTTTAAGAAATTTTGCATAATGCCGCCCTCATACCATTTTCTTTGATATCATCCAGATAAGCCGTCACGGCATCCGTCAGGCCTGCCACCTTGTTCAGATCCTGTCCGTGGAAGTCTTCCCTGCCCAGATAACCGGTCACAAAAGTCCTGGTATCCTTCTCACAGTTGTCACGGAAGAACTCCAATACGGGCATATCATCCTTGATATTGTACTCCTCACCGTTTCTGTGGCCGATCAGCGCGCCGTCCCTGATCTCCGTGCCGGTATAGAACGCCATCAGCGCGGCGATGGAGAATGTCAGATGGGCGGGAAGCTTACCAAATTTATCCACATAGCCCAGCAGGCTGGGAAGACACCTTGCCCGCCACTTGGAAACGGAGTTTAAGGAAATTGCCAACAGCGCGTGATCCACATAAGGATTGTTGAAACGGTTTACCACTTCGCCCGCAAAAGCTTTCAGCTCGTCTTCCGGCAGCGTCAGGGTAGGGATCACCTCGTCAAAGATCGTCTTATTCATAAAGTCGCGGATATCACTATCCTCCATGGACTGTCTCACGATATCGTTGCCGCAGAGCCAGGACGCCAGCACAAAGGAGGTATGCGCGCCGTTTAAGATACGGACTTTCCTCTGCTTGTAAGGATGATGGTCATCGGTAAACACAACGGGAAGTCCCGCGCCGGGAAGATCGAATTCCCTGCTGATATCCTTGTCCGACTCGATGACCCAGAGCGCGAAAGGCTCGCCGGTCACCATGATATGATCCTCATAGCCCAGTTTCTCCCACTCCTCTTTCTCGGTGGCTTTTGGATAGCCGGTGACGATACGGTCTACCAGCGTAGCGGTAAAGGTGCAGGCTTCCTCCACCCAGTTTTTAAACTCATCGGACAGGCCCCAGAGCTGGATCAGCTGCACCACGCATTTCTTTAACATGATACCGTTGTCATCGATCAGTTCCACGGGAAGCATTACCAGCCCCTTGTCCTTGTCTCCCTTGAAGGTCTCAAATCTATGATACAGGAACTTTGTCAGCTTTCCGGGGAAAGTCTTAGGGGGCTTCATCTCAAACTGATCGGTATTATCGAACACAATGCCCGCCTCGGTAGTGTTGGAAACAACGAAACGCAGGGTATCGATCTCTGCAAGGCCCATGAACTTATCATACTCATTGTATGTGTCCACCACATCCTTTACGCTGGTTACGATCCTGTTGAGGATCTTACCCTCGCCGTCCACATTGCCGCGAAGGGAAACGGTATACTGACAATCCTGATTGTGGAACATCTCCAGATTGCCAAATTCGATAGGCTTAATCAGTACGATATCCCCGTCAAAGGTCCCCTTCTCGTTGGCAATGTCGATCATGTAATCAACGAATGCGCGGAGGAAATTGCCCTCGCCAAACTGTACGACTTTGATGGGTCTTTCTTTCTTGCCAGTCATTGACTTGTTTAAAAGTTCCATGTTAGCCTCCATACTGCGACTGTATTTTAGGAGCAGCCGCCGGCTACAGATTTTGGCGCAGCGCAAAACCTGCAGGTCAAAAATCCCGCAAGGATAGCTTTCCTTCCTGAATTTTCAATCCTTCTCCCTCTGTCCGACCTCACGGACACGCCATTTTTAGTCGTCTTGCGTACTTCATTTATGTAAGTACTTTCACAGATAATTTTACTGCCAAAAGCATTTTTAGTCAATATACAAACGGACGAAAAGTTTTCAGTCATCGTCCTTTTTGGCCGAAAATTTATCTTGAAAAAGCAGACCTTGTTGGCTATAATTCAAATGAGAGTATTTTTGTAACTACTTACATTTTCATACCAAAACTGTGAGAAGCACGAGGTGACACCCATGACGATCTACGACATTTCAGAAAAAGCCGGTGTTTCCATCGCCACCGTCTCCCGGGTATTAAACGGAAGCAGCAACGTCAGCGAAAAGACTAAAAAAAAGGTGCTGGATGTCATGAACCAGTATGGGTACACCCCCAATGCATTCGCCAGAGGACTGGGACTCAATACCATGAAAACCATCGGCATCATGTGCGCCGACAGTTCCGATCTGTACCTTGCAAAGGCGATTTACTATATTGAACAAAAGCTGCGCTCGCACGACTATGACAGCATCCTGTGCTGCACCGGCTACGAGCTGGAGACCAAAATGGCTTCCATGAATCTTTTGATCACCAAAAAAGTGGATGGAATCATTCTGGTTGGATCCAATTTCATTTATGAGAAAGAGTCCGACAACCAATATATCGCCGATGCCGCCTCTCAGGTGCCGGTCATGCTGTTGAACGCAGATCTGGACGCACCGAATGTATACAGCATCGTGTCCGATGACTTTACCTCTATTTACGAAGCCACACTGCAGATGATCCAGACCGGCATAAAAGATATCCTTTACTTTTACAACTCCTCTTCTTACAGCGGCAAACGCAAACTGGCCGGATACCGGGCCGCCATGGAAGAGAAGGGGCTGCTTGCGGACGAACGTCTGATACAGTTCTACCGCGGTTCCCACGAAGACATCCCGGCCATGACAAAACATCTGTCAGACTTAAAGCAGCGCAATGTTATTTTCCACGGCGTCATCGCGGCGGACGATACACTGGCTCTCGCCAGCGTAAAATATGCCAGAGAAACAGGGTACCGCATTCCGGAGGACTTTTCCATCTTAGGATACAATAATTCCATGCTGGTCCATTGCTGCGAGCCTGAGCTCACCAGCATTGACAACAAACTGGAAACCCTCTGCCAGCACCTGATCACCACCCTTTTGGGCGTGCTGGAGGGCAGCGAGATGCCAAAGAAAACCGTTTTTTCAGGTGAGATTGTAAAGCGGGGCACCACCCGTTAAAATACAATAATAAATTGAATAATTATGGAGGATGAGAAATGAAAGCATTTATGGACAAAGACTTTCTGCTGGAGACCGAAACTGCCAAAAAGCTGTTTCACGACTACGCGGAAAACACCCCTATTCTGGATTACCACTGCCACATCAATCCCAAGGAGATTGCCGAGGACCGTCAGTTTGAGAACATTACTCAGGTCTGGCTGGGAGGCGACCATTATAAATGGCGTCTCATGCGCTCCTGCGGCGTGGACGAGAAATATATCACCGGCGATGCTTCCGATTATGAAAAATTCTGCAAGTGGGCGGAATGTCTCGGAAAAGCCATCGGCAACCCGCTGTACCACTGGAGCCATCTGGAACTGCAGAGATACTTCGGCTACAACGGCGTACTGAACAAAAACACTGCGGACGAGGTATGGAAGATCTGCAATGAGAAACTGGCTCAGCCTTCCATGAGCGTGCGCAACATTATCCGGCAGAGCAACGTGACTCTGATCTGCACTACCGATGACCCCATCGATTCCCTGGAGTGGCACAAGAAAATTGCCGAAGATACCAGCTTTGACGTAAAAGTACTTCCCGCATGGAGACCCGACAAGGCGATGAACATTGAAAAGCCTGATTATCTGGAGTATCTGGATAAACTGGCTGCCGTGACCGGTATGACGGAAATCCACACGTTTTCCGCTTTAAAGGACGCGCTGAAAAAGCGTATGGAGTTCTTTGCTTCCATGGGATGTAACGTATCCGACCACGCATTGGAATATGTAATGTACTGCCCTGCAAGTGATGACGAGATCGAAGAGATTTTTCTGAAGAGAAGAAACCGTATGATCCTGACCAGGGAGGAAGAGCTGAAATTCAAGACCGCGTTCATGCTTTTCGCAGGAAGGGAATATCACAGGCTCGACTGGGCTATGCAGCTTCACTACGGCTGTAAGCGGGACAACAATACGCTGATGTTTGAAAAGCTCGGCCCCGACACCGGTTACGACTGCATCAACAACTACGCTCCTTCCGCGCAGATGGCGGATTTTCTGAACGCTCTCATTGTGACCGATGAGCTGCCCAGAACCATCCTTTACAGCCTGAATCCCAATGACAACCAGTCTATCGGCACGATCATCGGCTGCTTCCAGGATTCCACCGCTGTGGCTAAGATCCAGCAGGGAAGCGCCTGGTGGTTCAACGATCACAAAACCGGTATGCAGGAACAGCTGACCTCTCTTGCAAACCTCGGAAACCTTTCCGGTTTCGTAGGTATGCTGACCGATTCCAGAAGCTTCCTGTCTTATACCAGACATGAGTATTTCAGACGTATTCTGTGCAATCTGATCGGAAACTGGGTAGAAAATGGCGAGTTCCCCGCAGATTACGACACACTTTCCGAGATTGTAAAGAACATCTCCTACTACAACGCAAAGAATTATTTCAAATTTCCCCTGTAAGAAGCATTGGGAAAGCGCTTTTTTAAAGCAGCAGTCAGAACGCTGAGCGAAAAAAGGTAAAAGCAATTCGGAAAACAGTAATAAGAAAACACCCCAGCGGGGGCCCGCCGGGGTGTTTTCCGTATGAGAGAAAAGTTTAGAGGAATGCTTCATTCCATAAGACATTGTATCTTAAATTTAATTTGTTTTCTAAGGATTTTCTGTGTTATTATGTAAAAAACACTGTTTTTTTATGAAAATAATTTTAATCATTTTAATCAGATGAATAACAGCAGAAATCAAAAAGGAGCATTAAGCATGAATAGCGGAAAAAAGGACAGCAGCAAAGATATCAACGGCATAAAAGTTCTGAAAGCAAAAAGAGGCGATTTTTCTCCCAAGCAGTCCGACCACAGTCACAGCTACTACGAAATCTTCTTTTTATTGTCTGGAAAATGCCGTTTTCTGCTGAAAGATACCGTCCATTATCTGGAGAAGGGCGATCTGGTTTTTATCACTCCGGGCGAACTTCATCACGCCATCTATTCCTCTTCTCCAAACTGTGAAATACTGATGATCTATTTTAACGGGGACCACATTGACCGAAAGCTGTTGACCGGAGGAGACAATTCCGCACTGGCTGAGATCCACTCTTTTATGGGGAGCATCCCCGTGCTCTATCAGGAAGATTTCATAAACCTGTTGAACCGTATGCTCACAGAGAATGCCGAGATCGATGAATATTCCGCCGGCTTTATGAACTGCTATCTTCAGGAAGTGCTTCTGATGCTGATGCGATACTCTGTGATGAACGAGGAAGATCCCCAGCTTTTGAATTCGAGGGACGCGGCCATACTGCTTGCCACCAAATATATTTACAAGAATTATAAAAAGCCGCTTTCCCTGGAAGAAGTATCGGCGCAGGCTGCCTTAAGTCCCACTTACTTTAGCAAAAAGTTCAAGCAGGTGACAGGCATGGGCTTCAAGGAGTACTTAAACTTTGTGCGGCTCAAGCACGCCCAGACTGCACTTCTGACCACCAGCAACACCATTACGGATATCGCATTGGAAAACGGCTTTAACGACAGTAACTATTTCAAAGACCTGTTCAAAAAAGTATACGGGAAATCCCCCAGGGAATTCCGTAAAAATCCGGAATAACATGACTCCGCGAAAGTCCCGGACCGCCGCGCAAAAACGGCTTTTCTATCCATCTATTCCTTAATACTCCAGCGCTTTTTCTTCGCCGTGCAGCACTCTCAGCGCGCCCTGCGCCAGAGCCAGCAGCTCGTCCTCACCCGGATATACCGTAAAGGGAGCGATCCACTCTGCGCGCTCTTTCAGCGCCACCACTACATCGGCGCCATAAGCGATGCCGCCTGTGACAATGATCTGGTCCACTTTACCGTTCAATACACAGGCCATGGAGCCAATATCCTTTGCAACCTGAAGGAGGAAAGCCTGTTTTACTTCCGCTGCTTTCTCATTACCCTCGTTCGCCATCTTTGTCACTTCTCTCATGTCGTTGGTGCCAAGATAAGCGTTGAATCCGCCATTCCCCACAACCTTATTATACACTTCCTTCTCGGAATATTTACCGGAGAAGCACATGCGGATCAATGCGCCGCTGGGCACTCCGCCCGCTCTCTCGGGCGAGAAGGCGCCATCGCCATCCAACGCATTAAAGACATCGATAACTTTCCCATTTTCATGAGCGCCCACAGAAACGCCGCCGCCCATGTGCACTACAATCAGCCGCAGGCTTTCATAAGGTCTGCCGATTTCTTTCGCATACCTTTTTGCCACCGCCTTTTGGTTGAGCGCATGGAAAATACTGACTCTGGGAAGTTCCGGCACACCGGAGTATCTGGCAACAGGCATCAGTTCATCCACCACAACAGGGTCCACAATGTAAGAAGGCACACCGATGGAATCCGCAATCTCCTTAGCCAGAATACCGCCCAGATTAGAAGCGTGCTGTCCCTGAACGCCAACCTTCAGATCCTCCAGCAATGCATCCGTGACTGCGTAGGTACCGCCCGGAATCGGCTTTAACATACCGCCGCGGCCTACCACTACATCCAGACTCCTGATATCGAAATTTTTAGACTCCAACAGATCCATTATAATCTTTTTGCGAAAATCTTTCTGATCTACGATAGCCGCATACCTGCCAATCTCCTCTGTGGAGTGCCTTAAAGTTTCTTCAAACAACAGGTTCTCATCCTCAAAAACACCGATTTTTGTAGATGTGGAACCGGGATTAATGATCAGACTCTTAACGGACATACTCTTTCCCTCCTGATTAATATTATCTCTCCGCCTTATGTATTTCTTCCGCTACCACCGCAGCCAATGCAATAGAATTTACCTTTGTCTCAAAGGTATCGGAACGGCTGGTCAGAATGACAGGGACTTTAGTTCCGGTAAGGATACAGCCGTTTTTAATATCAGGAACAGTATGGACAAGACATTTATAGACCAGATTGCCCGCATGAATGTCGGGGAACAGCAGCACATCCGCATCGCCCTGGATTTTTCTGCCAGTAGCTCCCTTATGCTTTGCCGCCTCCGCGTCAATGGCGAGGTCAAGAGACAATGGTCCATCCACGATACAGCCTGTAATCTTTCCCTCCTCGCACATCTTCGTCAATTCTTCCGCCTCAAGTGTCACCGGCATCTTGGGATTTACCACTTCTACAGCCGCTAAAGGCGCTACCTTAGGCAGTTCCACACCGCAGGCCCTGCAGACAGGAAGCGTATTGTTGATAATACTCACCTTATCCTCCAGCGTAGGATAAGTCATAAAAGCCACATCGGTCAGAAACAAAAGCCTGTCAATACCGGGGACTTCAAACACGCACACATGGGAAAGCGGCCCGCCTGTGCGAAGTCCCACTTCCTTGTCCAAAACGCTCTTTAAGAAGTTCTTTGTGTCGATCAGGCCTTTCATATACATGTCGGCTTTGCCTTCATGCGCAAGCTTTACCGCTTTCAGGGATGCCTGCACCATGTCGGGTTCGTGAATGATCTCATACCCGTCAAGTGTCATGTCGATAGAAGCGGCGATCTCTCTGATTTTCGTCTCATCGCCCACCAAAATGGCATCCGCAATTCCTCTCGCCTTTGCCTCCCTGACTGCCTCCAACACTGCGGAATCCTGCGCAACTGACACGGCAACGGTCTTTTTCCCGCACTCTTTGACCTTGCTGATGATCTCGTCAAATCCCTTGTTCATGTTTAACCTTATCCTCCAATCCAAAGCACCATACTCTACGGTGGAGCGCCTTAAAAACAGCGCTCACATCGTTAAAATAATAACACATACAGAAGTAAAATGCAATCTTACTTTTGGATCCGTTTTCCTATTTGTCACGCCGTTTTTTTACCGCTTTTCTGACGCCTCTGACAATCAGCGCCGCAACCGCTGCCAAAAGGACCGCTCCCACAATGACCGCTATCTTTTCCGTATTGTCATCCGCCTTTTCGACCAGCCGGAACGTTCCGGCTGGCTCCATGGAAAATTCCAGATAACTGCCCATAACTTCCGTCTGCGCCCGCCTGTAGCCGCCGTTTTCATAAATTTCTGCCAAAGTGTCCTCCGGCTTCTCACAGTAAGCGCGCACCGTGACAGTGTCTGTGTATTCCTCCGCCCCATCCTTAGTACTGCGGATTCCGAGAGTAGTTCCCTCGGCCGACTCCGTCAGAGTAAGACGCATATCCGGCAGGAACTCTCCCTGAACCAGAACGCGGGCTTTCCCGTCTTCACTCCGCTCTTCGCTGGCCAGCGTGGAGATCCATTTCTCATACTGCGCCTCCAGCACCCGGTTGCCGGTGACACAGGTAAAATCAAACTCCGGCCAAATCCCGTAATATCCTTCCTTTTCAGGAATCTCCGGTATCAGATCAGGATCGATTGCCTCTCCGTAACGGCACCGGAAAGAGGCAAGTTCTTTCCCGTCCGCCTGAAAGCTGACGGTGAATTGCGAAAAGGCGTCCGGCACTCCCTCGCTGCTGCAAAAAGCTTCGTAAGTCAGAGGCGTTGCACCGCCCTCATAGCCAATGGAATCAATGCCCGCCACATTTCCCTGAACATAATAGTTTCCACAGAGAATGCCGTCCTCCGACAATTGTCCGGCGATGGAACCGCCGCACTCTCCCGTAAATTCAAGCAGGGGGTAAGCATAACTGTAAAAGATATCGCATCCCTGTCCGGCGATGCCTCCCACATAGTCTTTTCCCGCCAATTCACCCATGGCGTAACAGCTTCTGACACAATAACTGGAGGATCCGGCGATACCTCCTACATAACTGCCGTCCGAACTGCTCACCGCGCCGTAAGATTCGCAGGAAATCACCGCGCCGAAGTCCGCTCTGCCAACTACGCCGCCCACATAGTTCTTCTTTCCCACCACATCGCCGTAATTGCGGCTCTCACGGACGATGGCCTTGACGGTCTGTTCCAGATTGAAACTCTCCGGCCCGGTGACGGAAATATCTTCCTCCGGGTCGAAATCATACTCCGTAGCCACCTGCCCTACGATTCCGCCCACGCTGTTGTCCGCTTCCACCAGTCCTCTGTTTTCACAGAGCGTCACTTTCCCCTGCTGAAACGATGAGGTATCATAATACGCGTCCTGAGTTGTCTGGGAATCTCCCAGTTCTTCTCCCGCCGCTTCATCGGAATCATCCGACACTTCCATCCCTTCATAGCGGAACAGGTCATCGCGCACACCCAGGACAGCGCGATACAAGACTCTGGACTGGGCAATGACCGCCTCTACATCGGCGCTTATGGCTCCCGCGCCCTGATCCAGGACATCCGCCAACTGACGCAGACCGCTTCCCGCCGCTTCCAGGCCTGAATTGAGAGTATTCAGATTATCCACGATGCCGCCGCTTTTATCCTGCGCCGCGGTAGTGACATTGCTCACATGGTCCGCAGCGTTCTCCCCAAATCTGCGCAGTGCAGCGCGATAGCTCTCCATGTAGTCCGGCAGTTGCAGATTCAGGTCTCCTCCCGATACCGTTCCCAACCAGTCCTCTTCCCCCACCGTCAGGTCGGGAAGCGTTCCTTCCGTTTGGTTTTCGACTTCCTCCGCCATCTCATTTCCCAGACGCTGCAAATCGCTGGCCAACCCCGTCAGTTCCTGATTGTAGAGATACCACATGTCATTCGTTGTCGCTAAAATTCCTTCCGTTGCCGCATTCACGTTCTGTAAATTAGCGGTCACATCGCTTGCCAGATCCGCCGCCTGACTGCCATAACTGCTGATATCACCCTGCGCCGCCTCCAAAAGATCGAAAAACCTTTCCGCTTCCCGGTCAATTTCGTTTAAGCTGTCATTCAGATACTGAATCTCCAGAAAAGGCTCCATCTGGCCCACAATGCCGCCGGTATCTTTCCGGCCCATGACATGACCCGTGTTGCTGCAGCCCTGTATGTAACCCTGATGCAGCCTGCCCACGATACCGCCGGTATTGTAACCGATATGAGAATATCCTACCGTTCCGGAATTGCTGCAGTAATAAATTTTTCCTTCCGAATAGCCTGCAATGCCCCCCGTGTCCGTATGGGCTTCCATATTCGCGGCGCTGTTCAGATCTTCTAAGTTTTCCATCGTCAGATCTTCCAGACCATATTCGACTTCCGTGCTGTAAATATTGATACCGCCGGAATTTTTACAGCTGTTTAACGTTCCATTATTCGTACCGCAGATTCCTCCCGCGGAGTGGTCACCCACCACCGTAACAGCCGCCTGACAGTTTCTGATCTCACCGGAAGTTTCATTGAGGCCAGCCACACCTCCCACATCCTGGCTTCCTATGACACTTCCATAAACGGTACAGTTTAAGATGCGTCCGTAATTGACGCCTGCGAGCACGCCGACCTGACTGCCGGTGCCATCCGGCGCCACTTTTCCGGAAACCTCCAGATCCCGCACAGTACCCGTACTTTGAAGGTAGCGGAACAATCCCTGCGCAGAACCAGCCTGTGAAATCTCCAGATTGGAAATGCGGTGCCCGCCTCCGTCAAAAATGCCGCCAAAGCTCGGAATCGTAAGATCCGTATGCTCTTTTAAACTGATATCATTTTCCAGCTTTACATATTTGTCCCTGGACCATACATCCAGCTGACAATCTTGCGCCAACGCCGCCAATTCTTCTTCTGTAGATACCGAGATCACAGTGTACGAGGATTCATTGGAAGGTTTCTGAGCCCCCTCCCCCGACTGATACTGACTGTATGACGTCTCTGTCTCCGCCAAAGCCGAAAGAGGCTCAGATACTGCAAAAACACTGATCAGCGCAAGTGACATAAAAGTCATAAATCGTTTACTCGTGTGTCTCATCCTCTGTCACCTCCTGTTTTTCCTCGTCCAAAATCCTCTCGTCCTGACTTTCCTGCACATCCTGTTTTCCCGTTTCTGCGGAAACATTTATATCCGAAGATTGTACCGGATCCGGCGGCGATTCCACGATATCCGATGATTCCAGTCTGGACTGTCCCGTTGTTTGACCGTCTTGGTCAATTTCCTCAGCAACGTCTTTTGAGCGGATCACCGCTCCCATCTCGCCATCGATCACGCCCGAGAACTCGCCGTCCAAAACACCGTTCACATATCCTTTGATATGACCATTCATACGGACCCTGCCACTTGCAGGCAAAGGCTTTACCATGTCCCTGCGCAGCGTAAACGCCGTTTTCTCAATAATAATATCACCGATCAGAAGCGTCTGCGGCAGCGCCAGCAGCACCAGGGCTATGGAAGTCAGCGTACCTCTTCCCAAAGCAAGCCCGATAGCCGCTACCACGGCATTGGAGGAAACATTGCTGATAATAAAGCCCGCCGCCACCAGCATGGAGCCACTGGTAACAATGGTAGGGAAGGCCTGATTCAACGTCTCCACGATGGCTTCCCTGATAGGCATATACGTTTTCAGTTCCATATAACGGCTGGTGATCACGATCGCATAATCAATCGTGGCGCCCATCTGGATCGCGGATACCACCAGATAGCCCAGGAAATATACCGGCTCGTTCTGCAGATAAGGCAGGGAAAAATTCATCCAGATACTACCCTGAATGGTCAATACCAGCAACACCGGAAGGCCCGCCGACTGGAAAGTAAACAGCAGGATAATCATGACAAACAGCGCGGTCAACACCGTAATGATCACGTTATCCGTTCCAAAGGAATCGCTCAGGTCTTTGTTGCTGGTGGAATTGCCAACCAGATAAATATCGTCATAATTATAGTATTTGGCTACGGTATTGCGGATTCTCTCCAACGCATCGTACGTCTCCTGTCCCTCCACCGGTACAGACAACTCCAGCACAAAACGAGTGTAATCCTCTCCCAAAAGCTGATCTCTCGCTATGCTGATCTGGGAATAAGCATCCGTCAGCGTTTCCTCCAGATCATCCTCCAGCGTGATGTTCCCGCTTTCTTTCTGGTCATAAATAAAAAGAAACATATCGATCAGCGGGACCTTATAATCGCTGACACCGTTTAGCACAGCGCCGTAATTACTGTCGTTGACAGCGTAGGCCGAATACAGAAGGTCGGCGATCTCCACATCCATGTCGATGAGTTCCGCAAACTCCCGGGGAGAAAGCTGCTGGGTCAGCATATAACCGTCCATAGCCTCGATATTGGCAAGCCCCATGCAGGAATTCACCTCATCCATAGCCTCCAGTTCTTTCAGCGCCTGCGCTTCCTTTTCATAATCCCCGTTGGGCACAAGCACCGCCAGCTGGTTGATGGTCCCAAATTCACGGTTCACCATGCTGACGGAAAAACGGTTCTCGCTCATCTTGTTTGCTTCCAGCGAATTCACATCATAAACATATTCCGCTTTATTGGACAGGATCATGGCCGCAATTACCGCCACAATCAAGAGGGGCGGCACGATAAACCGGGTATGTACGCAGAATTTTCCCACCATGGTAATCTTGGGCACGAAGCTTTTGTGATGCGAATTATCGATAATTTTCGCAAAGGTCAAAAGAATGCCCGGCATCAAAAAGAACACGGACACAAGGCTGAACAGAATCGCTTTCGCCAACACGATACCCATATCATAACCGATCCGAAACTGCATGAACATCATGGCGATCATGCCGGACACCGTGGTCAGGGAACTGGAGGAAATTTCCGGTATAGCCTTACTCAGCGCGACAATCACCGCCTCTCTGGCTTCCTTGTCCTCGTGTTCTTCCATGAACCGGTGGCAGAGGATAATGGCGTAATCCACCGCCAGCGCAAGCTGCAGTACCACCGCAATGGAGTTGGTGACAAAACTGATGGTGCCAAACCAATAGTTCGTACCCTTGTTTAAGATCGCCGCCGTGATAAAAGTCATCAAAAACACCGGTATCTCACCATAAGTGGTAGAGGTAAAGAGCAGCACCGCAACGATCACCACTCCGGCCAGTATCAGGATCAGGATCATATCATTGTCAAGATCCGCAGCATCACGCTCCTCCTGCCCGATGTCCGAAGTGTAATACACATCGTAACCGGATAGTTCCTCCAACACTCCGTTCAGTTCTTCCAACGTTTCCGGAGCATCGTCCTCACCCTCAAAGGTGATCTCAAAAAGCGCCTCCATGTCATGATAATTTTCATCCCCAAAATCCAACATGCTGACCCCGTCCATCTCTTCGATGCGTTCAGCAATCTGATCCGCTTCCTGCCTTGTCACATTACATACCATGACCCGGGCGGTTCCGTAGGTGATAAACTGACTATCCATCAGATCAAGCCCCCGCCTCGTTTCCGTAGTATCCGGCAGATAAGTGGTCAGGTCATTATTGACTTTTACCTTATTCATGGAAAGCACGCTGAATATGATCAGCAGAATGAAGATCAGGTAAAAGCCCTTTCGCTTATCTACGATCAACGTTGCAAGCTTCATCATGAAAGAGCTGTCTTGATTCCCTTTTTCCATAGTCTCCTCTTTCCGGGACGCGTCCCTGTTTCTTTTCACAAATATTGATTTTATTTTATAGAGTTATTATAATGAAACTCAACAAAAACACAATATACATTTTTATCGCAAACGTACATTAATAGACATTTTCTCGAAATATGTCTATATTTGTTACTTTTTTCCGCTCCTGCCGCAGCCTGCGCATCCCATAAGCCGAAAAGAACGATATCGCGGCTGTTTTCAGGACATCCGAAGCGCAGGGCTTAAGACCGGAAAAAATTTGGAAAAAACGGACATCCACCCGCGGACGGGGCGGAATACGCGGGCGGCCGGGGCATACCCTGTTCGCATTTTATACGCAACTGCGCGACAAGTGGTTCAGAGGTCAGGACCGGCTTTATCCGCGTTTTATACGCGCCTGCGCAACAGGCGGTTCAACTTGCAGCCGACATGCCATGAATTTACTGCAGGGTACTGACAGATCCAACCACGCAACCGTCCGCCATTATTCCATTATAATCATAAACCACACACATGATTCCTGAGGAAAAACTATGAAAAAAGAAACTACAGCACACAGCAGCACCACAGACAGACGCGTACGCCGGACATGCGCTATGCTTCAGGAATGTCTGCTTCGTCTGATGACAGAAAAAGAGATTAAAGATATTACCGTCAAGGAACTGACTGAACTTGCAGACATTACCCGAGGCACTTTTTATCTTCATTATAATGATATCTATGATATCCTGCGGGATATGGAGTATGAATTATTCACGGAATTTAATGAAATTTTGAACCAGTCTTTCGACTCCGCCGGAAACAGACTGCCACAGGAAACGATATTGACAAATATCTTTTTCTTTTTGGCTCGTCATCGGGATGCGGCGAAAGCCATGATGGGCCCCCACGGAGACATCACCTTTGTCAACCGTCTGAAAGATCTGGTGAAAGAGCATATCTACGGTATCCTCACTCAAAAACGGGCCGCCTGCGAATATGATTATGCGGAATCGTTCGCCGTATCAGGATGCATCGGGGTCATAGAGACATGGCTTCATCATCCCTCGCCTCTGCCTCCCGAGGAAGTAGCAAAAATATGCAGCAGCATGCTGGTGCGGGGACTGGACCTTTCGTAATCTGTGCCGCCAGATTCCAAGGGGTGCGCAGCAGTTTATTATGAATGCAATAACCCCTTGTTCCTTAAATATTCCAACAATGCTGTGCACCCACTGACTACGTCCTGATATGTCTCATCAAAGCGGGAAGTGTACCAGGGATCCCTGCAATCGCGGCCGGAGCCGTCAAACTCCAGCATTTTGCGGATTTTGTCACCAGCCTTATGTCCTGTGATACGCTCTATATTTCTGATATTCATGGAATCCATGCCAATAAGGTAGTCATAGTGATCATAATCGGAAGCCTTCAGCTGCACAGCTCTCTTCCCTTCGCAGCCGATCCCATGCCTGGCAAGTTCCGCTTTAGCGGGAGGATAAACAGGATTACCTACCCCGTTCCAGATTTCTTCCGCGCTAGTAGCGGCAGAAGCAATCTCAAACTGATCCGCAAGACCGGAATTTGCCACCATATCCTTTAAAACAAACTCCGCCATGGGGGAACGGCAGATGTTGCCGTGGCAGATGAAAAGTATTTTTATCATTTTCATGAAACCTCCGCAAATGCTTGATTTTACTGTATTTTTAAAGCTTTTAGTGTTTTTATGTAGCATATCGCTTTTAACTAACTTTGCATGATTTGACACGATCTGCCACGTATCTTTATGGTCATTCTCTGTAAAAATCTCTGTAAAATAACCATCATTTTATGAATTTACAGGATAGCTTTTTCAAGGCTCTTAACCTCGTTTTTGACATTATCAAAATCTACATGAGTGTATGTATTCAAAGTGACACTAATATCTGAATGCCCCATTAAATACTGTAAATGCTTTGGGTTCATGCCACTTGATGCACAATGGGAACAATATGTATGCCTACATACATGAGGCGTAATCTTTGGCATTTGCGCTTTGTAGATTTTATTATATTTTTCTACAATGTGCTGAAAATATTTTTCCCAATGCAACGCCACCATAGGCATTTCATTCTTATCCAGATACAAAAATCCAACTTTACCGTCAACCATAGGCTCTACTTTAGGTTTTTTACGGTTCTGAATAATACGCTTGAAGCACTCACAAACTTCTTCCTGCATAGGTATAACCCTGATTCCTGCTTCTGTTTTTGGCGACTCTATGATATACTGCATCTGACTTGTTCTTTGTAGCTGATGATCTATATTGATTGTCTTTTCTTTCAAATCAATATCTTTTATCGTCAATCCTACAAATTCAGAGATACGCATTCCAGTATAAAACAATATATAAATACCGTCATAATATTTACAGAAATGCTTATCATTTTTGACAAATTCTAAAAACTTTCTTTTCTCATCATGCGTAATTGCATCTCTGGTAACGCTGTCATTTACAATAACCGATGCCAGTTCAAATTGAAATGGGTTTTTTCTCAATAAATCATCTTCCACCGCCATTTGGAAAGCCGGTCTTAGTACCCCTCTTATCGTATGAATTGAGCTGTAGCTTCTGCCGTCCTGATCCTGCAACTTAATCAACCATTCTTTAGCATCTGACAATTTCACTTTATCAATTCTTTTCGCTCCAAACTCTTCTTTTTCAAGAATGTTTGTAACTGTCTTATATCCTGCTCTTGTAGATTCCCTTACACCCTTTTTTTGCAGAATATATTTCTTCGTCAATGCCAACACCGTAAGCTGACCCCCATAAGGCACAATTCCGTCATCAATGTTTCTTTGTACCTCACGCTCCTTTTCCCTAAGTGCCTTACATTTTCTCTTTCCCCGTGGTAATGGATCACCCGGCTCTAACTTCCAACTGTATAAGCATTTTGCCTTACCGTTCAAATCAACATAATCATATTGATATAACCCATCCTTGCGCTGACATTCGCCATTTTTCAAAACCCTACCTTTCTTATCTCTTCTTTTTCCAGTCATTCTTACCACTTGCTCCTTTCGTATAAAGAAGCCCTAGTGCAATATTATAATACCACATCCAGGGCTGTTTTGCTATGGATATTTCCTTCTATTCCATCTCTATATTGATGTGGTCTGATTTAAAAATTCTTCAAATTTTTTTCTCTTTATCATCATTCTACCACCATTCAGAACTACAAATTTATATTCAGAATCTACATATTCATTTGCTATTCTGTGCATCTTATTTTCACCAAGATTGAAATATATTGATGCTTCTTTAACTGTTAGCAAAAACTTTTCCCAAAGCGGAACTGTAATTTCTTTTGCCATAGCAATTACACCTCGCTTTCATCAGCAAGATAATTTTTGCTATTAATGGCTTTAACATCCGTGTTCAGCAATGCTCTATAAACTTTTTCTGGGATTACGCCTTTTAACGCTTTTGCCTTACTTACAAGGATTCCCTGCTTAATTTCACAATATTTATCTAATGCATGATTATATGTATCAATATTATTTGCACGAATCCACGCGCCATTATCATATACTTTCACCCCGTATTTCTTCGTCATCAATCGCTTTGTAATGTTTGTTTTGCCAACTTCAATACTCTCAAAAAATGTATTTATACTATGTGGTACAATCAAGCACAGATTGGGATGATATTGTTTATTTCCATACTGCAAAATATCTTTATCAATATCCATCTGTTTTTCGTCTTCAACTTCATAATAATTTTCATCAAGCCATGTATAAAATGCTTTTTTGTCCTCTAACCATTCATCACACATATATGTTCCGTAATAGCGTGGATTGTCATTTTGGTATGCTGTGCCACATCTTGCTTTAACATTAAAATATCTTCTACTTTTTTCAACATTATTTAGTTTTTTATAATCTGTCATATAAAATGGTTCTCCTTATGGTATGAATTTTTTGTGACACATTCACACCCACAACCATTACCCATAGTTACGAACATATTAGGTAATTAGCTTTAAGGAAAAACATCTATAAAGCTTTATTTTTCAATGCCTTTCAACATTTTTATAAATTCTGCTTTTAGTAATTAACTACTATTTTTCAACTCTTATTTTGAAAAATACTCAATAATTTTCGCCTTTATATCAGCAACAATAATTTCCAAATCCTCATGACTAAAATATTCAATCGAATGATACTTCTTAAAATTGTATGCTTTGTTTTTGGCTTCTTCTTTTGACAATCCAAGTAGCATTAACAATTTTTTCATCTGACCTGTTGTGAATATATAATCACGTCTTGTCATCAGGAAACTATTGATACTCATAAACTCTCTATCGTGTTTCTTCTTAGCCAAATCTTCCAAATAGACTTCCGCCATACTCTGATTGAATCTGTCCTGTACTGCCTCAAATTGCTCAATAGCATCATCTAATCTGCTAAACCACACTTTCAAAAATTCATGCTCAATGTCGCCATTCATACGAACACTTCTTAATTCAAGTCTGCTATAATATGGGCTTTTATTATTGCTTTCATCAGCCTTATCGTAAAACTCAACTTCTCTTAGCTGATTCTTTGTAGCCAAGCTTTTAGTTTTACCATTCCAAAAATTCTTTGTGTCATACGTATTTTTGCCGTTTGTGGAATTAGCAATACAAGCAATCAACAATCTGTTCAGTTTGGTATAATTGGCATAATATGTGTTGTCCATAGTATTGAAACTCATATCAATACGTTTCCACTTAAAATCTGATACTCCTAAGTCGTCAAACACATTTTGCATTACATTTTTAAACGCTGTGTATTCCGTTAAAATGTAACCATTGTTATTCTTATTAGGATTTACACGCATATAGGTTTCATTCTTATCTTTATTTCTGATCTTGCGAATATTGCAATTAACAATAATGTTATTTTTATTTGCTTTACTCAAATCAATAACTTTTTGTGTTGTGCCATTTCCAGTATGAAAACCTACTTGTGTATCGTTGTTTCTTAAATAAGATAATCTTTTTTCCAAATGCATTTACATTAACCTTCCTTTCTATTTTGATAAGCATTTGGTTGTAGTGTTCATGTGTCACACTACTTTCTTCTCCATTTTGGAATAACCAAAAACGCAAAAAATCATCATCACAAAATCGCAAAGCAACAAAAAACACTATATATAGATTTTAAAATCTACATATAGTGTTTCGCTTTTAATCTATGTAATACCTATTTCCAATTTTGGCACACTGTCAAGCATTTTTGAAAATGTCTTAAATTATCAAAAACATTAGCGCCGTGTAATGTGGCGCTTTTGTCGTTCTT
>CANREV010000024.1 GCA_947629645.1 uncultured Acetatifactor sp. | reverse complement strand
AAAGAAGAAACAGGAAATCATTTAGGGCTGCGATTGGTACGGCAGCTGCCTGTATCTGTATCCTCCTTCTGCCGCTTGGGGTTCTTGCAGCCCGATGGTTTGGTATTGGGGATCTTATATTGCCGAAAGATGAGATCGACACGCCTGTTACGGGTACGGCAGACATATCCTTATCCGGTTATATGGACAGTCCGGAAGCTCAGGCCCTGGCGGAGTGGAATCGTTTTTTGGAAGGGTATGACACGGATCAGACGATATTGAATCAAATTGAAAATGAGCCTGTTGGCGGAATCAGGGAAGACTGGTCGTTTTATGGCATCTATACGCATGAAATGGAGGAGAAGCTTGACGAAATCGCGGCAAAGTACGGATTAAAACTGCATACGGAGTGTAATGTCATAAACCAGGATGAATTGATGAAACGCGTGGGAGGATGCTTTATGGACGAGGAATCCTTAACGTGGGCGTATATGTATGAGGACGGATATTTTCATGTAGAAGGCGATATAAAACTGTCGGAATCCGAAACGGTGGGAATTCAGATGACCCGCTGCGTAAAGGGGACATTTAATAATGTCATACTTAGCGTTGATAAAGTAGAAAAATACACGGAGTGGCAGTACATTTCGGACTGCGGGGAGACGGTGCTTCTTGCGCTGGCGCCAGACAATGCATTGATTTTTGCCGATTTTGAGGACTGTTTTGTTTCTGTCAACGTGCAGGGCGGAAGTGAATCCGGAATGACTCGGGAAGACCTGCAGGCATTGGCGGATACTATTGATTTCAGTATTCTTAAGGATGTTCAGATACCTGAGATGAGCGGAGACTCCGTAGTTATGCCTGGCGATGACCTCCTTCTTTCAGAATTGCTGCATGGAGAAATAGGAAACCTGGGCACGGGCAGACTTGTCTTTACTGTTCCTTGTGATGACAAACAGGATTACAGGCTTTATTTCTTCGCAGATGCAAAGGGGGAAGAATTGAAAGCGGAGAACGCCGATTATATTTTTCCGAATGTCAGGGAAGGAAATATTCCCATTGGTACGTTCCAGACATTTGAGGTCTTTCAAATAGGTGATATTGTGGGAGATGACACTCAATATATCCTGTTGGTGGGTATTTACGGAGTAGGAGAAGAGTTGCTTTATGATGCCAGAGTATACAAAAAGAGCGGAAAAGGGTATGTATTGGATACTGCACTTACGCAGGAATGGAATGAAAAATATGAAAAATTGCCTGAAGAATCAGAGCACGGGCAGGAGGAATCAGCAGGAGATGTAGAAACAAATAGGAATGCTTCAGACACAGTTGCGGACAAATTGATTTTAAATGAATTAATGTATGGAAATGTGGGAGAACCACTGGGGCTTGGTACATTGGTTTATACGATTCCTCAAAGTTCAGAGGAAGATTACAAAGTCTATTTCTTTGCCTCGAAAAATGAGGATGAACGATATTTGTCATTATCTGAAAGAAACCTTGAATTAACAGAAGCCACATATATTTTCCCGGATGCCAGAGAGGGTAATATACCTATTGGCAAATTTCAGGAGTTTTATTACTTTGATACGGAAGATATAAGTAGTGACGGGGTAGCCGATCTTCTATTGATAGCATGTTATGAAGTTGGAGATGAAGTATATTACGATACGCGGGTGTATGTGGGGAATGAAGACGGGTATGCATTAGATAACACTCTTACGCAAAAATTGAATGAAAAGTATTACAATGTGGAGGAATATCCGGTGTGGGAGGTGGTAGAATTGCCTCATGATTAGTTTTGTCCGATTCTTACTATTCAAGTTAGCGAAGGAGTACAAAACCTGCGGAAGAAAATGGAGGATTTTTTAATGTTATTTGACATATTTTTGTTGCCTGCATATAATGATAATAACGATGAGGAGAATGCTTTATCATCGAAAATATTGTCCGCTTACCGGAGGCGTCTGATAAATGTCCGGCTTGAAAATCACGCCCTATCGAAAGGTAGGGCTGTTTTTATCTGAGCGGTGAGAAGACCATGATTTACCGGGAAGGGTATGTTCACCATATCAAATTTCCAGATATTTCACGTTTGGAACAACTTATGCTAAGAAGGCAGATTAAATGCTGAAAATTGAAGAAGAATAGGAAATGGCAAAAGCAATCCTTATATGTGGGAAAATATGTAGCGGTAAAAGTACATATGCCGGACATCTGCGGGCAAAAACCGGGGCTGTCCTTCTTTCGGTAGATGAAATAATGCTTGAATTGTTTGGGCTGTATGCCGGAGACAGGCATGATGAATACGCGGACAAAATTAAAAAATATCTGTTTGATAAGTCCGTAGAAATCATCGACAGCGGAAGCGATGTGATCCTCGACTGGGGTTTCTGGACGAAGCAACAGAGGAAGCAGGCAGGGGAATTTTATCAGAGCCGTAACATTCCATGTGAGCTCCACTATATTGATATAGATGACACAGTGTGGGCGGAGCGTATTGCACGCCGAAATAAGGCGGTACAGGCGAAAGAAACAAAGGCGTATATCGTTGACAGCGGACTCATGAAGAAATTTGAGTCTCGTTTCGAGCCCCCTTCTGAGGATGAAATAGATGTAAGAGTCTAGCCGCGCCATTCGCAAAGTCGCGCTGCCGCGCTTTTCGGTGCTATGCACCTGCCTTTGCTCATGAAATCCCAGCTGACTGAACCGTTGCTACAAATTCCGCGCAATGATAAAGTAACGCTTGACAAGGGGCGGGCTGGTTTGTATAATGAATCATCATAACACTTGAAAACGCGATGATGAGAAGAAGTACCTTTGTTTACAGGCTGACAGAGAGCTGCCGGTTGGTGAGAGGCGCAAAGCAGGGCAAAGGGAAATACATCTCGGAGCAGCAGACCCAAATGCGCATGATCGTGAGTATGTTTTTCTATCGAAAGGTGCAGAGTAGGCTTTGCCGGAGGCACCGATATCTGCCGGGGTATTGATGGATACCTGCCAAGCCATAAGGCGTGAGCCTTGTGGGAATTAGGGTGGTAACACGGGTTTAACTCGTCCTTAGCAATAAGGGCGTTTTTTTTGTGCGTCCGGCATATGATGCGGCAGCGAAAAAGCGGAAAGGAGAAAACTAAAATGACAGTATTTGACGAATTAAAGGAAAGAGGGCTGCTTGCGCAGCTTACGGACGAGGAGGAGATCAGGGAGTTGATCAACAATGGTAAGGCTACCTTCTACATCGGCTTTGATCCCACGGCGGACAGTCTTCATGTGGGACATTTCATGGCGCTTTGCCTGATGAAGCGTCTGCAGATGGCGGGCAACAGGCCGATCGCCCTGATCGGCGGAGGAACGGCGATGATCGGAGACCCTTCCGGCAGAAGCGACCTGCGTACCATGATGACGACCGAGACCATTGACCATAACTGCGAGTGCTTTAAAAAGCAGATGAGCCGGTTTATTGAGTTTGGCGAGGGAAAAGCCCTGATGGTCAATAACGCCCAGTGGCTGCGGGACTTAAATTACATTGAGTTTATCCGTGATATCGGCGTGCATTTCTCCGTAAACCGCATGCTTACGGCGGAGTGTTACAGGCAGCGGATGGAAAAGGGATTAAGCTTCCTGGAATTCAATTACATGATCATGCAGAGTTACGACTTTTTATGTTTGTACGAGAAATACGGATGCAATATGCAGTTTGGCGGCGATGACCAGTGGAGCAACATGCTCGGGGGAACGGAACTGATCCGCCGGAAGCTGGGCAAAGACGCTTATGCCATGACGATCACGCTGCTGCTGAATTCCGAGGGAAAGAAGATGGGAAAGACCCAGAAGGGCGCTGTCTGGCTGGATCCTGGGAAAACATCACCTTTTGAGTTTTATCAGTACTGGCGGAACGTGGATGACGCGGACGTGATCAAATGTTTAAAAATGCTGACCTTCCTGCCTTTAGAGCAGATAAAGGAAATGGAGAGCTGGGAGGGCAGCCAGCTCAATCAGGCGAAGGAGATACTGGCTTATGAACTGACGCAGCTGGTTCACGGGACAGAGGAGGCCGGGAAAGCGAAAGAAAGCGCAAGAGCGCTTTTCATGGGCGGCGGCAGCGCGGCGGATATGCCATCCTGCGTGTTGTCGGAAGACGACTTTGGGGATGGAAAGATCGATATCCTCAATGTTTTGGTGAAAGCCGGACTGACCGCATCGCGCTCCGAGGCCAGACGCGCCGTGGAACAGGGAGGAGTCACTGTGGACAATGAGAAAGTGACGGACATTAAGACTTTATATGAACAGGATCAGTTCGCGGGCGAAGGCATGATCGTAAAACGGGGAAAAAAGAATTTTAAGCGTATTATTACGAAATAGCACTTGACAAAACTATACGGGGGGGGGGTATAATTTTAATGTTTAAGGATCTTTTCAGGCTGTCTGGTCGGGCGTTTTTCAAAACAGTGGCGGAGAGGAGCTTTTAAACGGCGGTTAAAAATCCCATAAGCGGTATGAAACGCTTTCAGAATGGGAGAAAAAGATCAAAGGAAGAAGGTATCAAAGATGATTCAATTACTTATGCTGCAGCAGGGGCTTGCAGGCGCGGGCCTGTTTCTGGATGAGGACGGGAATGTGCGCATTCTGACGGTGGTACTGATCATCGCTGTGTGCGCCGTTGTCCTGTTTATCAAGGAGTCTTTCCAGAAAAAAGCGGGTGAGAACAGCGAGGAAAAGGAAAGAGTGGCAGAAATCGTCAAAAAGATCGCAGAGGGAGATTCTTCCATGACGGCGGCTTACGCTACTTTTACCACTTCGGATACGGATCTTAAGGCCAATCGGACGACTTACCGATACTGGTATTTTGCCATCGGCTTTAACAAGGAGCGGATCGTGGTGGCGCCGCTGCAGATCGCGGACGGGAAGCCCTGCCGGATCACTTACAAGGATTCTTATGAGATCAGACCCGAACAGCTGGGGCTTGTGAACGGCAAATGCAGCAATAGCGAGGGCTGGGCGGAATTTTATGACAAGGAAGGCAATAAGATCGTCACCCTTCAGGTGCAGGCTTCCTATGTTAAAAATAACGCCAGCGAGGTCACCGCGTCCAAGGTAACGATCACGCAGAAAGAGGCGGCGGAAAAGTGGGCAAAAGAGATTGTCCCTTACTGGATGGAGAAGGTGAATACCGCGAACGGCACGCACGCCACGGGATACCCCAACAATTCCAACCGCGGAGATTTCAAAGGCCGTACCGCCAACGCACAGGGCGGCGGAAAAGCAAAGAATATGTAAAATTTCAGGAAAATAATTGTTGTCCTGTTTGTGACAGAAAGAGAGGGGTACAATGGCAGCATCGGCATCTAAACTTGAGAAACAGAAAAACAAACTGGTGGAGGCAGGTCTTATGTCTCAGGAGGACACTCTGGTGGACTTCTTTCAGGCTAATTATGTGGAACACCTGACGAAAAGGATGGGGACCTGGAAACAGGGCTGGGTCTATTTTACGGAAAAACGGCTGATTGTCATCACAGGTCTGTTGAATTCTAATATCGTGATCCCCTATTCCGAAATCACACAGTTGGAAAAGTGTTCTCAAAGTCTGATCCCTATGGGCATCGCGATCACACACAAAGATGCGGAGTCCGGGGCGTTAGTCACCGACAAAATTTCTTTGATGAAGCGTGTGAAATGGATGGAGTTTATGGCTCAGAGAGCGGGCATCACGCTGGTGTAAGGATACGGAGTTTATGTATCTGAATATTGACGGCTGGTCTATACGGTGGTCAAATTCGGGTAGTTGTTAATGTCATTTCCGGAAAGCCTCCTACATATACATATAACAGGATATGCAGGAGGTTTTTCTATGGAAAATTTTGCTTTGAATACCTATGACTTATACAATGATATCAGGCACCGTACCGGAGGGGAGATCTACATAGGAGTGCTGGGTCCGGTGCGCACTGGGAAATCCACCTTCATCAAACGCTTTATGGAGGAGCTGGTGCTTCCTTTTATGGAGGATGAGCACGCCAGAATGCGGGCGCAGGATGAACTGCCCCAGAGCGCCGGAGGCAAGACCATTACCACAACGGAGCCCAAGTTTATTCCTAATGAGGCCGCAAAGGTGACGTTGAACGGGGATGTGGAGGTATCCGTGCGGCTGATCGACTGCGTGGGATATATGGTGGAGGGCGCTGCGGGACACATGGAAGAGGATGTGGAGCGTATGGTGAAAACGCCCTGGTTTGATTACGAGATCCCCTTTACCCAGGCGGCGGAACTGGGTACAGACAAGGTCATGAACGATCATTCCACCATAGGGCTTGTCATCACCACAGACGGCAGTTTCGGGGAGATTCCAAGGAGTAATTATCTGGAGGCCGAGGAAAAGACGATCACGGCGCTGAAAAAGCTGCGCAAGCCGTTCCTTGTACTGGTAAACAGCCAGAAACCTTATTCTGATGAAACAAAAAAGGTCGTTTCGGAGATTAGTGAAAAATACGGAGTGTCTACCGTTGCGGTAAACTGTGAACAGCTGAAAAAAGAAGATATCAATATGCTGCTGGAAAAAGTGCTTTATGAATTTCCTATTTCTTCTCTGGAGTTTTATATCCCGAAGTGGGTGGAAATGCTTCCTTCCGACAATCGGATGAAACAGGATATCATAGAGAAAGTCAGGCTTTTGATGAAGGATTACAACACCATCCGCAACGTGCTGGAGAATCCTGTTTCCATAGAGAGCGAGTACATAAAACGCTGTAAAACGGATGCCGTCAGACTGTCGGACGGGGTGATACGGATACAGCTGGATGTGGAGGAAAAATACTATTACGAGATGCTGACGGAGATGGTGGGAGAGCCTATCGCCGATGAATACCAGCTGATCAGTAATCTGAAAAAGTTCGCGGCGATGAAGCACGAGTACGCGAAAGTACTGGATGCGGTGAGCATGGTCAGGATGAAAGGGTACGGCGTGGTGACGCCGGACCGCGAGGAGATTGTCTTAGAGAAGCCGGAGCTGATCAAACATGGGAATAAATTCGGAGTCAAGATCAAAGCATCCAGTCCTTCCATACATATGATCCGGGCAAATATCGAGACAGAGATCGCCCCGATCGTTGGGACGCAGGAGCAGGCTGACGACCTGATCCGGTACATCAATCAGACAGACAAGGAGAACGGGATCTGGGATACCAATATTTTCGGAAAGACCATTGAACAGTTGGTTAATGACGGAATTACTGCAAAAGTGGCAGTAATTGGCGAGGAAAGTCAGATAAAATTGCAGGATACCATGCAAAAAATTGTCAATGACAGCAATGGTGGTATGGTCTGCATCATTATCTGAGACGATGCGTTGTCTGTCCCTGATCTGAAACGAGCCGCTTTCCTATATGGGCGCCCATCGACAGTCAGGACCGGAGCGGAAGAAGCGTGAAAGTATTTGCAGTTGCCATGACTGCGGCCGCAACTTTTTCAGGTTCTGAGCGTTTCAAAATAGGGAAACGCATACCCGTACACGGTGACGCATTCCGCCGCCGCCATCATGAGAATGAGAAGAACGCACAGGCCTGTGAGCAGACGGTCAAAAAAGACTTCGCTCACGGGCTTTTTTGATTTCAGGCGGCCAAGTCCGGCAAAAAGCAGAAGGGAAACTTTTTCCAGACCGCGGACCGTATAATAGCACAGAGGGATCAGGGCGGGCATCAGGTATCTGCCCTGGGGCTGGTAATCCGTACTGTAGGAATAGATCAGACTCAGCACAAAGGGAATCAGCATACAGAGCGCCATGTTGATATGAAAGAAAACATTCAGCCCATGTCTTTCGCCGAAAGAAATACCTTTGTGCCCCCTGGAAGGCCGGATGCGCGACAGAGGCAGAAAGGCTCCCGCGATACCCGCCGCAAACAATAGCTTATAAAAGCGGTAGATCCATGTGGCGGTGGTGAGCACCATAGGGCCGTACATACAGATAAAACTGTTGAGGGAGAGTACCAGAAAATCTGATTCAAGTATCATGGAAAGCAGCGTGTATCCGGTGGACTTGTAAGTGATTCTGACGTCCGGCTTCATGTTTTCGTTCCCGTAGAGTTCCGAACACATATTTCTGGTCCGCAGGCCCAGAAAATCGCCGTCATAAAGAATATAACTCCGGATAAACCACCAGCCGATCCCCAAAAGCACGATGGCGCTGATCAGGAGGCCTTTTTTGAGAAAAGGTTTCCAGTCCAGATGTAATTTCCCCTCCTGAAAAGACAGGTAATGAGCAAAAAACAGCAGGATACAGCTCAGGATGAACCCATAGGCGTTATAGTAAGAGAGGGCGCAGAGAATAATGCCCGCCGACATGATCACGCAGGAGCGGCGGCGGAAATGATCGGACAGGCATAAAGTCAGGCCGTAGAGCATGATGGTGATGGACATCATACAGCAGGAGTCCGTGTTGACGTAGGTGTGCAGAAAAAGGCTTTGGGGCAGGAACATGGTGAGAAAACAGAAAAGCCACCGCAGCCTGACGGAAGAAAACCATTGTCTGCCTAACAGTAACAGGAATACGGCCATGACCAGACCGAATGCAAAATCAACCAGCCGGGCGGTGTAAAAAAGGATATCCGCATCCTGCGTAAACAGTCCTGCAAACCGCATGGTATAACCTTGCACCATGTAGGGCAGAATGGGTTGGAAAGCGTAGGAAAAACCATAGGCGGGAATGCGGATGGATTCTTCAAAGCCGTCTGGCAGCGTGCCGTATTGCGCGATATACTGAGGGATCAGATAGCGGTTATACTCATCGGGAGGATCGCCGAAAGGCTGTCTGAACAGCAAAGAAAGCCCCAGAACGACATAAAGGGCAAAATAACAGAAAGTGATCAACGCCTGCGGGCGGATGGAATTGATAAAGTCATATCGGATTTTTTTTTTCGTCATGTATCGGTCTGTTCCTTGTATCCGTTTATTTTTGGTTTTGTATCGCTTTTGTCCGGGGTCACCGGTGGTGGAGCAGATGGCCGTCCGGCCGTCCCCACTCAGAATAAGGTCATTATATCATATTATCCCCCGCAAAACAAATAATTTGCTTTTTAACCTGTTTTTTTGTATAATGGGATTGGTTATATATGGCAGTCTTTTAAGGAGAGCTCAGGCTTGAAAATTGAGATAAAAAAGTATCGCATCCATTTGTTTTTTGTAGGTTTGTCCGTTTTCCTGCTCCATAGCGCAAAGTTAAATTCCAATGTGGTCGGGATCGACACGGAAGATATCATCCATCTGGGAGAGGATTTTTACGGAGGCTGGCTGGCCACAGGACGTCAGGGGCTGGTGTTTTTAAAGTATCTGCTGGGCAACAGCCGGTTCAACCCTTATTTTGCGGGAATGCTTACGCTGGCGTTTTTGGTTCTGGCGGTGTCCGCGTTCTTTCTGCTCTGGGATCATGTAAGCGGCGTGGAGGGAGACGGGCAGTATGTGCTGGCCGCGTGGGTCCTGGGGGGCATATTGTGGGTGTCTCATCCGATTCTTGTGGAGCAGTTCTATTTTTCCCTTCAAAGTATGGAAATCTGCGCCTGCTTTCTGCTGACGGCATTTGCTTTATACCTGTCAGGACTTTGGGCGGAAAAAAGGATTCAAAAGCGGCGGGCATTGTTGTTTTTGGCAGCGGCGGCGCTTTTGGTTATCACATTTTCGAGTTATCAGGTTTTTGTGGCGCTCTATATTTTCGGAGTGGTAACTGTGCTCCTTCTTGGTGAACTGGGCGCCCTTGCGGAGGATAAGGAAAGGTTTTCGATCGGGCTTTTCGGAAAAAAGCTGGGACGGTATGTGGCTTTGTTTCTGGCTGCTTTTTTCGCTAACCTGGCGGTGACAAAGCTGTTTTTCAGTACGTCCGATTATCTGGACCAGCAGATACTGTGGGGAAAAGGGGCGGTTCTGGATAATTTCCGGAACATTCTCCATCATGTCCGGCAGGTACTGACCGGCGCCGACTCCATTTTTTATCACTGGGGGTACGGGCTTTTGTGTATGGTTTCCCTGATTCTTCTCGCAATGGTATTAAAAAAGCGCTGCGGGCAGGATAAGGGACGCGGTGTTGTGGTGGTTTTACTGTATCTGGCAATGATGATAATGCCCTTTTTGATGACCATCGTTATGGGCGGCATACCGGTGGTGCGTTCCCAGCTGATCCTGCCGGTCATCACAGGTTTTTTAGCCTATCTGAATCTGACGCTTCTGCGATTGGCCGGTTTTTCCCGGCGCGGCTTTGAGAGGGGAGCGGCGGTTGTATTATCGTTCATCTGCGTCTGCTGCGGGGTGGGACAGGCCAGGATGACGGAGGCGCTGTATTACACTGACCGCTGCCGTTATGAGCAGGATGCGGCTATCGCCAGAGATCTGATCAGGGAGTTAAAGAGGGTGAACCGCTGGAATCTTCCGGTGGCGGTGGTAGGGCATCTGGAATTTGAGCCTAATGGCAGCTGCGTCCAGGGCGAGATCATCGGATATTCCTTCTTCGATTATGACACGGAGGTGGAGCCGTTAGATTACTGGAGTACCAGACGTATCCTGGGATTTTTCCACACGCTGGGCGCCGACTATGAACAGCTTCGTGCGGACCGGATGGAGGAGGCTCTGGACTATAGTACCTGTATGGCTATGTGGCCGGAATATAACTGCATAGAGATCTGTGATGATTTTGTGGTGATTAAGCTCAGCGATTTTTGACCCATATCAGGGTATTGACTTGTTGTAACCGGATAGCGGCGTATTCTGTTAAAAAGGTATCAAAATAAAAAGGGACTGGGTGGTGTAGATGGAGAAAACGGACGAGATGAGAATAAATCAGACAGGCACGGACAAAAGCGTCACGGACCGGACGGGGGCGGACCCGGCGTACGCAAAACTTCTGAAGTGTTGTGAAACAGTCCGCAGATGGACGGACTTTAAGCCCAAGGTTGCCATCGTGCTGGGCTCTGGCCTGGGAGATTACGCGGAGCAGATCAGGGTGGAAACGGAGATCGCCTACAGCGTGATAGAGGGCTTTCCGGTATCCACAGTGCCGGGACATGCGGGTCGGTTCATCTTCGGGTTTGTGGATGAGGTACCGGTGGTGTGTATGAAAGGCAGGGTCCATTATTATGAAGGGTATCCCATAAGTGATGTGGTGCTTCCTGTCAGATTGATGAAGCTTTTGGGAGCGGAAATTTTATTTTTGACCAACGCGGCGGGCGGTGTCAATACGACTTTCCATGCGGGAGACCTGATGATGATACGGGACCACATCTCCGTCTTTGCGCCCAATCCCCTGGTCGGGACCAATATAGATGAACTGGGAGTGCGTTTCCCCGACATGAGTACCGTGTATGACAAAGAGCTGCAGGAAGTGATCGTGAAAGCGGCGAGGGAGAATCAGATTTATCTTCAGGAGGGCGTCTACGCCCAGCTTACCGGACCTTCCTTCGAATCGCCCGCGGAGATCAGGATGCTTCGGGGGATGGGTGTGGATGCGGTAGGCATGAGCACCGTGGTGGAGGCGATAGCCGCAAACCACATGGGTATGAAGATCTGCGGCATTTCCTGCATCAGCAATCTGGCCGCCGGAATGACGGCGAAGCCCCTGACCCATGAGGAGGTTCAGGAGGCTGCTGATATGGCGGCGCCGAACTTTAAAAAGCTTTTAACGGAGTCGGTAAAGAAAATGGTGGCTTTATGAGAGAAGAACACAGACGAAAGCTGATACAGAAAGCGCTGGAGGCCAGGGCTTTTGCATATTGCCCCTATTCCCATTATCAGGTGGGGGCGGCGCTTCTTGCAAAGGACGGCAGCCTTTATCAGGGCGCTAATGTGGAAAACGCTTCTTACGGCGCGTCAAACTGTGCGGAACGGACGGCTGTTTTCAAGGCGGTCAGCGATGGAAAGAGAAAGATCGCGGCCCTTGCCATTGCCGGCGGCATGGAGGGCGCGGATCCTGTGGATTACGCTTACCCCTGCGGCATCTGCAGACAGGTACTGAGGGAATTTGGCGGGGAGGATCTTAAAGTGATCGTGGCAAAAAACGAGCAGGATTTTAAGGAGTTTTCTTTGAAGGAACTGCTTCCTTACGGGTTCGGAGGTGATTCGATCAGATGAATATCAGATTATACAATGCCCGGATTCTGACTATGGAGAAGAATGTACCTGTTTTTCGCGGAGAAATCTGGGTTAAGAACAGAGATATTGCCTATATTGCTTCCGAGGAAGAACTTACGGGAGACTGGAAGAAGGAACTGCCCCGGATCAGCTGGGATATGGAGATCGACTGCAGGGGCAATCTGCTGATGCCCGGATTTAAAGACGCCCATACCCATTCCGCCATGACGTTTTTGCGGTCCTATGCGGATGATGTGCCTTTGGACAAATGGCTGAATGAAAAGGTATTTCCGCTGGAGGCAAAGCTTTCCGGCGAGGATATCTATCACCTGACACGCCTGGCGGTGCTGGAATATCTGACTTCGGGGGTCACGTCCATCTTTGAAATGTACCTCACGCCTGACACGATTGCGGAAGCCTGCATGGATACCGGCATGAGATGCGTGATGACAAGCGGACTGAACAATTTCAGCTCCTCCATCGAACAGGTGGAGGAAGAATATCTGAAGTGGAATAGCAAGAGAAATTCCCTGATCAGTTATCAACTGGGTTTTCACGCGGAATACACCTGTTCCAAGGAACTGATCTGCAGGGTGGCGCAGCTTGCCCACAAATACCATGCCCCGGTCTACACGCATCTGGCGGAGACGGAAAAGGAAGTGGAAGAGTGCAAGGCAAAATATGGTATGACTCCGGCGGTGTTTTTGGACACCATGGGTGTTTTTGAATTTGGCGGCGGCGGGTATCACTGCGTTCATATGAGTAATAGCGATATGGAGATGTTTAAAAGGAGACGGCTGTTTGCCATTACCAATCCGGCGTCAAATTTAAAGCTGGCCAGCGGGATCGCTCCCGTAAAGGAATTTGAAAAACGGGGAATTCCGGTTGCCATCGGCACAGACGGACCGGCAAGCAACAACTGTCTGGACATGTTCCGGGAGATGTTTCTGGTGACAGGCTTAAGCAAGGTACGGGAAAAGGATGCCGCCAGTATAGATGCCGCGGGGGTCCTTCAGATGGCTACCGTAAACGGGGCGAAAGCCATGCATCTTAACAAGGCAGACGTGCTGGCAAAGGGGAAATATGCGGACATTATCATGATCGATCTGCAACAGCCCAATATGCAGCCCGTCCACAATATCCCGAAGAATCTGGTTTACAGCGGCAGCAAATCCAATGTGCTCATGACCATGATAAACGGAAGGATCCTTTATTATAACGGAGAATTCAATGTGGGAGAGAGCCCACAGCGCATCTATGCGGAATGTGATAAGACCGTGCGGCGGCTTACAAAAGCCTGAACACAATATATGCAAAAATCATAGGAGGAAAGAAAATGTTACAGAAAGTTTTCAAACTTCAGGAAAACAAGACAAGCGTGAAAACGGAAATTGTCGCGGGGCTTACGACTTTCATGACAATGGCCTACATTATCGCGCTAAACCCTAATCTGCTGACAAATTTTGACGGCGGATCCCCTTTGTGGAACGGAGTGTTTCTGGCTACCTGCATCGCTTCGGCCATCGGTATGTTCGTTATGGCGTTTGCGGCGAATAAACCCTTTGCCATGGCGCCCGGCATGGGGTTAAACAGTTTTTTCGCTGTGGTGGTAGCCAACATTGTCAGCCTTACAGGCATGACATATACGGCTTCTTTTCAGACGGCGCTCTGCATTATCTTTGTGGAAGGCATCGTCTTTGTAGTGCTGTCCGTGTTGAATGTGCGTGAAAAAATCGTGGACGCGATCCCTCTGGGTGTGCGTCTGGGTATTGCGCCCGCCATTGGCCTGATGCTGATGAACATCGGCCTTGGCTCCAATGTGGGCGTCTATTCCGAGACAGGAGGACCGTTCTATGCAATGCGCGATTTCTTTGGCGCTCTGACCCCCAGTCTGGCAAAGACCAATATGGGAAGCGGCTATGCGGCTATGGTCCTCACGGTAGTGACCATGTTCGTAGGGCTTTTCGTCATCATCGTTCTGGCGAAGAAAGGCGTCAAGGGAGCTGTGCTCCTCGGAATGCTGGTATCCAGCGTAGTTTACTGGGCGGGAGAAGCAGTCTTTTTGAAGGTCAATCCTTTTGCTTCCCTTTCCACGGCCTCTTTTGCGCCTCCTTTCCGGGATATGGCGGACACCACGCTGTTTAAACTGAATTTCAGCGGTCTGGCACAGATCGGGTGGTTTACCGTGATCACGCTGGTGGTTACGTTCTGCATTATCGATATGTTTGATACCATCGGCACGCTGGTTGGCACCGCGAGCCGTGCGGGAATGCTGGATAAAAACGGCAAAATGCCCAACATGAAGGAAGCGCTGTTAGCGGACGCGGTGGGAACCGTGGCGGGTTCCGTTACGGGTACTTCCACTGTCACCACCTTCGTGGAGTCCGCCTCCGGCGTGGAAGCGGGAGGACGTACCGGCCTGACAGCCCTGACTACGGGCATCCTTTTTCTGGCATGTATCTTCCTTGCGCCCATTGCGGCGGTGATTCCCGCTGCGGCGACTTCCTCCGCCCTGATTTATGTAGGTGTGCTCATGGTAACAGGTCTTAAGAATGTGGACTTTAGCGATATCGCGCAGGCGGCTCCGGTGGCGCTGATGCTGATCGCCATGCCGGTGTCCGGTTCCATTGGACATGCCATTGGTATCGGTCTGATCGTTTACACTGTGATCAAACTTTTTACCGGAAAGGCAAAAGAAGTCTCTGTATTGACTTATGTATTGTCCGCGATCTTTCTGATCAAATTCTTCCTGGTTGCATAGGAAAGCGCGGGATAGGAACTATAGATGGGACAGATCATTTTTTTGATTTTGGCGGGGTGCGCCCTGGTGTTTGCGCTCTTTTGGCTGGAAGCTTACCGTGCAAAGCGGGATCGGAAGCGTTTTGTCAGGCAGCTTTATGAGGATAGTCAGAAACTGGCAAAAAAGGAGTATGCGCCGGAGCGCTTCGCCAGAATCGGAAGTTACTTTCTAAGGCATCCATCCCCGGAGCAGCTGGATGAGATCACCTGGAACGATCTGGGGATGGATGAACTTTTTAAACGCATGAATTATACTCTTTCCGCCACAGGGGAAGAGTACTTGTATTATACGCTCAGGACTCCCGGGCGGGATGAGGAGGAATTGCTGCATCTGGAGGATCTGGTGCAGTATTTTGCAAACTGTCCTGATGACAGGGTGAAAGTGCAGGTCCAGCTGCACAGACTGGGTTATACGGGCAGGTTTTCCCTGTATGATTATCTTGACAATCTGGATTATCTGGGAGAGCGTTCCAACAAAAGACATATTCTGCAGGATTTCCTGTTTTTACCTCTTTTATGCCTTTTGTGGGTCCAATTTTCTTTAGGGGTCACAGGTCTTGTGATGCTGATGGTTTACAATATCGTTACCTATTTTAAGGAAAAGGGCGAGATCGATCCCTATATTACAAGCTTTGCCTATATCCTGCGGCTTCTGGATGTCTGTGATGAAATGGAAAAAATCCGGATCCCTGTATGCGGGAGAGAATGGGAGCGGATTCACATTCATAAGAAACAGCTGCAGGCTATGCGGAGATATTCGTTTCTGGTCATGGATCCGGCGAGAGGGCAGGCTTCCGGAAACCCGCTGGAACTTTTGATGGATTATGTGCGCATGGTGTTTCATGCGGATCTGATCAAATTTAATCATATGCTTAAATGCCTGAGAGGCCATATCGGGGATGTGGACGCGCTTTCGGGCGCGCTGGGGATCGTGGAAACTGCCATTGCCATCGGGATTTTCCGGGATTCGCTGACAGAAGGCTATTGTCTGCCGGTATTTGAAAAAGAGAATGGGCTGACCATGGAAGGCGGGTACCATCCGCTTCTTTCAGAGCCTGTAAAAAACAGCGTCTGCGCAAAGAGGGGCGTGCTGCTCACAGGTTCTAACGCCTCCGGAAAATCCACGTTTTTAAAGACGGCGGCGGTAAACGCGATCTTTGCCCAGACCATACATACCTGTGCTGCGGACTCTTTTCACAGCGCTTTTTATCAGATTTTTTCTTCTATGGCGCTTCGGGATGACCTTTATGCAGGAGAGAGCTATTACATTGTGGAGATCAAATCGCTGAAAAGAATACTGGACGCGGCAAAAGGGGGAGAAAATGTGCTCTGTTTTGTGGACGAAGTGCTGCGGGGAACCAATACGGTAGAAAGGATCGCCGCCTCCACCCAGATCTTAAAAAGTCTCTGCCGCCCGAAAGTCCTTTGCTTTGCGGCGACCCATGACATTGAGCTGACGGAACTGCTTGGGCAGGAGTATGACAATTACCATTTTTCCGAGGACGTGCAGGATAATGACGTAGTGTTCGATTACAAGCTGCGGAAGGGAAGCGCGACTACCAGGAATGCCATCAGGCTCTTAGAGCTGATGGGCTATGACAAAGAGATGATCGATGAAGCCCACAGACAGGCGCAGCATTTTGTGGAGACGGGAAACTGGAAACTTACTTGACGGGAAATGTCAGGGTTGCTATACTGTAAACGAATAGGAAGGGAGATCGGTATGATTAGTTTTGCGAATACTTTTTTATCTTATGTGGTGGTATTACTTGTAATCGGTGTGGTTGCAGCGGTGGCGATTACCATCGGCATCACCGGCGCAAAGAAAAAGAACGCTAAGGCAGCCGATGACGAGGCTGCGGAGAACGCCGATAAAGCCTGAGGCGCGTCCGGTTCCAGGGCCGGATCGTGGAGAAACGGTCCTGCGCGGGATATTCCCGGAATGAGAGGAAGCAGATAAGGGAAAGGCATGACAAATGGCAAAATCAGCGGGACAAAAATTAAAGCTTTTGTATATCGTGAAGCTTCTGACGGAAAATACGGACGAAAAACATCCTGCCAGCACTGCCGACATCATTGCCTATCTGGATGCAAACGGGATACACTCGGAGCGAAAAAGTATATATGACGATATCGAAAAGCTTTGCGAATTCGGTTACGACATTATACAGGTGCACAGTCGTCTCGGCGGCGGCTATTATATGGCGGGGCGGGAATTTGAGCTGGCGGAATTGAAATTGCTGGTGGACGCGGTGCAGGCCTCCCGCTTCATCACTACCAGAAAGTCCCGCAGCCTGATCAAAAAACTGGAGCAGTTGGCGGGAAAGCATGATGCCGGAAAGCTGCAGAGACAGGTGTATGTGGCGGGCCGCATCAAGACGGAAAACGAGAGCATATATTACAATGTGGACAATATCCACAGAGCCATTCAGGAAAACAGGCAGATTAACTTTCAATATCTGGACTGGAACCTTAAAAAGCAGCTGATTCCCAGAGCTAACGCTGACAGAACTGTAAGTCCCTGGGCGCTGATCTGGCGGGAGGAAAATTATTATCTGGCCGCTTATGACAGTGGGGACGGCGTCATGAAACATTTCCGTGTGGACAAGATGGGAAAGGTCAGGGTGCTGGAGGAAAAGCGGGAAGGCATGGAGCAGTTTGCGCAGGTCGATCCGGCATCCTATACCAATCAGACTTTCGGTATGTATAGCGGTGAAGAGGAAAGCGTGACACTGCAGTTTCCCAACCGATTGGCGGGAGTGGTGCTGGACCGGTTTGGAAAAGATGCGGATATACGTCCTATGACGGACCGGGTCTTCCGGGTCCGTGTCCGGGTGGCGGTCAGCGGACAGTTTTTTGGGTGGCTGGCCGGAATCGGCAGGGAGGCGGTGATCATAAGCCCTGCTTCTGTCAGAGACCGATACAGTCAATGGCTGGTGGATATCGTAAATACAATGAAAATTACAGAAGGATTAAACAGCGGAAAGGGTATCTGAATTTTAGATGCCTTTTTTATATATTTTGAATTGACAAGCAGAGCGATATTACTTATACTGTAATGAGATGGCACAATATATAGAGAGATGCCATCCGAAAGTGCCAAATGTTGTAGCAAAAAGCAAGGCGTTTGAAATTGTGCAAGTCGGGAAGGGAATGAGGCAAATGGGCAGTAATTTTGACCAGAAAGTAACGGAAAACATAAATTATAGCGAAAGGTTTAAGCCAAAGAAAGATGTTTATGTCATTAAGAAAGATGGCAGCAAGGAAGCTTTCAATGTGCAGAAGGTCATCAACGCAGTGGGTAAAAGCGCATACAGGGCTTTGACAAAATTCACCGAAGAGGATGAGTGCCATATCTGCCAGTATGTAATTGATAAGGTAAATGAGTTGGACATTAATGAAGTCCCTATCCCGATTATGCACAATATCGTGGAGAGCGCGCTGGAGCAGGTGAAGCCTGTTGTGGCCAAGAGTTACCGGGATTACCGCAATTATAAGCAGGATTTTGTGCGTATGCTGGACGATGTATACAAAAAGAGTCAGTCCATCATGTATATCGGCGACAAGGAAAACGCCAACACGGATTCCGCTTTGGTGGCAACCAAGAGAAGCCTGATCTTTAATCAGCTGAATAAGGCTTTATATCAGAAATTTTTCATGACCACCGAGGAAATCCAGGCGTGCCGGGACGGCTATATCTATGTTCATGACATGTCGGCCAGAAGGGATACCATGAACTGCTGCCTTTTTGACGTGCAGAATGTTTTGAGCGGCGGCTTTGAGATGGGTAATGTCTGGTACAATGAGCCCAAGTCTCTGGATGTGGCTTTCGATGTGATCGGAGATATTGTGCTCAGCGCTGCCAGCCAGCAGTACGGCGGATTTACCGTGCCCAGTGTGGATCTGATCCTTGAGCCCTACGCTGAGAAATCTTACAACAAATATATAGAAAAATATAAACGTCTCGGCATTGAGGACAGCAGGGCCGAGCAGGAGGCGTACAACGATGTGGTCAGAGAGTTTGAGCAGGGCTTTCAGGGCTGGGAATACAAGTTCAACACGGTAGGAAGCAGCCGGGGCGATTATCCTTTTATCACGGTAACGGCGGGCACCGGTACAGGCCGGTTCGCAAAGCTTGCCACAATCACTATGCTGAAGGTAAGGAAAGAGGGGCAGGGCAAGAAAGAATGCAAAAAGCCCGTACTGTTCCCCAAGATCGTATTTTTGTATGACGAAAATCTCCATGGCCCCGGAAAGCCCTTGGAAGATGTGTTTGAGGCGGGAGTGGAGTGCTCTGCGAAAACCATGTATCCGGATTGGCTGAGTCTTACCGGAAAGGGATATGTGGCCAGCATTTATAAACAGTACGGACGTATCATTTCCCCTATGGGATGCCGGGCGTTTCTCTCCCCCTGGTATGAGCGGGGCGGCATGCATCCCGCGGATGACCAGGATATGCCTGTGTTTGTGGGACGTTTTAATATCGGAGCCGTATCGCTGCATCTGCCTATGATTTTGGCAAAAGCGCGCAAAGAGAGCCGCGATTTCTATGAGGTGCTGGATTACTATCTGAACCTGATTCGTCAGCTCCATATCCGTACTTACGCTTACCTTGGAGAGATGAGAGCTTCCACCAATCCTCTGGCTTACTGTGAAGGCGGTTTTTTGGGAGGTCATCTGGGGCTGCATGATAAGATCAAACCTCTGCTGAAGTCCGCAACGGCCAGCTTTGGCATCACGGCGCTAAACGAGCTTCAGGAGCTGTATAATGGGAAATCGCTGGTGGAGGACGGAGCGTTCGCGCTGGAAGTGATGGAATATATCAACGCCAAGGTCAATGAATTCAAGGAAGAGGACGGCAATCTTTACGCGATCTATGGAACGCCCGCGGAGAATCTCTGCGGCGTTCAGGTAAAGCAGTTCCGCAACAAATATGGTATTGTAGAGGGCGTTTCCGACAGAGAATATGTGAGCAACAGTTTCCACTGCCATGTCAGCGAGGATATCACGCCCATTGAAAAACAGGACAAGGAGAACCGGTTCTGGGATCTGTGCAACGGCGGCAAGATCCAGTATGTAAAATATCCCATCGATTATAATATCGAGGCGGTAAAGACTTTGATCCACCGCGCGATGGATATGGGCTTTTACGAAGGCGTTAATCTCTCTCTGGCATATTGCGATGATTGCGGACATCAGGAGTTGGAAATGGATGTGTGCCCGAAGTGCGGCAGCCGTAACCTGACCAAGATTGACCGTATGAACGGATATCTTTCTTATTCCCGCGTGCATGGGGATACCAGGCTAAACGATGCCAAAATGGCGGAAATCGCTGAAAGGAAGTCAATGTGACGCTGTCACATTGCAGATGGAGATCATGAGATACCATAATATTACAAAAGACGATATGCTCAATGGAGATGGGCTTCGCGTAGTCTTGTGGGTGGCCGGATGCAATCACTGCTGCAGGGAATGCCAGAATCCTGTCACATGGGATCCGGACGGCGGACTTTTGTTTGACGAGGATGCCAGACAGGAGATTTTTGAACAATTGGACAAGGATTATATTTCAGGTATCACTTTTTCCGGCGGAGATCCGTTGCATCCTGCGAACGCCAGGGACGTCAGGGAACTGATGGCCCAGATCAAAGAAAGGTATCCTCAAAAGACGATCTGGCTTTATACCGGAGATATCTGGGAAAACATCTGCGAATACCCTATGATGCAATATGTGGATGTGGTCGTGGACGGGGAATTTAAAGTGGAGAAAAAGGACACCAAGCTGCTTTGGAAAGGCAGCTCAAACCAGCGGGTCATAGACGTGCAGAAAACTCTGGCGCAGGCGGACAGGACGATCCCTGTGCTGCACTGCGGCGATTACGAGGATGGCTATAAGATGACTGAAAAGCAGGAGAATATCTGCGGTTGCTGTGATTGACGATATACTTTGCGGAAATACGGAGAGATGGGATGAAGCGGATAGCGCAATTTTTTAAAGTAAGTGAACCGTTGTTTATACAGGCTGTGCAGGAGGATTTCCCACAGTATACAAAAGCACAGATCAGGGAAATGTATCAGGCGCTGCAGCTGCCTAAAAGGGCTACGAAGGGCAGCGCCGGATACGATTTCTTTGCTCCTTTTTCCTTTTTGCTGCCTCCGGCGGCGACCATAAAGATTCCTACAGGCATCCGTGTGAAGATGGAGGAGGACTGGGTGCTGAAACTTTACCCCAGAAGCGGCCTTGGATTTAAATTCAGATTACAGATGAACAACACCGTGGGTATTATTGACAGCGACTATTACAATTCCGACAATGAAGGTCATATTTTTGTAAAACTGACCAATGATACGAATGAGGGAAAGACCGTGACGATAGAACAGGGCGCGGGTTTTGTGCAGGGCATCTTTTTAGAGTATGGGATTACGGTGGACGATGAAGCCGCGGGGATTAGAAACGGCGGATTTGGCAGCACTACAAAATAGAAAATAACATACATACCTGGCAAAGAATATTCACTCCCTTTCTGGAAATACTGAAAAGTATTAAAGTGCCGGAAAGGGAGTTTTTATCATGAATAAGGAAGTCAGGGAAAAAATGAGCGGTTCATTGGCGCAGGATATGGAATACCTGAACCGTATGCTGGATGTGGACAGCAATTTTGACATTATCTATCGTGTGATCCATGTGGGCGGCAGGGAAGCCTGCATGTATCTGGTGGACGGTTTCTGCAAAGATGAACTGATGCAGAAACTGCTGCAGTATTTTATGGATCTTACGCCGGATAAAATGCCGGAGGATATGCACGGAATCTCCAAAAAGTTCACGCCATATGTAGAGGTGGATGTAGAAGATCGGTTCGATACCATGATTAACTTTTTGCTGTCAGGCGTTTTCCTTCTGCTGATTGACGGGTACAGCAAAGCGCTTCTGATTGATTCCCGCTCGTACCCCGCAAGAAGTGTGGGTGAACCGGAAAAAGACAAGGTGTTAAGAGGATCCAAGGACGGTTTTGTGGAGACGGTGGTGTTTAATACGGCATTGATCCGCCGCAGGATCCGCAGTACAGATCTGCGTATGGAGATGCTGAGCGCGGGGGAGAGTTCCCATACGGATATTGTGCTCTGCTACATGAACCAGAGAGTGGATCATCAGTTTTTGGATACGATCCGGCGAAAGATCAGTGAGATTAAAGTGGACGCGTTGACCATGAACCAGGAATCCCTGGCAGAATGTCTCTACCAGCGCAAATGGTACAATCCCTTTCCGAAGTTTAAATACACGGAAAGGCCGGATACGGCGGCTGCTCAGGTGTTGGAGGGAAATATTGTCATTTTGGTGGACAATTCGCCTTCTGCCATGATCCTGCCGACTACCATTTTCGATGTGGTGGAGGAGGCGGACGATTATTATTTCCCGCCGATCACGGGAACGTATCTTCGGATCACCCGGCTTTTGATCTCGATTCTGACTTATATTCTGACACCTACTTTTTTACTGCTTGTTAATAATAGCCAGTGGATACCGGAGAGTTTTTCTTTTATCCTGCTGAAAGAAGAACCCAATATCCCGTTAATCTGGCAGTTTTTAATTCTGGAACTGGCTATCGACGGATTAAAGCTTGCCGCAGTGAATACTCCAAACATGCTGAGCACGCCGCTGAGTGTGCTGGCGGCGTTAGTGCTGGGAGAATTTTCGGTAAACAGCGGCTGGTTCTCCGCCGAAGTCATGTTATATATGGCGTTTGTGGCAGTGGCAAACTATACCCAGCAGAATTATGAACTGGGCTACGCCTTAAAATTTATGAGGATATTGAATTTATTGCTGACTCAGTGGTTTGGCCTCTGGGGATATATTGCCGGAGTGCTGATCGCTGTTCTTGCCATTGCGTGCAATAAAACAGTGGCGAAGCGAAGCTATATTTATCCGTTGATTCCTTTTAACGGTAAGGATTTAAAAAACAGGGTGATCCGCCGCAGACTGCCGGAATCTTTCAGGCGGCGGGAAAAAGCGGAATAAGAGACGCAAAAGACAGACCGCGGGGAAGCGCAGACGCCCAGGAAGGGAGAACCGTATGGATGACAGGCAGTACATTGCCATAGACTTAAAATCTTTTTATGCGTCTGTGGAGTGTGTGGAGCGGCAGTTGGATCCCCTGACCACAAATCTGGTGGTGGCGGACGCTTCCAGAACGGAAAAAACTATCTGTCTGGCGGTATCGCCGTCCCTGAAAGCATATGGAATTCCGGGGCGGGCCAGACTGTTTGAGGTTGTGCAAAGAGTAAAAGAGGTCAACAGAGAACGCAGGAGCAAGGCGCCCGGCGGACGATTCAGCGGATCTTCCTATTATGCGCCAACGCTTAAAGAGCACCCGGAGTTGGAACTGGCTTATATCATAGCGCCGCCCAGAATGGCTTTTTACATGGAATACAGCACTATCATTTACAATATCTACCTGAAATATATTGCTCCGGAGGATATTCATGTCTACTCCATAGACGAGGTATTTATGGATGTGACACATTATCTGCGGACGTATCAGCTTACGGCCCGTGAGCTGGCATCCAAAATGATACGGGAAATTCTTATCTCAACCGGAATCACGGCCACTGCCGGAATCGGAACAAATCTTTATCTCTGCAAAGTGGCTATGGATATTGTGGCGAAACATGTGTCGGCCGATGAAAACGGCGCCCGCATAGCCAGGCTGGATGAAATGAGTTACAGAAAGCAATTATGGAATCACAGGCCGCTGACTGATTTCTGGAGAGTAGGACACGGCTATCAGCGCAAGCTGGAGGAAAACGGACTTTTTACCATGGGAGACATCGCCAGATGTTCCCTTGGCGGGCCGGGCGATTACCACAACGAGGAGTTGTTGTACCGCCTGTTTGGAATTAATGCGGAACTGCTCATAGATCATGCATGGGGCTGGGAACCTGTGACCATTGACATGATCAGGGAATATAAGCCGGAAAACAACAGTCTGAGTTCCGGTCAGGTGCTGCAATGTCCGTATGATTTTGAAAAAGGAAAGCTGATCGTCCGGGAGATGACGGATCTGTTGGTGCTGGATCTGGTGGAAAAACGGCTGATGACAGATCAGATGGTGCTTACCATAGGCTATGACATAGAAAACCTTACCGACCCTTGCATCAGGAAAGCTTACAAGGGGGAGGTCACGGTGGACCGCTATGGAAGAAAGGTGCCGAAGCACGCCCACGGCTCCGTCAATCTGGGCCGCCAGACTTCTTCCACGAAACTGATAACGGATGCGGTGATGGAGTTGTATGACCGGATCGCGGACCCTGAGCTTTTAGTCCGCAGAGTTACCGTAACGGCAAATCATTTGGCGGAAGAAAGCGCAGTCAGGAAAACGCAGGTTTTTGAACAGATGGATTTATTCACAGATTATGAGGCTCTGGAAAAGGAGCAGGAAGAAGAGAATGCCAGACTGCAAAAGGAGCGGAAACTTCAGGAGGCGATGCTGTCCGTGAAAAAGAAGTATGGAAAGAATGCTATTTTAAAGGGCATGAATCTTCAGGAGGGCGCAACCACCATAGAACGGAACAGACAGATCGGAGGCCACAAGGCATGAGAGATGCGCATCAATATGACGATATTATCAATCTGCCCCATCATGTGTCTGCAACCCATCCGCAAATGTCCCTGTCAGACCGCGCGGCGCAGTTTAGCCCCTTCGCGGCCCTGACCGGACACGATGCGGCCATCAGGGAGACCCAGCGCCTTACGGAGGAATGGGTGGAACTGGAAGAGGACAGGAAAGAGCTGCTGGATGAAAAACTGCAAATGATCCGGGAGAGTCTGGCCGGAGAAATGCGCGGGCTGGGTTTGCAGGAAGTTTTGTTCACCTACTTTCAGCCGGATGAAAAGAAAAGCGGGGGCGCTTACATAACTATAAGCGGAAAAGTGAAAAAAATTGATGAATACAGCCGTCAGGTGATTTTGGAGGACGGGACGGCCCTGGCCATGGAGTATATCGCAGACATACAGGGAGAGCTGTTTCGGGTATTTGAAGAATCAGACACGGAGCCGTGAGAAGCGGGGTTGATTTCGCATAAAATTACGGAGATTTCAGCACATTTACAAATCGGCATTTTGCGACTGTAATGCTTTTTTTAAATCAGCTATATATTGGGTCTGCTGTTTTTTCAGGAATAATTTTACGAAAGGTTTCATAAACCATTTCTTTGCAGTCACATCTTCTGTAAAAACAATTTCAGTGTGTCCATCTGTTTCGCTAAAAGTACCAATCCAATGTCCGCGCATATTACTGTTTTCCATTTCAAATTCCCAGCGCTTATATATCTCTGTTGCAGTAATCGTAAATGTTGTAGGAAATCCCTCTTTCGTATATTCAATAAACTGCTTTTCATTTAGCACCTCTATTTTGCTTAGATCACTTCTCCATTGATAGTTTTCCAGAGAGGTGACAATGCTCCAAAGCTCTCGTATGTCTGCCGTAAATACTGCCGTTATCTTTGAAACAGCCATAATCAATTTCCTCCTCCACTATACCCGATTTGAAAACCACGATTTTATAAGTGGTTACCGCCTGTCACAGGGCGTTAATAAAATCCTCCGAAACGCCTGAAAACAGAGAACTTATCGCAATTGCCCGACTTATCCCTTTATATATGCAAATACATTATACTGGAGGATTTTAAGATGGACAAGTATATTTTTGATAATAGCAGTGGGCTTTGGTATGTCCAAAATCATTCCGAACACCAATAGCGCTTACCTTTGTATTTGTGGTGAATGGAAACTTGCGGATGTTGTAACAGAAGTGATAATCCTTTTATTCATACGATTTTGCCAAATAGTACAAAACCATCTCATATTTATGACGTTGGATACTATGGAGCAGCAGATCAGTGTACGGCTGATTTGCTATAAAGAGGAAAACCGATGTGCGGCTTTAAAGAGTTCAGACGCTGCTACTTGATTTTATCAGTTCCTCCGTATAATATAGTAGTGGAAAAATGTTACAAAAACACAGCCATTACAAAAACAAAGCCATACCTTTGACGTAAAGTTATAAATCCCAAAAAGGAATGATAAAAAACATGAAAAAAATACTATTGGTGGAAGATGATCCGGATATTGTTTCGTCTCTCACTGTATTTATGAAAAACGAAGGTTATTTGATTGATGGTGCAGATGGTCAACGAACTGCCTTAGAAAAAATTGCTCAGAGGCAATATGACATTGTACTTTTGGATATCTCTTTGCATGACGGAAATGGATTCAGCGCTTGTTCGGCTATTAAAAGCCAAAAAGATATTCCGATTATTTTTTTAACCGCCAACGATGATGAATTTAGTGTTGTCAGTGGATTGGAACTGGGAGCTGATGATTATATTTGCAAGCCATTTCGTCCGAGAGAATTACTGGCAAGAATCAGTACTGTTCTGCGCAGAGCTAATGGAAAGAACGAATATCTTGCTTGTAAAGATATTACGATTGATGTCCAAAAGGCAATCGTTCGCAAAGAAAATACAGAGATATTCCTTTCAGCATTGGAATACCGTCTGCTGCTGGTGTTTTTACAGAATCCGGGAATCGTTTTTTCAAGGAAAAAACTTCTCGAAATGATCTGGGATGCCACAGGCGAATTTATCAATGATAATACATTGACTGTCTATATCAAAAGACTGCGGGATAAAATAGAAACGAATCCGCAAGAACCGGAGATTCTTTTAACGGTTCGTGGGCTTGGATATAAGGCGGGTGAATAGTGTGAAAAATCACACTGATGTGCTGATTGTTTCACAAAACGAACCTTGTTCGTTTGAGAGTTTGTGCCGGAGCGTCACAAACTCCTCTGATGGCAGATGCGAATTTGAGATTCGCATCGCCCCATCGCGAGAACGCTCTGGAATGGAGATTAGAATGGATTTTCTGCGAAATAAGGAAATTCGATCACAAATAAAACTATGTGGTGTCATTACGGTTATTAGCAGTATTTTAGGTTTTTTCTTTTGCAAAGCATTTTGCTGGATCCCTTTTTTAACCGGATGCATTGTCAGCTGTATCTCATTGGTTTTCACCTATAAACGCTACGAGAAAATTTCTTCTTTAAGTCAGGACCTTGACAGATTATTACATGGTGAAGAGAGCATCCGTTTTGACTGTTATGTGGAGGGCGAGCTGGCTGTTTTGGGGAATGAGATTTCAAAGATGACACTACGGCTTTTAGAACAGTCAGAACAGCTGCGAAAAGATAAAAAATATCTGGCAGATTCTTTAGCAGATATTTCTCACCAATTGAAGACACCATTAACTTCCCTTGAAATACTGAACGCTGCCCTTTCACAAGAAGGCATTGACGAGGAACAACGCTCTGTTTTGTTACAAGAACAGTTGCGTTTGTTGTCACATATGGAATGGCTGATTGCCGTTTTATTGAAATTGTCACGTTTAGATGCAGGGACAATAGAGTTTGAGAAAAAAACTTTCTCTATGGGAGAATTGGTTCGGCAGGCAACGGCAAGCTTTGATGTAACGCTCGATATTAAAAATATTACAATGAATATTTCTGATCTGTCAGAAATCCGATTATGCGGGGATATAAAGTGGCTTGCAGAAGCATTGTCGAATGTTATAAAAAACTGTATTGAAAGCACACCGTCCGGCGGGCAGATAAAAATCAGCGCTGAAGAAAATGCGATGTATGTGAAACTATATATTGTAGATAACGGAAGCGGAATTCCTAAAGAGGATATTCCTCATTTGTTCGAGCGTTTTTACCGTGGGAAAAATTCCGGTAAAAATGGTATTGGGATTGGCTTATCGTTGGCGAAAACAATCATTGCGCAGCAGAATGGGACAATTACAGTTGAAAACCAAATACCACAGGGGGCAAAATTTACAATTTGCTTTTACAAAGGGATCGCCTGATGCGGCGTCCAATAAAACAAGTTCACATTGTTTTCGGAGTGCGACATGATTTCGGTCACGCCGCAGTTCCATTTGCCCTTTTTCGTAGTCATTGGAAAGCATTGAATTTTTTCAAAAAGCTTGCAAAGCAGAAACAATCTGATTATAATAATTATTAGATTAGATTAGATTAGATTAGATTAGATTAGATTAGATTAGAAGGTGGAGGGGCATCAATGCTTATTGAGGGCAAAACAGTCGAACTGAAGCGGGAGTATGTGGACGATATCAAAAAAACGGCTGCGGCATTCGCAAACTGTGACGGAGGCACAGTCTATATTGGAATAGACGATGATGGTTCGGTTTGCGGGGTGCCTGACGCGGATGCCACGATGCTTCGCGTGACCAACGCCCTGCGTGACGCTATAAGGCCGGATATGATGATGTTTGTGGATTGCCGTTACACCGACATGGACGGCAGGGCGGTGGTCGCGGTTTCCGTACAGCGCGGCACGGCAAGGCCCTATTACCTCCGGGACAAGGGCCTCCGACCAGAGGGGGTCTACGTGCGTCAGGGCACGTCCACGGTGCCCGCCTCTGACGCGGTCATTCTCAGCATGATCAGGGAAACCAGCGGTGACAGCTATGAGGCGGCGCGGTCTGTCAACCAACAGCTCACGTTTGAGTATTGCTCCGCCTTTTTCAAAAAAAGGGGACTGGCGCTCGGTCCTCAGCAGATGCGGACGCTTCATATGATCGGTGAGGACGGGACGTTTACAAATCTGGCGTTCCTTTTATCTGAGCAGTGCACCCACACGGTCAAGTTGGCCGTTTTTGAAGGAAGTAAAAAATCTGTTTTCAAGGACCGCACCGAGTTGTCCGGTTCTCTGTTGGAACAACTTGATTCGGCTTTTATTTACATTGACCGCTACAACCGTACCCGTGCGGAGTTCCAAGGGCTTGATCGGCTGGACAGCCGGGATTATCCCGTGGTCGCGGTGAGGGAGGCGCTGCTGAACGCCATCGTACATCGGGATTATTCATTCAGCGGCTCGATACTGATCAGTATTTTCGACAACCGTATAGAATTTGTGTCCATTGGGGGATTGGTTAAAGGAATGACCCTTGACGATATCATGCTGGGCGTTTCTGCTCTCAGAAATCAAAACCTTGCCAATATATTTTATCGGTTGAAACTGATTGAGGCTTATGGGACGGGCATTTTAAAGATCAATGAAAGTTACTCTGACTCAGCCATCAAGCCATCGATTGTGACTACAAGTAATGCCTTTAAAATCATTCTCCCTAATCTTAACTATGCAAAAGAGAGCGATAACAAAACCGAGGAAGCCAGGCGTCCGCTGACAAGCAGCTCAAAGAAGGAAGAACGTGTCAAAGCTGTTGTCAGTTTATGTCAAAAGAACGGTTTTGTTGTCCGAAAAGATATTGAACAAACTCTGCACGTCTCTCAGGCGACAGCAATTTTGCTTTTGCGTGAAATGGTTGCCAACGGTCTTTTAACAAAAAAGGGCAAAGCGAAGACCTTGCGTTACTATTTGGCAGATTTGTGATTTCTTGATACGGAAAATCATTACACACCTGATTTGAAGTCGCTTGTTGATGATCTTTGCAAGGCAGGATTTGGACGAGGGGCAAAGTAGTTGATCCTGATAATTACAATGTCGTTATGATGCGGTATCGAAACGGAGACCGGACTGAATTTCTAAACAAAGAGATGGCTGCATATCTTAGGCAATACCCCTTAACTTATTATGTTCCGTTCTCATTTTGAGCAGAATGGAATTCCCGATGAGTGGCGGAGATTGATTATACAGAGCTCTTAGCAAAGATCAGAAAGATTGGGATCGCCTGATGGCGGTTCCTTTTTTTGCAAAGTGACATTTTTGTAATGAAATAGTAGTGCCACAGTCACTTTGATCCGCTATGATTTCTATTGATATATGAAATTACACACGGAGGAATGAACCATGGAAATTTTAAGAGTTGAAAATGTCTGTAAGACATACGATACAGGCGAAACTACCGTCAATGCTTTGACTGATATTTCGTTTTCAGTACAAAAGGGAGAATTTGTTGCAATCATTGGCGCATCGGGTTCGGGTAAATCTACCTTGCTGCATATTCTCGGTGGTATCGACCGTCCGACATCTGGTGAAGTGTTTGTAGATGGGCAAAGTGTATATGAGCGGACGGAAGATCAGCTTGCGGTGTTCCGCAGACGACAGGTGGGGCTGATTTATCAATTCTATAACCTGATTCCGGTTTTGAACGTGGAGGAAAATATTACCTTGCCTGTCAAATTGGATGGACGAAAAATAAATAAAAAGCGTTTAGCAGGATTGCTGCAGGCATTGGGGCTGATAAAGCGTAGAAAGCATTTACCGGGTCAGCTTTCAGGAGGGCAGCAGCAGCGCGTAGCGATTGGCCGCGCGCTTATGAATGCTCCTGCCATTCTTTTAGCGGATGAACCTACCGGCAACCTGGATACGCAAAACACACAAGAGATCATGCAGCTTTTGGAAGCGTCCAATAAAATTTACAAGCAAACGATTATTCTGATTACCCATGACCGGGAGATTGCATTGCAGACAGATAGAATTTTGGAAATTCAGGATGGAGAGCTTATCAGGGATGAGGTGATCCGCTGATGGAGATGATGTTCACACTTACACTGAAAACTCTGAAACTAAATAGGAAACGTACACTTCTTACTGTTTTCACCATTATTCTTTCGGTAGGTATGATGACTGCTGTTTTGTGTGGCGGCTGGTCAATGCTTAGATTTTTGCAGGAGAAAGAAAAGATATATGGTGGTGATTACGCGTATAGTATTGAAATTACATCACAGCAGCAGGCAGAAAAACTCATGCAGGGTAAGAATGTCGAAGATGTATCGCTGTTTCGTTTTGCCGGAAGCAGTTTTTACGGCGAACCGTCCAATAAAACATTGCTTGCTGTTGCAGAGATCGATGACGCATTTGTCGAAAACTTTTCTTTGGAACAATACTTGTCAGAGGGACGATTCCCATTAAATGAAAATGAAATAATCCTTACGCAGGATTTTATAGATGATAACGGACTGGCACTTTCCGTTGGCGATACAATTCAGCTTTCTCTCGGTACGCGGGTGTGGGATGAGATCGATACAGAATTGTATGGATTGGTAAATTTTCTTGGGGAGCGGGAAAGTTTTCATTTAAATGCTGAGAGAACATATACCATAGTCGGTATTGTGTCTGAAATGAATGAATCTAAAGTAGCCAGTGAGTTTAATGCTTATAGTGGAATGAGCAACGATGGAAGCGCTTTAACAGCATTTGTAAAATGCAATCGTATTTCTAAGTCTGTATACTCTGAGGCGGAGGAAAATGCAAAAGCAGCTGGAGGTCAGGTGTCGTCATTCCATTCCGCGTTACTTTTGTATCATGGCGTTACGGGTGGCAAAGGCGCTGTAAAGATTCTTGCGGCTATCGGGGCAGTTATTTTATTGCTGATGGCGGCCTGCTCAGCAATGATCAGCAATGTCCTTTCCATTTCCCTGCAGGAACGCATAAAACAACTTGGTATGCTTGCAAGTATTGGCGCTACCAGCAGACAGAAAAAAGCCAGCGTTACCATAGAAGCCTTTCTGCTTGGTATGATAGGTATTCCATTTGGCTTATTATTTGGTTTAGGCTTAACCTCTGTTGTTCTGGCAATGATACGAATCTCTTTTGAAACCGCTTTTACTTTTGGCGCACTTGAGTTGAACACTCATATTCATTGGATGATTCTTCTCCTGGGGAGCGTTTCAGGTATTGGCTCCCTGTTTTTTGCCTGTCAGACTCCGGGAAGAATTGCTTCAAAAGTCACAGTTATTGACACATTGAAGCAGTCAAATGTGTATGAGGTAAAGCAAAAAAAGACTCCTCATGGAAAAGTAATGTCTCTGTTTTTCGGAATATATGGCGCATTGGCTTCCAAAAATATTTATCGTAATCCGAAACGGTTTCATGCTATAACGATGTCCATTTTTTTAGCGGTTGTTCTTGGGCTGTCTTTGTATAGTTTTTCGGATTTTATGCTTTTCCAGACATCAATGGATATGAAAGAAGATGGTTCAAGCTATACGGATGTCGAAGCTGCGATTTCCTATAAAGATCTGCAGGCGGCTGTAAAAGCAATTTCTGACGAGGGATTATCGGCAGATATATCATACCGGATATCCCGATATATGACAGCAACATTTGAGGAAGAATCGATCAATTCTGATATGGCTGGATATTTTATCAATGGTAATCTTGCGGAATTATATGTTGTGGGTATGGATGAAGAACATTTATACGCTCTCTGCGAAGAAAACAACATAGATTATGCGGCGTATGCTGCGGAATCAAATCGTGGAATACTGATCAACAGTGCAACCGGAAATTACGGCGCCTCTCCCAGCCGTGTCGTTATCGGTTCTCCGTTTTTCCTTGAAAGAGAATCCGAGATAGAACTGGAATACAGTGATGACAGTAAAACGGTTATTGTTCAGGATGTTGTTAATGGCAATAACGCTAATATTCAGTCGCAATTTGTTCGGGACAGGGCAGTACTGATTGTTCCAATGTCCTTTTTTGACTGGCTGCTGAATGGCGATACCTATATTGAACTTGCCATTGACACATCAGAGCACGAACAAGTCACGGAATGTCTGGCGGATATGGGATTTTTTCAAGTGTTTGATGTGGCAAAAACAACTGAAAATTCCCGACAGATATATACGCTTCTCAAAATGATGGTTTGCATTTTTACAGTCTTAATGACAATGATCATTGGACTGAATGTATGTAATACGATTGCAAATACAATAAACGTGCGTAGAAGTGAGTTTGCGGTACTGCGTTCTGTCGGCATGTCCGCTGTTGGTTTGAAGAAAATGCTGCTTTTAGAATCTGCGTTGTATGGCGTAAAGTCGCTCCTGCTTGCAATACCAATAAGTTTGATAATCCATTATATCATGTATTCATTGATCTCAAAAGGAATGACACCGTTTATGTTTTATATCAATTTGAGAGCATACAAAATCGCCGTCATAATGGTTATCTTTGTAGTGGTGATGGCAATGTTGTTTTCACTGCGCAGTGTAGAAAAGGTTGAAATTGTTAAGGAGCTGAAAATGGGAAGCATCTGAATTTTGCACAATGATAAATGAGGTGACGAGGAAAACGAGGCTGCTGTTGCTCGGGGTCGAGAAAAAAGTATAGCAAAAGATTATGAGAGGAATTAAAATGAAAGCATATATCGTTCATTGCTGTTTGGATAGGCAGGTGACAGGAGATGAAGAATACGGCAGATTTGTGGCTTCCGACTGAGATCAAAAGGAGAATAGGGGGGGTGGCCTATACAGAAAATGGCATTGGTATGTCCGGCGCCATCGTCCGGATGTATGAGGATATGGTATTAAAAATCCAGCCGTCCGCTCCGTGGACGGAGCGTGAAGTGACGATCCTGAAATGGCTTCGCGGGAAGGTTCCGGCACCGGAGGTGATCGCCTGCGGGGAGCGGGATGGGAAAACATACCTGTTGATGTCGCGAGTGAAGGGAAAGATGGCGTGTGATGAGTTCTTTCTGGACCGGCCCGGGCAGCTGATAGAGCGTCTGGCTGAAGCGATGCAGATACTGTGGGACGTGGATATTTCGGATTGTCCGATTCTGCGTGATCAGGAGACAGAGATTGCGGAGGCACGCTTTAGAGTGGAACGAGGAATGGTAGATCTGGACAATGTGGAGCCGACCACTTTTGGGCCTGGCGGATTTAAAGATCCGGAGGCGCTGCTTTACTGGTTGGAGCGCAATCGGCCGTCTTATGAGCCGGTGTTGTCCCATGGCGATTTTTGTCTGCCAAATGTATTTCTGACTGAAACAGGAGTCGGCGGCTTCATCGATCTGGGCGATGCAGGAGTCGGCGATCGGTGGCGTGATATCGCGCTTTGCCATCGGAGCCTGCGTCATAATATGAATGGGAAATATGCATCAAAGAGGCGGGAGGAAGAGGCGGACCTGCTGTTTGAAGCGCTGGGCGTTAAGCCGGATGCGGAAAAATTGAGGTGGTATCTTCTGCTGGATGAATTATTTTGAGGTCCGGAAAATAATTAAGGTTTTCGATATGGAAACATATGAGTTTTGATAAGCGCAACGAAACATAACACAATCCATCTGAAAATGTCAGGTTTGTTTGGTGGACATATTACGGCCTTGTATTTATGATAATGTTAAAAATAATTGCAAAGGTGGAATGTCTGTGAGAAAATATTACCTGGATAATATCAGATGGATTACAGTGGTGATGGTTGTGATTTACCACGTTTTCTATATGTATAATGCTGAAGGAATATTGGGAGGACTCGGAAAGATTACAAGTGTTCCGGTTCAGCCTTATGATATATTCCTGTATTTTGTATATCCGTGGTTTATGCCGGTATTGTTCCTTGTATCCGGAATCTGTTCCCGGTTATATCTGGAGAGTCACACGGACAGGGAATTTATAAAGAACCGTACGAGGAAGCTGCTTGTGCCGTCAACCATAGGGCTTTTTGTTTTTCAGTTTATTCAGGGATATGTGTCCATATCACTAAGCAGCGGATTTACGGAGCTTGCTGCGGCGCATGTTCCGAAACCTGTGATTTTTCTGATCATGGCGGCTTCCGGCATCGGAGTTCTCTGGTTTATCCAGCTTCTCTGGTTATACAGCGTGATACTTATCCTTCTGAAAAAGGCTGAAAGGGGAAAGCTTTTAAGAGCGGGTGCAAAAACTCCGGTCCGCCTTATTTTGCTATTTTACTTTCTGATCTGGGGAGCTGCGCAGATTCTTAATACATCAATCATATCGGTGTATAGAATCGCGTTTTACTTTGTTTTCTTTATCCTTGGATATTATGTATTTTCCAATGATGAAGTGATGGAAAAGCTGAAGAGATATGCCGTTCCTTTGATTGTGATAGGAGGCACTGTCTGTGTGATCTTTTCTGCATTATATTTCAGTGTCGGCGCCAATTATGCGGATGAGCCGGTAAACAGAAAGCCCTTGTATGCGGCATGCGCCTATTTTGGTTCACTGGCTGTACTTTCCGGAATGGCACGGTTTGGCGACTGCGGCAATCGTTTTACAAAATGGATGAGCAGGAGAAGCTTTGGCCTCTATGTTTTTCATTACCTTGGAATCTCATCTGTTGCTTTACTGATCGCGAAACCGAGGTTATTGACGGCACCTGTGTGTTATCTGTCAAGTCTGGCGGCTGGCTTTGTGTATGGATTTGGCCTGTATGAAATCGTTTCGAGGATCCCGTTTTTCAGATGGGCTGTGCTGGGAATCAAAAAGGAGAAAAAGAATGTTTCAGGACAATCTGGTACAAATGAGGAAGATGAAACGGCTCACACAGGAAGATATAGCGGAAAAGGTCGGCGTGACAAGGCAGGCTGTGGCAAAATGGGAAGCGGGTGAAACGATACCGGATCTGGATAAATGTAAAATGCTTGCGGAGATATTTGAGATATCGCTGGATGACCTTGCAAATTATGAGCCTGAGGAAAATATGGGGCTGGGACTTCCACCAAAAGGGAAGCATTTATTTGGCGCTGTAACGGTTGGCGATAAGGGGCAGATTGTGATTCCGGCAAAGGCACGCAAACTTTTTGAAATATCATCGGGTGATCAGCTGGTTGTTCTTGGGGATGAGGCGCAGGGGCTGGCAATCATGAAATCTGAAAAGTTCCTCGCATTTGCGGATGCCATCAGGTCGGGGACGGTTGAAAAATAACAGGACAAATATGCTTTTTTGATAAACTCAAAGGAAATCGGCATTTGATGGAGGGCAGGATTATGCCCCAATCATTGCAATTGAAGACGATGCTGTCATTTCTACGATCGAGGCCTGCAAAAATATCATCTTCGGTTATCCTGTGCAGTTTTCCAATGCTCCGAAAATGGTACGAGATTTTATCCTCGAAAACAAAGAGCTGTGGAGAGGGAAAAACGTTCTATGCGTGGTGACGATGGGAGCGTTCAGCGGTGATGGCGCAGGCTGCGCGGCAAGGCTTTTGAAAAGGTGTGGTGCTTTCGTATTAGGCGGTCTGCACCTAAAAATGCCCGATAGTGTGTGCGATAGTAAGCTCTTAAAGAAAAGTGCGGAAGAGAAAATACAAATCATTCGCCGTGTGGAAGAAAAGATTGAGCGTTCGGTTTTGCAAATCAAGAGTGGGAAATTTCCACGCGATGGTTTGAGTATTTTTGCTCATGTTGCAGGTCTGTTCGGCCAAAGGCTATGGTTCTACAACAAGACGAAGCATTATAGTGGCAAATTGAAGATAGACAAAACGCTTTGCGTAGGATGTGGAAACTGCGTGCGCATTTGCCCTATGAAAAATCTTTCTCTTGAAGACGATGGCATTTCGCCGCACGGAAAATGTACGATGTGCTATCGCCGCATAAGTCTTTGTCCGAAGGGGGCAATTACTTTAGTGGGCAAACGTATTTTCCAGTAGTATAGAGCCGAGAACTATACGGATAAGTTAGTATAACGATAGCTCAATTCTCGTTTTCAAAATTTGTATAGATCGAATATTCGAGGTCTGGGAGATTAATATGAAACTTGAGAAAATGGATGCTTTTTTCACCGCCCGTTTGAACGGATATGATGAGCATATGATGACGGAAATTGAAGGCGCGAGGGAATTTTATCCCTACACAGCAGCCTTGTTGCCGTTGGAACATGATGCAAATGTGCTTGATTTGGGCTGTGGTACAGGGCTTGAACTTGAATACTACTTTACCCTGAACGGGGAAGCGTCAGTGGTGGGAATTGATTTGTCGTCCGATATGCTGGCGGCACTGAAACAGAAATTTTCAAACCGTAAAATTAAACTTGTTTGCGGATCTTATTTTGATGTTTCTTTTGAAGCAGACTGCTTTGACGCTGCTGTATCAGTCGAATCGCTCCATCATTTTACTGCTGCACAAAAGCTGAAACTGTATAAGAAGCTGAATACTGCACTGACCAATCACGGATATTTCGTTCTGACAGATTATTTCGCGGAGTCGGAAGAAGCAGAGCATTTTTATTTTTCTGAATTGGAAAGACTGAAAAGCGAACAGGGCCTTGAACCAAACGCGTTTTATCACTATGACACGCCGCTGACGGTGGAACATGAAATTGAGGTTCTAAAGAAAGCAGGCTTTTCAGATGTGCGAATTATGCGAAACTGGAAAGCTACTTATACCATATTCGCACGCTGACAACTTGCAATTTTTCGATGAGAATAATTAGTTTTTTTAAGGGGTGTGCAATTTCTGATTTTCCCCCAAGTTCCCGCGTCTGTCTTTGCCGCCGTCTGGCACGGCTTATTGCTATGCATGCCGCTATGATTCTGTCACCCATGGACATCGTAAATAGAGCAGCGCAGATGAAAGGTCTTGTCGCAAAGCCGAAAGCGAATAAACGCGATTTAACCGTTGAAATCTATGAAGAAATCAGCGGATGAGAATATCGATGGCTTGACCCAAAATAAATATTTCCTGTTCGTTCAAACACCAAATGGTTTGAACCACATATCATATTATCAAATATATGAAAAAGACAGGAAGGAAATGACATGCAAGATTATATGTACGACAATAATATTGACAAATTTCCCATCGCAATGGCTTATGTGCCTTGGCAGAAGTTTGACAAAATGTATGACGATCTGGAAAAAGCATACCGTATTGGCACTATCTTCCCCGAACTGAACAAACCTTTCACAGGAAGGAGATGCGTGTAATGGGAAATAAAGAACAGCTTTTAAAAGATATCGGCATTGTTGATTTTGTATTGGTAGATATGGGGCTTTATCTGGACACACATCCGTTTGACAGAAATGCCATAGAGTATTTTAATCATTACAGCAAGATCAAGAATCAGATGGAGAAGGAATTTTCCATGAAGTATTATCCTCTGAGAAAAGACCTGGCGGAGAGCGGTAAAGAGTGGAGATGGGGTGCGGCACCCCTGCCTTGGGAAGGAGCGTGTGTGTAAATGTGGAGTTATGAGAAGAGATTGCAGTTTCCCGTAAACATTAAAGAGCCCAATGCAAAACTGGCGCAGGTGATCATCTCCCAGTACGGCGGGCCGGACGGAGAGATGAGCGCCAGCATGCGCTATCTCTCCCAGAGATATTCCATGCCCTACAGGGAAGTTGCCGGAGTGCTGACTGATATCGGCACAGAAGAACTGGCTCACCTGGAGATGGTGGCAACCATTATCTATCAGCTTACCAGAAACCTTTCCATGGAAGAAATCGAAAAGAGCGGTTTCGACAAATATTATGTAGACCATACTATCGGCATCTGGCCTCAGGCGGCAGGAGGAATCCCTTTTAATGCATGCGAGTTTCAGGTAAAGGGCGATGTGATCACGGATCTTCATGAAGACATGGCGGCAGAGCAGAAGGCAAGGAGCACATATGATAACATCCTCCGGCTGATCAAAGAACCTGATATCTGCGAACCCATCAAATTCCTGAGAGAACGTGAGATTGTTCATTATCAGAGATTCGGGGAAGCGCTGCGCATTACGCAGGATAAGCTGAACAGCAAGAACTTCTATGCATTCAATCCCGGATTTGACACGAATGAAGATACTGCGAACGATAACGCGGACTGCGGATGTAATCATTAAAAGAATGGTTTTGCAAATATGAAAACGGCGGGGCTTGTAAAAGCCCTGCCGTTTTTGATAGCGGCAAAATGCGTGTGCCTCTGGTAATAAGCGTAGAATCGAATTATGAAGCGCTTGCTAAAAAGCAAGGTTTCAAGATGGCGGCCGATGGGAAAGCGCGTGTCCCGAATTGGGACACAGGCTATTTGCAGGAGGCATTGCAGTTTCCTTTTGAGTTTGAGTAACGGACATTTTGGCTGGAAAGTGCGTAAAATATGCATTTTCCAGCCTTTTTTTTCGCCATGTGAGATTGTTTTGAAATTGATTTTGAAGCACTTTCCACATATTCCACAAAAAGAGAATCTGATTGAAATTCCTGTCGAAGTGTGTTAGCATTTCTTTGGGACTACCAGGATGGTAGGCGGTTAGCCCTCTTTGGAGGGACTGTGACCCTCCGATTACAATGTATCACTGGTACATAGAAACCCGCAAGGGAATCAAAGTGAATATATTCACTTTGGAAAGGAGGGCTGAGTGGATGTTGACGATTGAAGGATTGATAGCAGTAATCAGCCTTGTGCTGACAGCGTTTGGTCTCGGATATGCCATCGGAAGCAAGGATAATCATAAAACACAAAAATAGCCGCCCTGCTCCGCTAAAGTGAGGTGACTATTTTTGTCATAATCATTTGAACGGGCTAACCGTCTATCGGTAGCTCCTAGGGACACCTGTTACCAGCAGGTGCCCTTATTTATGTTCAATATACCACAATCTGCGGGGAGTTTCAAGTGTATCCTTTGTCTTGATGAAGTAAACATTCCTTTGTCTTGATGAAGTAAACGAATTGTCAGTTGACATGAAAAAGATTGTCCTTAAAGGGAAATGACCTTAGGCTCAAGGGATATGACGCTATGACAAGGTCCTTTTTGATATTTGGGTAACTTCGATATTTCCGTTTTGCTCTACTAAGCTAAATTGATAGTTTACAGCAAATTCGAGAAACATGCGGATACCCAAAGTACAGAAAGAATCTTTGATAACGCATAACCCTTTGATTTTTGTATTATAGAAAATTTAATCCCCATATTTCTTTATATCTTCCATTTGCTCCCGTAAGATGCCGTCAATGTCTAATCCAGGATTATTTTTTGCCAGTTCTTCCAGAAAGTTCCTGTCCATAAATCCGTCCCAGCCTTCAACTTCGTAATGAAAAGGCGGGGTTACATCATAAGCTATATCAAACCCTTTCAGTCTTTGTATAATTCCTTGAATAGACTCGGCATTATCGGTAATAGATATATTTTCTTTGGTCAATTGCTGTTGTGTCAAATTACCGCTACACATAGTAAGAATTTCATGTCGGGCTCTTTTACTGGCATCTTGCAGAGAAAAAGTCAGTTTATAATGTGTTTTGTCCAGACTTAACTTGCTGTAACTTGTCACAATAACCCATTCCTGACATTTTTCACAAAACATTCCATCTGTGATTTGATTATTTTTACCGTTCTTTTGTTTATGAATAGTTTTACATCCGCATGTGGGACAAGTGTTGTGTTCGTTGAGTGGATTATCTCCAATTTTGCCAAATAATTTCATATTGTACCTCCATCAAATTTTCCGTTTGTTGAACCAATTATAACTTTCCTATATAAATAAATCAATATTTTAGGTTATGTGCCCATTTTACAATACTTTTCAGATGTGCAATTTCGATACCGATGGCGGCAGAGCAGAAGGCAAGGAGCACATATGATAACATCCTCCGGCTGATCAAAGAACCTGATATCTGCGAACCCATCAAATTCCTGAGAGAACGTGAGATTGTTCATTATCAGAGATTCGGGGAAGCGCTGCGCATTACGCAGGATAAGCTGAACAGCAAGAACTTCTATGCATTCAATCCCGGATTTGACACGAATGAAGATACTGCGAACGATAACGTGGACTGCGGATGTAATCATTAAAAGAATGGTTTTTGCGAATATGAAAACGGCGGGGCTTGTAAAAGCCCTGCTGTTTTTGATAGCGGCAAAATGCGTGTGCCTCTGGTAATAAGCGTAGAATCTATGGGTTGAATTAATTCCGTTGTGGCAACCCGATGAATAAAGGATTGAATATATGCTGGGTGAAGAACTGATTCGGAAACTACCTTTATTAATAATTTCGGGGATTATAAGACAAAGTTATGGGAAATGTTGGGTTATGGACTTTCCCTGCTTTCAAATCGCCTCACTTGAAAATACTGTCGGAATATGGTAGTATCTTCTTGGGTGTCACCAAGATGGTAGGTGGCTGGCCCTCTACGGAGGGACTGTGACCCTCCGATTACAATGTATCACTGATACATAGAAACCCGCAAGGGAATCAAAGTGAATATATTCACTTTGGAAAGGAGGGCGATGCTCATGTTGACGATTGAAGGACTTCTTGCAGTGCTCAGTTTCGGGCTGGCCTGCTTTAGTATCGGATACGCCATCGGACGCAAAGATAATTACAAGACACAGAAATAGCCGCCCCGGTCCTGAGAAAACTGAGCGGCTTTTCTGAAGCTTAACATTAATCGGGCCAGCCATCTATCGGTGGCACCTTTTTTCTATCCTTACTATATCACAGTTTGTTGAGAGCTTCAAGTATCTTTTTCGGATGTCTGGGTCAAAAGTTCGGATGTCTGGGTCAAAAGGCAGGAAATCAGGAAACGCTTCTTGTCCTTTTTACTTTGAAGGAGGAGCATGAGTGACAATATTCAGACCAACACCGCAGCGCAGACATCGTCCTGCTTGCAGCATCAACATGGCGTAATTTGTCAAGATATCGGCAGAGCAGAAGGCAAGGAGCACATATGATAACATCCTCCGGCTAATCAAAGAACCTGATATCTGCGAACCCATCAAATTCCTGAGAGAACGTGAGATTGTTCATTATCAGAGATTCGGGGAAGCGCTGCGCATTACGCAGGATAAGCTGAACAGCAAGAACTTCTATGCATTCAATCCCGGATTTGATACGAATGAAGATACTGCGAACGATAACGCGGACTGCGGATGTAATCATTAAGAGAATGGTTTTGCGGATATGAAAAGGGGCTGTCGGAAAATAGATAGCTCCAAACAGGGGCCGGCGTGACTCGTTTGAGTTACGCCGGCCCCTGAAAT
>CANREV010000023.1 GCA_947629645.1 uncultured Acetatifactor sp. | reverse complement strand
TTTCTTGTACCCTTTTTTACTGGTTTTTGGGTTATTTCTTTTTCAATTTACTCTTGACATATCACCAAATTGCTTTCTGCTTTTTATTTGCAGAAAGATTTTAATCGTCCATGCGCACTTTTAATGTAACTATAGTATCTCCCCGTGGAAGTTTAATTAAATTAGCACAGAAGCTAATACATACAACTGTTATCAGAAGTTCAAACCCAATATTGAGAATGTTTATGCCTTTTGCAGTTTGGACTTTTTTATGGCCTACGTCTTTAATACTGATAATTTCTTGTTCTTTATCTTCGACTATTACATGTGCTGTTACTTCACCAAATAAGCCATAAACATTTATTATCCCACAAGGAAGTATTGCAACAGATACGGACATTGTAAAAAGCACAAAGAATAGTCGTAGTATCCAATACTTTTTCCTACCCATAATACCTCCATCAACTTCAAAGTTTCTGTTCCCTATCAAATTAATTTATCAGTATTTACTAAATCGCCAAATTCCCGTTTGTTCCACTAACATAATACCACAATCATGCGCATTTACATATCACATTTCCATTAAATTTGTTCCGCCATCCCTTTTCGGAAAATTAAAAAATCAACCATACCTATCGGGGCGCATACCAAATCAGGCAGGGCTTCGACCAGACCCACAATTCAGAAAAGGGACTTTAAAAAACATAAATACAAGGTCCGGACAGCTATACATCCGCCCGGACCTGCATTTTAAATTGCGTTGCGACAACTGCAAACAATCCTTATACCTCGAAGATCAGGTCTCCATAGGTAGGAATAGGCCATACTTTCTTATCCACCAGCATTTCCAGCGCATCCACAGGTGCTCTCAGCTGCGCCATGGCGCTGAACACTTCGTCTTTATAGAAGAATGCCTGTTCCTTGGGCTCCGCTATGGAAGACGCCTCCTGCTCCACCTTTTCCAATTTGATCAGAGCAGCTTTTGCCTCTGCAAGCTTTGCGGATACCTCTCCAAGCAGCTCGGACTGTACGGTCGCATCCGCGCCTGCCTCCTTTACTGCCAGCACCGTATCCGCCAAAGACCTGGTATACCTGATGACAGCGGGGAGAATCTGTTTCTTCGCCATATCGATCATGGTCAGCGCCTCGATATTGATCGTCTTGGAATAAGTCTCGTAAGTAACCTCCTCGCGGGACTCCAACTCTACCTTGGTAAAGATGCCGAACTTCTCAAACAGCTTTACCGCCTTGTCAGTGGTCAGCGTGGAAGCTGCCTCAACCATGGACTTAATATTAGGCAGACCTCTTCTTTCCGCCTCTGCCACCCATTCATCGGAGTAGCCGTTGCCATTGAAGATAATTCTCTGATGCTTTGTCATATACTCTTTAATCAGATCGTGAACCGCCTGATCAAAATTGTCGGCCTTCTCCAGAATATCTGCTGCCTCGCAGAACGCTTCCGCCACGATAGCGTTGAGCGTAGTATTGGGGCTTCCGATAGAATCGGCGCTTCCCACCATACGGAACTCAAATTTATTTCCCGTGAAAGCAAAAGGTGATGTTCTGTTTCGGTCGGTGGCATCCTTCTCCAGATCGGTCAGGGTGGAAACACCGGTCTCCAGCTTACCGCCCTCCAGCAGATGAGCCACTTCGCCGGTCTCTACCAGCTGTTTTACCACATCTTCAAGCTGTTCCCCGAGGAACATGGAAATGATAGCGGGCGGCGCCTCGTTGGCTCCCAGTCTGTGGTCGTTTCCTACATCCGCAGCGCTCTGACGCAAAAGATCAGCGTGGGTGTCAACCGCCTTCATGATGCAGGCAAGCACCAGAAGGAACTGTATATTTTCATTGGGCGTATCGCCGGGATCCAAAAGGTTTACGCCGTTGTCAGTGCCCAAAGACCAGTTGTTGTGCTTACCGGATCCGTTCACTCCCGCGAAGGGCTTTTCATGGAGCAGACAGGTCAGCCCGTGGCGCCCGGCCACTTTCTTCATTGTCTCCATCACCAGCTGATTGTGATCCACTGCGATATTTGCCGTCTCATAGATAGGCGCCAGCTCATGCTGCGCGGGAGCCACTTCATTGTGCTGGGTTTTTGCGGTAACGCCCAGTTTCCAAAGCTCAATGTTCAGGTCCTTCATGTACGAACCAATTCTCTCGCGGATAGCGCCGAAATAGTGATCCTCAAGTTCCTGACCCTTCGGAGCGGGTGCGCCGAACAATGTACGGCCGGAAAAGATCAGATCCTCACGCTGTAAATATTTCTCTCTGTCTATCAGGAAATATTCCTGCTCAGGTCCCACGCTTGCAACAACTCTGGTGGCCTCATGATTGCCGAACAGCCTTACGATACGCAGCGCCTGCTGGCTGACAGCCTCCATGGAACGAAGCAGGGGAGTTTTCTTATCCAACGCCTCACCTGTGTAAGAACAGAACGCGGTAGGAATACAGAGAATAACGCCCACCGCATCTTCCTTCAAAAACGCGGGGGAAGTGATATCCCATACGGTGTAACCTCTCGCCTCAAAGGTAGCGCGCAGGCCGCCGGAAGGGAAGGAAGACGCATCCGGCTCGCCCTTGATCAGCTCTTTGCCAGAAAACTCCATCAGCATCCTGCCCTCTTCATCAGGATGGGTCACAAACGCGTCATGCTTCTCTGCGGTGATACCGGTCAAAGGCTGGAACCAATGGGTAAAATGCGTTGCGCCATTCTCTACCGCCCAATCCTTCATGGCCTTGGCGACCACATCCGCTGCTGCAAGAGACAACTCGCCGCCCTGTTCCATGATCTTTGTGACCTCTTTGTATACACTCCTGGGCAGCCTTTCTTTCATTTTGCCGAGTGTAAATACCTTACTGCCGAAAATTTCTTCCACGTTTAATACTTCACTCATCTTCATTCTCCCTTTCCTGGTTTTCTTTAAGATACGCCGGACCGCAGACGGGGCCTGACTCTTTTGGGAAAAAAAAGAGTCCCAAAGTAAACCTGCGTTACTTGGAACATCCTCGTTCTAACGATACCGATGTAAAGAAGCGTCACACAAATTGTAAATAACGCTCCGTTTTCTTTAAGATAACCTACTTTTCTCCAAAATGCAATACCTAAATTTATTTTTTTGTAAAAGAATCATTTGAAAGATGTCCGCTAGTTACATTCTACAATATGCCCGCGCTATCGGTCAACCGCTATTCTCATTTTTGCGGCGCCGCGTACGCCTTCCGGACAATCCGCGGTCTGCCAGCCCTCCCAGCCACGCTATCCCGTTGACCGCTCCGCAGATAAACCACATAAACTCATTATATAACTGCCTGTTATTGGCTTCAAAAATCATCAGGTAGACCATCATTCCCAGACAAGTGACAAGCGGCACAAACGTACAGGGCCCCGCAGGCTCTTTTCTTACGCACTCCCTGACACAGGAGAAAATGAGCATAAACAGCGTAAAATAAAAGTAGGACGTACAGATCATGTTATACCGCCAGAAATAGGAACCATACTGGGAAACCCACTCCCATACAAAATCATTGCCCGCTTTTTCAGAAATCATAAAGTCGCTGCTGCCCAGACTGCCATTGGCAAAATTGACTTTGGCCTTGCTGATGATATGAGAAGGATTCAAAAATTCATAGGCGTTCTCTCTGATAAACTGTCTGGTGAATTCCTCTCTGGCCTCAATCCCATAGAGCGACATCATCTCGTCCATGTAATCCAGACAATCCACCCACTCGCCGCCGCCCTTCATGCCGATGGCGATCCAATAACTAAACCGGGGCGTACCAATGGAATCCACCAGTTCAGGGTCGGGCCACGCATCCGTCCACGCGCCGGTCAGGCCGATGATACCCACTGTCAATACCACAGGCACCAGATTTTTCCAGAGATCTCTGCCCAGCCGGAACAGCACCAGATACACAAGCACCGCGATCACGCAGATAATCACCGTCAGCTTCAGCGCGCAGCCAATGCCCCAGACCAGGCCCGCGCCAACGAGCCGGGACCAGTAGGCGGCGCCCTTATGTTCCCTCTCATCCGCTTTCAGCCATATCACAAAGCCCAGAATGCCGAAACACAGACTCAAGGAATCCGTATACAGCACCCTGGTATGCCCTACAGTTGGCAGCGCAATGGCCAAAAGCCCCATGCCAAGCCATCCCGAGACACAGCTGTCCTTATGCGCTTTTTTGCACACAAAAAATACGCAGATCAGCGTCACAATGACCTGGAGTACATTGGTAAACATCCCCACCCAGTGCGGATTGGACAGCCCCAGAAATTTCCCCAGCTTCAGCTCCTGCGCCAGCACCAGCATGGGAATAATATTGTTCTTGTACTTTGCGTAATAATCCCAGTTCATGGTGTCCGTCAGGCCGGCCATATACTCCGCGCCCTGCACAACGCTTCCCCAGTCCCCCCGGGGCTTTGTCCGGTCCATGGCGCAAAGCGCGAACAAAACTACCCCGTAGATCAAAAGGAAAGCGGGGAACAGGATCTTATGATATTTTTCCAGAAATCCCTGCGCTTTACTGCCTGCCAGATAAATTCCCGTTGCCACTACTGTCCACAAAAGCGGCAGAAGGATCATCTTTCCTGCAGGCAGATTATTCTGGGTGTCGGGAATACAGACAAACAGGACCAGCCCCAGCTCCACCGCAAATAAAAACAATATGAATTTATAAAGTTTTGATCCTGCCCGTTTCATATCCGCTCCCACACCTTCCACCCAGCGCCCGCGCCATTTCTCACATTGTCCCCGTGCCGGATTCCCTCATCCGGCACCGCGTCCGGAGAAGATCGTAAACATCAGTCTCCCGGGACAGCTTTAACCAGATCTTTTGTTTGGAATGGGGGCAGCTTTCCACAGGGTTGCCCTCTTCATCATACATGGCCTCCACCACAGTCTCTATATTTCTGCCGTCAGGCTTCATGATCTCGATCATGTCCCCGATGGAAAATTTATTTTTTTGTTCGATTTTTGCCAGTCCGGCTTTTTTCGCCTCCACACTGCCCAGATAGACATACTCGTTGACATAAGTGCTGTTGTCATAGATCTGCGTGTCCTCGTTCGGTTTCCCAAAGTAAAATCCGGTGGTAAACTGACGATAAGTACACTTGGCGATTTCCGCCTTATACCAGTCCATATTGCTGCGGTAGACTTCTTCCGAAGCAAAACAGTCATCGATAGCTCTGCGGTATGTCCGCGCCACGGCGGCGACGTAAAGCGCCGTCTTCATACGCCCCTCCACCTTCAGGCTGTCGATGCCCGCCTCTGTCAGTTCCGGCAGATGTTCTATCATACACAGATCCTTGGAATTAAAAATGTAAGTTCCGCGGTCGTTTTCGTACACCGGAAGATACTCCCCGGGACGCGTCTCCTCCATCACCGCGTATTTCCAGCGGCAGGGATGGGTGCAGGCCCCCCTGTTAGCGTCCCTGCCGGTGAAAAAATTGCTTAAAAGGCACCGGCCGGAATAAGAGATACACATGGCGCCGTGCACAAAGCTCTCGATCTCCATCTCTTCCGGTATATGATCTCTGATCTCTCGAATTTCTTTCAGGGAAAGTTCCCTGGCGCTGACCACCCGCTTTGCCCCCAGACGGTGCCAGAACAGGAAAGTCTGGTAATTGGTGTTGTTTGCCTGGGTGGAAATATGGATCTCCGCCTGCGGCCAGACTTCTCTGGCAATAGCGAACATACCGGGATCGGAGATGATCAGCGCATCGCAGGGCTCCGGTGTCATATCGCGAAGTTCCTCAAAATACTCCCTCGCCTGTTCCAGATCTTCGTTATGAGCCAGAATATTGGCGGTCACATACACCTTCACCCCGTGCTTATGGGCGAACGCGATGCCCTCCGCCATCTCATCCGGCGAAAAATTCTTTGCTTTCGCCCGGAGGCCGAAAGCTTCTCCGCCGATATAGACCGCATCGGCTCCGTAGATCACCGCGGTTTTCAATACTTCCAGGCTGCCTGCCGGTATCAAAAGTTCCGGTTTCTTTCTCCGTTCAGCGCACATATCCGTATCCATGCCTTTCCGTAACATACTGTCTCATTATAACTATTTGCAAAATCGCGCTGCATGCAGCCATCTTCGCGAGTGTAATGGTTCGGATCACTTTTTCACGCTCAGTGTCACCCCGTCCCCCACAGGCAGAATCACCGTCTCCAGCCGGGGATGGTGTTTCAGCTCATAAAGATACTCCCGCATACGGGCGTGAATGGTACGGTTCCTTCTTCTCACCGCAAACCGCGACTCAATGATGTCACCGTCCTGAAGCACGTTGTCGGACACCAGCAATCCCCCCTGCTCCAACAGCCGCAGGATATCCGGCAGGAAATGAACGTACTGTCCTTTTGCCGCATCCAAAAAAATAAAGTCATAGCTGTTATCCAGCGTCTTTAAGATCTGCGCCGCATCTCCCTCCAGCAGAGTGATCCTGCCGCCTGCATTCCCCCGCCTGAAATTATCTTTGGCAATGGGGATTCGCTTCTCATACTTTTCGATGGTAGTGATATGGCAATCCTGGGGCGCGTACTCGTTCATCAGCAATGCAGAAAAGCCGATAGCGGTCCCGACCTCAAGGATGCGTTTCGGCTTTGAAAATTCCAGTAAAAATTTCAGCAGGCTCTGCATGGGCTTGCGTATGACAGGGATCTGCGTTTCTTTCGCATATTTTTCTATTTCATCCAAAAACGGGGTGTTGCCTTGATCCAGAGAATCGATAAAGACAGACATCCTCTCATTGATTATCATCCTCTTCATCCTCCGTGGATGCGGCCATGACCTCCATCATTTCTTCCACCGTCATGGCAGTGCTCAATTCAAACGTGCCGGGTTTCACGTCTTTCACATATTCCGACAGATAGTACTGCAATACGAACAGCCTGCCGTCCCGCACCAGCCCTTTACTTTCAAACAACTTTCCAATATCGGAAGGAGACATCTCCGAAGTCACCGACACCGTGACCTTCCTGCCCTCTCCGGCAGACATTGCGGGCTCTGTAAAAATACGATACCCGTAATCATACGCCAGCATTGCTCCACGATAGATGAGACAGACAGCCGCCGCCAAAACAGCCATCCGGAATATAACGCCAAACACGGCGCCGACCACACTGCTTGTTTTCATAATACTCCTCATTTCTGTGCACAGATATCGTTATCACTCAAATTCCACAGCCTCTGTAATCTGCGTGTTGGCCTTCTGCATCATCCTGCAGAAAGCCAGCTCCGCCGCGAGGAATTCATCCACCAGGGGATTCTCCCTGAAATCTTCGTATTCCTGTTCAAACAGATCGATCTTCATAAAATCGGTGTCCGGCGCAGTCTGCAGCTCAAAATTACGCCTGCGGAAATCATCAATCTGCGCTTTCAACTCGGGATACTGCTTTACCTTATCCCGCTCCCTGACATAATTCTGATAAATCTCCGTACTTTTGATGGCTGTGATGTAAGCCGCTACCGCGCGATTCAGTTCGTTCATATTCTCTGTATCTCCTTTTGCCGCGTTCTTTGCCGCAGGCATAGATCTTTTCAGACTTCCATGATGATAGGCAGAATCATGGGACGCCTCTTTGTCTTTTTCCAGACGTAATCACTGAGCGTATCCTTGGTGGTATTTTTGAGTTTCCCCCAGTCCGTGATGCCTCTGTCAAGGCACTTTTGCAGGGCCTCGTCCACTGATTGTCTGGCTTCCTCGATCAGTTCATCCGACTCCTTCACATAGACGAAACCGCGGGACACGATATCCGGTCCCGCCACCAGCTGGCCGCTTACGCGGTCCAGACTCATAACCACGATCATGATACCGTCCTCCGCCAGATGCTGGCGATCCCGAAGCACTACATTTCCCACATCTCCGACTCCCAGACCGTCCACCAGAATAGCGCCCACGGGAACCTTGCCCGTCACTTCCGCGCTTTCATCGTCCAGTTCCAGCACGTCCCCGGAGGACAAAATGAACACATTCTCTTTCTCCATGCCCAGGCTTTGCGCAATCTTTGCCTGCGCTTTCAGATGCTTATACTCCCCATGGACAGGGATGGCATACTGGGGCCGGATCAGCGTATAAATCAGCTTGATCTCTTCCTGACAGGCATGTCCCGATACATGAGCATCCTGAAATACCACATCCGCACCTTTGCGCAGCAGCTCATTGATAACCTTTGTTACAGACTTCTCATTGCCCGGGATCGGGTTGGAAGAAAAGATCACCGTATCTCCCGCTCCGATGGTGATTTTGCGGTGCATGCCATTTGCCATCCGGCTGAGAGCCGCCATACTCTCCCCCTGGCTGCCGGTGGTGATGATGACCTGCTGCTCATCAGGATAGTTCTTCATCTGATCGATCTCTACCAGCGTATTGTCGGGAATACTGATACATTCCAGATTTCTGGCCGTCTCGATAATGCTGACCATACTTCTTCCTTCCACGGAAACCTTTCTGCCGAACTTATACGCCGTATTGATGATCTGCTGTACCCGGTCCACATTGGATGCAAAAGTTGCCACAAAAATCCTCGTATTTTTATGCTCCTCGAACAGCGTGTCAAAAGTCTTTCCAACCGTTCTTTCAGAGGGCGTAAATCCGGGCCTCTCCGCATTGGTGGAGTCGCACATCAAAGCCAATACACCTTTTTTGCCAAGTTCCGCAAACCGCTGCAGATCGATGGCATCTCCAAAAACGGGGGTATAGTCAACTTTGAAATCTCCGGTGTGCACCACCACGCCCGCCGGGGAGTAAATGGCAAGCGCCGCCGCGTCCACAATGCTGTGGTTGGTCTTGATAAACTCGATCCTGAACTGTCCCAGATTGATGGACTGCCCGAATTTTACCACTTTCCTTTTCGTGCCCTTCATCAGATTATGCTCTTTTAGCTTATTCTCGATGATCCCCATTGTCAAACGGGTAGCATAAATAGGCACATTGATATCGCGCAGCACATAGGGCAGCGCGCCGATATGATCTTCATGTCCATGGGTGATCATAAATCCTTTCACCTTGTCCAGATTATCCTTCAGATACGTTACATCAGGGATAACAAGGTCTATGCCAAGCATGTCGTCCGCAGGGAAAGAAAGGCCGCAGTCCACCACAATAATACTGTCTCCATACTCGAAGGCAGTAATGTTCATACCGATTTGCTCCAGACCACCCAAAGGAATGATCTTTAATTTGGAGCCGCTGTTATTCTCTTTTTTCTTCAACTAAATTTCCTCCACATTCTTTACAGATACCGTAGAGTTTGACTTCATGATTCACAACAGAAAATCCGGTAGTAGCAGTGATCTTCTCCTCCAGTTCCTCCAGCAGATCATCCCAGAAAGAAATCACTTTACCGCATTTCAGACAGATCAGATGGTGATGATGGTGCTTTTGTCCATGCTCAGAAACCGTCCCCATCTCGTAGCGGACAAAACCATCATCAAAATTGATCCGGTCAATCAGATGCAGCTCATTCAGCAGCTGTATGGTTCTATAAACAGTAGCCAGTCCGATATCAGGGCAGCCTGCTTTTACCAACTCAAATATCTCCTCGGCAGTCAGATGCCGTTCAGGGCAGGACGCAATGGCTTCCAGCACCATAAGCCTCTGCCGTGTCACTTTCAGTCCTCTGTCTTTTAATAGTTGTTTAAACGCTTCCCTGTCAACTGCCATGCCAAAACTCCGGTCAATCCTGAACGAACTTCACGTCCTCCAGCATATTTTCAAATACACCGGCAACAGCCGCAAGCTCATCATCATCAGAGACAATATGGAAAACGCTTTCCTCCTCGCCTTCCTTTGAGATGTCTTTTAAGATCAACGCTTCTCCGTCCCCCTCTTCAAAATCAGTGACCAGAATATAATCAGAACCGTTGATCCGCGTCTGCTCCAACACATAAAACTCTACCGGGTCTTCCCCCTCGGGATGAAAGACGATCTTTTCTAACTTTGCCATATCTACTCCATACTCTTTTTGTCCAGATAACCCTGCAGGATCAGCATTGCCGCAATCATATCCACATAATCCCTGCGGTTCTCCCTGCGCACGCCCGCTTCCGTCATAGCCTTGTCCGCAGCCACGGTAGTCAGCCGCTCATCCCACAAAATCACAGGCAATCCCGTCCTGCGCTCCAGTTTTTCCTTAAATTCATTTGTCAGTTCCGCTCTGACGCCCTCCGTACCATTCATATGTCTGGGCAGTCCCAAAACAATCTCGCCCACCTCATATTCCCGGATCAGCTCTTCGATCCGCGCAAGTGTCCGGCGCAGCTTATTCTCCTCCTTGCGGCGGATAATCTCTATCCCCTGAGCAGTCACAAGCAGACTGTCGCTGATGGACACGCCCACAGTCTTAGAGCCGAAATCCAAACCCATGATCCTCATAGGTTTCCTCCTATTGCCAGTTTTTTGTACGGATGTACTCTGTCAGCAGTTCTTCCACCAGTTCATCCCGCTCCACTTTCATGATAAGGCTGCGGGCATTCTTATGGCTGGTAATGTAAGTAGGGTCTCCGCTCATGATATAACCTACGATCTGGTTCACCGGGTTATATCCCTTTTCCGTCAACGCTTCATATACGGTAGACAAAACCACCTTTGCTCCGGTCTCAGGTTCTGTCTCCACCTTGAAGTACTGCGTATTTCCTAAGTCCTGCATGTCGTCCTCATTCTCCCGTTTCTGTGTCAAAATACTGCACGCTCAAATTCCGTTCAATACATTCTAATTTTTATCTTACCTCATTTGCGCATAAAATTCAAGTTATACCAGAATTTCTTCTGTCAGCAGCCCGCCAATGGGTACGTTCACAATTTCATTGGTATGGTATCCTGCATCGGCCTTTACCGCCGCCTTTACATAATCCTTTGTGTGTCCGATCAGATAAGGCACGCCGCCTATGGTCTTTTCTTCCTCCAAAAGTACTTCCGCCTCACCGCCTATGTAACGCTTTCTGAATTCCGCGGACTGCCGCTTCTCCAGTTCCATCAGCAGACCGCTTCTGCGCGCCTTTACTCTCTCCGTGATCTGTCCGGCCATGGAAGCCGCAGCGGTGCCCGCACGATTGGAATACTTAAATATATGCATCTCGTAAAACCGAACCTTATCCAAAAAGGCGGCCGTCTCAGCAAATTCCTCTTCCGTCTCCCCCGGGAATCCTACGATGACATCTGTTGTGACAGCAGGGTGATCGAAGTATTTCCGCAGATGTTCCACACTGGTATAGTATTCCCCCGCAGTGTAATGTCTATTCATTCGTTTTAGCACCGTATCGCTGCCGCTTTGCAAAGAAAGATGAAAATGGGGACAGAGCTTGGGAAGTTGTGACAGCCTTCCGGCCGCCTCCTCCGTCACAAGGCGCGGCTCTAAAGATCCCAGCCTGATCCGCCGGATGCCTTCCACCTCGTGAACCGCCTCCAGCAGGTCGATCAGGCCGCTTTCCCCTGTATACGCTTTTTTCCCCTGAAAGTCAATGCCGTAGGAGCTGATATGGATCCCTGTGAGCACAATCTCCTGAAACCCTGCCTCCGCCAGCCCTCGGATCTCTTTCACCACATCTTCCTTTTTTCTGCTTCGCACTCTGCCTCTGGCATAGGGAATGGCACAGTAGGAACAGAACTGATTACACCCGTCCTGAATCTTAATAAAAGCTCTGGTATGTTCGGACGCGCGCTTCAGCGTCATCTCCTCGTAGTCCGCCGTGTGACTGATATCCTCCACCGTAACGCCCCCAAGCGTCTTGTCAGGTTCCCTCCAAAGCGCGTTCCCTTTGAGTTCCCGCTCCCGCAAAAAACGTTCCAGAATCAGGGCGATATCTTTTTTCCGGTTATTGCCGATGACAAGATCGATATCCGGATCTTTTTCAATGACCTCCAGCCCCGTCTGGACATAGCATCCCGCCGCCACCACTATGGCATCGGGATTGAGCTGTCTGGCGCGGTGGAGCATCTGCCGGCTCTTTCTGTCCGCGATATTGGTCACGGTACAGGTATTGACGATATAAATATCCGCAATATGATCAAATGGTACAATATTATAGCCGTTTTCCTGTAAAATTTGTTGCATAACGTCCATCTCGTAGGAATTTACCTTGCAGCCAAGGTTATGCAATGCTACATTTTTCATAGGATTCCTTTCTTTTTTTGTATTGTTTTATCCTTGACTTTTGTTTGCACAGCCATTAATATGTAGTCAGAAGGTATGTCAACGTAAAGGAGGTAGTAACATGAAGACAGTTCAAATTTCTTTAAATTCCATCGACAAGGTAAAATCCTTTGTCAACGAAATTACCAAGTTCGATTATGATTTCGATCTGGTATCCGGCAGATACGTTATTGACGCAAAGTCCATCATGGGTATTTTCAGTCTGGATCTTTCCAAACCCATTGACCTGAACATCCATGCGGAAGATGGCGCAGAAGATGTTTTGGAGGTTCTCAAGCCTTATACCGTTTAAATCATGCGGTACATAACAGGAAGGTCTCAAAGGACGCAATCACTTTGAGGCCTTCTTTTTTTGCGCTTTTACGGTTTTATACCATGTTCGGCCGCATCCTGAAGCAAACGTTTCTGACCGCGCTTTTCAAGCCGCCCCCGGCAAACGTCCGCATCGGGCCGTCACTCCACAATGATCACTTCATCTGTCTCCAATGCGGTCTTGACCAATTCCTCGATCTTTTCATCCAGATAATGTTCATGGCGGCGGATCACATTCAGGTTCGGCTTGGTCACCGGATGCTTAGCTACAAAAATAGTACAGCAGTCCTCGTAAGGCTGAATGGAAGTCTCATACGTTCCAATCTTTTCAGACACTTCCACAATCTCCTGCTTGTCAAAGCCTATCAGCGGACGATACACAGGCAGATCACAGACTTCATTGGTGGCGATCAGAGAATGCATGGTCTGGGAAGCCACCTGTCCGATACTCTCCCCTGTAACCAGCCCCAGACATTCCGTTTCCTTCGCAATATGCTCCGCAATCCGCATCATATAACGGCGCATAATGATGGTCAGTTCCTCATGAGGGCATTTTTCATGAATGTAAAGCTGGATATCCGTAAAGTTGATCACATGCAGATAGACGGGACCCGCATATCCCGACACGATCCTTGCCAGATCCACCACTTTCTGTCTGGCGCGCTCACTGGTGTAAGGCGGCGCGTGGAAGTACACCGCATCGATCTTCACGCCCCGCTTTGCGATCATATATCCCGCCACAGGGGAATCGATGCCGCCCGACAAAAGCAGCATGGCTTTCCCGCCGGTCCCCACCGGCATCCCGCCGGGCCCCGGTATGGTTTCGGAATAAATGTAAATCTTTTCACGGATCTCGATATTTAACAGGATATCGGGCTGATGGACGTCCACCCGCATCTCAGGATAAGCGTCCAGAATCGCCTCTCCCATATCCGCATTGATCTCCATGGATTCTTTCGGATAATTCTTGCGCGCTCTCCTTGCCTGTACCTTAAAGGTCCTGTTCCTGTCAGGATACACTTCGGCAAGATATGCGACAACAGTGTCACATAATTTTTCAAACCCTTCATCTTCCACACAAACCACAGGACAGATCCCGGAAATGCCAAAGACATGCTGCAGACGTTCTACCACTTCGTCATAATCAAACTCCGTCTCCGCGTCCACATAGATACGTCCCTGTGTCTTGTGGATCAGAAAGGTTCCCTCGCATTTTTTCAGGGCAAATTTAATCTGATGGATCAGCGCATCCTCAAACAGGTATCGGTTGCGTCCTTTGATGCCGATCTCGGCGTATTTTATCAAAAAAGATGTAAACATATATGTTTCTCCTCGGTCGCGTGAGCGCGCCACAGCCCTCTCTTTTTTCACCGTGCACCTCGCCGAGGTTTCCCCGGCTCGCGCCCTGGCTCTCTCTTCCTTCGCCGTGCACCTCGCCGGTTTCCCCGGCTCGCGACACAGCCCTCTCTTTCTTCGCCGTGCACCTCGCCGGCTTCCCGGCTCGCGCCCTGGCTCTCTCTTTTTTCACCGTGCACCTCGCCGGTTTCCCCGGCTCGCGCCCTAGTCCTCTCTTTTTTCGCCGTGCACCTCGCCGAGGTTTCCCCGGCTCGCGCCCTGGCTCTCTCTTCCTTCGCCGTGCACCTCGCCGGTTTCCCCGGCTCGCGACACAGCCCTCTCTTTCTTCGCCGTGCACCTCGCCGGTTTCCCCGGCTCGGTCGCGGGCTCGCGCCCTATAGCCCTGTCCGTCAGTCTGTCCCTGCAAGCAAGCTTGCGGTACAGTCTGACGGGACAGTGCTGCACGGCTTGTTACTTACGCGCATATCTTCGCAATATGGGAATTTTATCATAAATCGTCTGTAATGTATAGTCTATTTCTTCTTCCGTAGTGTAAACGGAAAAGCTGAAGCGGATGGTGGACTCCAAAAGGGGCTGTTTCACGCCAATCGCTTTCAGGGTCGCGGAGGGCTGGGGTTTGCGCGCGGAGCAGGCGCTTCCCGCGGAGACGTAGATGCCTTCCTCCTCCAGCGCATGAAGCAGTACTTCGCTGCGCACGCCCGCAAAGGAGACGCTCACGATGTGGGGCGCCGTGCCTTCTCCATCGGGCGCATCGGGGAGCAGGCCGTTGACCGTCACGCCATCCAGTTTCCTGACGCCCTGGATAAAATATTTTTTACACTGGTACAGACGTTCCATATCCTTGTCGTAATGCAGATAAAGAAGCTGCGCCGCCCTGGCCAGCCCGGCCGCGCCGGCCACATTGTCTGTGCCGGAGCGCAGATTCTGCTGCTGGCCGCCGCCGTGGAGAATAGGCTGTATTTTCACCTTCTCGCCGATATACAGCACGCCGATGCCCTTAGGCCCATGAATTTTGTGCCCGCTGATGGACATCAGATCGATTTTCATCCGTTTCGGATAGATTTTCGCCTTGCCGAATCCCTGTACCGCGTCCACATGGAACAATATATTGGGATTGATGTTTTTGATCAGAGCGCCCGCTTCCGCAACAGGCTGGAGGGAGCCGATCTCATTGTTTGTATGCATGACGGACACCAGAATCGTCTCCGGCGTCACCGCCCGCCGCAGATCCTCTAAGGAAATCTGCCCATAACTGTTCACCGGCAGGTAGGTGACTTTGTATCCCTGAGATTCCAGATACCGCATGGTCTGCAGGACCGCCGGATGCTCAATCTGGGTAGTGATCAGATGATTTCCTCTCCTGCGGTTTGCAAAAGCGCAGCCCATCAGCGCCATATTATCTGATTCCGTACCTCCGGAAGTAAAAAATATCTCCTTATCACTCACTTTCAGCAGTTGTGCCAGAGTCTCTTTGGCGGAGCGCAGATAGCCTTCCGCCTGCACTCCTTTCATATGAAGGCTGGAAGGGTTTCCATAATCTTCGCACATGATCTTTGTCATCAATTCCGCAACCTCGGGGAACACACGGGTTGTAGCAGAATTGTCCAAATACGCTTCCATTGTTTTTCCCCCTTATTTACTCATCTAACCTTGATTTCTGCTTCATTCACCATATTATATGCAAAAAACACTGTCCCTGACAGTGACAAAGCTCTCCGGAAAGAAGCGGCGTCTGCACAGTTTCCGCGCGCTTTAACGACCCTCCAGCTGATACATGACCCAGGAGAGCAATGTAATCCCCGCTGTTTCCGTCCGCAGGATACGTCTGCCCAGAGTGATCGGGACGATCCCGCGGTCCGAGGCCTCGCGCACCTCTTCCTCCTCGAATCCCCCTTCCGGACCGATAAAGAAGGCGATATCCTGACCCGGCCGCAGGCTGTCGATGATCCGGCGCGTCCCGTCCATCCCCTCCGCCATCTCGTAAGGGATCAGCCTGACATCCATTCCGGCGGCCTGCAGGACAGCCTGGGAAAAATCCGTCACGCTGCATACCTGCGGAATGATGGCGCGTTTGCTCTGCTTTGCCGCCGCCTCTGCGACGGCCTGCCATCTGGCGGTTTTAGCAGCGGCCTTTTTCTCATCCAGCCTTACCACGCACCTCTTTGACGCCACAGGTATAACGCGGTATACGCCCAGCTCCACAGCCTTCTGGATAATCGTCTCCATTTTGTCCGCCTTGGGCAGCGCCTGAAAAAGATGGACCCTGGAGGGCAGCTCCACATGATCTTCCCGGATAAAGCGCATCTGACACACGATCCTGTCCTGCTCAAAAGCGGCAATGGCGCAACGGTATTCCCTGCCGTCCCTGCCATTGCTGACATTTAGTTCCTCTCCGGGTTTCATGCGGAGTACATTGCGTATATGGTTTACATCATTTCCCACTATTATGACACGCTTGTCATGTTCGTTGATCTGGGACGGATCTACAAAAAACTGATACATAATTCCCTCTCATTTTGCCGCGTCAGCGTCCTTCGGACAGGCATGAGCTTTTGGTCGCAAAGCGGCACAGATTTTTTCTACGGCCCCATCGGCTTGCGGGCGGTGACGCTGACCCATTCGCCCTGATAAGTCTCTTCCACGATCTCAAACCCCGCGGCCTGCACCGCTTCCCGCACCATCTGTTCCCTGCCGCTGATAATGCCGGAAGTGATATACATACCGCCGGCTTTTAAATGTCTCACGACCACGGGCGTCAGATCCACAAGCACATCCGCAAGAATATTAGCCACCACAATATCATAACACTCATAACCGGCTTTGTCCCGCACATTCTCATCTGTGATGATATTGCCGATCGTAAGCTCAAAGCTCCGGGCATCGATATGGTTCGCCTCGCAGTTCTGCGCCACCGCATCCACCGCGCAGGGATCCAGATCCGTACCGAAAACATGTTGTGCGCCAAACATCAGGGAAAGGATGGCGAGGATCCCGCTGCCCGTTCCCACATCCAGCAGCCTTGTTTCAGACGTGATATATCTGCGCAGCTGCCTGATGCAAAGCTGCGTTGTCTCGTGCATCCCCGTGCCGAACGCGGTTCCAGGGTCGATATGCAATACGATCTTATCACGGTCTGAGGGTTTTACTTCCTCCCAGGAAGGAACCACCAGAATGTCATCAATATAGAACTGATGAAAATACTGCTTCCAGTTATTGATCCAGTCGATATCTTCGGTCTCGCTCACAGTGACAGTGCCATCGCCGATAGCGCAGAACGCCCGCAGTCCTTCCAGTTCTTCGTTCACCCTCTCCAGCATCGTATCCACATCCACGGTCTCGCCGCAGACTTCCAAGGTTCCATCGCTCTTTTTCTCCAGAAAGAAATCCAGGTAAGCGATCCCGTCATCCTCCTCCCCTTGGGGCAGGATATCCACAAACATCTGCTCTTTCTCCAAAGGCGTAAGAGGAACTTTGTCCTCGATCTGAGCGCCCTCCAGCCCGATATCGTAAAGTGTGCTGATGATAATATCCTCCGCCTCCACAGTGGTCCTGATCTGAAATTTTACCCATTTCATACGTTTTCCTCCATCCGGATTATTTTCACTTTTTACCCTTCCCCATCCCCTTCCATCCGGCCTCGAGATCCCGCATAAGATCCCGACCGCATGGCATTCTCGCACAGCCCCAGCGCCATGAAAAGAAACGGCGTGCTCAATACCTGCTGGAAACTGACCAGGGAATTGACTCCATACATGGAAAGGATCAGGATCCCGAAAGGGATCTTCCGATAACGCCGAAATCCCGTAACAAAGACAGCTCCCAGCGATACCGTCCCGATCACGCCCAGAGTCACCAGCGCGTTCAGCCATTCATTGTGCGCGTTGGCATAGATCGTCCCCGTCCAGAATCCTTCCACAGGCGTCAGCACATCCGCCGGAAGCGTCCCATAGATATAAGGCGCGAAACAGTCCGGCCCCGCTCCTGTCAGCTTCTGGCGCAGGCCCCCCTGCCAGAAGCCCTGCCACGCGAAACGCCAGAGCCCGCCCCGACCGCTGCCCCATCCGTCACCCCCAGGCAGGCTGAAGCCGTAGAGTGCTGCCGTTGCCGCCGCCCCCAAGGCCATAACAGCCATCGCAATGCTTCCCGCGCGGTCAGCGCTTTTGGCGGACAACCGTCCGAACAGAAATGTCAGACCCAGAAAAAGGATCCCGAATCCCCACCAGCCGCCCCAGGACATTTTTGCAAAACCGATCCCGTCCGCCGGAACCGACAGTACCGCCTCCGGCCCCAGCCATTTCGCGATCCGGCCGTAAAAAGTCAGCGTCAGAAACATCCCGGCCGACAGCGCCAGCCCCTTTTGAAAAATCACCCTGTCTTTCAGGCCGTACAGGAAAATCACGCCGAGACAGACTGCCGCCGCAAGCGGCCCCGCATCGCTGCCCTGAATGTCCAACAGCACAAGGCCAGAAACAGTGAGTATGTAGAGCAGGACCGCCTGCGCTTTCCTCTCCGCCTTCAGATATCCCGCCGCCGGAAATCCCAGCATCACACAACAAAAACCGCAAAACCAGTTAATGTTGCCAATGGTGGAGATCATATGGCTGTACTCCCAGTCTTTCAGGCCAAAAGGCATCATGAGCCTCAAAGGATCCAGTCCCAGGCGATTGGCAAAACCGATCAGAAACACAACGGCCAGCGCCCCCTCACCCACATAGATCGGATAACCGCCCCCACCGTAAGAACGGGAGACCAGGAAATAAATCGCCACAAACATACATTGTGACAAGGCCCCCATATACCATTCAGGATAACCCGTCCAGGCGATCTGACGGTAAGGGCTTAGCAGCGCGGACAACAAAATCGCCGCCAGATATGCCAGCACGCTCAGGTCCACCGCGCTGAGACCCGGCAGATTCTTTTGCGGATTCTTTTTACCCGCCGCGGCGGACCGCAGACCGCGCCCCAGCGTCAGTACCATCCAGACGCAGGTCACCAGGACGGAGACATTGCGGAACAATATATATTTGGTATCCCCTAACTGCCAATAAGTGCCTCCCGTGTAGAGGGGCAGCACGGCGGTCATAAAAATGAGGTACAGACTGCACAGTAAACCGAGAAATTCACCCATACTTTTATCTTTCCTGCCGTTTTCGGTCCCGGACTTTTTACTTTCACAACCTTTTGCGCCCGGCCGGAGAATCCCGACTCTCAGAACGCAATTTCCCTTGCGCTGAAAACAGGCTGCCGCTGACCGCGACAGCCTGTATAGTCCATCTTATTTCCAGAACTTTTTCTTTTTGGAATCCTTAGCGTCCTTATTGTCTTCCCCATTCTGTTCTCCCGCGCTTTTTGCCGCGTTAAGGGAATCTCCGGTCATTTCATCGAACTGCTTTAATAATTCCTTCGCCTCATGGCTCATCCTGTCAGGCACCTGAACCACCAGCGTCACATAATGGTCGCCCCGGATCTCCTTGTTTCTCCAGGAGGGAACGCCCTTTCCCTTCAGGCGGACTCTGGTGTCCGTCTGTGTGCCCGGTTTCACATCATAGATCACTTTTCCATCCACGGTGTCAATGAGGACTTCTCCTCCCAGTGCCGCTACGGCAAAGGACATGGGAACGGTGGAATAAATATCCATATCCTGTCTCTGGAAAATCGGGTGGCGTCCTACGATCACTTCCACCAGAACATCCCCTCTGGGGCCTCCGTTAATCCCCGGATCTCCCAACCCCGGTTTCCGGACCGACTGCCCATTGTCGATACCGGCGGGAATATCCACAGAATACCGTTTCTTCATGGGAATATATCCGGTGCCGTAACAATCCGGGCACTTCTCTTTGATCACCTTTCCGCTGCCCTGGCAGTCGGGACAGATCTTTACGCTCCGGGTAATCCCGAAGAAAGCGTTCTCGGTGACTACCGTCTGCCCGGTACCGTTACATCGGCTGCAGGTCACGGGACTGGTTCCCGGTTTCGCGCCGGAACCGTTACAGGTCTTACAGGTCTCCTTTACCGTCAGCTCGATCTCTTTGCTGCAGCCAAACACAGCCTCCTCGAAAGTAATGCGGACGCTGGTGCGCAGATTTGCCCCCCTTCTGGGTTCATTGCCCCGGGCCCTGCTCCTGCCGCCGCCAAAAATACCGCCGAAAATATCTCCCAGATCCCCGAACAGATCTTCAAAATCCATTCCGCTGAAATCAAAACCACCCGCTCCGCCGGCGCCGTCAAAGGCCGCGTGGCCGAACTGATCGTACTGCTTTCTCTTATCCGGATCGCTGAGCACCGCATACGCCTCGGAAGCTTCCTTGAACTTCTTCTCGGCATCGGCGTCACCCGGATTCATATCCGGGTGATACTTTTTGGCCAGCACACGATATGCTTTTTTGATCGCGGCTTCATCCGCGTTTTTATCTACGCCGAGGACCTCGTAATAGTCCCTTTTCTGCTCTGCCATAATTACTATACCTCAAGCTTATTTTAAACTTCTCTGAAGTCTCCGTCAATCACATCGTCATTTGATGAGGAAGAAGCCCCGCCCATGTCGGCGCCTGCTCCTGCGTTCGCGCCGGAAGCTGCGCCCTGCTGCGCCTGCATATTTTCATACATCTTGGTGAAAAGCGTCTGAGCGCTGTTCGTCAGTTTCTCTTTTGCGGCCTTCAGTTCATCCAGATCGCCATCGCTCATCTCCTGATCTTTGGTTCTCTCCAGAATAGCCTTCACAGCTTCCAGATCGGCCTGCACTCCGGACTTTTCACTGTCGCTCAGCTTATCTCCCACTTCTTCCAGCGCTTTCTCTGTCTGGAATACGAAAGAGTCCGCCTCGTTCCTAGCTTCGATAGCTTCTTTTCTCTTCTTGTCCTGAGCCTCAAACTCAGCCGCTTCCTTCACTGCCCTTTCGATATCCTCATCGGACATATTGGAACCGGCGGTGATAGTGATATGCTGCTCCTTACCTGTACCCAGATCCTTTGCGGATACGTTCACGATACCATTGGCATCGATATCGAAAGTAACCTCGATCTGAGGCACGCCTCTCCTTGCGGGAGGGATGCCATCCAGGCGGAATTGTCCGAGGGACTTATTGTCCTTGGCAAACTGCCTCTCGCCCTGTACCACATTGATATCAACGGCAGTCTGATTATCCGCTGCGGTGGAGAAGATCTGACTCTTCTTGGTAGGGATAGTGGTGTTTCTCTCGATCAGTCTGGTTGCAACGCCGCCCATGGTCTCGATAGACAAAGACAAAGGAGTAACGTCCAAAAGCAGGATGTCGCCCGCACCGGCATCGCCTGCCAGCTTGCCGCCCTGTACGGAAGCCCCGATGGCTACGCACTCATCAGGATTTAAGGATTTGCTGGGCTCCTTGCCTGTCAGTGCCCTGACCTTATCCTGTACGGCAGGGATTCTGGTAGAACCGCCTACCAGCAGCACCTGACCCAGATCTGCGTTGGTCAGTCCGGCGTCCTTCATAGCGTTCTGCACGGGAACAGCGGTCTTGTCTACCAGGTCTCTGGTCAGCTCATCGAACTGCGCCCTGCTTAAATTCATGTCAAAGTGCTTGGGCCCTTCGGCCGTTGCGGTGATAAAAGGCAGGTTGATATTAGTAGTCATGGCGCTGGAAAGCTCTTTCTTCGCTTTCTCAGCCGCCTCTTTCAGTCTCTGCATAGCCATCTTGTCGCCGGAGAGATCGATGCCTTCTGTTTTCTTAAACTCAGACAGCATCCACTGAATGATCTTATTATCAAAGTCATCGCCGCCCAGATGGGTATCGCCATTGGTCGCCAGAACCTCGATCACGCCATCGCCGATCTCAATGATGGAGACATCGAAGGTACCGCCGCCCAGGTCGTACACCATGATCTTCTGCTCTTTTTCATTGTCCAGACCGTATGCCAGAGCGGCAGCGGTAGGCTCGTTGATGATACGCTTTACGTCCAGGCCCGCGATCTTGCCCGCGTCCTTGGTAGCCTGACGCTGAGCATCGTTAAAATATGCGGGAACGGTGATAACCGCCTCGGACACCTTCTCTCCCAGATAGCTTTCCGCGTCCGCTTTCAGTTTCTGAAGGATCATTGCGGAAATCTGCTGGGGAGAATATTTCTTGCCGTCAATGGTACGTCCGTTGTCCGTACCCATATCCCTCTTGATGGAAGAAATGGTCTTTTCCGCGTTGGTAACAGCCTGACGCTTTGCGGGCTCCCCGATCAGTCTCTCTCCTGTTTTTGTAAAAGCCACTACGGAAGGTGTTGTCCTTGCCCCTTCCGCATTCGCGATAACGGTGGGCTTACCACCTTCCATCACCGCTACGCAGCTATTTGTTGTTCCCAAATCGATACCAATAATCTTGCTCATTTTTATGCCTCCTATAATTTGTTTGCCAACTCTTTTGATCTATATTGTTTTCCGGGTTACCGTTTTATGCTCCGGCCTCTGCCGGCTGATCTATTCCGCCACCGCCACCATGGAATGACGCACTACCGTGTCGCGGTAAGTATACCCTTTCTGCAGTTCCTGCGCCACGATGCCGGACTCGTATTCCCCGCTTTCCACCTGCATCACCGCATTGTGAAGACTGGGGTCAAATTCCTGGCCTAATGCCTCGATCGGCTTTACATCCATATTGTCCAACTCTGTGAGAAGCTGCTTATATACACGGTTCATACCGTCTACAAAGGGATCGTCCTGCTTATCCTCCGGCACCGTAGCCAGGCCTCTCTCAAAATTGTCCACCACCGGAAGGATCTTCTCTATCACGCTTCTTGCTCCCGTTTCAAACATTGCCTGTTTCTCTTTCTCGGAGCGGTTGCGGAAATTTTCAAATTCCGCCAGCTGCCTTTTGACTCTGTCCTCGAGCTGCGCGATCTGGTCTTTATAGACATCCGCCTTTTTATCCGGTTTCGTCTGCTTTCTGGATGTTTTTTTCTCCGGCCGTCCCTTGCGGGAATCGGTGTCCGGATCCGTTTCCGGATTGTCCTCCGTCTCCGGAATGTCCTCCGCTTCCTCTGTGACACCTTCACCGTTTTTTTCTGTGTCCTCGTCCTCTATCGTCTCGCCGGCCCCGGCCTCCTCCTCTTTCACCTCCGCGGCTTTCTGTTCTTCTTTTTCCTGTTCCGCCATTTTACCATCCCTTTCTCTGCCTTTTCCTAGTTCTCATTGTCTTTATACAATTCATCCAACTGTGTCTGCAGGGACCGCAGCGTCCTGACAACCTTGTCATAATCCATTCTTTTAGGTCCTACGATACCAATCGTCCCCTTCATGCCATCGCCCAATTCATAAGAAGCGGTGACCACGCTGCAGTCGCGCATACTCTGAAGAGGGCTTTCAGACCCGATATAAACCTGAATTCCTGTGTTATCACCCTCATCGCTTTTATCCTGAAGGAGTTCGCCCAGCAGCCTTTTTTCCTCAAAAGTGTTGATCAGTTCGCTTGCCCTCTGTTGATCCGCCAGCTCAGGATAACGTAAAATATTGTTGGTGCCGCTGGTATAAATCTCCAGATCTTCCTCCGCCCTGATCGCTTCCGCCACAGCATCTATCACTTCGCTGACAATGTCGCTGTGAATACCCGCCTGTTCCTTCATGACCGCTATCATTGCCAGATTGATCTCATCGATGGACCGCCCGTTGAGGTGCGTATTCAGCAAAATGTTGAGTTTCAGAAGCGTCTCATCGCTTAGCTCCTCATTGACGGAAAGGATATTGTTTTTGATCACATTACCCTCGATCACAATCACCGCCAGAATCTGCCCCACATCCACACGGGAAAGCTGGATAAATTTCAGCTTGTTGCGCTTCGCCTGAGGCGCTGAGATCATGGCGGCATACTGAGTATTCTGCGCCACGACTTTTGCCACCTGCCTGAGCAGTGTCTCCATCTTGTCCTGACGCTCCACCAGCATCTCCTTCATCTCCACTACTTCCCGCTCTTTTTCCTCCATCATGGCGTCCACATAGAACCGGTAGCCTTTGTCGGAAGGAATCCGTCCGGCGGAGGTATGGGGCTGTAATATATATCCCATCTCTTCCAGATCAGCCATCTCGTTCCGAATGGTAGCGGAACTTAGGTTCAGGTCGGTGTACTTTGAAATGGTCCTGCTGCCAACAGGTTCTCCTGTTTCCAGGTAATTGCGGATTACGGCCTGAAGGATTTTTTTCTTCCTTTCATCCAGTTCCACTTCCGCGCCTCCCTCCAGTCTATTAGCACTCATCACAAGGGAGTGCTAACATCTGCTAACCATAAAATAACACTAACCCCATTTATTGTCAACCGATTTTAAAAAAAATAAATCTAAAATAATTATTAACAATCCAGCGATAAAAAAAACCCGTCAGGCCAATCGAAGAACAATCTTCTCCGACTGACCTGCCGAGCCTTTTTAGCGTCCCGGCTTAGGGCGCCTTCTTAAGCATCACGAAATATATGTCATGATCTTTTGCGCAAACAGTAACACAGGGGCGGCCTTTCCGCCTCTACGCATTGACGCGCAAGCAGAATCAGATGTAGAAACTGCCGGTAAAATCCTTGTTCATAACATAATAAACAATGTTTTCCTCGGGCTTTACATACAGTTCTACGCTTGCCAGATCGCCGACCTTCTGCTTCAGGTCATATTTCCAGACATCCTTTGCCATCTTCAGCAATTCCTCCTCGGAATAAGCCTTTCCGCTGTACTGAAGATGAATCTCACTCTTTAACTCCGCTTTCTTTGCCGCGGTTTTTCCAGCAGCTTTCCGTCCCGGTTTCTTTGCGGGTTCCTCTTTCGCGGTTTCTTTCTTTGCTGCAGATTTCTTTGCGGCCGTCTTCTTTACAGCCGCCTCTTTCTTAACGGTTTCCTTCTTCGCTTCCGCAGTTTCCTTCTTTACAGTTTCTGTCTTTACAGGCTCCTTCTTCTCAACAGCTTCTTCCGCCTGAGCAGGCGCAGCAGCATGCTGAACATCCGCTGCCTTTTTGATCACTGTAGCCTTGGATGCGTCAACCTTGGTAACCGTCTTTTTATCTGTTGCCATAACTTTTCCTCTCCCTTCGTTTAAGAAACAACAACACTAACATTTACCCTATCAAAACAAACATATGACTTTTTGACATTGGCAGTATAAACTATTTATTATAAAAAGTCAACCTTAAACAGCGTTATAATGACAATTTCCTGCATTTTTACCTTGGTTTTCAATTCTTTTGAGCTATTTTATCCTTTCCTTCATTCTTCAGATCCGCCACATCGTACTTCATCAGCATATTCCGTCTGTCATAGCTCTTATAATAACAGCTGCGGATACGGTTGATGATCCGCTGGATGTTTTCTTCCGAAAGATTGGTCAGGAACACAAGACACTGGGTGCTGCTGAAGCGCATCATGATATCCACATTCCTCAGGGTGGTGCCGATGGCGTTTTCCAGATGATACATGGCCTCGTCCCTCTCCGCCACAGTAATCTTCCTGCCCTCCAAAGGCTCCAGCGTGATCAGAATCAGCTGAATATCCTGTTTGTTTCTGATCGTCATGTTTTTCACAAAGTCGTACAACTTGACAAATTCCGGATAATCCACATTGTAGGTTCCCTCATATTTGCTGTCTCTGCGGATGCTGTCTAACAGTTCCTGCAATTCGTCCTTGGAAAGCTGCCCCTCTCCCGAAAGTTTTTTGTCATGAGCCTGGTAGAGATAGTATCCGTCTTTCTTTAATTGCTTCATATAATAGAGAGCCTTGTCCGCGGCGATCAGCATCTCATGATAGTCCCGTCCTATAGTGGCGGAGGTTGCGGCTCCTATGCAGATATGCACCTGCTCGTACTCCATTTTATCAATGACGCTGCGCCGGATCATATCCAGCAGCTCCTGCATCATTTCCTCCGCCTGCCGCTCTTCAGTCACATTGGCCGCGAAACACAAAAATTCATCTCCATCATAACGGCACACGATCAGTTTTTCCTTTTTGTATTCCTCCAGCACTTCGCCAACGGACCTGATCAGATGATCTCCTCCCACAAAACTGTATTTACTGTTGATCTCCCGCAGATTCAAAATATCCAACAGCATCAGACATCCTTCGCCCTCTGACAGATAATCGGCAATCTTACGTTCACCGTAGCGTTTATTGTAGGCTCCGGTCAGATAATCTTTTTCTTCCTTTAAAATATTCTGGGTGTTCTGCAGTTCCAGAATGCTTTGCAGAAGCAGGGTGCTCTGCTCCTCCAGACTGTCCTTGGACACATAGTTATCCGGACTGAGCAGTTTGACTTTGCCGCCCTTAAGCGCATTGATAAATATTTTTGTGATTTTCGGATCAAACTGCGTACCGCTGCATTTTTCTATTTCTTCAATCACCGCTTCATCGGAAAGTCTTTTCCGGTAAACACGATTGCTGGTCATGGCGTCATAAGCATCCGTAAGGCCGATAATGCGGGCGATCAGGGGGATCTCCTCCCCCTTTAATCCCGCGGGATATCCTTTTCCATCATAACGCTCATGGTGATAATGCACCCCGTCCAGCAAATCATCGATGATACCGTTATCTTTTAAAATATTTACGCCAATCTCCGTATGCTGTCGCATCAGGGCGAACTCGTCCTCCGTCAGCCGGCCGGGCTTGTTCAGAATCGAATCCGGCACGCCGATCTTGCCGATATCGTGCAGCAGCGCGACATATTTGACATTCTGGACATAGCTGTCTTCAAAACCCATCAGCTTGGCGATCAGGGCAGAATATTCCGCCACCCGCTGAGAATGTCCCTTGGTGTAGCCGTCCTTGGCGTCTATGGTGTTTGCAACCGTTGTAATGGTCTGCAGCGTCACTCTCTGCAGCTGTTTTTGTTTGTTGGCGAGGGCCTCCACATATTCTTTGTTTTTCTTCACGATCTCATCGTACAACCGCGTGGTGACATAAAGGAAACCGAAACACAACACCAGCAGCGCGATCTGTATTTCAATATCCTTACTATTCTCCAGCGTAACTTTCCCGGCGCGGAACAGATTAAAATCATAGATCAGGTTTGCCGCCACGGCCATCACGCCCATACACAATACCAGATTTGGCTGATGATAGAGAACGATCAGGGAAAGCATGGGCAAAATATAGGTAAATACCATGGTAGTACTTCCGGTCAGCAGCACAAAAGCGTACATCACCAGATACCCGCCCACGATCAGATAACGGAGTTTCGCATCCTCACGGTTTTTTCGGTAAAACAGATAACAGACCAGAGCGGGTCCGGCCACAAAAACGGAAAAAATGATCATATACCGCCAGGTCCGCTGGCCCTTCAAAAATTCCACATAATAAGCCGCCAGCAGAACTACCACAATGATCATCCAACCCCGTATTAAATTGGTGTTGATCCGCTTTTCATAATTTTCCATACGTTTTTGCTACCTTTTCTGGTTGTATCCGGAATCTGCGGCCGTCCGCAGCGATCCCCCGCTTTGGTAATGTCCCCGCCGTCTGCGGCAGCAGCACATCAGATCCATCCGAAGCAATATGATCCTGCCTGATTCAGGCGAAGACTCCGAAATACAGCAATACCACGATACCTAAGACGATGCGGTACCACCCGAACACTTTGAAATCATGCTTTTTGATATATCCCATCAAAAAACGCAGCACAACCAGCGATACTACAAAGGAAACCACTGTGCCCGTCAAAAGCAGTCCCAGTTCCAACCCGGAGAATGCAAAGCCGAATTTTACCACTTTCAAAAGGCTGGCGCCAAACATTACGGGAATGGCCAGGAAAAATGTATATTCCGCGGCCACTGTCCTGGACACGCCGATAAGCAGCGCTCCCACGATGGTCGCCCCAGAACGGGAAGTTCCGGGGAACACCGCGGCGATCACCTGAAAGATTCCGATCAGCAGCGCGGTGGTATATGTAATTTCCGACAAGCTTGTCACTTTCGGTGTGCGGTTTTTATTCCAATTTTCGATCACGATAAACGCAACGCCGAACACCGCCAGAGCGATGGCTACGCAGAGAGGATTGTAAAAAAGGGCATCGAACACATCGTCAAACAACACGCCGATGACAGCCGCGGGCACACAGGATACCAGTATCTTAAACCACAGCGTCCAGATATCCTTCTTCAGGTACGCCCCCGCGCCGGTCTGTCCTCCCCTCTCTTTTTTCGTCAGGGCAAAGGGCCAGATCTGCTTCCAGAACAGCGCCACTACCGCCAGAATGGCTCCCAGCTGGATCACCACGTCAAACATATCGAAGAATCCCTCGCTGACGCCCTGAAAAGGAATCAACTGTTCCACAAGGATCAAGTGTCCTGTACTGCTGATTGGCAGCCATTCCGTGATCCCTTCCACGATACCATAAAGAATTGCCTTGATCATTTCAACCATAATATCGATTTCTCCCGTCTCTTTACGCTTCCAGATATTCCACCAACCGGCCGTAACAGCTTTCCGCGTCCTCATAGCCCTGCTGATACAGCGCTTTCAGCTTTTCTACATCCTTTTCCACCCTGCCTACCTGATTCGGGCTCTGGGGCCGGATCACAAAAGCCTGGCCCGTCTCTTTCTGTCTCTCAATATATTCCACCTGGGCATTGTAAGTCTCATGGCGCTTCGCCATCAGTTCGGCTACTTTAGGGTATCTCGGGTACCGGGCTTTTAAGAGCGCCGCCTGTCTGAACGGCTGCCGCACAAACCCAACTTCCTTCGTCATCACCACCACATTTTTCCTGTTGCCGTCTACAATGGACTTCTGCAGAGGGATCGAATCGCTGAGCGCGCCGTCCAGGTAATACTTTCCATCGATCTTCACAGCTCTGGATACTAACGGCATGGAAGCGGACGCCCGGATCTTATCGATCTCTGTCTTCATGTCGCGGACCCGCAGATACTCCGGCCTGCCCGTAGCGATATTGGTCACAACGCTGTAAGCTTTCCCCTCATATGCCTGAAACGTCTCATTGTCATAAGGATCCAGATAATCCGGTATCAGATGATAAATCATCTCCGCATTAAACAGATCGCCGGAAGTCAGAAGGCTTCTTGCGCCGCAGTAATGTCTGTTGTCCAGATAATCGATATTGACATCCAATGACCTGCCTCTCTGCTTTGACAGGTAGCTGCACATATTGCAGGCTCCTGCGGAGACGCCGTACACACTGGAAAACATAATGTCCTTATCCAGGAAAAAATCAAGCACTCCGGCGGTATATAAACCCTTCATGCCGCCGCCTTCCAATACAAGTCCCGCCTGATACATCTTTCTCCTCCCACTTTCCGGCCTTATCTGCCATAAATCTCTTTTACAAATTTTCTCAGCGCAGGCAGGGAGCGTTCCACCTTTTTAGTTTCAATACAATACGCCATCCTGAAATAGCCGGGCGCGCCGAAAGTATCGGCCGGCACAAGGATCAGATCATATTTTAACGCTTTTTGACAAAACGCCACAGAGTCCTCCTCCAATGCCCTGGGGAAAATATAAAAGGTTCCTCCCGGTTTCACGCACTCAAAACCAAGCCGCGTCAACTCGTTATATAAAAGGTTCATGTTCGTCTCATAGACGCTTAAATCCGCCGTCTGGTCCAGCACCTTCGCCACCGCGAGCTGAATGATGGAAGGCGGACAGTTGTGTCCGATGCCTCGGGAGATCTGACCGCACATATTGACCATCGTCTCCGCATCCTTACAGCGGGGATTTACCGCCACATAACCGATCCTCTCCCCCGGAAGGGACAAAGATTTGGAAAAAGAATAGCACATGATCGTGTTGTCATAAAAAGCGGACACGCAGGGAGCTTCCGTCCCGCCGAACACAATCTCCCTGTAGGGCTCGTCAGAGATCAGATAGATCTCATGCCCGTACCGTCTGGATCTGTCTGTCAGAACATCCGCCAGCCGTTTCAGCGTCTCTGCGGAATAAACTACACCGGAAGGATTGTTGGGCGTATTTACCAGCACCGCCATCACCTTCTCCGTCAGCATCTCCTCCAGCACGTCAAAGTTGATCTGAAACGTCCGCGTGTCGGGAGGCACCACCTTCAGCACCGCGCCGCTGAGGTCCACATAGGGATGATACTCGGGGAAAAAAGGAGCGAAAGTAAGAACCTCGTCCCCCGGCTCCGTCACCAGACGAAAAGCATGCGCCAGCGCCCCCGCCGCGCCGGACGCCATAAAAATATGTTCTTTCCGGTAGGGCAGGCCAAAGCGTCTCTCCAGGGAAGCCGCCACCGCCTCCCTGACGGAAGTGATACCTAAGCTCGGACTATAACCGTGAAGCACAGAGGTGTCCTCCGTCTGAAGCATTTCGATCATGGCATCCGTAAAGGCCTTGGGAACCGCCACGGAAGGATTTCCCAAGCTGTAATCAAATACATTCTCATATCCGATCTCCTGTCCCCTTGCGGTGGCAAACTCGGAAAGCTGCCTGATCACCGACTTTCCCGATAACATATCTTTATATTTTTGCACTAACATGTGGATACTCCTTTACTTTCATCTTACTATTCTTCACGCCGTTTTACAACCACTTTATTGCGGATTACCCGCCGCAGAGGCGACAGTCCGGCCCCCGGCTAACCTGCCGTTTACAGGACCGTCTTTCCTGATCTTTCCTTTTATTCATCCTCCCCGGCCCAGTAAAGGGCGCACTTCACAGCCTTTTTCCAACCTTTTAAAAGGGCGCTGCGCCGCTCTTTTTCCATCTTCGGCTCAAACACGGCGCCAATCTGCCAGTTTTCACAAATCTCTGCTTTGTCCTTCCAATATCCCACAGCCAGTCCTGCCAGATAGGCCGCCCCCAGCGCCGTGGTTTCAATGCACCGGGGCCTGTGCACCAGTGTGTTGACGATATCCGCCTGAAACTGCATCAGAAAATCATTGGCGCTGGCGCCGCCGTCCACTTTCAGGCTTTTCAAATGCAGGCCGCTGTCCTGTTCCATGGCTTTCAGCACATCCGCCGTCTGATAAGCGATGGATTCCAGTACCGCCCGTATGAAATGTTCCTTGGTGCATCCTCTGGTAAGGCCGACCACCGTTCCGCGCGCATACTGATTCCAGTAGGGGGCTCCCATCCCCGCAAAGGCCGGCACCACATAAACTCCCGCCGTATCTTCCACGGCCTGCGCATACTCCTGTGACTGGGGAGCCGTCCGGATCATACGCATACTGTCCCTGAGCCACTGAATACCCGCTCCCGCCACAAACACACTGCCTTCCAACGCATACTCCGGCTCTTCAGAAGTACCGGCGGCGATAGTGGTCAGAAGTCCCGAGCGGGAGGTGATAGCGTCTTTTCCCGTATTCATCAGCAAAAAACAGCCCGTTCCGTAAGTGTTTTTCGCCTCGCCCTGCTCAAAACAACACTGTCCAAACAGCGCCGCCTGCTGGTCCCCCGCCGCTCCCGCGATCGGGATCCTGCCTCCCAGGACGGCGGCATCCGTATACCCGTAAACCTGACTTGAGGGACACACCCCGGGCAGAAGAGAATCGGGAATGCCGAAACGGTCCAGAATCTCCTGATCCCAGCACAGCTTCCGGATATCAAACAGCATGGTACGGGAAGCGTTGGTGTAATCCGTCACATGGACCGCGCCTTTGGTCAGGTTCCAGATCAGCCATGTGTCCACCGTGCCGAACAAAAGCTCTCCCTTTTGAGCTCTCTTTGCCGCATCGGGCACATTCTTCAAAATCCACGCGATCTTGGAAGCGCTGAAATACGCATCGGGGATCAGGCCGGTCTTGTCCCGGATGACCTGGTCGAAACCATCCTTTTTCAATTCATCGATCATATCCGCGGTCCGGCGGCACTGCCATACAATAGCGTTATATACCGGCTCCCCCGTTATCCTGTCCCAGAGGATGGTGGTCTCCCGCTGGTTGGTGATGCCGATGGCGGAAATCTGCTCCGCGCCCACACCCAGCATAGCCATCGCCTCCGTTGCCACCGCAAGCTGGGACGACCAGATCTCCATGGGATTGTGCTCCACCCAGCCGGGTTTCGGATAGATCTGGGTAAACTCTTTCTGGGCCATAGAACAGATATTGCCCTTCTTATCAAACAGGATACAGCGGGAACTGGTCGTCCCCTGATCCAGCGCCATAATATAATTTTTCATATGCGATCTCCTATCCTGATCTTTTCTTTCTGTTTTCCGAAATAGCAGACTCCCTCGTAGGCGCCCTTTTCGTAAAGGCTGCACAGAATCTCCCTCATCCGCCCGTCCATCCTGTGATAGACCCTGCGGCAGGGCCACGGGATGCCCTCTAAATATTCCCGCTGTCTGTCGTTTAAAAGCGCTATCCCTGACGCCGCCCGGGATTGCGGGATGCCGAAATCGCAGGAAAGGTAAACGCCGCTTTCCTCCTCCGCCGCCATCCTGCGGCGCAGAAAAGAGTCCAGTTCTGCCCGTCCGGGGCCTGCGCCGGAACATTCTTTCTCAAAGACCAGTTCCTTCCAGGGTATATCGTCCGCTCCGCCAGCCTCTCCCTGCCCTCTTCCCGTAAGGTTTCCCGCTCTGCGGTAGCTGGGCTTTCCATAAGAATTGTATTCCAGCACATATTGCGGTTTTTCCCCTGGGAGTGCCCGGTCCGGAGCTTCCTCCAAAATGACACATGTGTCACACAGATGTCGGTACAAAAGGTTTTGTATCTGCCCGAAAGACGCCGGATAATCCAGCCGTTCCCTGATCTGCCCCGCCGTATATCCCGCATCGGCCAGATGTCTGACGGCGCCTCCGCAGGCCGCTTCCAGCGTCATATTGGACAGAGCCTTGCGAAAGACTTCCCCCTCGGATCCCATCAGTTGGCACCGAGACAAAGATCCGTCAGGCAGCCGCCTTTCGCTTCCACATACCGCCCATCGTCCACCTGCAGCCACACACTTAAGGCACTGGGATTATAGACCTTCTGATGATCGGCGGAAAATTTCAAAGCCCCCGCCGCTTCCATATAGTCAATGATCTGAATATTGGTGGCATACCAGATATCATCTCTGCCGCCCATGTATTCACAGAATTTCTCTATCACTTCCCAGTTGTCGTTATTGTCAAACTCATAGCTGTGCCCCCACACATACATCAGCTTCAGATACTGTTTTTTCGCAAAGTTTGCGAAAAATTCCGCTTTCTGCATCAGCTCGGGATCATTGTGATGACAGGTGGGGTGCCATTCCATAGGATCCCTCGGCAGTTCAAAATCCGCCACGGAGGGGACCACCCTCGCGTAAGCTATGCCCAGCTGCCGGAACAGCCGTTTGATCTCCTCGCTGTAGGAACCATTGGGATAGGCGTGCCCCCGCACCAGCTGGCCGGTCAGCATCTCCAGCCCTTTTCTGTCCTCTAAAATCTCCTCCGCCACTTCCGTCAAAGGGCATCTCTCAATGGTGGGATGGGTCATGGTATGGGTAGCCACCTCATGCCCCTGATACAGTTGGGCGACCCGGTCCCTCGCGATGCGGGGAGGATCCTGTTTTCTCTCCATCAATCCGTAATTCAGGTTAAAGGTCCCCTTGATCCCGTATTTGTTAAAGATGCCCACCAGCCTTTCATCCTGGATTTTGCCATCGTCATAACTCATGGTCAACGCTTTCGCTTTCCCCTGCGGGAAACAGACATATACTTTCATTGCTTCTCTCCTTTTTGCTTTTTAAAATTTATGGGGCTTTTGGGGCTTTTTGTTCTTTCCGGACTTTTTGTTCTTTCCGGGCTTTTTGTTCTTTCCGGGCTTTTTGTTCTTTCCGGGCTTTTTGTTCTTTCCGGACTTTTTGTTCTTTCCGGACTTTTTGTTCTTTCCGGACTTTTTGTTCTTTCCGGGCTTTTTGTTCTCCGCATCCGCTTTATCTTCTTATAAAGAATAATACATTACCTAAAACTAACGTGCAATAGTTACCATTGTCTTTTTTTTATCTGCTGATATAATAGAAAGAAAAAACGGAGGAAATCGCAAATGAAGGGTGACTCTTTTCGCAACCGGAGAAACGGCTTTGAGACAATGGACGGCGGCGCCCAGAAAGCTCCGCCCAAATTCGGCACAGGCAAAATCGCGGTCATTATTATCGCCGTCATCATTTTTATCTTTTTAGGTATGAACGCTACTTACGAAATCAAAGAACAGGAACAGGCGGTATTGATCACGCTGGGGAGGGCGCAGGCGGTGACGGAACCCGGCCTGCACTTTAAAATTCCTTTTATCCAGCAGGTCAGAAAGGTAAATACTACCATCCAGGGCTTTACCATCGGCTACGATTCAGACACCAATGAGACTAACGAAGACGAGTCCCTGATGATCACCTCCGACTTTAACTTTATCGATGTGGATTTCTATGTGGAATACCGCTACAGCGATCCCGTCAAAATGCTCTACGCTTCCCAGGATCCGCTGGAGATTCTTAAAAACATCAGCCAGAGCTGCATCCGCACCGTGATCGGCAGCTATCCCGTGGACGATGTGCTGACAACCGGAAAAAACGAAATCCAGGCGGCGATCAGGGAAATGATCCTGGAACGTCTCAGCGTACAGGATATCGGCATCCAGCTTGTAAACATCACGATTCAGGACTCCGAACCGCCTACGCAGGAAGTCATGGAAGCCTTTAAATCGGTGGAAACCGCAAAGCAGGGCAAGGAGACGGCTTTGAACAACGCCAATAAATACCGCAACGAGCAGCTTCCTCTTGCACAGGCGGAAGCGGACCGTATCGTTAAGGACGCGGAGGCGCAGAAGACCGAACGCATCAACGAAGCGCTTGCGCAGGTGGCGCGCTTCAACGCTATGTATGAAGAATATATTAAGAATCCCGCCATCACCCGCAGACGTATGTTCTACGAGACCATGGAATCCGTTCTGCCCGACCTGAAAGTCATCATCGAGAGTCCCAACGGAAATACCCAGACTATTTATCCGTTAGAATCCTTCACCGACCCCGGCCGCTATGATACTTCCGAATCCGGCAACGGCTCTTCAGACAGCGCGGCAAATACAGGCTCAGGATCCGCATCAGGCGGTTTAAACAGCAGCCCGAGCCGGACGTCCGCCGCAGATACCACGGATGAAAGCGCCGATGGCGGTTCCGGTCAGACATCCGCCGCTCAAGATTAAAACAACACGCTGAACAAACAGCCGCTGAAGCGGCAGAATGAGAGGAAATATGAAAACATTAAAAAGAATTTTGCTGGCCGCCTTATTGTTATTCCTGCTTATCACAGGCGCTTCCGCCATCGTGGTCACGCAGGAAAACGAATACAGCCTGGTACGCCAGTTCGGAAAGATCGATCATGTGATCGCCCAGTCCGGCGTCAGCTTGAAAGTCCCTTTTGTCCAGACCGTTGACAAACTGCCCAAGCAGGTCCTGCTCTACGATCTGTCCCCTTCCGATGTGATCACGGGAGACAAAAAGACCATGATCTGCGACAGCTATATCTTATGGTCCATCACAGATCCTTTAAAGTTTGCCCAGACTTTAAACTGCTCCATTCCCAACGCGGAAAGCCGCCTGGACGCCATTGTATACAATTCTACCAAGAACGTGATCAGCAGCACCACGCAGGATGAAGTCATATCGGGCCGCGATGGAGAGTTGTCCCAGGCGATCTTAAATAATATCGGATCCTCGCTGGACCAGTACGGCGTCCAGATCCTCGCTTTTGAGGTCAAAAAGCTGGATCTGCCCAGCGACAACAAATCGGCTGTCTACGAGCGTATGATTTCCGAGAGAGACAATATCGCTGCCACCTACACCGCAGAGGGAAAATCCGAGGCCCAGAAAATCCGCAATACTACCGACCAGGAGGTGACTGTGATGCTGTCGGATGCCGACAAGCAGGCGGAAATACTGGTAGCGGAAGGGGAAGCGGAATATATGCGCATCCTGTCCGAAGCTTACAACGATGAATCCAAACAGGATTTCTATTCTTTCGTGAGAAGCCTGGACGCGCTGAAAGCATCCATGTCGGGCGGCAACAAGACCGTGATCCTCTCTCCCGACTCGCCCATTGCGCAGATCTTCTACGGAAATTAAAATCTGCAGTCACAGTTCAGCCAAATGCTGAACTGTGACTTTATTATTGTGAAATGGTACGAAAGTAGTTGACATACCGTCACAATCGTGCTACCCTGAACTTGGGATTCCTCTGGGACGGGAGGAAACATGACAGAAAGAAAAACGCTCCAAAAACTGACGTTAAAAGACAACTTTCTTTTCGCGGCGGTGATGTCGGAGCCGGAGAACTGTAAGCAACTGTTGGAATTAACCCTCGGCATCGCCGTTGACCATGTGGAGGTGGACACGGATTTGCTTTTGTCAGGCGCCTCCAGCGTTCTATCCGGCAAATTAAATCTGACAGAGAAATGGGGGAAAGGTATATGCTGTTTGAGGAAATGCTGAAGGATGAACGTGCGGAAGGCCGGGAAGAAGGCAGAATAGCGGAAGCGCAGGAGATGATCTTTGAACTGCTGTCGCTGTATGGAGAAGTCCCCGCGGACCTCACAGAACGCATCCGATCTGTGAAAGATATCGCCGCGCTGAGACAGCTGCTGAAAAAAGCTTCACAGGCAAAGAGCCTTTCTGAATTTGAATCTGTAACGGATCTGTAATTCCTGCAGTATATGCGAAAAGGATCTGTATGAAATGAAGTCTCTATAGCGCGCAATCTCTATAGCACATAGTTTCTGTAATATGTAATATCTTTAACATCTGTAACAGGTATCAGGCCGGATCGGCCGCATAATCAATAGCTTAAACAGAGGAATCCTGAAATCATTAAATACCTTTTTGAATATTCCTTACCTTGATAAAAAAATCACCTTCCCGTTTTAAATTGGTTTGAACAACCTCATTATAGCGGAAAGGTGAATTTTTATAACAGACACCTCACACCTGGAGGGGTAACGCAGGAAATCATGGCCTTATGCCAGAATCTCATCTATCTTCTTTCTCTCTTCCTCGGTAAAGGAAGTATTCTCCACCATGCCGATATTATCCAGAATCTGGGAAGCTCTGGAGGCGCCGATCAGCACGCTGGTGATATCCCCGTCTCTCAAAATCCACGCCAGGGCCATCTGGGCCAAAGTCTGGCCTCTCTGTGCAGCCAGCTCCGCAAGCCCGCGCACCTTTGCGATAGTCTCCTCATTGACAGCGTTTTCCTTTAAAAATCTGCCATCCGTTTTGATCCGGCTGTCCGCGGGGATACCGTTAAGATAACGATCCGTCAGCAGTCCCTGCGCCAGAGGGCAGAAAGTAATGATACCGATCCCGTGGGCGGCTGCATAACTTTTCAGCCCGTCACTCTCAATATCTCTCACCAGCATGGAATACTTTCTCTGATTTATGATAAAGGGCGTTCCCATCTCCTGAAACAGCGCCGCGATAGCTATAGTCTGCTCTTTATTATAATTGGAAACGCCTACATAAAGCGCTTTACCGCTCTTTACAATTCCGTCCAGCGCCCGCGCGGTTTCCTCCAGAGGCGTGTCGGGGTCGGGTCTGTGATGATAGAAAATATCTACATAATCCAGTCCCATTCTCTTAAGGCTCTGATCCAGGCTGGCCACCAGATGTTTCTTGCTGCCCCAGTTACCGTAAGGACCCTCCCACATCTCATATCCCGCCTTGGTAGAGATCACCAGCTCATCCCTGTAAGCGCCCAGTCCTTTTTGCAGGATCCGGCCAAAATTTTCCTCCGCCGATCCGGCTTCGGGACCATAATTATTTGCAAGGTCAAAATGAGTGATGCCATTGTCAAAGGCAGTGCGGCACATATCCTGCATCGTCTCAAAGTTCCCGTTGGAGCCGAAATTATGCCACAATCCCAAAGACACCGCGGGCAGCATCAGACCGCTGCTGCCGCAGCGCTGATATTTCATTTTGTCATAACGTGTTTCCTTCGCTGTATACATATCCATGCCCTCCTATCTTTTTAAAGTATGTTTATTATAACGGTACGGCCGCCGCATTTCAAGTAATTTTGCGGCTTTCACCCCCATCATTTTCCCAGTTTCTCTTCCATCGCCGCCTGAGGTCAGCGCGGAAGGTCGAACGCCGTTCCCCCTGCGCCGAAAACATTTTCAGGATAATACAGGCAGACGACCACGTCCGGATCATACTCCTCCAAATATCCGGCGTCCAGTGTATCCGACTGCTGATTATACAGATAGCGGATCTCGCCGTAGGATATGTTAAGATAGGGACAGACCGCTTCCGAAAAGCTGTCTCCGATCACAAGCAGTTTTAAATCGTTATCCGCTTTCAGGTTTTTATAATTTCCGCAGGACTGGCGCAGCGCAAGTTCGTAAGTATAGCGGGAGATGGGATCCTTTTGGGCAAACGGTTCATAGTTAATGAACAGATCCTCAAAAGTTCCCGTGCCCTCTCTGCCCTCAAGCAGGGTATCAAAATCAGGAAGGATCAGTTCAAAATCATCGATCCCCGCAAACAGCGCGCCCGTCCTCTGCCCTCTGCTTCCCAGATGCCAGTTTTTGTATAGGGTAATATTATAATGATCCAGGCTGCGGATCTGTTCCTCCGCTTCCACACCTGTTTTCTCCCCGATCCAGTCGGCTATTTTCCCATAGACATAAAATCCCGCTCTCGTTGTCCAGTGATGATCCGTCTTATACATCATGGTGTATTGGTCGATACCGTCCTCATGGATCACTTCTCTGAGATCCATGACATCGATTCCCTCCCCCTGCAGCATCGGGATCAGACGGTCCAGATTATCATTGCAATAACTTACGGTTCCCAGAGGGATCTGCGGATCATACTTGCTGGACGTATCGGGCGCCAGTGCCACCAGCAGGCTTGTCCCCCGCGAGGAAAGATACTTTTCCAGCGCTCCCAGATCTTTGGCGCGCTCCTCCAGCTCCTGATCCTCCACACGGTCGTAAGGCACGAACAGATAACCATTGTTCAGTTTCACAATGCCGTTCATTTCCCGCTGCCCCGTCAGATTTCTCATAAATCCATTGAGATTCAGGAAATTGTTTTTGCCCCAGAAATTTGAAATGTACTCGATCTCGCCCTTGCTTCCCAGATCGATGGTCCACTCGTTATCGTACTCTTCATCGTTGATCCAGAACTTCATAGCCTTACAGGCGTTGACGATGCCGAATGAAAACAGGATCAGGGCAAACAGCGCGCCGCACCACCCTGTCTTAGAGATCAGATTTTTTATTTTAGTCCAAAACTGTTCCATCCTAACCTCCCCGATTCCGCTTTACGGAATCCCAAATCCGGACGGGGAACATCGTACTTTTTGCAATACTCTCCATTCCCGACTGTCCCCGATGTCCGCGCGGATCAGAAATTACTATAGATAAACGGATTGTGGGCTCCCAAAACCAGAAAGGAAACCGACCACAGAAATCCCAGCACATACACAAAGGGCGTTGCATTTTTCTCCACCGCAGGCCATTTCTCCCGAAGCTTACGCGACAGAAAAGGCGCAAGCGGCGTGGAGAACAAAATCCCCGCCAGCAGAAACGCTCCGTATTCTCTCAACATCCATACCGTCTGCAGATCGATCAGCGCGTTTCCATAATGGAAACCGACCATGGAGAGACAGTAGCGGATGCCCGCCCGCAGATCCTGCGCGTTAAAAAGCACCCATCCAAAATTGACATAAACCAGCACCAGGATCCGGTAAACCGCAATTCCTATTTTATTTTTCCACCGCTGCGGCTTCAGGATATACTTTTCCAGAACCAGCGCCGCAAAATACATGGCTCCCCAAGCGATAAACGTAAAATTCGCGCCGTGCCAAAGCCCTGTCAGAAGCCATACCACAGCCATGTTCCGTATATGCCGCGGGACGGACACTCTGGATCCCCCCAGCGGAATGTATACATAATCCCGGAACCACCGGCTCAATGAGATGTGCCATCTCCTCCAAAATTCCGTGACCGATTTGGATATGTAAGGATAATTAAAGTTTTCTTCAAAGGTAAAGCCCAGCATCTTCCCCAGGCCTATCGCCATATCGGAATATCCGGAGAAATCGTAGAAGATCTGCAGGGAAAAACTGACAGCGCCGATCCACGCGCCCACAACGGAATTATCCGTGGAAGGCGTGTTAAAGTAATGTTGCGCCACATCCGCCAGATTATTCGCAAGGATCACCTTTTTGCAGAAGCCGCACATAAAGCGTTTCGCTCCGGCCCCAAACAGCTCCGGCGACAGCGTCCTGCTTTTGAGCTGGCCCGCAATGGAATGATACCTTACGATCGGGCCCGCCACCAGCTGGGGGAACAGGGAAATATACAGCGCCAGATCCAGAATATTCCGCTCCGCCTTTACCTTTTTACAATAGACATCTATCACATAGGACATTGTCTGGAACGTGTAAAAAGAGATACCGATGGGAAGCGCGATCTTCAATTCCGGCAGGTTCCTGCCTGACAGAGCGCTAAAAATGCTCATGGAAAATCCCAGGTATTTAAACACAAAAAGGACGCCGAGATCATACAGGATACTGAGAACCAGGAAAAACTTTCTATAAGAATATTTCTCTATCGCCAGCGCGAAATAATAGTTGCAGAGAATGGAGAAAAGCATCAGAAATACAAGCCGCGGTTCCCCGCAGGCATAAAAAATAACGCTGGCCGCCAGCAAAATAAAATTCCGGTATTGTCTCTGGCTTACATAGTAAAGCAGCAGCGTTACAGGTAAAAACACGAATAAAAATATGGTATTGGAAAACGCCATCTCGCCTATCCCCCGTTTTCAATGCGTCCGGACAGGATTAAAAACCGCCCGGACAGGCTCCAGCTTACCACGACAGGATCCGACCTGTCCCGGCACGCTTTATTCATTTTATACTTTCCCACGGATTCTGTCAATGAATGGCGAAAAAAGACGCATGTTTTACAAGTTACTGTTCCATGCGTCTTTACGATTTTATTTTGATATTAAATTGTTTTGCCGATTACGCTAACTGCATAACCTCGGTTTCGATTTTTTTTAATTCATTAAAAGATAATGCCGGAACACAATCCGCAATATCTTCCAATGACATCTTACCTTTTTTTATCAATCTTTCGGCTATTTCTCTGTCTTTATCGTGAGTAATCTTATCAGTAAGAGTATTTTCCATATCTTTCCAATATGTTTTCATTATCTGCTCATCATCAAATAAACTCATTATAATTGTCACAACCTCCTTTTCTCTGCTAATCAGATATTCTTTTAGGATATTCCTGTCCTTGCAAATACGGATCGTTTCTTTCACTGTCTGCTCTGTCATTCCATACAGCTTTCTCTGTTCATCAAAAACCTTACAGAAAACAATAAAAAACAACCTATCGTTGCCCACCATTATGCCCAAATCATTATAGAGATTATCTGTCAAAACATTGTCTATCGTTACAATATCCAGCGTGTCCTCTGTTGCGTCCGTATCCTCTGGGTGCAATGTTTTATACAGTTTCAGCAAATTCTTTTTATCTTGGAAAAGGTCTAAAAACACACTGTTCTTTGCCAATGTCATCAACTTAAAGAATATTTATTAAAAAATAATTGAAAAAAATTATATGGGATGTTTTTTTGCGTCTTTGATAAGTAGCGTTTTTTCAATGTTTTTATTTTTTCACTTTCCAATATCAATGTCAAGAATAAATGACGCAGTAGAAATCTGCAAAAAGAATTATATAAAAGCGTATAGATTACTCTATGCGCTTTTATGCTATGTTTTTAGTTTCCATTTAGTTATAAATATGGTAGATTGGTTAGACAAACACGAATTTAGTCCTTTTTTGAAAACTGTGCAATCGCCGTACAAGCCAATCCAATTCCCAACATACTGACCGCTTCCTTTGCTTCAATCTTATCTATAAGCGATAGAACTACGACAGCAATTCCCATTGCCAAAGCTATACCTTTCAATGCGATATCGACAATTTCAGAAATTCTGTTTGCTGACCCATTTTCCTTACTATCTGATTTTACCTGCATAATCTCATCAACAGTTACATCAAAAATTTCCGCCAACCTTGGAATCGAATTTACATCAGGAAAGGATAAATCTCGTTCCCATTTTGATACCGCTTTATCTGTAACGCCCATTTTTTCTGCAAGTTCAAGCTGTGTCATTCCCTGTTCTTTACGCATAGCTGCAATCATAGCTCCAAAAGATTGTTTTTTCATTGTGGTGTCGCTCCTTTGATTTGATGACTGCATTATAACATTTCCTCCGCTTAATACTCAACCGACCGACAGTTTAGATGGCCCGATTGTTAGTTTAGTCGTAGTTTAGTGCATAGAACAGGAGTTTTAACAAGTGATTAACGGCGTTCTGCTATCAGAGAGGAAGCCTCGCAGAACGCACGATACATGGTCGCCAGACCTATGTATAGAAGTGCGCTCTTTAGTTCCTAAAAGATTTTGCAACTTCTCAACAAATGAGAAGTTGAAGATCATTATTAAAAAATGCGGACTAATATAACCACAACAAGGATAACAAGGATATTAAATACCCACGTCCATTTATTCCCCAGATTCATGGTATAACCAAACCCACTTTGTGGACGTTTAATAATTATCCTTTTATCTTTTTTGTTGCAGTATATTCTCCCAGTTATCCATCCATTATTATAATCACGAGATTTCTTATTTGATTTGTCTGACTTAAATCCCATAATACTGTCTCCCGCTAAATTCTTTAGGTTAAAATCGATGATGGGGTAAACGAAAAAGCAGTTTTGACATTGCAGGGAACTGCCCCTTCGTTT